>MFXK01000001.1 GCA_001788835.1 Candidatus Peregrinibacteria bacterium RIFOXYB2_FULL_33_20
TGATAATGATGAAGACAATCTTAAATTAAAAATTTTGTATGACGAAGGAGCCGCCCAGTCATCAGCAAATCTTGATAGTACTGTTAGCGGCACAAATCAAATAGGGACCATTACTGTTGATAATAATGAAACATATCAAATAGGAGCAAGTAATGATTATGTGGAAAGTTCATCAACTGCAAATCAATTAAGTTTTACTTGGAATAGCGCAATTAATGAAAGCGCCGCCAATAGTTCTAATTTTAAAATTTGTATCATTGCTAACGACCTTAAAGAAGATGGTTCTGAACTCTGCAGTGATACATTCACTTTGGACAATTTAAATCCAGTTGGACTTGATAATTTACAAATATCAACTACTCAAGGCCAAAGCACAGTTTCATTAACTTGGACTGCGTTAACAGTTGAAACGAATTTTAGTAACTACATTGTATATTACTCAGATAATCAAGATGAAGTAACAAATGAAAGCGAAGATGTTATCTCAATAGATGATAATGATGAAAATACCTTAGCAACAATGAGTACAAATAGTTTAGATATCTCAAATTTAACAATTGGAACAACTTATTATATAAAAATAAAAGCTCTGGATACCTACAGTCATTATGTAAGCACCACGGTAAGTTCTTTTACCATAGAAGCTGAAGAAGAAGAACAAGAGGAAGAGGAGCAACAACAAGCACCTTCTCCATCTTCATCACCAGGCGGTAGTAGTGGTAGCAGTAGTCGATTACAACGAGAATCATCTAGTGACAATTCATTACATCAAAGTGCTGTCCCAAAAGCAACAGGCTCTAGCAGTAAAGAAACTGTAAGTGAAACAACAACAGACAATAAAAACACTCAAGATGAGCAAGTGCAAATCGTAGACACCATTCAAAGTATTTCAGTTAAAGCCACTCTTTTCCCAACTGAGATAGATCAGGTTGAAGAATATATTGATGAGCATTTAGCCAATCATTGGGCCAGTGATTATTATCGTCAGTTATTGGATATTCAAAAAGCTTATATTAACGAGCTTAAATTTATGGCGCCGCAATTATTAGATGTTGATGAAGATATGAGTAGACTGGAAGTCATTGTAGCGATGGGCGATTTAATGCAAGTTAAATTGCCGACAGATATTGAAGGAGATCCATTTACAGATTTTAAAAAAGAAAATAAATACGCTGATTACTTACAATATTTTAAAGATAAGGCAGTGATTCGAGGATATTCTGATGGTAGCTTCAAAGCTAATGCCAAAGCAAACAGAGTAGAGGTGTTAAAGATGGTACTAACAGCGTTAGATGCTGATATTCCAGATCTTTATGATATTAATCTGTTAAATTATTTTGATTTAAAATCTAATCCTTTTTCTGATATTGATTTAGATCAATGGTATGCTCCATATGTTTTGTATGCTTATAAGCAAAAAATTGTTGGCGGATACAGTGATGGTTTTTTTAGGCCTACCACTAATATCACTAATTCACAGATTGTGAAAATTCTTGTGTTGGCAATGGAGAATTTATAATCGGACATTGTTTTAAAATTTTATATCCAAAAATAGAAATATATACTAAAGTGATTTTACTATTTAAGATTTAAAATTTTTGAGAAGTGCTTAATGGCAAACAAATCGAGGCGGTGAATGCTACGGAAGGTCCTTTGTTGATAATTGCGGGGGCCGGTAGCGGTAAAACCAAGGTTTTGACTCATAGGATTGCGAAGTTAATTGAAAAAGGGGTTAAACCCTGGAATATTTTGGCGGTAACTTTTACCAATAAAGCCGCTAATGAAATGAAAGAGCGGGTGAGAAAGCTTTTAAATTTACATCAAGATGAAGGGTTGAAGGTAAATATGGGGACATTCCATTCTGTTTGTGTGAGGATTTTGAAAGAACAAGCTCACTTAATCGGTTATGAAAATCAATTTACAATTTATGATACGGCGGATAGTGTGGCTTTGATAAAAAACATCATGGAATATTTTAGGGTTGATCCAAAAAAGATTAATCCTAAAGCCATATTGGCGGCTATCTCTAATGCCAAGAATCAACTGATTTCTCCTGATAAATATCATGTAAAAGCGGGGAATGAGTTTCATATGAAAGTAGGGGAGATGTATGTTGAATATCAGAAAAGATTAGCTTTGAATCAGGCTTTTGATTTTGATGATTTGATTATGAAAACAGTGGAGATTTGGCAAAAAAATCCGGCTATTTTGGATCATTATCAAGAAAAATTTAAATATATTTTGGTGGATGAATATCAGGATACTAATCATGCTCAGTACGTTTTGACTAACCTGCTCGCTAAAAAATATAGAAATATTTGTGTGGTTGGCGATAGTGATCAATCTATCTATAGCTTTCGTGGTGCTAATATTCAGAATATCTTGGATTTTGAAAAAGATTACCCTGAGACTAAAATGATCAAATTAGAACAAAATTATCGCTCGACAAAAAACATTCTTAAAGCTGCTCATCATGTGATTGTAAAAAATAAATTGAGAAAAGATAAAGAAATGTGGACGGAAAATACAGAAGGTCCAAAAATTAAAGTATATAAGGCTTTTAATGAAAAACATGAAGGAGAATTGATTATTCGAGAGATACAAAAACTTCTGGAAAGTTACGAATCCCCTCAATATAATGACTTTGTAATTCTTTATCGCACTAACGCTCAATCCAGAATTTTGGAAGAAACAATGCTACGTTTTGGCATGCCTTACAAAATTGTCGGCGGAGTTAAATTCTATGAAAGAAAAGAAATTAAAGATTTAATTGCTTACTTAAAAGTGATTCAAAATCCTAATGATTCTTTGAGTTTGCTTCGGATCATTAACACCCCTTCTAGGAAAATTGGCGCGCAGACTTTGGTGCAGATTCAAAATCAGGCCTATATTACAGGTCAGCATTTATTTACGGTAATGCGAAATCCGGATTTTTTAAGCCTTCCCAAGCAAGAAAGTCTTCGCAGTTTTGTAAATTTGATAGAAGAGTTAAGAAAAGAAAATGCTGATTTTGGAGCGTCAGGTCTTATAAAACAAGTGATTCATCGTACAAATTATAAAGAATTTTTATTAAATGATAACAGTAAAGAAGCGCAGTCTCGCTATGAAAATTTAATGGAACTTATTTCGGTAGCCAGTAAGTATGATGGCCTGGAACCAGGCATTTCTTTGGCGACTTTTTTGGAGGAAGTGGCTTTGATTTCTGATTTGGATAATTTGAAAGTCGAAGATAATGCCGTGACTCTTATGACTTTGCACTCTGCCAAAGGTTTAGAATTTAATACTGTGTTTATTGCCGGAGCAGAGGAGGGCATTTTACCTCATACTAATTCGCTGTTTGATCCGGAAGAGCTGGAAGAGGAACGTCGTCTGATGTATGTCGGCATGACTAGAGCTAAAGAAAACTTATATATTATTTACGCTAACGAAAGACTGTTATATGGACAATATAATGCTAATGCCCCTAGCCAGTTTATTGAAGATATAGGGGAGGACTTGGTAGATTATAATTTCCAAAAAAACGTTTTTAGTGGATATTCTATTTCTATTGAAAATTTTGGTAATAAAAAGATACCTGATGAAAGTGTTTTGGGAGAAGAAAGAATTGCTTTTAAAGTTAACGATATTGTCGATCATAAAGTGTTTGGGATAGGCAAAATAATTTCTACTGTTGGTGACATTGCCACTATTAAATTTGAAGATCCTCAGTTTGGGGTTAAGAAGTTAGCTTTAAATATTGCACCGTTGCGCAAGGTTGATTGATAATTGTTAAATAAATTTTTGATTGCAACATTATTGCAATAAGATTTTTGTGAAATTTTAATTTGTGTAGTATTATAGATTTAAATTTTTACACTAATAAATTTATGGAGAGAGATTTTAGAATAAAAAAAGCTTATACCCTGGTGGAATTAACGATCAGCATTGCAATTTTGTCTAGCGTTATGTTGACCGCATTAACTACTTTTAGCAATGTCGTTCGATCTAGGGATAGGATTAGTAAAGAAAATTTGCTTTATAATGAAAGCAGGTTGGTTATGGAAATTTTGACACAGGCAATCAAGGATCATGTAGTTGATTATAGTGAAAACTACAATCAAAATGTTTTGGGAGGTGCTTTTGGAGGAAATTATAACATTTATGCTACTCGTTTTGTGAATCCTGGGGAAAATTGCACTGATTTTAGTGATGGTAATAACAGCTTGGAATCTTTGTTGTTAGGGGTGCCGCCAAATGATTTAGGTCCGTGCGGGTCAACTACTGCTGGACGAGATCAGTGGACTGGTTATAATCCTTACAGCGCCGATAAAAGGCCGGAAGTGGCTTATAATGAAAATTATGCCAGTGCTTTTTGCGATGATTCTACCTATGGTAGTTTGAAGAAATGCACTGGCGGCAGTAATCTTTCGGAAAATTTACAAATGTATCTTATTTCTACCGATGGACGAGAGAAAACGATTTTTGTCAGAGAATTGATTCCTGACAGCAATGATTCTTCTAAAAATATTTGGGTTTTAGCTTATGTGCAAATGGATGGAAAGGATAGCAATAACGATTCACTGATTGATCAATGGACTTGCAGTAGCAAATTCACTTGTACTGTTGGCTTGACTCCTAATAAAGATGATTTTAATCAAAATCGTTTACCTTTAACCAGCATTAATCAATATTATGAAGATTTTGTGCCATTGTCTTCTTTTGATATTAATATTACGGACTTGAAATTTTATATTTCTCCATTGGAAGATCCAGGATTAGCTTCTTCAGAAGAAGCTTCCAAACGATCTCCAGTTGTGATGATTGCGATGACAACGGAGTTGGCTGATAAAACTGGTTTTGTGCAGCCTCTGACTTTGCATCTTCAAAGCACCGTCAGTCCTGAATACGCAGAAATAGAAACTTATAAAATAAAATAAATTTGTATCAGTTGTAAAAGGCTTTAATAGTCTTATTCGGTAAGGTAGGTGGCGTTAACATTGATAGTGAGATCGACAGTATTTTTTTCAACGTCAATATTAGAACCAGCCCAAGCATATAAATCAATAGAAGATAGAGTAGTGAGTTTTTTATCTAACAATGTTTCATATAATTTAATTTTTTTAGCTAAAAGATTTTTAATTTTTTGCACTGCTGCCATTTCCGCATCAATTATATTCTCTTCACTGACGTTAGCTGACACCCATGAGTTTAATCCATTATCTAGCATAATGTTTTTAATATCTTCTAGTTTTGAGGCTTGAATCAAAGTGACTTTCAAGCTTAAATCACCCGAATAAGATATATTTTCAGTTGTTGTGTTATCTTCGTTATAAAAATAATTTGATTGAGGATAAACATTCATGGAATTAAGAACAATCGTGCCATAATTTTTAACGGCATTTTTTACATTTTCATATTTTGATTTAAGATCGGTTTTTGCTTCTTCTGCTGTGGAATAATTTGAATTGTAATAAGAACCATCAACATAAATTTCATTAGGTGTGGCTTTTGTTATTAAGGAAATAGAGATATAAATGCCATTATTAGGGTATGGATAGGGAACAATTGTGCTATCGCTAATGGATTTTTCTGATGATCCACCGCTTATCATATTTTGAGTAATATTTTGTGTATTTTGGTTGATTGCCGTTGAAAGTTGTTGATCAATATTAGTTTTGTTCATGTACTCGTTGAAATTCATGCTATTTGCAAAAGCTAAATTAGCGTTTGATATAAAAACGATTAAAATTGAGAGTAAAAGAAAATATTTTTTAAACATAAATATAAAATTAGAAAATAACTATTTGGTTTTCTAGGCTATTCTGTTTTATACGGAAAAACAAGCTAAACAGTTTTTTATTTATTAGCTTTTTTAGATAAATATTGTCTTTTATTAGAAATATGAGTATAAATAACAACGAATATGACCATTAAAAAGTTTACGATTTTTATTCGCTTTGTAACCAAAAAGGGTGGGGAAATTTTCGTGTGAAGTGATCAGGAATAATGATGAGTTTTTAGTTTTGGCAAATTGAGTCCCCAATTCGCGATACATATTTTCAATTTCTGCTTTTTCTCCCATCCTTTCGCCGTAAGGAGGATTAGTGATGAAGGTACAATTTAAGAACTGACTGAAGTTAAGTTGGCGAAAATCCGCACGTTTGAAATGGAGATTGTTAAATCCAGCGTTTTTGGCATTAACTGCCGCTATTTTTAGAACTTCCGCATCAATGTCAAAACAATAGATGGGCAATTTGGCGATGGTTTTTATACCTGCTTTGGTTTCATTATGGATTTTGATAAAATTTTCTTTTATCAGCCATGGCCAACGCTGAAAGGCAAAGGTTCGATTGAGACCGGGAGCGATGTTGCAGGCCATTAAAGCTGCTTCAATGCCGATTGTGCCACTACCGCAAAAAGGATCAATCAAAGTTTTTTCAAGCGTCCAATCAGATAATTTGACCATGGCGGCGGCCAGGGTTTCTTTGATCGGCGCTAAATTAGCTCTGGTCCTATATCCTCTTTTGTGCAGGCTTTCCCCTGAACTATCAATGGCCACCAGAAAATGATCTTTGTTGGCTTTAATGATAATTTGATAACTGGCGCCTGAGTTTTCTGCTAAAGTTTCCAGTTTGTATTGTTTTTGCAATCTTTTAACCACGGCTTTTTTTATGATGCTTTGGATGGCTGGTTCTGAGTGCAACGCTGATTTAACACTAGTGGCTTTGATGGGAAAAGCATCATTAGCTTCAATATATTTTTCCCATTCGAGTTGATTTGTCTGATCAAAAAGTTCGTCAAAAGTTTTAGCCTCAAATTCATCAATTTTGATTAAAACCCGGTCAGCGCAACGTAGCCAGAGATTAGCTTTGATTAAAGCTTCCTCATCGCCTTCAAAAGTGACTCTGCCGTCTTCATTTTTTATTACCCACAGGCCAAGAGCTTTAATTTCATCATAAACAAGTTTTTCTAGTCCGAAGGCGCAGGTAGCAATGAGTTGCATTTACGATAAAAAACAATATATGGAGAAACTAGAGTTGTTCTCCTTCAAGGATTTCAAGGATATGATCCAGTTTGCTATTAAGTTCCTCGAAATCTTTTCGAGAAACCTCTGTTGATTTAGGCGAAAATGATTTCCTGGGGTTATAAGAGTCGGTCTCTCCTTTTTGGAAACAACTACTGCAATAAACCGGCTTGTTATTGCTTGGTTTAAATGGCACTTTGCAGGGGTTGCCGCATTTATCACAAATTGCTTTATGCATTTCAACTTCATCTCGGCCAAAACGGCTAGATTTATTAAATGGACGTCCAGCACTTTTTTTGCTAAACTTGTTATCCTTAAAATTTCTCATACAGTAATTATTAAAATTTAAAAAACGCTTACCAAGATTACTCTTTATGTAAGACAAAACACAATGGATAAAAAAACCTGTAAACTTTTTATTTAATTTTTCTTCTTATTTTTTTTCTTCTCCTGTTTCTGTTTAGCAGTTAGTTTGGGTTTATTGTTTTTACTCCCTTTTGCGTTGTCTCCTTTGCCACCCATATAAGTTTTTTAAAAAATAAATATTAACATTTATAGATTACTATAAAATTTTTAAAATAAATAGTGCTTAATTATTTATTTTAATTCCACAAAGAAAATTTGCGAGTAAGTTCATCTAAATCACTTTTTTCACCAAACATACAAACGCCATAATATTCTAAATCTATTTCTTTTGTAGCTTTTGATTTAGCAACTTGTTCTTCCCATGTCCCAATAGTCATGGCATTTGTAAAAGAAGCAAATGGAATTTTTTTCTCAATTAAAGTATTGCGAAGAGTTCTGATTTTATTTGAATTATCCGCTTTAAGAATTATATAAGGATATTTTGAGGCAAAATGAGCCCCACCATCAGAATCTTCATAATTAATTACTCCCATATCTTTGTCTTTACAAAGATTAGCGAGTCCAATGCTCATATGGGCAAGAGCATTCATTGCTTTGCCTATTTCAATTTTTTTATTAAGAACTGCAACGAGTTTATGAGTTAACATAAATTTAAGTTAAAATATTTAGCAAAAGTAAGCATATGCCCATCCAAGAAGATTGCAAGAAAAACTGAAAAACCGGATCAAGCAGAAAATGGTTTGAAGAAATTTTAATTTATCGTCAGCCGTCATTCCTGCGAAGGCAGGAATCCAGTAGAGGACTAACGTCGATAGTGTAGAAATTTATAATGTCGAGAAGTTAGTTAAAACAAATAAAGTACCATTACGTTTATTAGCAATAATATCCACAAAATAAGTTTTATCCATAAATAATAAGTGTGTTTACTGGATACCAGCCTTCGCTGGTATGACGCTTACGACAAATAATATCCTACATTTCTGGCTTTTTCATGAATTTTTTCTTCAAACCAGTTTCCGCTTTGATCCATATTTATAACGAAAAATTTGACATTTCTAATGTAGAATGTTATGTTAATTTTTCTTAATCGATCCTACATTTATGGCTCTTAAGCTACATAATTCAGATGCAATAAAAATTTGGGATGAATATTATGATAGACAAGGACCAATTGCGCGAAATCTTTTTCTTACATTAACACTGATTGTTAGTACTATAGTTGGGATTAGAGCTTGTATTGTGAATGAATTAGCAGATGGACAAACATCGAGTGAAGTATGTGTAAAAGAATTTAAATTAACAGGAAAAGATCAAGATCAATTATTGATTGCAACAGATAAAGGGGCTTTTCAAACAACAAATTTAAGTATGCTAGCTGGGAATACTTCTACACCACAATTATACAATAATTTAGTATTAGGAGGTGGAGTAGATCATATATTTGAGATAACTGCAACTCAAGAATATTTAATAGGTTTATCAGGTAATGGGAAACAATGTTCTGAAGAATAATCTAAATAACTAAACTCACCAACTTCCCATGTACAAAAATTTCTTTTTTAAGTTCATGGCCGTCTAAATATTTTTTTATTTCATCTAATTCTTTGGCTTGTTTTAAGGCGTCATCTTTTGAAATGTCTGGAGAGCAGATTAGTTTGCCACGGAGTTTGCCGTTGATTTGGATGACAAGTTCGATTTCTTTTTTCTGAGATTTGTTTTCATCGAATTTTGGCCAAGGAGTGTTTTGAATAGTTTCTTTGTTGCCAAGGAATTCGTGCCAGATTTCTTCTGTAATGTGTGGGGCAAAAGGGGAGAGGAGAAGAGTAAGAGTTTCGATGTCTTCCAAATAAATCCCCCCAACCCCCTTTATCAAGGGGGCATTTAATGCATCTTGCATTGCATTGCTATAAATCATCATTTGGCTGATTGCGGTGTTGAAATCAAAGTTTTCAATGTCTTGTGTGACTTTTTTGATTGTGAAATGGCGGAGTTGTTCGAGAGAATCCCCCAAGCCCCCTTTATCAAGGGGGATGTTTTCAGATAGTTTCCAGACACGATTTAGAAATCTATAAATTCCTTCAAGACTTTTGCTTGACCATGGTTTGACATCTTTGAATGGACCCATAAACATTTCATACAGTCGAAGACTGTCAGCACCAAATTTTTCCACAATTTGATCTGGATTGATTACATTCCCTCGAGATTTACTCATTTTTTCGTTATCCTCGCCAAGAATCATGCCTTGATGACGTAATTTCTGGAAAGGTTCGTCATAATCAATGTATCCATATTTGTGCAAAACTTTACAGAAAAATCTGGCGTAAAGGAGATGAAGAACTGTATGTTCTGCCCCTCCGACATAAAGATCAACATTTCCCCAGGTTTTCATTAAATCTTTACCAGCAAATTCTTTCAGATTTCTAGGATCAATAAACCTCCAGAAATACCAGCTTGAGCAGACAAAAGTGTCCATTGTATCTGATTCTCTTTTT
This sequence comes from Candidatus Peregrinibacteria bacterium RIFOXYB2_FULL_33_20, assembly GCA_001788835.1. GTDB lineage: Bacteria > Patescibacteriota > Gracilibacteria > UBA1369 > GWF2-33-10 > GWF2-33-10. The sequence continues at coordinate 9,862 of MFXK01000001.1, forward strand.
GCTTTTTCAGATCCACATTTCGGACATTTAACATCATGGAAAGTTTTTGATTTGAGTAATGGAGATTCCCCAGTTGGCATGAAATCGACATCTGTTGGAAGTAAAACAGGCAAATCTTTTTCAGGTACAGGAACTTCGCCACAACTTTCACAATAAATAATTGGAATTGGAGCTCCCCAGTATCTTTGACGGGAAACAAGCCAGTCGCGCATTTTATAATTAATATTTTTTCTTCCAAAATCTTTTTCCACAATATAATTAATAATATCATTTCTTACTTCTCCCCATTTTCTTCCTTTAAATTTTTCTGGTAATTCCATTACCCCTTCAGGATCTTTGCAATAACAATATTCTAAATTTTTTATTTTTTCAGCTTCTAATTGATCTTTTGGAAACATTACTGGTTTTAAATCAATATTATATTTTTTAGCAAAAGCAAAATCACGTTCATCATGTGCACTACATCCAACAATACCTGTCCCATAATCCATTAACGCAAAACTTGCTACCCAAATAGGTAAATCTCGACCTGTTCCCATATAATTTTCCGAATATCGCCCAGTAAAAATTCCTTCCATATCATTTTCAATATTAAATCTACCAATAGCTTTTTTATGTTTTACTTTATCAACAAATCCCATCACTTTTTTTTCATATTCAGTTCCCTTCACTAACTCTTTAACCATTGGATGCTCTGGGGCAATAATTACAAATGTTTGAGCTAAAAAAGTTTGTGGTACAGAATCATAAACTTCAAATTCAATATTTAAATCTTTAACTTTATGTTTAAAGTTTATACCTTCACTTCTACCAATCCAATTTTTTTGACTTATTTTTGTACTTTCAGGCCAATCAATTTTTTCTAATCCGTTTAATAAACCACTAGTCTTATCATTATCATCAATAAAATCTGTAATCTTAAAAAACCATTGATTAAGATTTTTTGGTAATACGTCATTTTTACATCTTTCACATTTACCATCTACAACTTGTTCATTTGCCAAAACAGTTTTACAACTTTCGCAATAATTAACTGGAGCTTGTTTTTTGTAAGCTAATCCGTTTTTATAAAGAAATAAAAACCACCATTGAGTCCATTTGTAATAATCAGCATCGCAAGTTGCAATTTCTCTATCCCAATCATAACTAAATCCAAGTGATTTAATTTGTTTGGTAAAAGTTTTGATATTGTCATGAGTTGATTTATCTGGATGAATTTTGGTTTTAATCGCGTAATTCTCAGCAGGTAAACCAAAAGCATCCCAGCCCATTGGATGAAGGACGTTATAGCCATTCATTCTTTTGTATCTGGAAATTATATCTGTTGCCGTATAACCTTCTGGATGGCCGACATGAAGGCCTGCTCCTGATGGATAGGGGAACATGTCAAGAATGTACATTTTTTCTTTTTTATCATTTGGGTCATCATTAGCTTTGAAAATATTGCTTGTATACCAGAAATTTTGCCATTTTTTTTCTATTTGTTGGTGGTCGTAAGACATAGAATATAAAGTATAGAAAGATCGACTTAAGATTAACTAAAATTGAGCTAAAATCCAATGGTTTTTGGGAAATTAATTTAGAACAATCAAGGAAATGAGCCAGAGAATGGAAGCTTTATAAAATTTACAGGAGGGAATATCTCAAGCTCAAGCGATTTGATGATTTTTGCCCTAACAATTTTTTTGTCAGAATTTTTGATAACTCTACTCCTGGTTGATCGAAAGCGTTGATGTTGAAAAATTCACCAAGAAAAGCAATTGATCCTTCGAAAAGCATAAATAATTCACCTAAATTTTCTTCCTCAATTTTATTGATTTCAATTAAAATATTTGGACGGTTATTTTTGGTAAGAGCCTGCATTGCTCCCTGCATTTCAGTGTGGAGAAGTTTTTGAAAATCGACATTTTTTAGGTATTCAAGCTCAGGAGCATAGGGTATAGGGATTTTTTGACCATGATTTAAAACTTTGATGAATATGAAAAATTTATCATTTGGACCCTCCATATATAATTGACTTTGTGAATGCTGATCAGTTACGCCTAGAGAATTAATTGGAGTTAATCCAACATTTATAGTTTTTCCATTGTTATCTTGAGCTTTACCAATACTTTCTGCCAAAAGTTGTCTATACCAGTCTGAAAATTTAATTAATTTTTGCGCGTAAGGCATCATAACGGTGATAGTTTTTTGTTTTTTGGAAAGCAGATATTGAATTGTTGCGATTTGAAAAGATAGATTTTTGGCGAAATTTTCTGATAAAAATAAATCACGCATTTTTTGAGCGCCTTTGAGAAGTTTTTCAATATTTATTCCAATTAATTTTGCAGGTAATAGCCCAACTGCAGTTAAAACTGAAAATCTTCCTCCAACATTCTCTGGCACATCAAAAATTGGTATTTTTTCTTCATTAGCAATTTTTCGAAGCAAACCAAGTTTTGGATCAGTTATAAATACAAAATGTTTTTTTGGATTTAATTTTTGGTTATCACATTTTTGTCTGAAATAGAAATACTGGGCAAGGGTTTCGGGTGTGCTTCCAGATTTAGTTACGACTATAAACAGAGTTTTTTTATAATCTAAAATTTGATCAAGTTCGGAGATTAGCTCTGGATCAATATTGTCGATGATATGAAGATTTGGATTTTTTTCTTTTTCTGTCATTCCTGCGGAAGCAGGAATCTTACTGTTGGAGGATTTAAGATTCCTGCTTTCACAGGAATGACAATTTTCAAAAAGATTTTTAAGACTTTGTTGCAAACAAATTGTTCCAAGAGCTGATCCGCCAATTCCTAAAACCACAATATCATCAAATTGTCCTTTCAGATTTTTTGCAAAATCATTGATGCTTTTAACTACATTTTTGTCGTCAATCACAGAATAAAAGCCTTGTTTTTGTGCATGGATTTTTTGAAGATAAGGCTTGATTAAATTTGCTTTACTTTCAAATTCTTTTTTTGAAATGCCATGCTCAGATGAGATTTGAAAAAGATGTTGTGTGTTTAATTTAAACATTTTAATAAATGTTACTTTTCTATTTTATATCCCAAAAACTCATCTTAATAAATGAAGTTGATTAAATACAATCAATTAAAACTTGACAGGAAGAGGGAGAAGTATTACGGTATGAGTACCCTATTGGCTAAAAAATATTTTTATGTCAGAAAAGTTACCAGAGCCAGAGCCCCTACAGTTATTTCTCCTGAGTTGTCAAAAGGAATTTATGACCTAAATTATCAAATGCAAACTGTAAGAGAAGGGCCGGTAGATGATGAGGCGAAAACACGAGAAATACTTGATGCCAGAAATGCGTTACGGAAAGCGTTAGAATTGGCAAGTCTAGCGCCACTAGATCGATGAGCTAAAAACAGATCAAGCGAAAATTGGTTTGAAGAAATAAAAACATTCTTTGAAAACTCACCCTAAATCCCTTCAAAGAGAGGGACCTGTTTATAAATAAGATTGAGTTTTTAGAATAATCTATTTTATGATATAATTTTATGATCACTTTTTAATCAATGTTATGATTAATGAAAGAAATTGATACATCATCTCTATTAGGAGATAATTATGGGAAGGAGAGTCTGTCAGTTCCACTTGGGGACATATCTGAATACATCCAAAACATTCGCGTACAAGCACTCATTGCAGGTCTAAATCCTTTAGAATATCTACATAAGCTTAATGTTCAAAATAATGAGAATTTAATTCCAGAAGATATATATAATAAAGTACGTGATGGATTGTATGATGAAATTTTGACAGAAGCGGCAACTGATTTGAATAAATTACCTAAAGATGATGAGCATAATTGGGTAAGCATTGAATATCTTGGATTGGTAAAAGAATATTTCACTAAAATGCTTGGCAATACTCCGGATGCAATTACCCTATCTGTTGCATATGTGTCTGAAGTGTTTCCGCATCTTGAGTCAAAATTCATAGATGGTTCTGTTTCTCAAAAAGAAGCAAAATTTAATTATTTTGTAAATAATGAAGAGGCAAAAATGTTGAATGATAGTCATAAACACTATATCTTAAAACATTTTGCCCAATCTAGAGGCGCAATGTGTCAATTTTTAGCAAAAGATATTGAATCTCTTTTGCCAGAGAAACCATTTGTGGATGATCCGGATTTGTCTTCTCATATTATTGATAATTTTGACGGATTTACAGAGTTTTTTTATTATAAAACAATTAATCAACTTTTTTTATACTGTCAAAAAGTTTTTACAGAGCAAAAATATGCTGAAATAAGAAAAAAAATATTTTCAACAAAGATAATTGGACGTGATGGTAGCCAAGAGATGAGTATGTTAGAATGTATTGCTAATCGCATACCACCTGGGCATGAGACAGAATTTTTTCCTATTTTAGCTAAAGCAAATCCGATATCTGCAATTAATTTTTTACAAGCACATGCTGGCAGAGATGGTGGCAAAAGAGCCGCTGTTTTAGCTGTACAAGAAGGAATAGAGCCGTTTTCCAGACTTAGCCAGGAAGAAATGTTGAAAATATTAGATTTATCTGCAAATGGTGAATTTTTACCGGCAATATTTTTCACGCCAATAAAACAAAATTTTACAATAAGGATTATTCCACCTGAAGAAACACGAAAACGTATAGAGGCATTATTTGGATACAGATCAAAAGCTGAACATTCCACATTTAATGTTTTATTGAATGTTAGTAATCACTCATTATTACTTGGAAGCCTTTTAAGTGATAGAAGTAAAATGGAGGCGGCAACAGCAATTATAAAAAAAGATAGTTCTTTTTTTACTAAACTATCTGAATATACTTTCTATGACTTGTTTCGTTATCCAATGACACCAGAAGAAGCAATAGAATTAGTGGAAAATAGTCAAAAATCAGATGGTACAATTGATTTGTTACAACTTTTTGGTACTCGTTATGATCAAATAACAGATCACCCAATTGGGACATTTTGTGCAAAGACTAAATCTTTATTGCAGGGAATAGTAAGTGAAAACACCTCAACGACTTTATTTATGTCGACAGATATAAATAAATTTTATATTTTTCTTACAAAACGAAGTGATGATATTGCTTATGTCATATCACAAGTATTTAACTCTCCATCTATAGTATTGGATGTTTTCTCAAAGGCAGATGATCCTTCATCTCTTCTTGATTCTTATTTAGAAAGTCTTGAGGAATCACATTTTATTGATTTGGAATTGAAGCGACGTACACAATTAGCAGTAAGAATTTTTCAGCAAAACAAAGAGGAAATAATAGCAAAATGGGAAAAATATCATATTACAATTTCAGATATAGCTGGCAAAAAATATAAACCTGATGAAATTGACACAGAACTATTTACAAAACTTATAGAAGAACAATTATGGACTACATCAACAATAGATAGAAACACAAAAAACTGTGAAGATGCGTCAATTCGTAATAAAGAATTTGTTGAATCAATCAATAGAAATGGATTCCCAAGCGGTACAATGTTTCACGCTTCACGGGAAAGCAGAGCAGGAAATATTTTATCTATTGGCAATTTTGCGGGTGAATGTACAGGAAAAATTATTTCACATGATCTAGTTCCTTTTTGTGTTGATACGTACAATATCCATTCTAACAGTGTTAAATTTGATAATCTAAGAAAAGGGCTAAATCCCATTGATAGTTATGGTAATGTTATTTTTTGTTATCCATGTATTGACGGACATAATAATACTTTTCCTATAGCATATAGCCAAGATACAACAGGGTGGTATGCAATATTTGGCAGTATTTCAAAAACATTAGTTGGTGCGTTATTATATAGAATGGATTCTGCTGATAATGCTAATTCCCAATTAGAAGAATTAAAAGCATCTGTTGTTCAGGGGGATATTTATATTCCAATTTTTTCTATGGATGGGGTTTCTCTTTTCCCATACGAAGAATATGAATTATTACGTGATAAAATGAAGCCATATCATTCTATCGAAGAGATATTAGCAGATGATTCATATTTGGAAGCATATCAAACTTTTGCACGTCCTGGACATGAACATAGTTTGAAAAATCATTTACTGCTTGCACAACAAGAAGCTTTAAGATTTGCAAAAGAATCAAATCTTACTAAGCCATTTCAAAATTTGATTGGACTTGCGGCCAGGTTACATGATGTTGGGGCTGGAGTAAATCCTGATGGGATGCAGGCTGTGACAAATACGGCGGAAGCATCAAAAATTTTAAAAAAAATACGTGGTCTGACTTCATATGAATATGGAATAATATTACATTTAATCAGATATGATGAATTATTAGGGACAATATTATCTAATTCTCAATACAATGATGATTTATTAAATTTATCACCCAAAGCAGAATCAGCTTTGAATGAACTAAATACTAAATTTGTAGAGCCTCAATTACGTCAAGCCTTAGTGTGTTTATATCGTGCTGACGTGTTATCAATTGGGAATGGTTTTTATAAGACCTGGGAAATAGACAGAAAATTAAAAAGTTTAGGATTGATATGATTTTTTAAAAATATACTGAGGTATAAAGTGATGGACAATCTGAAAATAGTGGTTAAAGTTGTAAATTTATTGAATGCTTTTTACTTTCTCCCAATCATCAAGGAATTTTTTGATGCCTATGTCGGTAAGTGGGTGTTTGAATAGTTGATCAAAGACGGAGGCTGGCATGGTTGCTATATCAGCGCCTATTTTCATGGCCTCTGTTACATGCATTGGATGTCTTATGCTTGCGGCAAGAATTTTGGTTTTGAAATCGTAATTATCAAAAACGGTTCTAATGTCTTCAATAAGTTGCATCCCATTTTCTGATATATCATCAAGTCTTCCCACAAAAGGACTTACGAGAGTTGCTCCAGCTTTTGCGGCCATAACTGCCTGTGATAACGAAAAAACCAAAGTAATATTTGTATAAATACCTTCGGCTGTTAAAACTTTGCAGGCTCGAAGTCCATCTGGGGTCATTGGAAGTTTTACATAAACATTTTTATGCCAGCTTGCATTTCTTCTGCCTTCTTTTACCATATTTTCAAAATCAGTTGCGATAACTTCAGCGCTAATTGGTCCATCAATAACTTCAGCGATTTCCTTGATTCTTTTCTCCAGCGAAACGCTTTCTTTGGCAATTAATGAAGGATTTGTGGTGATTCCATCAACTATGCCCATTTCCGCATATTTTTTGATTTCATTAAGATTGGCGGTGTCGAGGAAGAAGTTCATTTGAGAAATTTTAAATTCTAAATTTTGAATTTTGAATTAAGGTTTTTAAAATTCATTTACATTTAAACCCAAATTTTAATTTTAGGCAAAAAGTTTTGTTTTAGTTTGACAAAATTGATATTTATTTGATATTTTTTATCTCTTTTTAATAAATTTTTAATAAATGAATAATGTAGATTGTAAAAATGATTTAGAGATACCTCCTACTTTTAGTTCTAAAATATACACTTTAGATGATTTAAATAAATTACCGCAAGTTAATAAACAATTGATTGTGTTTGGAAGACGAGAAGAAGATAGAGATTATGTAGTAGTATCAGGGATAGATGATGAGTCTGAATTAGATTATATAGTATCAGCGTTTCAAGATTTACAAGGAAATGTTGGACCTTTGGTGAGTGTACAAGATGATAATTTGATTCGTGTTTTAGTTAGAACTGGTTATTTGAAATGGATTCAGCCTATAAATGAAGTTATAGAGGAAGATTTGTTGGCAGAAATTTCTCCTTCCATACAAGATTTTTTAACTTTAAGACATAAATTAATAGGTCACCCTTTTACTATGAATGCTGGTCTATATCTTAGACCATTAGGTGAGTTATCACTAACATATAATGGGCAAATTTTTAAGGAAATTATTACTAGATTAGGTGGTTTAGGAGCTAGATATGGTCATTTATTAATGAAAGAACGTTTAGCTGGTAAGGATACTCAGTTACGTGCACAGTTATTGGAAAGAGATAAAAGACAATACAATATTGATGATGAATCGGAATTACATAAAATGCAAAGAATAGCGGCTATATATAGTATGTTGATAGGAGTTGTTGCAAAAAAAATTAGTTGTATTTTTGATAATGAAACTATAGTAGCTCATACTGGTAATGTTCATAGAAAAGCTTTATCTTCATATAAATTTTTAGATAAAGATCAATTTTTTTGGGAATTTCAAGATCCATTACGTAAAATGCCTGAAGCATTACGTAAAGTGTTTCTTACTCAGTTATTTGAAGAAGTTGAAAAAATATATAAAGCTTCCAAAAATTATGGTCAACATAATCAAGAATACGCAGAAGATAAAGGAATATATGATATACATTATTTTGTAAGAGTGGCTTTGAATGGCATAATAAGTCAAATTGCAGATTATTTAGAAAAATTATGTCCTAATGATATTGACATAGAATTTATAAGAAGGTAATTTGCCATCTTTTTTAATCAAATTATGTTAGAAAAATTAACTTCAGATCAATTTACAACTGAAATTGCATAAATTCCCCTCCGCCATACCGTTGATAATGCCTCGACGTTTCCTACCCTTAGGAGTCAAGTGGGTTTCTGCATCCGCAATACCACAGTATCGGGAAATATTAGAATCCCTTAAAGAAAATTTTGTAGAAGAATTTTATCAGAGGGCTAAGTGGCGAATATAGCAGAGAGAGGAGAAAGAAATTTTGAATTTTAAATTAAGGAACAATTATATTTTATCTTGCTTAGAAAAGCTTATCAAAAAAAGAAATTGAGCAAAATAGAAAATGTCTGTTATATTTTGAAAGTAATTTTATTTTTATTATGCAATATTTTATCCAGACTTTTGGGTGCCAGATGAACATAACTGATTCAGAGAGAATTTCAGCGGTTTTGGAGAATTTGGGATTTGTTCCAGCCAAGAGGTGGCAGGAGACGGATTTATTTATCATGAATAGCTGTTCTGTCCGGCAAAAGCCTGAAGATCGCGTGCATGGTCTGATTGGCGATAGTTTGAAAATTAAGAAAAAAAATAAAAAATTTATGGTGGGCTTGACGGGATGCATGGTCAGAAAATCTAGTACGCAAAATTCAGAGTTAAAAGATAACTTGCTAAAAGTGCATGAGAATCTAGATTTCGTTTTTCGAATTGAAGATTTATGTAAACTGGATCAGGTTTTACGCGAGTGCAAAGCAAAGTTAAAAATCAAGCCGTTAGAAGATGAAGGAACCGTAGAAAATTATTTCAAGATTCAGCCTAAATATAGCAATAATTTTAGCGCTTTTGTGCCTATTCAAACTGGGTGTGATAAGTTTTGCACTTACTGCATTGTGCCTTTTGCCAGAGGAAGGGAATATAGTCGAGATTTTGTAGAAGTTTTGGCGGAGTGTGGAAATTTAGTAGAAAAAGGGGTGAAAGAAATTACTTTGGTGGGGCAGACAGTGAATACTTATGGCATTAGCCGTGCTGATAAAATGTCAAAGAAATTTGAAAAATATGGTAAATATCCTTTTGTTAAACTTTTGGAGGAAATTGACAAGTTGCAGTTAAAAGGACTGAAATGGCTGCGTTTCACCTCGCCTTATCCCAAGGATTTTTCTGATGAACTGATGGAAGCGATGGCCAGATTAAAAACCCTATGCCATCATGTACACATGCCAATTCAATCCGGATCAGATGCCGTTTTGCAAATGATGAACAGGCAATATTCCGTAAAAGATTATCTTAAATTGGTAAATAAATTTAGGAAAAAAATTCCGGATATTGCGATTAGTACGGACATTATTGTTGGTTTTGCGGGTGAGACGGAAGCAATGTTCAAGGAAACTTGTGCGCTTTATGATAAAATTCAGTGGGAGATGTGTTATCATGCCAAATATTCTTCGCGTAAAGGCACTTACGCGGGAAAAATTTTAAAAGATAATATTTTTGCCAAAGCCAAATCAAGACGTTGGCATAAATTAAATGAATATATAAAAAAATATTCTTTTAAAGCTTTAAAAGGATATGCCAATTCCATACAGGAAGTTTTGGTTGATGAAAAGAAACAAGATGGTTTATATTATGGTCGTAATTTTCATAATAAATTAGTTTGTTTTAAGAGTAGAAGTAATTTGATTGGAAAATTTGTTTGTGTTAGAATTACTCAAGTGAAAGAATGGCTGATGGAGGGCAAACTTCTAAACAAATAGTTAATCTGCATTTTATGTATAGTATTTTAATTATCGAAGATGATGCGCGATTAGCTCGAGCTTTGAGTTCTTTGCTGAAAAAAGAAAAATTTGTCACGGATATTTGTCGTACGGGGGAGGAAGGTTATGAGAAAGCAATTGCTAATAGTTATAATGCGATAATTTTGGATTGGTCATTGCCGCACATGGATGGCGAAGAAGTATTGAAAAACCTGAGATCAGATGGTATTAGCACTCCGGTTTTGGTGTTGACGGCCAGAACCAGTCCAGAAGATGCGGCGGAAATGATTAATGCTGGCGCTGATGATTATTTAAGAAAATCGTTGTGGAATGGCAAAGAACTGACAGCCAGGATTAAAAGTCTGCTCAGAAATAAAGAAGGCCGTAAAACCAATATCATTACGATTGGTGATCTTCATATAGATTTAAATGACTATGAGGTTTATTTGGGCAAAGAAGCGATAGAGCTTGATAATATGGATTTTCGAATTTTATCTTGTTTGGCTAAAAACAGTCCAAATGTTGTTAGTCCGGAAGATATTATTAGAGAAGTGTGGGGAGATTATGATTTAGCGGTTAATTCTGGCACGGTGAGAACCCATTTGTGCTATATCAGAAAAAAAATCGAAAAAGGAAAAAGTACCAAATATATTCATACTATTCATGGACGGGGTTTTAAGCTTTATGAAGAAGAAGGTGATGATTGAGAGATCAAAGCTCTATCATTAAAGGAATTTTTTGTTCCAATTCTTCAATGGCGCTACTCATATCTTCAGCCATTTGTTGTGAGTTTTTTTCCATGCCAAGCAAATCAACATTTGCTTTCAGAACTGCTAAGCAATTTAAAATGTCATGGCGTAATTTTCGTTTTTCTTCTGACATTGGTGGAAAATATAAATTCTGAATTGAAATTGTTGTATTTAAATTAAACTATTATACCACAATCAGTCAAGTTTTAACAAAGGCATTTTTTTTAATTTACTTAAATATACTCTGTAATTTAGTCTCCGACAACTGCTTTTATACGCCTTATACCAGCCGCACTTGATTCTTCTTTGACTATTTTGAAGTTTTTTAGCTCAGAGGTGTTTTTTACATGAGGTCCGCCACAGATTTCCAGGGAAAAATCACCAATTTTATATACTTTGATTTTATTCCCTAATTTAGAATATTTGTCTTCAAATAATCCAATTGCTCCTCTTTGTTTCGCCTCTTCCACCGTTAATTCTTCAAAACTCACATCAAGTCCTTTTTGTATTTGTTCGTTTACAATTTCCTCAACTTTTTTAATTTGTTCTGATGTCATTTTTTCCGCATGATTGAAATCAAATCTAAGCCTTTCCACTGTTATATTACTTCCTTTTTGTTGTACATGATCTCCAAGTACAATTCGTAGAGCTTTATGCAGAAGATGAGTTGCGGTATGAAGTTTAGTTGTTTCCTCGCTATGATCTGCAAGCCCTCCTGAAAATTTCTGTTCTGCACCTAAGCGAGAAAGTTCTTGATGAGTTTTGAGTTCTTGATTGAAAGCATTTTCATCAACTTCGATTTGATTTTCTTTACAAAGTTCTTTGGTCATTTCGAATGGGAATCCATAGCTTTGATAAAGCAAAAAAGCATCCTTGCCTGAAAGCTGGTTTTGATTATTAACTTTTAAATGATCCAAAAACTTCTCAAATTCTTTTAAACCAGTTTCCAGGGTTTTAGAAAATTTTTCTTCTTCTTTTTGCATCTCATTTAATATTTTTTGTTGATTTTTACTGAGTTCCGGATAAACATCGCTATAAATTTCAATAAATTCTTTGGCAAGATTTGAACAGAAATAATTTTGGATCCCTATTTTTTTGCCATGTCTGATTGCTCTCCTTATGAGCTTTCTTACTATATATCCCTGATCAGTATTTGATGAAACAACTCCCCTTTGATCACCAATAACAAAAGTTGCTGACCTTAAATGATCCAAAATAATTCTTTTAGATTTTATAGATTCATTTGAAGAATTTGCTGAATTAGAGATTTCATCTAAAACTATATATAAAGATTTTCCTGTTGATTTCTGTTGGAATAATTCTGTTTCGTAATGTGAGTTTTTGCCTTGAAGAATGGCAGTTACCCTCTCAAGCCCCATTCCGGTATCAACATTTTGTTGTTTAAGAATTTCGAAAGTCCCATCTTCCTTTTTGTTATATTGCATGAAAACATTATTCCAGATTTCCACCCATTCTTTATTTATATCAGGGCCACCTTTTTCATAAGGATTATTTTTATTTGATCCGGTATAATAAAACATTTCCGTATCTGGTCCGCATGGTCCTGTTTTGCCTGCTGGCCCCCACCAATTATCTTTTTTTCCTAAAAAATAGATTCTGCGTTTTTGATTTTCTGGGATATTTTCAGCTTTTACAAAACCTAACGATTCCCAGATTTTTGCCGCTTCCTCATCCTTTGGGGCATCTTTGTCGCCAGCAAAACAAGTGACACATAATAAATCAGGATTTAAATTTAATTCTGTAGTTAGGAATTCGTAACTCCATTGAATTGCTTCTTTTTTGAAGTAATCTCCAAGCGACCAATTGCCCAGCATTTCAAAAAATGTGCAATGTGTAGCATCGCCAACCTCATCAATATCATCAGTTCGCATACATTTTTGCACATCAACAAGTTTTGTACCTTGAGGATGTTTTTCGCCCATCAAATATGGCACAAGCGGATGCATTCCAGCGGTAGTGAACAAGACTGTTGGATCATTTTCAGGAATCAGCGAAGCTGATGGAATTTCTTTATGATTATGTTTTGTCACAAAAAAATCTATGAATTTTTGGCGAAGGATAGAGGAAAGCATAAAGTTTTATTTACAAGGTTTTTTGAAGAGCTTATAATATAAATGTCATCATCATGAGAGGTTAGATCTAAGGGGCTAGTCCTTACTTTCGACACCTCTCTTTTTTGTTTTTTTTTATTTATATATTTAAATCTTTTTTGCAGATCACAAATAAAGAAGAACCATTTAATGGTTTTTATAAGAATAAAGGATAAATGATAAAGAAAAAAGGAAAATAAAGTTTGAAAATTTGATTTAGTTTGAGAAATATGGTATTATGACATAATATTTTTTAATTTTAATATATAGCAATACATGGAGAGGATACTAAAGAACTTGTTCCAGTTGCTGATGGAATGGATAAAGGATCACAGCCAGTTAGAATTGTTGAAAAGGATGGTGTAATTACGTCTGTTAGAGGTGTTCCTACTGTTAGAATTCCTTCTCAAGAACAATTTATATTTGAAATACGAGTAGGAAGGGAACAAATAGATCTTAGAGCTCAATTGTTTGCAGCATTAAGAGGATTGGTAAGTCCTGATGGGAGAGAAGATGGTAATTATAGAGAAGTATCACGACAGGCACTTAAAGATCAATTAAAGAGATTAGGATTATTGGATGAATAGATTTTGGGCAGGCCAGAATGACATTTTTTTAAACATTTTTTACATAATAGAATTTAATAAAGTTTATACTTACCTTAAGGCGGGTTCCAAAACTGAAGATTTTAAAAATCTTGGCACTTATATCAATATTAAAAATATAGAACATTCTATTAAAATTGGTTGTAAAATGTTGGATGCAAATGTTGGGAATTATTAGAAGGAAATGTTGCATTTAACGAAAATTCCATTATATAAGTTTGAGAAATAATCTCTCAATTTCAATATTTTCAATAATTTCGCAAGTGGGAAAACTTGAACTCTGACTAAAATAGTCTTAGTATAAAATCACGTGTTTATTTCTAAAATTAATTTTATGCAAAAAAAAGGTTTGTTATTTTGTTTGGTTTTGGTTGTGTCAGCTTTTTTGGCAATTAATATTGCGGGCGCTCAAAATTTGAGCAGTGATTCAGAAGTGAAAAATTTAACAGTGGTTATGAACGAAATAATGTCATCACAAAGTGTGGATAATAAAGAAGGAATTGACTGTGATAAGGTTTCCGATGATCAGTTTGAAGAATTGGGCGATTCAGTGATGGAGCAAATGGCTGGCAGTAACCAAGCGCATGAAGTTATGGAGCAAATGATGGGAGGGGAGGGATCGACTAGTCTTCAGTCAGTACATATAGCTATGGGTACGCAATATCTGGGGTGTAGACAAAATTCATATTTGACTGCTTTTGGACCAGTGGGAATGATGGGGATGATGGGTTATGGCCGTGGCATGATGGGAGGTCTGTATAATGGCTCTTCTATTTTTGGGGCCGGCTTGGGTTTAGGCGTATTTGGATATGTGCTAACGTTGGTCGTTCATGGGATTTTGTTAGGGCTGTTTATTATGTTTGTGGTTTATGTGGCTGGTCGAGCTTGGCGAGCAAGCATGAATGAGGACGAGAAAAAGAAGAAATGAAGGCGGCAGGCGATGGGCGATGGTTGGTTTGTTTAGTCTATGTACAAAAAAATACCTTGTTATATAATGCCATAGGCTTTTAACGACTTTTCCAAATGCATATTTCCAATTTTATAATGCATCTTCCTGTGGATGCTTTGCAGCATTTTGGATCTTTATTAATTTTTTTGGCGGCTTTTTTGGAGGCTGTCCCTTTTGTCGGTGTTTTTATTCCAGGGCAAACAATTGTGATGTTAAGCGGATTTTTGATTAAAGAGGAGCTTCTGCGAATTTTTCCGATCATGACTGCGGCAGTGATAGGAGCAATGATTAGTGATTTTTTGGGATATGTTTTGGGGCGAAAATATGGCAATCAATTTATTTATAAATATGGCAGGTATTTCTTATTTACAAGAGCCTATTTTGATAAAATCAAGAAAATTATGGACAAGCATCCTGGTAAAACAATCATTTTTGGACGATTTAATTCTATTACTAGAGCTTTTGCGCCTTTTTTGGCCGGCAGTTCTGGTATTGACTGGGGCAGGTTTATATTTTTTAATGTTTTTGGCGCGATAATATGGGCAGGCAGTTGCATAGGGATTGGCTATATTTTTGGTGCGAGCTATGAAATCGCCTCACAATATATTGGCCGGTTTATATTTTTTGCCGTGGCGATTACGGTTATTTTATTTTGCGCTTACCGGTTTTTTAATAGAAAATGGCACTCTTTTCAAAGTTATCATTGGTATATTTTGGGGTTAAATATTTTGTCCTTGGCGGTATTTTCCAAAATTGCTGAAGATATTTATAGGCACGAGTGGATTATTAAATGGGATATCATGATTCGTCAAATGATTAGCGTTTATTGGGGATCGATTTGGGATGAAATTATGATTGTAATTACGATTATTGCCAGTCCGGCCGTAATTATTGTTTTAACGATGCTTTTGTTGATTATGTTAGTTTGTCAAAAAAAATATTATTTTTCGGTGTTATTTTCGTTAAGTCTCATTAGCGGCGGTATCTTAGAAGTGGTTTTAAAATTTTTTATTCATCGATTGCGGCCGACTGCAGCTTTGCTGCACATGGCAGGCTATAGTTTTCCTAGTGGATATGTAACCATGGCAACGATATTTTGTGTGTTGTTGATATATGTTTTTAGAAATAGTGTCCAGAGTAAAGTTTTAAGATTATTATTCGTAATCGTAAATTTATGTTTGTTATTGTTAATTGGTTTTAGCCGGGTTTATCTAGGAGTAATCTGGTTTTCAGATATGATTGCCGGTTATGCTTTGGGAATTTTTTGGATGACTTTTTTGTTGCTAGTTTTGAAAATGCTTATATCCAGATTACAGAACAGCAAAGAATAGTTAGGGGGTTATTTTAATTTTAACATTGACAAGATTTTTAAGTTTAGATAATATTATATTACCTACACCTCAGGTATAGGTTCTATTTTCTAAGATTTATTTAAGGATATGAAACAATCAAGAGCGCAAATTATTATTAATTTTAAAAAAGTTAGGAGCCATGCTGATAAAATTTTGGAGATGCTTGAGAATGGAGCGTATTGCATTGATGTCATGCAGCAAAATTTAGCGGTTATAGGGCTTCTTAAATCTGCTCATCAGATGTTGATGGAAGATCATTTGAATTCTTGCTTCAAAACGGCAATGTCGAGCGGGAGCGATAAAAAAAAGGATGAAATGATTGAGGAGATTTTGAGGGTAAGCAAGTTGGCGGGGAAGTAGGAGAGCTGTGAGCTTTGAGTTTTAAATTATTTAAATAACTTTTATGCAAAAAACAACTATACCAATTAAAGGCATGCATTGTAAGTCATGCGAAATTCTAATTGAAGATTCCTTGAAAGAAATTAGTGGAGTGTCAAAAGTTTTTGTTAGTTTAAAGAGAAAAGAAGCGGAAATCCATTCGAATAGGGTTTTAAAATCGGAAGAGATTTCACATAAAGTAGAAGAAGCTGGATATGAAGTCGGATTTGATGATAAAAAACATTGGTTTAGCAGGGATTTAAATGAATATAAAGATCTGTTAAAAGCTTTTTTAGTATTTTTGGTCTTGTATTTTTTTGTTAAAACTTTGGGCTTAACAAGTATAAGTGTTGGTGGAGGTACGCCTAGCAGTTTACCAGTAGTTTTTTTAGTTGGATTAACGGCTGGGGTATCTACATGTATGGCTTTGGTTGGTGGTTTGGTTTTAGGAATTTCCGCCCGCCATGCAGAGAAACATCCTGAAGCAACTGCCTTACAGAATTTTAGGCCTCATGTGTTTTTTAATATTGGACGAATAATTTCTTATTTTTTGCTTGGAGGTTTAATTGGTATGATAGGTAAAGCATTTCAATTGTCTGGGATAGTTTTAGGGACTTTAATTATAGCGGTTGGATTAGTAATGTTTTTACTTGGTTTGCAATTAACTGAAATTTCCCCACGTTTATCAAGCTTTAAATTTACCTTGCCTTCAAGTATAAGCAAGGCTTTGGGTATACGCAAACATCATGAAAAAGAATATAGTCATCTTAATTCTATGTTTGTTGGAGCTTTGACTTTTTTTCTTCCATGTGGATTTACACAGGCCATGCAATTATATGCCATGACGACCGGTAGTTTTACACAAGGGGCGTTAATTATGTCTATATTTGCATTGGGAACGACTCCAGGTCTTCTTGGAGTGGGAGGACTTGCGTCAGTTTTGAAAGGCCAATCTGCTAAGAAATTTTTTAAATTTGCCGGTTTGGTGGTTTTATTTTTGGCTGTTTTTAACATAACCAATGGCTATAATTTAACAGGATGGGGGGCTTTTAATTTTAGTCAAAACAATCAAATTCAAAATGTGAATGATGAGAATGTTAGTATCGAAAATGGAGTGCAAATTGTGAAAATGGAGCAAGGTACTTTTGGTTATAGCCCAGATGAATTTATAATAAAAAAAGGAATTCCTGTTAAATGGATTGTGAATTCTGAAAATCAATATACCTGTGCTTCTAGTATTTATTCTCAAAAACTGGGGATATCGAAAACTTTAATTGCAGGTGAAAATGTTATTGAGTTTACTCCTGATCAAACAGGTCAGATACCTTTTAGCTGTTCAATGGGGATGTATACAGGGAAATTTAATGTGGTTGAATAAATATATTTAATTTTTAAATTATGAAACAAATATTGTTAATTTCAGGAATGCATTGTGCCTCATGTGCAGGAATAATTGAAAAAGCCTTGAAAAAAGTAAATGGAGTAGCAAGTGCAAATGTTAATTTTGCGGCAGAAAAAGCTTCGATAATTTTTGATGAATCTTTGGCAACACAAGAAAATTTGATTAAAGCGATTGAAAAAGCAGGTTATAAAGCAGAAAAAATTGATGAAAAAGATACTGAATTTGAAGCGAGGAAAAGAGAAAATTTAATTTCTGGATATAAAAAAAAGTTTTTTGTAAGTTTAATTTTGAGTTTGCCGATGCTTTATTTCATGCTACTTGATTTTTTTAAATTTTTACCTGGAGCAAATTTATTACCACCATATTTTGGGATAGTTTCTTTGATTTTGACAACACCAGTACAATTTATAATCGGAGCAGGATTTTATAAAGGGATGTGGTCAAGCTTGAAAATGAAGACTTTTAATATGGATAGTTTAATTGCAATTGGCACATCAACTGCTTATTTTTATAGTTTAGTGAATTTTATAATTTTTGTAATATCAAACAATACAATTCTTGGTTTAGCTGGAGAGAAAATACCTGAACTTTATTTCGAAACAGCGGCCTTTTTAATTACATTTGTAATATTAGGAAAATGGCTTGAAGTCAAAGCAAAAGGAAAGACTTCTGATGCAATAAAAAAATTAATGGGTTTGCAGGCAAAAACAGCAAGAGTTATGAGGAATGGCGTTTTCACAGATATTTTGATTGATGATGTAGCTGTTAATGATGTGATTTTGGTTCGTCCTGGAGAAAAAGTTCCTGTTGATGGGGTGATTTCAAAAGGCAATTCTTCTGTTGATGAGTCAATGGTTACAGGTGAATCAATGCCAGTTGAGAAAAATATTGGAGATAAAGTAATTGGTTCAACAATGAATAAAATTGGCAGTTTTGAATTTAAGGCAACAAAAATTGGTTCTGAAAGTACTTTGGCGCAGATAATTAGATTAATAGAAGAGGCACAAGGATCCAAAGCCCCAATTCAGGCTTTTGCCGATAAAATTTCCGCATATTTTGTGCCAATTGTTATTGGAATTGCAATTTTAACATTTTTAATTTGGTATTTTGCGTTAGGAGCTAGTCTTTCCTTTGCTTTGATGGCTTTTACAGCTGTAATAGTTATTGCCTGTCCTTGTGCTTTGGGCCTGGCAACTCCAACTGCAATTATGGTTGGAACAGGCAAAGGGGCTGAACATGGGATATTGATAAAGGGTGGAGAACCTCTTGAAGCGGCTAAAAAAGTTAATGTCATAGTTTTTGATAAAACAGGTACTTTGACAAAGGGAAAACCAGAAGTAACTGATTTGTTAACTTTTAGCAGTATTGATGAAGATGATCTTCTGATGATATCTGCCAGTTTAGAAAAACAATCAGAACATCCTTTGGCAGAAGCTATTTATAATTATGCAAATGAAGAAGGGATTAAATTTGAAGAAATTTTAGATTTTCAAGCAGTTCCTGGACATGGAGTCTCTGGGAAGGTAAACAATCACAAATATTATTTTGGAAACAGAAAATTAATTTCTGAAATAGCAAAATTAGATATAGAAAAAATTAATAGAAAAATTTCTAGATTAGAAGATCAAGGAAAAACAGTTATGATTTTGGCATCTGAAAAGGAGATTTTGGGAGTAATTGCTGTTGCTGACACTGTTAAAGAAAATTCCAAAGAAGCAATTTTAGCTTTAAAAAAATTAGGCATGGATATTTATATGATAACAGGTGATAATAGAAGAACGGCTTCAGCAATTGCAAAGGAATTAGGAATAATAAATGTTTTGTCGGAAGTTTTGCCTGAAGATAAAGCTTTGGAAGTTAAGAAGTTACAGCAAAATCAAAAAATTGTAGCCATGGTTGGGGATGGAATAAATGATTCGCCAGCTTTGGCTCAGGCTGATCTTGGTATCGCCATGGGTTCGGGTACTGACGTTGCCATGGAGACAGGGGGGATAGTGATGGTAAAAAATGATTTGAGAGATGTTGTTACAGCAATTTCTTTATCAAGGGAAACTGTAAACAAAATTAAGCAAAATATGTTTTTTGCATTGTTTTATAATGTTATTGGCATTCCGGTAGCGGCAAGAATTTTTGCAGGACTTGGTTTGGTTTTGAAACCTGAGCTTGCAGGACTGGCAATGGCTTTTAGTTCGATTTCCGTTGTCTCAAACTCACTGCTTTTAAGATTTTTTAGGCCAAACAAAAGAAACTATATTTCAATACTGGCTCCGTTTATAATGGTTATTTTATTCACCTTTATTTTTATTGAATTTGCGAGGTTGAGTGGGGGGATGAAAAATTAGTTGATAAAGTTTGAAAGTTATAGATTTTATGAGCTTTTTGTGATAAAATATTATGATTTAAATGATATTTTATCATGTTTTTGCAATATATCAAAATTATAGAAATAAAAAATGTGTATTTTGCTTCTGAAAGTGAGGTTATTGCAGAAGATAGTGAAAATAATTGGTATGAAAAATTACAAAAAATTCGGAATCTTTTATCCAAATCTGAAACTGGTAAGGAAGCAGATCAGGGTAGAGTGGAAAAATTAAAAAGACTTTATCTGGCAGCAACTAGTATCGAAATGCTGCGTTATAGACATAATTATTTTAATGAAATATCTTATGGATATTTTCGTGATTTAGGATTACAGTTTCCTAGTTATGACAATTTATTAAGAAATTCAATCAGCAATATAAATGAGTGGGAACTTTTTATTGTTTATGCTTATACAATATTATCTCAGCTTGGTGATTTGTCTGATACAAAAAATTTAGGACTGGATGACGCTGAAATAGATATTTTTAACAGACAAAAAGATCAAGTTTTAACAAATTTTGATGGGAATCACTGTCGTAACTTGCGGGCCATAATTGCTGAACTAGAAGTTGCTAATCAAACAGCAATATCACGGGGAAAGATCAGAAATTTATCTCTATTGCGACATATTGGTGATTTTTTTGATTTGCCCGACACGAAAGAAGGCGTTTTATCTGAATTAATACCTCGAAAAGCGATACTCTGTTTAATGAGGTGGGCACCTGATGTAAGTTTTAGTGATGAAGAGATGGAATATGCTAAAAAAATATATGGCATCGAAAAGACTGAATCCCAAGAAGAATTTGCTATAGATGTTTTATATAAACATCCTGGAAAGTTTAATTTGTTAAATTTATCTTATCTTTATCTTTCTCAAATATTACGTAAAACCCCTAGTGTGCAAAATAAAATTGAAGAGCTGGTAAGAAAAAAAAAGATAAGAATAAAACGATTTACAAAACGAGCTTTTAGTGCGGCCGCGATAGGATCCGTCGCTTTAGGGGCTATTAATTTGTTCCCAAAGGAAATTGTTGATGCTTCAAGAGGTTATTTAGGAGCTGATGGCCAAAATCAAGTTACAGTTAATAGTGGAAATTCCGTAAGAAAATTAAGGTATAGAGCGTTGATAATCGACTATTTAACAACCCCAGTTTTTACAGCAGAGGCTGATATGAATAAGCTTTTATCAGAAATGATAGACAAACTTAAGCCAAGTGATGATTTATTAACTTTAAGGCCAGATAATGTGCCAAAAGTAATAGATTTTTATGAGGCATTAGATGGGTGGCCAGATTTTCAGAAAAAATATTTAGAAGATTTAAAATTAGATGATTCTATCGGTGGCGAACTTAATCAATCTAATTATAAACAAAAATTGTCATTAATATCGTCTGTTTTAGAGAAAGATAAAGGAGAAATTTTTGAGATATTGCAGGAAAAAATTTGTAAAAGTTTATCATTGAAAATTGATATAACTACAGAGGAAGGAGAAGCGGCTTTTTTTGAAATTATAGGGACTTTAACTAAATTTCATATCCCAGGAAGAGAGGAAAATTATAAAGGTTTTGATAGAAATAGATTGTTGGAAAATATATCAAGAATGATTTTTGAATCAAGGAATATTGAGGCAATATTATATGATGGAGTAGTTCATGGGAAAATTGAAAATTTGCTTAAATTATCTGAAATTAAAAAGAAACTTATTGATATTTATGGAAATGATATTGGGTTTTATTTGGAATTAAGACCAGGTCTTTCTGAAAGTGATATTAATTTTAAAAAAACAGTTGTTGATGTAAATAATTTTGAAGAATTAGAATCGCAAACAGATCAAATGTTATTTTTTTTGGGGAGGTGGGGGCTAGATAGAAGTTCTGTCCTATCAAGCAATTATAATAAACGACCAATTACAGGGATGGAAATTAAAGAGGCATATTTTAAATCTTTAGATTTTTCAAGACTCCCCCTAAAAATTTCTTCAGATAAAGATGCTCAAGCTGTTCAGAAAATTGCTGAACAATGCAGTTCAGCTGATTTTTTGGAAATCTATCTTTCAAGAGTAAAAGTTGATTTACGTTGGTTTAAACATAAAACTGGTGTGGATTTTTATATCTCTCGAGGATATGGTTATTATCATATTTCAAAATATTTAGAATATATATTTAAAGGAATTAAGCTTACTGATAAAAATACTGCAATGTGGAGTTCAGTTGCTTTAAGTTCATTGTCAACTGATACTTTCCAGATTGAATATGACAATTTAAAGATCAATAATATAACAGATTTTGAGAATTTTATGAATAAATTGAGCCAATATAAAGGTATTTCTCCGCAATTTGCCGAGCTATATCTTGAGGGGAGTCAAATTGATTTTGCCGATTCATTTTTTACGTTGGATATTAGAGCTTTGGCGAATATATTTGGTTGTCTTAATTTACAAAGAAAATCAAATGTTGAGAAAGTTGATTATAAAATATTAAATGGTTATCAAACAGAAGTTTTGAATATGTTAGTGGATAATTTATTGCAAAAATCAATTAATAGACTTGTTTCGGATCATACCTTGGATATTGAACAGAAGTTACAAAGACTGGCATATCTTTATCAAATAGCTTCTATTGAAGGTAGTATACCATTATCCATGAGCTATCTTGAAGCATATAGAGAGATATTTAGTGACTTTGAGATCGTACAGTTTAGAGACCCTAATAAAGAAAAAATGCTCCAATATGACGAAGCAAAATTTATGCAAAGAGTTGCAGAAGGGATAATAATGTCTAGAAATGGCTATGAAAGAGAAGTATTATATAATAATAGGTTTTACTATAAATTTCAGGCGGATAAAGCTTCAATAATAATAAGTGCAATCGATATGTCAGAATCTGTTAATCAACGAGTAGCTAAATATCTTGGTTATTGGACAGGAGAAACGCATATTACACCGGAATTAGTGGATAAATTATTGGCAAACGATAAATATATTCTTACAAGTACTTCTGTTGATAATTTGTTATTAATAGTAACATTTTCTTTAAATGGGAAATTACAATTTGGTTCAGATTATTTATCATCTTTGCAATCCAAGCAGGATTTGCAAAAATTAGGACGTTTATGGGATTATTTTACTGAAGATCAGAAAAAACAAGTATGGGATTTTCTTAATTTAAAAGGAGAATTAAATCAAGAAAAAGCTCAGCGTATAATGAGTATTGGAATGCCATCATTTGATCGATACGCTGTTGAAAACGGTAATATTAGTTTACCGATTTTAACTAAAGACAACGCGAAGTGGATTGTTGATTTGGTTGAATCTGGAAGTGATTTTGCAAAAAAACTTAAAATTACAGATTATCCAGGATCTTTTAATACCTTAGATGAAATTAATATTGTGCTTAATTTGTTATCATTACATGCATATTTGGAGAAATCTCCATTAGCTAATCTATTCCAAGATGGCAGTTTCTTGGACAAACTTATTGCTAATACAAATGTTAAGATTATCGCTGATTTAAGTCTGCTAATGGAAATAGACCGAGAGATACCAAATAATATTTTAAAAAGACTAGTTGAAAAGACACGACTTGTTCAGGCAGATATACTGCTAATATTGGAATTACGTGTAAACAAAAGGCAATCTAATAATAATTTTGAATTCGTTGAGGCACTTTTAACTAAATATTTTGCTTTATATAGAACGTTTGATCCGCAAATAAATATGGCAGTGTTAAAATTTTTTAAAAATTTTCAGACTTCTGATTTTTCACATGCCATGTACGTGGAATTATTTGAAAGACTTGATTTAAGGGATATTGACTTAACAACAGAAGAGGGAAGAGCAATTTTTGCCTCATTATATTATTTATATCCTGAGGTTTTAGAATCCAGCGATCATAATAGTAGTAGTGATGATGAATATTATAATTATAATCCAGATGAGGAAGCAAAAAAAATCTTTGCAGCCTTTCAGCGTTACACCAAAGGGAGAATTAATTTTCGTGATCTGAGAATTAAGGATAGATTTGATTTAATAGAGGTTATGGGAAATGATAGGGATAATGTATTGGATATAGCATTTACTGATTTTGTGGCGCCAAGAAGTTTAGATGAATTAGAAACATTTGATTTGGCATTTGATAAAGACAGGCAAACAAGATGGGCAAGATATGATAAAAAAGATTATGATAATAACTCAGAAGATGAACAGATTTTATTATCTAGGAAATCTCGTATTGGCGAAAGGATACAAAATGGATTACAAGTCAGTCCAATGACCTGTTCAATGGATAATTTAAATGAGATTGAAGAAAGGGTTCGATTGGCAGCTGAATATGATTTAAAATACACCTTAAAGAGTAAAATTAATATTCAACTGCAGCAAGCAGATGGGAAACCATTGATTGCTGGAACTTTAAGTTTAGCAGATATTGATTATAATTTTAAATTGCTAGAATTTATAGGTTCAATTTCTGATTTAGAAGTTAATGGATTAGAAAATTTTCATTTAAACATTGTTTTTGGGAGCATAAATAAAGAGGGTTTAGGCAAAATTGGATTATTGATGCGGATTTTTGGTGTGGAGAAAGTATTAGAAGGTACAGATTTTAATGTAACTCCAGAAATGCTTGATGATTTAAACTTACTACAGGAAATGAGAGGCATGCTTAGGGAAAAATTTTTATATGCAATTGCTAGGACGATAGAATCTATTAATATTAGCACAGGTAATTTAGAAGAAAATATTAATAGAGTCATAAATATATGGAATTATAGGCCGAGTGGTTATGATTATGAAAATGTTACCAGTGATGTTTCTCAGATTTTTAGATTAACTGCTAATTTTATAATGTATAGAATTTTTGATTCAAAAAAAATTGATCAGACTTCAAAAGATGAAGCTTATCGTCGATTTGTTGAATCTGGGGTTATAGTGGAAGATCCAGATAGTTTTCAGAAAGTTAGACAACGTGGAGCAAATGGCGTTTCTTATGCAAGAAAAAGGGTTGTACAAGGATTAACACAGGCATTTAATGAAAGTTTAAGCGGAAAAGATGTTGATAAGTTGATGTCTAGGGAAAGATTAAAACAGGGATTTAAAATGTTTGAAATTAAGTCAAATGGCCAAAAAATTGGACAATTGATTCTTGGCGATCCCAATGAAGGAGCCAGAGCCGCTCTTGCCTATAGTTCAGGCAAGTCTTTATCGCAAGAAGGAATTGATTCTATTAGTAGTCGACAGCATGGTGTTACTGCCTTTCAAGCGGTAGCGCCATATACAACAGGATCAGTGGCAAAAGGCATACTGGTACGAAATGGGGAAGTAAAAAGTGATTTGATTCAAATGGAAAGTGGGTTAGATGGGTTTGTCATTATGTATGGTGAATCTTCTCCTTTTTATGCCACCAATCCGGTTAGAATTGTTCATAAAGATAACTTAAAAGTAAGTGATATAACTGGAAATATGAGCGATAATGGTCATCTTAATTTAAGGAAACCGACTGATTATTTGAAATTTTTGGATTTAGCAGGAAAACATGGGATTTCGCTTTTTCAACAACACTTGCTTGTAAGTGATAAAAAATCACAAATAACAAAAGAAACTTCTGAGCAAGCGGAAAGAAGAGCAATTGTTACTTTCGCTGACGGTACTTTTGGACTTTTGAATTTTGATAGTTCCACGGAGTTTACTTTTACTGATATGGTTTATGTTGCAAGAAAGCTTGGAGTGGAATTTATGGTTAATTGTGATACTGGCTATTATAATGTGAGTCAGGCATTTAAAGCAGATGGTAAAATTATAACACTTGGAGATGAGTCAGGAGCTGAGAATACATATAATGCCTTTATAGGAGTTTCTGTGCCATAATTATGATATCAAATTATTTTTGCAGTGGATTTGTATTTGTGATAAAGAATATAAGCATATAAATCATTTTATGCCCAAAATTGAACTGCTTGCCCCGGTTGGATCTTTTGCCTCGTTACAGGCCGCTATTAAAGCAGGTTGCGATAGCGTGTATTTTGGTGTTCATCAACTTCATATGAGAGCTAGATCTGCACATAATTTTAGCTTAGAGGAATTAACTGAAGTTGTTAAAATTTGTAAAAAAGCAAAAGTTAAAACTCATATTACACTAAATTGTCTACTTTATGATCATGATTTGATTTTGATGAGAAAGATTATTGATAATGCTAAATCTAAAGGGGTTGATGCGTTAATTGTTCAGGACGCTGCGGCAATTTCTTATGCTCAGGAAATTGAGATGCAGATTCATGGATCAACTCAGTTATCAATTTCGAATTTTGAGTCACTTAAATTTTACGCTAAATATTTTGATACAATTGTTTTGGCGCGTGAGTTGGATTTGAAAACGATCAAATATATTTGCAATAAAATTAAAGAAGAACAAATAAAAGGTCCTTCAGGAAAATTAGTTAAAATAGAAATTTTTGGTCATGGAGCGTTATGTATTGCTCAGAGTGGCCGGTGTCAGATGAGTATTTTGCAAGCAAACGCTTCGGCTCAAAGGGGGGCATGTCTTCATGAATGCAGGAAAAAGTATAGAATTATTGAAGATGAAACTGGAAAAGAATTGATGATGGATAATGAATTTATTATGAGCCCGAAAGATTTATGCACGTTGCCATTTTTGGATCAAGTGGTGGATACTGGCATTAGTGTGTTGAAAATCGAAGGGCGTGGTCGATCAGCTGATTATGTTGATACTGTTATTCGCGTCTATCGACAAGCTTTGGACAGTATTGAACAAGAAAAATTTTCACAACACAAAGTAGACAAGTGGATGAAAGAACTTGAAAAAGTTTATAATAGGGGGCTTTGCGATGGATATTATTTGGGTAAGCCTTTACCTGATTTTAGTTGTGATTCAGGCAATAAATCGTCTGAAGAAAAAACTTATATTGGACAGATTCAACATTATTATGACAAAGCTAAAATTGCAGAAATTAATGTTTCCGCACATTCTTTAGCCAAAGGAGATAGGATTGTCATAATTGGCAATACAACAGGAGTTATATATTCACAAGTTGAGTCAATGATGGAGCGGGATAAGTTTGTTGAAAAAAGTGGCAAGTCTAGTTTGATTACAATACCTTTAGATAAGAAAGTTAGGCATAATGATAAGGTATATGTGGTGAGGGAACGAAAAATTTTGAATTCTAAATTTTGAATTTTGAATTGGGGAAATAGAAAAATAATATTAAATATTTAATTTATTTATGAAAAAATCAAAAATTGTACATGATCGGGATAATTGTATTGGATGCAATGCTTGTGTGATGATTGCACCGCAAAGTTGGGTGATGGATGAAAAAGAAGGCAAAGCTTTTTTAATTGGATCAAAAAAGAAGAAAAATTTGTATGTAGCTGAAATTTTTGATTGTGATGTAGATGTTAATAAAAAAGCAGAATCAGCTTGCCCAATGAGAGTTATTAAGGTGGAAGGAGAGAAAAGATTTAGCTAAATAATTATATTTAAAATGCTTAAAATTATTATTATAATAATAGTTCGTTTAACCATACCATAATAATTTCGTTTATATTTTAATTCCTTGTTTTTGATTCTTTTTATTTGAAATTCGATAATATCATAAATATATGAGCTAGTTGTGATAAATAAAAGAAATAATACTGGCCATATACTTCCATATAAAAATGCAAAAATTGGATTTGATAAATTTGGAATTAATTCTAGTGCATACCAATAAAGGATTGTAAATGCTGTGAAATGTACAACCTGGTCAAAAACAAAAGCTGGAAATTCACGATTTGGATATCTTTTTACAAACTCGACTTTCCATACATCTTCTAAAAAGTGCGTTAAATAAACCAACAATAAGCCAATAACAAAGCCTTGATAGCCTAAATATGGGAATAAGAAGACTAGATTTACTATCAGCAAAATTAAAACGTGTACCAAAATTCCCATAATGTTTTTTTTCTTCCAGGTAATTAATCTGTTTGGTTGCAGCATGAAATCGCCAATTAAATGTGAAGCAATGATGTATAGATATAAAACCATTAATTAAATTTTATTTTCGTTCTCCTTCATCCTTCTCAGACATTCGTCACTTAAGTGGAAAGCCATGTCAGGACTATTGGCTACTAATTCAAAGAAAATATTTTTTTTAAGAATAAAAATTTCAGAATCCTCGACGGTTTCTACACTGGCACTTCTTGGCATGTCAGACATTAAAGCCATCTCTCCAAAAAAATCGCCTTCTCCTAAGGCAGCAAAAATATTTTTGGCACTACCTTCACCTTTGTAAATTTGAACTAAACCTTTTTTGATGATGTATAGAGCATCAGCCGTATCTCCTTCATTAAAAATTGTGTAGTCTTTTGGGTAAAAATTAAGTTCAATTTTTTTGATTATATCCTGATGTTCAGCTTCATTTAATTTTTCAAAGATGGGGATTTTTTGCAAAATGGGAAGGATAGAATAGCCCTGATTATTGTTTGTTTGTGCCATGTTTTTTGGACTTAAGGTTGTTAAAAAATTGCCAATTTTCGTGTAATTATATCATAAATTATGATTTATGCAAAGGCGTATAACATAAAAATCAATTTTGTTAGTTTAAGATTATTGTTATATCAGTTATGAAATGATACAATATTAAGAATAACTTTTCTGCATGAATTTCCCAATAAAAATGATAAAAAACAAACTGAGCTTTGTTTTAGGATTAAGCATCTACTTATTGTGGTCTTTATTTTTTACTTCAGCTCAATCGGGAATTTTGTTTTCTGCTTTTCAAGAAAATTTGGATTTAGTAATCCCTTCAGAAAAAAGCGCGTCTTTTCTTGAAGTCCCAAATAATGAAATGGGCTTTGAGTATACCTCAGCAGTGGTTAATCCGGAAAATGAATTTCATGCTTTGGCTTTTGCTTTGGACAAAGAACAACCACTTAAGACTTCCATTGATTTATATGCCAGGGTTTATAGTGGTGACAGTTGGACAGATTTTAGCTTAATAGAAGAAGATGATGATGGATATGTTGACCCTTCATTGTCTAGTTATCTTTTTTCTACGCCTGTTAGCAGTGCTTATCAATATAAAATTGTTCTTAAAACAGAGGAACCCACGGTTAGTCCAAAAATAAATTCAGTATCCGTGAAAGCGATTGATGCTAGACAAGCTGATCAGTCAGTGAATTTATGGGATGGTTTTATTGCCTCCCTGAATGTTTATTCGCCAACGGATGAACTACAAATTATACCCAGAAGTAAATGGGGGGCTGATGAATCTTTGACGGTTTATCAGGATCAAGATTTGGCTGATACTGATTCCGTAAATTTTAACAGTGATAAAAATGAATTTGAAATAAAATACGCTGACGAATTAATAGCTTCTAAAATTATCTATAAAGATGATGATAAAACATATAAATGGCCGATTACTTATCCTCAATCAGTGCAATTGATTGTTGTTCACCATACGGCCAGTGATTACACCTCTTTGGATAGCACGGAAGCCTCAATTAAGGCTATTTATTACTATCACGCGGTCAGTCGTGGCTGGGGGGATATTGGCTATAATTTTTTGATTGATAAAGATGGCAAAATTTATGAAGGCCGTAAAAATAGTTCGAGTGCTTTGAAGAATAAAGAACCAATGCCAGTTGGCGCTCATGCCAGCGGTTTTAATCATGGTTCGGTGGGAATTGCCATGATTTTGAATGCGCAAGAACACGAGCCAAGTTTGCCAGCCTTGCAGAGCTTGATGGCTTTGTCTGATTTAATCCTAAAAACTTATAATATTGATGATTCCACCAAAGCTTCCATGCGAGGCATAAGTTTGGATAGAATTATTGGACATCGCGATGTTGGCAGGACTCAATGTCCTGGTGATAAGTTATATGCGCTACTGCCGGATATTAAGAGTTTGGTTTTTGATAATTTAAATAATGAATTATGGGGTTCAGATACCGATATCAATATCAATATCAATAAAGCGGATTATGATTTTGAAGAAGTGACGGATAGATCAACAGTGACTTTATTGCCGCAAGAAGCTCAGACTCTGACAATCAACTTAAAAAATATCGGCACTAAAACTTGGGACAAAAATACCGCCATTTTATTAACTAAAGACAGAACCGATGAAGCTAAAGTTTATTTTACTAATAACCAAGGAGTAGCTTTGGCAATGTTTTATATGACTGAGTCGCAAGTAAAACCAGGTGGAACCGGTACTTTTATTATAAAATCTAAATCTAAATTAGCAGATGGTTTTCTTAATTTTCAGGGTTATTTAGCGGTTAATGGTAAAAAGAAATCTCCTAAATCCATTTTTTTGCCTTTTTATATCCAGCAAATTAAGCCTAATTATGAAATTGTCAAAACTTCAATTTCTAATAAGTCTTTGAATCCAGGGGAGAATTTTAACGCGACCATTATTTTGAAAAACACCGGTAATATCACTTGGAATGCGGATACATTTTCTCAGTTGAAATTAATAGATAGTAAATTTAATCTTGGTCAGGTAATTTCTAGCGATCCGGTTGCTCCTGAGAAGAGTGTGGAAATTAAAGTCAAACTGAAAGCGCCATCTGATTTAGGTGATTATTTAGAAAATTTATCTTTTAGTATTGGCGACTCAAATTTAGCATTAGTTGGTAAAGCTATTAATTTGCAAGTTTCAGTGATAGACAAAAGCAATCCGATTATCATGGTTAGTCGACCTAGCAAATTTTATTTTAATCCGGAAGAAAGTTATCGAATAGATATGGCTTTTAAAAATACTTCGACCACTGATTTGTTAACCAGGGGGAACAATGTTTTTGCTTTCAAAGTGATCAAAAACCCGATCATTGGTATTGATAAAGTAAATATTTTGAAAAAAGAGATTAAATCAGGGACAGAGTTTACGGTTACTTTTATACTCAAAGCGCCCAAGCAAGCAGGTACTTATTCTATTTACTTAATGCCCACGCAGAATGGTAAAAAATTAAACAGCCAGTATTTATCTTATAAATTTAGTGTCAAAAATAAACAAAATATTGACAATAAAGAGCCAGAAATTAGAGTAGCCTTGGGATCTTTGAATATTGATAATCCAGCCATTACAGCGGATAAAAACTATACTTTGTACCTTGGATCGCAAAAATATAAAGATATTCCTGCTAATGAAATAGTTGGATTAAGACAAGAGAATAGTGTGGTTAATATTGTTTTTGCTGATCAATCTGAATTATCTACCAGCGATCCGGTGAAATTTGTGCCAAGTTCAGACGGTATTGTTTCGATTGCTAATTTTGAGCATCAGCCTGAATGGGATAGCAGTGATAGCTTGAATGATAATATGTATCGTGGGATTTTGGAGGCCCGAATTTATAATAATAAATTAATTTTGATTAACGAACTGCCTTTGGAAAGTTATTTGAAGGGTTTAGGGGAAGTATCTAATAGTTCTGCTTATGAAAAAATTAAAGCAATTATCGTAGCTGCTAGAACTTATGCCTCTTATTACTTATTCGTAGATAAAAAATTTCCTGATGCGCCATATGATTTGAATGATGATCCTAGTGTTTCGCAAAAGTATTTAGGCTATGGTTTTGAAATGCGCACCCCAAATTTGGTTAAAGCCGTAGATGACACCAAGGGAGAAATGGTGACTTATGATGGATTTTTGGTGAAAACGCCTTATTTCAGTTCAACCGATGGAATAGCCACCAAGAGTGCTGAAGAAGTTTGGGGATGGACGGATACTCCATATTTAGTCTCTGTGCCTGATAATTTATGTAAAGAAAAGCAGTTCAAAGGCCATGGGGTTGGATTAAGTGGATGCGGAGCCGAAGAAGCCGCTAAGTTAGGCAAAACTTATAAAGAAATTTTAAAATATTATTACACTGGAGTTGAGATTGAAAAGAAATATTAAAGAAATTCTAAATTTTGAATTTTGGATTCTAAATTAAAAAAATAATTAAGAATTAAGAATTAAGAATTTAAAATTATGCTCTATGAAACCAATCCCTGTTGAAACTAATGAGTTAGAAATTTCTTTTGAAATTTGTCCGATAGATAATATCAAGGTCACGCAGACTAGGATTAATAAGGTGCGTGATAAAATTAAAAAACTAGAAAGTGATGGCGAAAAAAGTATTTTGCTGAAATTATGTGAAATTCTGATTGATATTGTGGAAAAATGGGATAAAGGGCGCAATATAGATTTAATCACTCAAGCTATTCATTGTTTGCAAAAAGCTTCTGTTTGTTTGGCGAAAGAAAAATTCAAGTTTTTAAATTTTAAGAAAAAAAAGTCTTAATTTTTGGCAGGTATACATGTTAAAATGTTTTTAGTATTTTGTATCTAAAATTTTATGGTTGCAAAAAAAGCGTTAGTGGGGGTAATCATGGGCAGTAAATCAGATTTGGAATCTATGCAGGCGGCTTGTGATATTTTGACTGAATTTGCGATCCCTTATGAACGAAAAATAGTGTCTGCCCATCGCACGCCTGATCTTATGTATGAGTACGCCAAAACTGCTGAGAAAAGAGGTTTGGAAGTGATTATTGCTGGGGCAGGTGGTGCCGCTCATTTGCCTGGGATGACCGCGTCTTTGACTTCTTTGCCAGTGATCGGAGTGCCAGTGAAGTCTAGTAATTTAAATGGGTTAGATTCGCTTTTGTCAATTGTGCAAATGCCAGGAGGTATACCGGTTGCGACTGTGGCTATTAATAATTCCAAAAATGCTGGGATTTTGGCGGCGCGAATTTTGGGTATTAAACATAAAGATATTGCCGATAAAGTGAAAAAATATATGAAAAGCATGGAAGTTTCTGTTGAAAAAACAAAAATTTAATCTTAGTTAAGAACTAAAAATATGATTACTCCGGGTGCTTGTATAGGTATTTTAGGCGGAGGACAGCTTGGCAGAATGCTGGCTTTTGAAGCCAAAAGAATGGGCTATTTTGTTATAGTGTTGGACCCAACGCTAGATTGTCCAGCGGCGCAGGTATGTGATCAGCAAATAGTGGCTGAATATGATGATTTAAATGCCGCTTTAGATTTAGTTTCTAAATGTAACGTGATTACTTATGAATTTGAAAATGTTGAGGTGACGATTGTGGAGGAATTAGAGAAAAATATTGGCGTTTATCCTGGATCAAAAGTTTTGAGAACCACTCAACATCGTTTTTTGGAAAAAAGTTTTTTTAAAGATAGTCGCATTTTGGTAACAGATTTTGCTTTGGTGCAAAATTTAAATGATTTGAAGCAAGCGGCCATTAAAATAGGATTCCCAGGGATTTTGAAAACTTGCCGCTTTGGTTATGACGGCAAAGGACAAAGGGTTTTAAAAAATTTGAAAGACGCGGAAAATGCTTTTAATGAATTTAAAGATCAAGACTTGATTTGGGAAAAAATGGTTGATTTTGACAAAGAATGCAGTGTTATTGCTTCTCGAAATTTAAGTGGAGAAATTGTTATTTATCCAATTTCCGAAAACATTCATAAAGATAATATTTTGGATATTAGCATTGTGCCGGCCAGGATTTCTGAAAAATCCAAGCAACAAGCTATTCAAGCGGTCAAAACTATTGCTGAAGATTTAGAAATAGTGGGGACATTTTGTGTGGAATTTTTTGTGCTGAGAAACGGGGAAGTAATGGCCAACGAAATTGCTCCCAGACCTCACAATTCGGGACATTATTCTATTGAAGCTTGTTATACCTCGCAATTTGAAAATCAGCTGAGAGCAGTGTGTAATTTGCCTTTGGGATCGCCTGATTTGATTATGCCAGCAGTTATGGTGAATATTTTGGGGGATGGACAAGGGAATACTTTCAGTGGTGCGGAAGATTTATTAAAAGCTAAAGGCGTGTATTTGCATCTTTATGGTAAAGCCGTTGCGAAAGCCCAACGAAAGATGGGACATATTACGGTTTTGGATCAGTCAGTTGACCAAGCTTTAGAAAAAGCTCTAAACTTACGTCAGCAAATAAACTGGATTTAATTTTTCATTTTACTTTTTAATTTTAATTTATGCGTAGTTATAAAAAATTAAGCTCAATAGCTTTCATATTGGCCTTAATGTTTGTGTTATCTGGCTGTTCAGTAATTTCTAGCGTGAAAGAAAAGTTTTTGTCTGAAGATAGTGGTGGTACTAATGAAGTTACGGATGATTTCATCGTGAATGATGAGGAAGAAACGCCACTGGGAACAGATTCGGAAGACAGTTCCCAGCAAGATTCTAGTTTTTTATATGAAAATTATAATTATGAATATAGTTTGGAAGTGCCAAATGTTTATGACATGGAATATTTGCCATCAGCCACCTTGGAAGATGTTGATGAAAATGCTAAACATGCCAATTTTTATAAAGGAGAAGATTTAGCTTCTAATTTGGCTTTTAAAATTTTCACCACTGATGCGGTAGAAAAAAATAAAACTTATTTAGGACAAGACCCGGTAGCAACTATCAAAGTGGCCAATACTAATTTCTATCAATATTTAATCTCTCAAGATGATTGCGTTAAAATGACTGATTTTGGCGATAATAACTGTAGCGGTCCAGCAGTCGTCTTAAAAAGTTATAAATATGATTATCAGTATTTAATGGTGTTCTATAATAAGACTGAAATTGATAGTGAGATCCAGACGGTTTTGGATGCTTTTGTCTTTACAGGTGATGGTGAAGAGCCTGCGGTAAAGTAATTTATTCTTCCCTCATCGGGCAGAGTTTTTCACCGCACATTGAACAGGAAATGCCTTCGTAACCTGATTCGAAACGATATTTGGCGAATTTCTCTTTATCAAGGGAATTTTGGTACATTTCTCCCCAATTAAAGTTTTTGCGAAAACCAGAATATTCATTTTCTCTTTCCAGAGCGCCAGGCACACCTTTGGCAATGTCTCCACTCCTGGCGGCAATTTTGAAGGCGATTAAGCCTTCTTTCACATCGTTTAAATTTGGCAATCCCAAATGTTCGGAAGGGGTAACGTAGCATAGCATGTCCGCGCCATATTGCGCGGCAACAGCACCGCCAATCGCTCCGGTAATGTGATCATAACCGGCGCCGCTATCAATGGTGAGGGGACCGAGCACATAAAATGGCGCATTATGGCAGTATTTTTTTTCCAGGATCATTTGCTCTTGAATCATGTGGATTGGTACATGCCCAGGGCCTTCAATCATTACTTGAACATTTTTCTCCCAACATTTTTTCGTTAGTTCGCCCAAAAATTTTAACTCAGAAATTTGTGCCACATCATTGGCATCATGCAGACAGCCAGGGCGTAAACTATCTCCCAGGCTCATGGTAATGTCATATTTTGCCATAAGGTCCAAAATCTCTTCAAAAATCTGCAAAAAAGGATTTTCTTTTTGGTGATATCCCATCCATTTTTTCAAAATGCCACCTCCTCGGCTGACGATGCCAGTTAGTCTTTTTTCTTTAGCACTAAGTGGGATAAATTCTTTTTTAAAACCAGCATGAATAGTGAAAAAATCAACTCCCTGCTCTGCTTGTTTTTCCAAAACTTTCAAAACGTCTTTTTTACTGAAATTTAAAATTCCATATTGATCAGCAATTTGATAGATTGGCACAGTGCCAACTGGCATTTTGGCGTAATTGATGATTTCTATGCGAACTTTATCCAGATCACAGCCAATCGAAAGATCCATAATTGTATCTGCGCCATATTTCTCAGCCATTTTGACTTTGGCAATTTCATTTTTGATATTTTTGCAGTGGGGGGAAGCGCCAAGATTTACGTTAACTTTAGTGGATAGGTTTTTGCCAACGCCAATCACTTTTAAGTTTTTTTGAAGATGGATTTTGTTGGCTGTAATCACCACCTGTCCTTTGGCAATTAATTTCATCAGTTTATGAGGATCAATGTGCTCTTGATCTCCAACCATTTGCATTTCTTTGGTGATTTTGTTTTGTCGAGCTGATTTAAGTTGAGTCATAGAATCTGTATAAAAGCATAAAAAGGATAAAGGAAAAAGTCGAAAGGATAAAGAAAATTTTAAAAAATTACAGTTAGTTAGTATAATTTTGATTGAATTCAATATTTTTAAATGAAAAAAATTGCCATTGTTTGTGATTGGTTAACGAATTTTGCCGGTGCGGAAAGGGTGATTTTGGCCCTGCATGAACTTTTTCCCTATGCACCGATTTATACCTCAATTTATAATTCCAAAAAATGTCCTGGATTTGAAAAAGCTGATATTAAGACTTCTTTCCTCCAATATTTGCCTTTTGCAAAAAATCACCATCAAGCCTATTTACTATTGATGCCCTATGCTTTTGAAAATTTTGATTTCAGTGATTATGAAGTGGTCATTTCCAGCAGTCATGCTTGCGCGAAAGGCATTATCACTAAGCCTGACACTCTGCATCTTTGTTATTGTCATAGTCCGATGAGATATGCCTGGGATGATTGTCATCAGTATATGAGGGAATATAATTTACCTTGGCCTTTTTCTAAATTAGCGCCTTTGTTAATGACTAAAATGAGGATTTGGGATAGAGCCAGCGCTGATCGAGTCGATAAATTTATTGCCAATTCTTATTTTGTAGCTAAACGTATTAAAAAATATTATCAAAAGGATAGTGAGGTAATTTATCCTTTTGTTGATTTGGATAGGTTTAAAATAAAAAGTAGAGTAGTGAAAAATAGTTATTTTTTAGCCTTGGGACGTTTAATCCCTTATAAAAAATTTGATTTATTGATAGAAGCTTTTAACTTCAATGGCTTGGCGTTGAAAATTATTGGTACTGGTAAAGATGCCAAGAAATTAAAAAAAATGGCTAAAAATAATATTGAATTTTTAGGTCGTGTGAGCGATAAGCAGTTAGAACAATATTATCAGCAGGCTCAAGCTTTGATTTTTCCTCAGGTGGAAGATTTTGGGATAGTGCCTTTGGAGGCTATGGCTTGCGGCACGCCAATAATTGCTTATCAGGAGGGGGGGGCTTTGGAAACAATTAACGCGAGATCAGGTGTCTTTTTTGATAATCAAAGTTCAGAAAGTCTGAATCAAACAATAAATGAATTCTTAACTAGATCTTTTGACCCAAAGATAGTGCGTAAACAAGCCGAGAAATTTGCCAAAGTAAATTTTGAGAAACAAATTTTAAAAAAAATAGGGTTAAATTAAGATATTAAAACGTTTTTTTAAGTTTTATCAAATTAATAATTTGCAATCCCTGCGAAAAGGGTATTTTTGACCTATGTATGATTTGTGTTTTGTGGTATAATTTTATGATTTTTTAACAAATTTATTACACGGTGAGCTTCAAATTTAACAAAATACAGGTTTTAGCTTTGCTTTGCGCTTTTTTTGGTATGGTTTTGTTTGGTTATATGATTTTTGAAGTTTTTGCTTATGATGAAAATTTGAAGCCGGTGGTAAAGGAATTTCAGGTTAAATTGAGGCAGGATATTAAGCAAAAAGGCGTATATGATATTGATTTAAAAGTTCGAGATGATAATGCGGATGATGTTAAACTTTCTTTAGCGTTAGTTTTGGAAGATGGACGAGTGACTTATCCTATTTTTCTTGATAGTCATGGTGTGATTGTTAATTTGGGAGCCACGCCTGACGTGAATAATTTTAGTCCTTATCAGATTGGTTCTACGCAACCGATTCAAACTTCTTTGGGAGAAATTTCTTTAAGCATGACTTGGTCAAGTTTGCTGACAGCTTTTTCTAATAATTTGGATGCGAATCACGCTAAATTAAAAGCGATTTTGTTTGATAATAAAAACAGCAGTGAAGAATTTTTTTCTAATTCATTTGTTATTAATAATTTGGGGAAAAAACAGTCAACAGAAGAAAAATTTTATGCCTTAAATAAACCGATAGTTGATTCTGTTACGACTAGAAGCATCCAAAATGGTGATACTATTCCAATAGATATAGTTGCTTCTGGCGGTATGAATAATCTGTTGGCAAAAATAGAGTATTTTAATAGTGATATCCATGATTGGGAGAAGTGTACGATTAGTAAAGTGGAAAGCACTATTAGTAGTGATTCTTTGGAGGCTATTCATCTTGTCTCTAAATCAGCTTCTCAAATTGCGGCAATTCATACTTCGGCTGGACCTAATCATGTGACTGCTTATTGGGATTTCAAAAAAGATGTTGGCTTGTATTTTGATAGCGACGACGTATATGTAAAAGTTAGCCTTTTCAATGTTTTAGCTAAGAGTGAAGATAAACAATATGGACCGTTTGTTATTGACTTGAAAGAACCAGGGTCGATTGAAAATTTTGTTGTTACTGACAATATTACTTCAGAATCTGTTGTCCTACAATGGGACACTCCATATGAATCTCATTTTAAGAGTGGTTATTATACTGTTAAGGTAACTGAAACAGGTTTTTTTAAGGACATCACTGAGTATAAGTTTTTTCAAAGCAGCCTTGCTGGAAATGTTTATACCGTGGGAGGGCTTAAACCTAATACAGAATACATTTTTGAAATAGATGCCACGGATGATTATGGTAATACAAGGCGGTCAGAACAGCTGAGTGCCAAAACTAATACCTTAGCTGAAATTTACTCTAGATTGATTCTAAAAAAGGATGACAATAATAATAAAATTCAAGCTGAAGTAATGCTTAGAGATTTAGATTCAGTGGTGTCAGTGAAGAAGAACAAATTGCGTTTAAAGATTAACTATAAATATGAAGATAAAATCATTAAGCCCGAGATTGACCACGAAGTGCTTATCGAAGATCAGTTTAACCCAGTATTTGTGAATAACAATAATGATTATCAAGTGGGTGATGAAGGCGGTTATATTCGAGCTAGCGATCAATTTAAATCGGTTATTTTATACCTTG
Organism: Candidatus Peregrinibacteria bacterium RIFOXYB2_FULL_33_20; assembly: GCA_001788835.1. Taxonomy (GTDB): domain Bacteria; phylum Patescibacteriota; class Gracilibacteria; order UBA1369; family GWF2-33-10; genus GWF2-33-10. The sequence continues at coordinate 48,749 of MFXK01000001.1, forward strand.
CCCCTCCTCAAATTCCTGAAAATATTAATTATATTAAAGTCTGTGTGACCGTAAATGATTTAATGGAGGATGGCAATACGGTGTGTGAAGATATGTTAGCGAGAAATCCGCTTGAAAATTTGCCGCAAATCTATAATCAGATTCCTAAAAAAAAAGCCAGTGAACCAGTAATATTGAATAGTGTTAAAAGTGAATCAATTGATAGGAGCGATGAAGATGATCTAGAAACTTCGGTAAATACTGCCTATGATCAATATATTGAAAGTTTTTTAACAGCCATTGGTGCTAAAAATTTCACTATTGCTGATTTTTATTTTGACCAGTCTAAAGATTTTGTTTTTGATAATCCTGAAGCCAAAATTAACCGTATAGATGCTCTTCGTTTTGTTGTAATGTTGAATGATATAGCGCTTAAAACTGCAGATAGAGATGTATTTGCTGATGTCTCGCGAGAGTATCCTTATTCATCGTTTATTCTTACGGCGGTTAGTAAGGGTATTATTGATGGATTTGGCGCCAGCGATATCAGGCTTAAAAAAGTTTTTAAACCTAATGACAATATTACTTTGTCAGGAGCTTTGAGTATGATTTGCAAAGCTGCTAAATTAGATATTAAGGTCGATGATTTGGATATTAAAAACTGGCCTTTTGCTAATATTGCTTTAAGTGGAGATAATAAGCCATGGTATGCCGATTATTTTGCTTGGGCCTACGTCAATGGCTTAATTTCTGAAAAAGATAATTCTGATGAGGCGGTAGGAGTGGGTAAATTTGTGCAAATGATGATGACAGCAAAGAACTCAGTTCTGATAAATTTATGAAAACAAAAATTAAAATTTCAATTATGATTTTTATCATCACTTTGATGTTTTTGTCTTGTTCGCAAGAAACGACACCTGATGATAGCCAGAGTAACCTTTTGCCTTTTACTATTAGCAGTTCGGCTTTTAATCAGGGTGAATATATTCCAGTAAAATATACCTGCGATGGAGAAAATATTAGTCCAAGTTTAAATATTGTTAATATTCCGGCAAAAACAAAAAATTTAGCTTTGATTATGGAAGATCCTGACGCTCCTAGGGGCAATTGGATGCATTGGCTGGTGGTAAATATTAACACTAACACTACTCAGATATCGGAAAATGGCGTTCCCTATAATGCTTTTCAGGGTATGAATAGTGGTGGTAGAAATCAATATGATGGCCCATGTCCACCATCAGGGACCCATCGGTATTTTTTTAGGTTATATGCTTTAGATTCTGACGTTAGTCTTGATAAATTAGATGAAAGTAGATTTAAGGCGGCGATCGCAGATCACATCATCGCTGAAACTGAATTTTATGGTATTTATGGACGGTGAAATGAGGATTCTTTTAATGAATTGTTAATGGATTTACCATCATTTTTCCATAATTCTTGAAAAGTTAATTTAATTTTGTATTGTAGATAAGGTGTTTATTTCTAATATTTTAACCAAGCTGATACTGATAAAATTTATTTTTTGCATTTGATGCGAAAAATAAAACTTACTTTTAATGAAAATTTAACATTTCGTTAATTAAGATAATTCCCTATCAAAATTTATAAAACTATGGATTTATCAGAGTTTTTATTAAAATTTAATTTTACCATCCATGAGACGCAAGTTTATACATTTTTAGCTGACCACCAGGGGCAGGTGACGGTTAAAGAAATCGCTAATAGTTTAGGCATTCATATTACTACTGTTTATCGGATTATTTCTAAATTTATTAAAAAAGGCCTGTGTAGCAAACAAAGGATTTCCGGGATTACTATTTATCGATTAACAGTTGATAATCAAACCAGTGATGTGTTTAAGTTGCTGGGAGTGGAAATATAGATGATTATTTTATTTTTTTGGCAGGAAAATTTCGGCCATCATGCATCTGGCACTGCCGCCACCAATGTTTTCGATGGTGCTAATATCGCTATAGATAATTTGGGAATCAGCACTCAATTTGGCAATTTGATCTGGGTGTAAAGCTTTATAAGCTTGCTGAGACATTACCCAAACCAGTTGTCCTTCTTTGTTTTGCAATTGCAGCATATTCCCAGCAAAGTGACCTAATTGCTCAATGGATATATTAATAAGCTTGCGATGATTTGATTGTAGTTTTTTTTGTATAGTTTGCCGCTGATTGTTATTTTTGATTAAATCTAAACAAATAATACTTGAATTTTGTCCGGTGGCCATTACCACGTTGGTATGATAAACAGGTTTGCCGGTTGGATATTCAGTTTCAAAAATGAAATAGTCGTGATTGATTTTTTTAGCGAAAGTTTGCAATGGCTTTAGATGAGTTCGCGGCGATAGGGTGGCATAAATTATTTTATTTTTGTGATCTAATACCATGCTCCCAGTACCTTCCAGAAATTTATATTCTTGTTCGTAAAATGATAGATCAGTAATACTCGTAATTTGAAAATTATGGTTTTTACTTAAAGTCTCAAAAATATCTAGACGGCGTTCTAATCTTCTGTTCTCGGCAAGCATTGGGAAAAGGATTACCTCCCCGTTTTTGTGAGTAGTAAACCAGTTATTTGGAAAAATTGAATCCGGTTTTTCTGGAATTTTTGTGTCAATGATTTCTATCACTTCTATTCCAGATTTTTGGAGTTTTTTGGCTAAATTTTGGAACTCTTGCAGGGCGCGAGTTTGAACATTAGCATCAGTTAGTTTTGATTTTTTTTGAAAATCGTTAGTGGCAATAGTTTGTTGATTTAATTTGAATTTAACCGGACGAATCATCAGTACCGTACGGGCAGGTGACATGAGAGAAAAATGAAAAATGAAAGTTGAAATTAGATTATTAGAAATTATAAAAAAGGCAATAGAATTTTAAAGTCCGTAAATTCCCCCGCCTAAATTTTTTACAATACCATTAATTTCCATCCTACTTAGGATCTGATTAAGTTTGGAGGGGTCTAGCTTAAGAAAATTTAAAATTTCATCAAAAAGCAAATTTTGTGGGGATAAAAGCTTATAGATTCGAATTTCATCATCATTGTCAAGCTGGGGGGGATTTTGTTTCGTTATTGTTTTTAGTTTCCCTAAGTTTGAGATTCTATTGATTGGCTGATGATATAGCTGTTTTTCTAAAATTTGATTGGCATTAAGTAGTAATTCAGCTTCGCCTTTTTGAATTAATAAATTTGCGCCTTGGCTTTGGCTGTTAAAAATGCTGCCTGGTACGGAGAATACATCGCGATTTTGATTAATAGCGGATTTAGCAGTGATTAAGGAGCCTGATTTTTCTTGTGCTTCAATGACAATGGTGGCGCTGGAAAGACCACTGATGATACGGTTTCGAATCGGGAAATGAAAAGACATAGATTCGATATTTAACGGATATTCGGAGATAAATAAACCCTGGCTAATCATTTTATTTATAAAATATTGCGGATAATTGGGGTATTTACGGTTTAGACCTGAGGCTAAGACAGCAATGGTCTTGTAATTGCCGTCAAGACAATGTTTGTGGACGGTAACATCTACTCCATAGGCAAAGCCACTGACCATTACAATGCCAGCTTGTCCAAAAGTTTTTGTAAAATGTTTCACCACTTCTTTGCCGTAAGCGGAAATATTTCTGGAGCCGACCATAGATAAACACTGGCCATGAAGTAAATCTAAGTTACCCTGGCAATACAAAATGACAGGCGGATCATAAATTTCTTGTAATAAAATTGGTAAAGCGACCGTGTCCAAGGTTTTTATGCCTAGTTTAGCTAAGGCTTCCCATTCTTTTTCCACATTTATTAAATTTTTCATTTCCAAAAAAGAGCGAATCAGTTTTTCTTTCCAGCCAATTTTCTGAAGTATTTCTGAATTAGCCTCTTCCCAAGCTTTTTTCGGATTTTGAAAATGTCTTAATAAATTTTTAAATTGATTTACATGGTAATAAAGAATTATATTTAAAGCGTTAAGATATTTCATTGATAAATATTATTAATATTAAAAATATTAAAACAAAGATTTCTGGCTTTTTCGTGAATTTTTTAGAAAAATTTTCAATTTAGAATTTAATTTTTTTTCATGTTATTGTTTGAAAATGTGACTAAACAATATGGTGCAAGGCCTGTGCTGGATAATATTAATTTGAAAATTGAGGGTGGTGAGTTTGTAACTTTAATTGGTCAATCAGGAGCAGGTAAATCAACTTTGCTACATGCTTTGATTGGGGCCACCAAAATTGACAAGGGAGGAATTTATATTGATGGCTATCCAGTACATGAATTTGATAATCAGGCTTTGCAGAGTTATCGCCGTAATCTGGGAGTAATTTTTCAGGACTATAAATTATTAAATAAAAAAAATGTTTTTGAAAACATAGCCTATGCTATGGAAGTTTGCGGATGTGAAGATGAAAGTATTCAAACCCGAGTAATAGAGGTTCTGCGCTTGGTTGGCATGATTGATCATCAATCAAAATTTCCTGACGAATTATCTGGAGGGGAAAAACAAAAAACCGCGATTGCCAGAGCTTTGGTGCATAACCCAAAATTAATTATTGCTGACGAACCAACTGGCAACTTAGATCCAGAAGCGTCAAAAAGCATCATTGAACTTTTGCTGATGCTTAATACCGTTGGGATTACGGTAATCTTGGCGACTCATAACAAAGATTTGGTTAATATGATTCAAAGAAGGGTGGTCGTCTTGAAACAGGGGCAAATAGTCAGCGATAGAGCTAAAAGCGGTTATGAAGTTGTATCGAAAATTTATGAAGAAATGGAAATTTTGGAAATAAAAGAAGAATAAATTGAAACTTTTTTTCTTGTAAAAGGTGTAGTTAAGTGTTAAGAATAGCTTAAGCTTTACAAGTTTCTTTTTTTATTTATTTATCTTTTGTTATGAAAAATAACTTCAAAATTATAAGCGTGATGTTTTTATTGTTTTTATCTTTGACCGTTATTAGTTGTGGCGACTCAGATAAGGAAGTGGCTAAAAGAAAAATGCCGCCAAAACAATTGCAGCAAACACAAGAATTTAATGCTAATGTGGAAGATACGCAGGAAAGTTCAGGTACTAGTTCAAATACAGACAGCAGCTCTTCCTCTGAAACGACTAGTAATGAAAACATGACCGCTCCAACAACAGATATAGCTGCTATAAAAATAGAAGGATTAAATTTATACATTGATGCTGTTAGCATTAATTATAATGAAAAACTATCAGATGGCAGTTACAAAGATTATATTTATGCACATGTATGCGCCTCAAATATAGGAACTGGCACAATAGGCAAGGTAACACCTACTATCACTATAGCTATCAATAATATTACTCAAACCATACCAGCATTTACATATGATTTAACAAGTAAAACTTTACAATGTATGAATTTTGGACAAGGCTTAGAATTATTTAAATTAACCACTGGCAAAGATTATACTGCTATAGCTAAGGTAAGTTCACCAAGTGAGGATCCAACTTTAAATGATAATGATAAAACTACAGATTTCTTTTATGAACCTATTGATATGTTAACTCAAAAAGTGACAACAAATTCTGATTTATATATTAATAAAGCTGAGAAAAGTTATGGCACTCCAACTAATGGAACTAGCCAAACTGATATATTATTAGTAGAAGTTTGTTTAGATGGCGGAAATCTTATTACAAAAAATGGGAATAGTAATTATGCTTACACTAGTGTAGATGCAACTTTAAATAATATGCCAAATTATATTTCAGTTGGTTTTGATTTAAATTCAAATCATGAATGCACAGCTGTAAAATATGCATTATCAGAATTTAATGTGCAAAAAGGAAATACTTACAGCGGAGAACTTAGCTTAAGACCAAATACAGATGTTAACTGGAATGAAACTAATTTAGAGAACAATAAATATTCAGTAACGGTAACATATTAATTCCATAAAATTTATAAAAAAGCGCCTTTGCAATGATAAGGCGCTTTTTTTATTTATGAAATTTTTCATGAACTTCCTTTAATCTTTGATTTGTTAAATGAGTATAAACTTGGGTTGTTGTAATTGAGGCATGACCAAGCATTTCCTGAACAGATCTTATATCTGCACCATTGATCAAAAGTTCAGTGGCAAAACTATGCCGTAAAGTATGAGGCGTTACTTTCTTAACAATATTTGCCAAAAGTGCATATTTCCTAACAATATTTTCAATGGAAACAGTTGTTAATCTTTTATTATTAGTATTTAATAAAACTTCTTCAACTTTATATTTTTTATAATTAATAAAAAGAGCCTGGAAATTGTCAATCCTTGTTTTCAGATATTCCTGAATAAATTTAGCCGCACGCTCTGATATAAAAACAATCCTTGGTTTGCGCCCTTTTCCTCGAACCATAAATTCACATCTTTCCAAATTTATTTGATCGCGATTTAAACCTGCAAGTTCACTTACACGGAGTCCTGATGAATAAAGAAGTTCCAAAATTGCCCGATCCCGCAGTCCTGATTTTGAACTTAAATCAACAGCCTGAAAAAGTCTTTCCAATTCCTCACGGCTAAGAAATTCAACTGTTCTTTTTTCAATTTTCGGCAAATCAACTTTTTCCGCACTCAAAGATTCAATATCATTTTTAGCTAAATATTTAAGAAATGCTCGTAAGGCAATTAAATGATAAGCTTGAGTTTTTTTTGAAAGATTTTCTTTTTTCTCATTTTCAAAACGATTTAAAAACAATCTGTACTCTTCAATATTCTTTAAATTTATTTTTTCAACATCAATATCTCCTGCAAAACTTAAAAATCTATTCAAATAATGCTCATAATTTTCAACAGTTTTCAAGGACTGATTTTTACCAATTTCAACATGAGTCAGAAATTCGGAGATGTGTTGGGAAAGAAGAGGCACAAAAAAATTTTAAATTCTAAATTTTGAATTAATTTATTTAAATACTATACTATCAATACCTTAAAAATCAAAAAATGCTACTTAATCGTGAACAACTTGAAAATAAAGAAGAAAAATTTCTTGCGCCTTATGCTGCATTAAGTAAATTTTCCCAAGGTCGGGAATTTGAGGAGCGGGAAAGCGAATTTCGGACTTGTTTCCAAAAAGATCGTGATCGGATTATCCATAGTCGTGCTTTTCGAAGACTAAAAGGTAAAACGCAGGTTTTTGTGAATGTTGAAGGGGATCATTTCCGTACACGTTTGACTCATAGTATGGAAGTTGCTCAAGTTTCTAGAGATGTAGCCAGAGCTTTGAATCTTAATGAAGATTTGGCGGAAAGTATTGCTTTGGCTCATGATTTGGGACATACGCCATTTGGACATGCCGGACAGGACGCTTTGAATGATTTAATGCGAGAATATGGATTGAAATTTGAGCATAATGAGCAAAGTCGCCGGGTGGTTACATATTTAGAAAATATTTATCCCAATTTTCGTGGCTTGAATTTAACATGCGAAGTGAGGGAAGGATTGATGAAACACCAAACTGTTTATGATAACGCTGATAAACAAATTAAAATTCAGCCCACGCTTGAGGCTCAAATTGTGGATTTTGCTGATGAAATTGCTTATAATTGTCATGACCTTGATGATGGATTGAGGGCTAAAATTTTGGATTTTGAAGTTTTAAAAAAAATTCCAATTTGCCAAGAAGCACTTGCCAAAGTAAGAGAAGATTATGGTGATTTTGTTAACGAAAAAATTCATCAAGCTAGATTTGTGAGTGCTATCATGAATTTAATGATTGATGATTTATTGCAAAATAGCGCGCAAAATTTAGAAAAAAATAAGATAAAATTATTAGATGATGTTTGTAAATCAACAGTTAGACTGATAAGGTTTTCTAGTAATCGGCAAATCGAAATCATTGAACTGGAGAAATATTTATATCAAAATTTTTATATGAACCAACAGGTTTTAAAACTTTCACGGTTTGGGCAAAAAACCATCCAAAAACTTTTTAATTATTTTTTAAAACATCCTGAGAAACTGCCAGCCGATTTTCAAATTGAAGCTAATGATGAACAATCAAAAATTATTGATATTAAGGATTATATCGCAGGTATGACTGATGAATTTGCAATAAAATTATCAAAAGATGAGAATCAGTAACATTTTTATCACGTTTTAAGTCTGAACTTACTTATTTTTTGCCTATTCTGAGATATGGTGGTGTAAAAAGTACTAATTTCCGTAAAATAATCCAGATCAAATTCTTGTGATATAACTTTCATAGCATTTTCAGGCTTACCTTCTATCAGTAAAATAACAAAAATCAATTGATATTTCCTCAATTTCTCCTGATCCCATTCTGCACGCAGTTCATCAATTATTTGCTGTCTTTTATCTTTCGTAGGATCTAAAAAATAATTTTGCAGAGCTATGCTAATTCCCAATGAAATATTGAGAAATTTACAAATTTTATGGACAAATCTACGAAACTCCAAATATTTTTTATGTGCATCTATTAAATCATTGGCTAAATTTTCATTTATTAAACCAAGATTTTGAGCATATAAAATTTGATATATGATATATAATCTTTCAGCTAATTTTTTGTCTCTATATTGATTTCTTAATGTTTGGGCCGATCGATATTGAATAGCATTAAATAAATAGACCGCATCTACATAACTTTCCAATCTATCATTTTCTAAAATACCAAGCAGTACATCTTGTACTATATCCTGAGCTAATAGGGAATTTTTACATATTTTTTTAGCATATCTTATTAATAACTGGTATTGATCTTTGGTGATTTCATGAAGATTTACTTGGCCTTCATGTAGATAATTTTTCTCCATTCATTATTTATTAATTGGAAATTACAGGTTTTATTGATTTTTCTATAATTTCTTGTGTTAGTGGTTTTTCAAAAATACTTTTTTGTTCCTGAATATCATTTTCAGTAAATAAATTGTGGATCGCAATATAGGCTTTATTTAGTTCATGGCTATCTTCCGCTTTGGCTTTGAATAATTTAATAATTGGATTATCTGGATCTCTCTGAAGTAACCTGTCGCAAATTTCTTTTACTTCTTTGTGTTTGCCCTCATTCATCCACATGCCAAGGAGTTCAATCACAACCTCTTCATCTTTTTTTGCCATAAGTGAAGGTCTCTGATTTTTCACTCCCAGTAAAACATGTACAGCTTTTCTTCTCATTATGTGATGAATATACAAATATCCTCCAAATATCAAGATGACTGCCTGCCATAACATTTGGAATTGTAAAAAGAAATTAAATGCCGCATGAAGTGACATGGCAATGAAAAGACCTTTCATCATAGTACTGATTCTGTATGAATGTATTTTTTTAAATTTAATTAATCTGTATAAGAAATCAGCAATGACAAATTTTTTTCCTCGCCAACCGGCTTCAGAATAAAAAGGATCTGCAAACTTTGCCATTCCATAATAATATCCCATGATGCCAGAAAAAACCATGTGAGCACACATAGTGACAATTGATCTGAATGAAAAGACAGCCATCAAATTAATAAAATTTCCGCTTTTTATAATGCTATTTAAATAAAAAATATTCTCAGTAAAAGAAAACCCCAATGCTGCGAGTATACCAAATAAAATCGCATCATTGATTGTTTCAACTTGAATTTTTGAATGATCAACATAATGTACAACACTATGTTTAGCAATTTCCTCAAAAATACCTACAAATATAAAAGTGAGTAAAAATCCTAAATGTACATTTGTCACGCTTGAATTTATATGGGCATAAATATCGAATTGTGGATAATAAACCCATAAATATTGAAGTCCTATAATAGGCAAAACTGTTAAAGTGCCAAGTAAAAATATAAAAATAATAATTTTTTTACTTTTGTTATTTTTATAATGAAAAATTGGAATCCAAAGCATGACTGGAATTACTGCTAGTAAAGCAATCCCTATTAATTCTAGAGTTCCTAAATCAAATAATTTATTGAAATTGACACTGGCGGTAGCTTGTAATTTACTAAATAACATTTATGGAAATTATACAATATCTTAATATTTTATCAATTTTTGAGAAATTCTTCAATCAATTTGCGAATTTTTGGAAAATAATGATAATTTATTGATGATTTAAAGGTGGAATGATTTTTCCAACATAAATTCAAAATTTAAATTTTAAAATTTTTATGTATTGTCCGCAATGTACACATCGAATTACTTATGTGATTGATTCTCGGGAATTAAAAGAAGGGCAGAGTATTAGGCGAAGACGGGAATGTGAAAAATGCCATTTTCGTTTTACCACTTTTGAACGAATTGAGGCTAAGAATTTGATTGTGATCAAAAAAGATGGCACCAGAGAAACTTATAATCGGGATAAAGTGAAAGCTGGTATTTGGAAAGCTTGTGAAAAAAGAAAGGTAACGGAAAATCATGTGGATACTGTCATTAATCAATTGGAAGAAAAGTGGCAAAATCAAGGCGGAGAAATACCATCAGTGGTGATTGGTGAAGACGTGATGGAAGCTTTGAAGGAGCTTGATGAAGTGGCTTATATCAGGTTTGCTTCAGTTTATCGGCAATTTAAAGACATCGAAACTTTTAAAAAGGAATTGCAAAAATTGCTGGAATGAGGCAGGAAAAAGGTGGTAGGTGGATTGTTGATCGTAAAATTATCAAAAAATTTGGTGATTGGTAATTTTTGTGATATAATTTATAGATCGAAATTAATTTTGAAGGTATGGCAAAAAACAATGTTATTCCAACAACACACGGAGCGGAAAGTCCAAATATTGGTAAAAAATTTAAATTTGGACCTTTGGCTGGTGTTTTTCCACCGGATACAATAGAAGCAAATATTACAAATGTTATAAACACTGATAATGGTTCTGCAGAAATGATATGTCAAATTGGAGAAGTGAATATCCGTCAAGATCAAGACAGAATAAATTTAAAAGCCGGTCAGATTGTAACTGTTACTTTGGAGCGTAAAGGTAATAGAATTGATTATAAATACTATACAGGTGAAGATCATGTAGAAGGAGACTTGTCAGCTCAAACAGTTGAGGCCATATTAGGAAATGCAACCAGAGAACAACAAACGATACTCAAACAGGCTTTAAATATTATGGATGAAATTAGCCCTGAGGCAATACCTACTGAATCAATGTGTGACAGAATAAAAAGCTGGAGACACCAAATACAACCTCTTTTTCAGAATAAAGTATCTTAAATAAAAAAATTACCTTTAACGGCCTGATTTAGAGGTTTTACAAATTTTTACCACAGCATTTTTTGAATTTTTTGCCACTGCCGCAGGGGCAGGGATCATTTCGGCCAATTTTTTGGATTTTGTTAAGTGTGGGCTGAGTCGCCGTTTCTGGCCCAAGTTTAATTACGGTAGGTTTCTTTGCGGCATTGGTTTCGGTTTCTGTATTTGGATCATTGCCAAGATTGCCTTCGATTTGTGATTGATTAGTGGTGGCTGCGGTTTTAGGCTGATGAGCCATTTTTTTGGCAACATATTTATCGATAATGTTCACCTTTAATAAAGTTTGCACCGTTCTGGATTGAAAATTTTGCAGTAATTTCTCAAATAAATAATAAGATTCGGTCTTGTATTCAACTAGAGGATCGCGCTGTCCATAGCCAGAAAAGGCCACACTAGATCTTAATTCAGTCATTTGGGTGATATGGTCCATCCATAACTGGTCAATCGTATGTAAATAGACCATCTTTTCCACATCTCGCAAAATTTTGGAACCATTAGCTTCAGAATAATCAGGTAAACTTTTTTCTTTGAATTGATAATCATTCCATAAATAATGCTTAATCTTTTCAATCAAAGCTTCAGTGTCAGTAATGCCCTGTATCTGTTCGATGCTTAAAATATTGTCAGTTGAACCACTTAAGGAGCTGACTGTTTCCGCGATCTCTTTGTAGTTCCATTCATCATCAGCCTTGCCCATGGTATGGCCCAGCACAATGGCTTCCGCTTCTTTCTCAAATAAAACAATTATTTCATTTTTTATATCTTGGCAATCTAAAATCAAGCGTCTTTTGGCGTAAATAATTTCACGGTGACGGTTCATCACATCATCATATTCCACTAAATGATTACGAATATCGAAATTGTAGCCTTCCACTTTTTTTTGCGCACTTTCAATGGAATGAGAAATTACACCATTTTCGATCGGCATGTCGTCAGGGACATTTAACCTTTCCATGATGGCCTTAATTTTGTCGCCGCCAAAAATTCTCATAATCGCGTCATCCATGGACACATAAAACTGACTTACGCCAGGATCACCTTGACGACCGCTACGGCCACGCAATTGGTTGTCAATTCTTCGACTTTCGTGTCTTTCTGTACCGATAATATATAAGCCGCCTGTCTCTCTGACACCTTCACCAAGTTTGATATCTGTACCACGGCCAGCCATGTTGGTCGCGATAGTAATGGCTCCGATTTGTCCAGCTTGAGATACGATTTCCGCTTCTTTTTCGTGATATTTGGCGTTCAAGACCGTATGAGATAGCCCTTCTTTTCGCAGTAAATCGCTTAATTTTTCTGACTTTTCAATAGAAATTGTGCCTATCAACACTGGTTGGTTCTTGCCATGAATTTCTTTAACTTTTTGCGCAATGGCTTTGAATTTGGCTTTTTCGTTTTTATAAATTGAATCATGAAGATCAGCTCTGTTTACTGGTTTATTAGTAGGAATAACGATCACATCTAGGTTGTAAATCTTATGGAATTCTTCTGCTTCCGTTAAAGCAGTGCCAGTCATGCCGGCCAGTTTTTTGAACAAACGGAAATAATTTTGGAAGGAAATGGTGGCCAAAGTTTTACTTTCTCTTTTGATAGGGACGCCCTCTTTGGCTTCAATCGCCTGATGCAAGCCGGCTGAAAATCTTCGCCCGGCCATTAAGCGTCCGGTAAATTCATCTACAATCATTACTTCGTTGTCTTTCACGACATAATCAACGTCTAATTTGTATACAGCCTGAGCTTTTAGGGCTTGTTCAATGTGATTGACTTCCACAAAGCCTTTTTCGGTATAAATATTCTCCACTCCCAGCAATTTTTCCATTTTAGCAATACCGGTCTCAGTAAGAACAGCAGTTTTTTGTTTTTCATCGATATTATAGTCTTCATTTTCTAGTAGGCTTTTCACTAATTTTGCATATTGCATATATTTTTCGGTTGATTCTTCCGCCGGAGAAGAGATGATCAACGGAGTTCTGGCTTCATCAATTAAAATGGAATCAACTTCATCAATAATGGCGTAATTAAGATGTTTCTGACAAACATTTTCAAGGTTGGCAGCCATATTATCCCTCAAATAGTCGAAGCCAAATTCATTATTCGTACCATACACGATATCACACTGATAAGCTTTTTTCTTTTCTTCCTGATCTTGTTGGTTATAAATTACACCAACTGTCATGCCCAAAAAATTATAAATGCCACTCATCCACTCTGAATCTCTGTGAGCCAGATAATCATTAACGGTAACTAGTAATGAACCCTGTTCAGTGAGAGCGTTGAGGTACAAAGGCATGGTGGCCACTAGTGTTTTACCTTCACCCGTTTTCATTTCTGCAATTTTACCTTGATGCAGAGCAATGCCTCCAATTAATTGTACGTCATAAGGCAGCATGTCCCAGGTAATTTCGTGACCGCGAACTGTCCAATTTCTACCAATTGAACGTCGGCAGGCATTTTTGACCAAAGCAAAAGCTTCCGGCAAAATGTTTTCTAGAATTTCACCGTTTTTGAGACGATTTTTGAATTCTTGAGTTTTTTTTGGGAAATCTTCTTCTGACAGAGTTTGCTGATAGTCTGACTCTAGTTTATTGATTTTTTCGATTAATGAATTTAACGAGCGAATGTATTTTTCATTCTGATCGCCGAGTAGTGCTTTGATAAGTTTGTGTAACACAATAGAAATTTTAAATGTTGAATTTTGAATTTTGCTTATGCCATAGTTTTATAGCATGAATGATTTAAAAAATCATGCTTCTAAAGAATTTATTTATATTCAGTTTTGATTAAAATAGCAAAAAGTGGTAAAATAGTATAATTAAATTTTAAAAATGTCACAGGAAGTATTTTCAGTTGATTTATCCCAGACAGAAAAGAATGTAGAAAGAATGTCTGAAAATGATTGGAGAAGACAAGGATTTGAAAGTTTAAAGGGAAAAATTGGTGCAAATACTAAAGAAATCCCAATTGATACTGTAATTTCAATTCTTAATGAAGCTGAAATTAAAATTTTGTGGGATAAAAAATTTGAAAAAGAAATTAAAGAAAAAGAAATAAGAGGAGACGCTGGTGTAGTAGGTTTATCAATTGGGTATGTAATTGCTGTACAAAGCGCTTTAAAATTACTTGAATTTGATGTTGGAGTAATTGATGGAGTATTGGGCGATTCAACATCTAAAACTAAAATTGCAATAACGAAATTTAAGGAATCACATCGAATTAAAGAGGCTGGTGATGAGCTTATAGGTCCTTTAACCATCAAGGCTTTAATTCAAGAAATAAATAATAAAAAATTTACTCAAACTGTAAAAGCAGATTCACCTTCAGCTTCTCCTCAGCAGACTTTTAATCCAGAAAAAACACCTGTAATTTCAAGCCCTTCCGTATCAGTTGAGGCTCATCAAGAACATTTAAGCGAGGGCCAAAAAAAAATATTAAAAAGGTTTTACCAAAAATTATTTAGAGTTTTTATTGATAATGAATATCAAGCGGATTTGGCAAATGTGGATAAAACAAAATATCAGCCAACTGAAGAAGAAAAAAGAATATTAGATGAAGTTGAAAATTTATTAAGGTCGAGTTTTGCAATTAAGCAGGAAATTCAAGCTTTGGTAAAAGAAGTAATTGACGGGTTTAGTGATGAGGAAAAAAGAAAAATTATTATTTATTTTGGTAGAGCGGGAGAAGATTATTTTAAACAAGAACTTGGTATTGATTTACAGGAATTTTTAAAATTAAATCCTGAGGAAGCAAAAGAAAAAATTAAAAGAGTCATGCTTGCTAAAATTAAAGAGGAACTTCAAAAAATGTTTAAGGATCAATTATCTCCAGATCAAATTGATAATTTGGCTGAAAGATTTTCTGAATTTTTTGAAACATTAGAAAAAAAATCTTTAAATGAATTAAATAGAAAATATCCGAATGTTAAAATAAAAATGAATGATGCTGAAGATTTTAATTTTGGCGTAGATGAGGGAGATAAGGCACGTGCAATTTCACAGTTTTTTTCGATTTTTGTGAAATATTTTTTGTTTAAAATGAATTTGCCAGAAGGTAATTATGAGTTAAATATTAAATTCCCAATTAGTGAATCAGATAAAAAAATACCAATAAATTTAAAAAATGATTTTGGTAATATATATACATTTGAATATGATAAAAGTGAGTTTGGTGATGTGATAAAGTTGAAGAGTGGAACTACATCTAAAAAAACTTCTCCTGAAATGGATGCTTTTGCTACTACATTTTTAGCGATGATTCTTTTAGAAAAATAAATTTACAACTCATTTACCCTTGGACTTAAGTAAATAGGTAGGTTTAAGATCTTATTTTTTGAATCGAAATGTGTATTGCCGGTATGAAATTTGATTAACTTGCAATTAGGTATTTTTCTCCCAAATGAAATTAAAGATTTTGATATTTTATTTTTACCTGATTTAACTTCTATAGCATAAATATTTAATCCTTTACTAAAACAAAAATCTACTTCAGCAGATCCTTTGTCTTGATCTATTGTCCAATAAAAAAGATCTAAATCTCCATGCAGATCTTGCGCTATAATATTTTGACCCACCACTTGTTCAAAAACATTGCCTCTATAAAAACTTTCAAAATTCTGTAGATCAATATTAAATGGTATTTTGTAAACATAATTATAAAATCCGGTATCTAAAAAAAGTAATTTTTTAGCTCTTTTTGATTTTACTTGAAGAGGGACGGAAATTGAATTAGTGGAGTTAACGAGTTTAATTAACATAGCATGCTGTAATATATCCATAGCATTTGATACTTCTCTGCTTTTAATCCCAAGATCTCCAAAATTTTCATATTTAATTTTTGATCCACTATAAAATGGGCTTTGTCTAAGTATTTTGGTCAAATATTCAATTTCAGATTTGTTTGCATATTTATTTATATCGTCTATGAAATTTTTCATTAAACTAGAATATATGCTTTGAACAGAATCAAAATCACTATTCTCAATAAAGTTTTTTACAGCTTCAGGCATTCCGCCGATTAGAATATATTCTTTAAAAACCCCCATTGTTTTATTATGGATAGAATCAATAATTTTTGCTCCAAGTTTTATATTTTGCAAATAATCCAATAATTCTTTTTCGCCTTTAGCCTCCAAATACTCAAAAAAATCCAAAGGATACATAAAAACATATTCTGTTCTTCCAACCGGCATTGATATTTTGGCTTGTTTTAATCTAATCTCAAGAAGCGAACCAGCACTTATAACATATAAATCAGGCCTTTTTTCGTAAAAGAATCTTAATAAAGAGATAAGATGTGGATTTTGTTGAACTTCATCAATAAAAATAAGCGTTCCTGTTTTTAATTGTTTATGTTTAAAAATCTGAACTTGTTTTTCAAAATCGCTTAAACTTATTTTTCCTTCAAAATTCATTGCGTCATCTGGATCTTCCATATTTATATACACATAATTATCAAAATTTTCTTTTGCAAACATTTCTACAGCACTTGTCTTGCCAATTTGCCTTGCTCCTCTAATAATCAGAGGTTTTCTATCCTTTTTTTCTTTCCAAAGCGTTAAATAACGAATTATTTTTCTGTTGAACATTAGTTTTTGATTTAATGAAGTACTTATTTATAACATAGATACGATAAACTAAGCACTTAAATTAAGCAATATGGTTAAACTTGACAAAGAGGGCGTGTGATGCTACGATATAGATGTTCTATTTGTTAAAAAATATTTTTTATGGAAGAAATTTCACAAAAAGATTTACAAGGAATACAACAAGCATTATCAGCTGGTGGTATTCATGTACGTAAAAATGTTTCGATTGAAGGATTAGGAGAAGATGGTTATTTCAAAACTGATAAAGGTTATTGGTCTGTTGGAAAAGATGAATTAACAAGATTAAATTTAACGAAACCATGCGATATATTTTACGATCAAACTGGACGACTTTTGGCTGTTCAACAAGGAGAACTTTTGATAGCAGATCCTTATCGAATTGGTATTGCGCAAGCAACAAGATTAGATATAAGGAAAATGATATAATTTTTTATTTACATTTTTCAGTCCAACTTAATGTAAATTAAACTTGTATTTAAGTTAGAAAAATTTCATAAAATTAGTAGGATATTTTTTAATATATTTCTCAAACAATTGTTTGTCAATTTTTTTAAACCATTCTTCGTTGATATTTAAAGTTCGTTTTTTAAGTGCGATTAAATATAGCTCATCAAGAATAGCTTTTTCTTTTGTTGCGATTAAGGTGTTGCCAGCAATTTCGTATCCGAAAAAAACTTGACCAGTGAATGACAGCTCACCTATAGTAAAGTTGTTAGTTATGAGTTTTAAAATTATATTTTTATATATGCAGAAAAATTTAAATAATAAAATGACTAAAATATCTGATTTTATATTTTATAAAACAGCAAATGGTGAGGTTAAACTTGAAGTTTTTTTGCAAGATGAAACTGTTTGGCTTACTCAAAAAATGATGGCGCAATTATTTGAAGTTGCATCTCATACTATTACTTATCATACTGGTGAAATTTATAAAAATGAGGAATTAATTGAAATTGCAACTCATCGAAAAATTCGAGCAGTTCAAAATGAAGGTTATAGACAAGTTGCAAGAGAGTTCGATTATTATAATCTTAATATTATTATTGCTGTAGGCTATAGAGTTAATTCTAAAAGAGCTACACAATTTCGTATTTGGGCAACCCAAGTTTTGAAAGAATATATTATAAAAGGATTCGTTATGGATGATGAAAGACTTAAAAATCCTGATAATATTTTTGGAAAAGATTATTTTGAAGAGCAACTTGCAAGAATAAGGGATATTCGAAGCAGTGAAAGAAGATTTTATCAAAAAATTACTGATATTTATGCGCAATGTAGCGCTGATTATGATTTAAATGCGGAAATTACCAAACAGTTTTTTGCTACTGTTCAAAATAAATTACATTTTGCCATTACTGGTCAAACTGCGGCAGAAATTATTTATCAAAGAATTGATAGTAAGAAGCCAAATATGGGTTTAAACACTTGGAAAAATGCGCCAAAAGGAGTTATTAGAAAAACAGATGTTATTATAGCTAAAAATTATTTAAATGAAAAAGAACTGGACTCTCTTAATAGAATTGTAACTATGTATCTTGATTATGCTGAAATGCAAGCACGAAAAGGAGCGGTTATGTATATGAAAGATTGGATAAAAAAATTAGATGCCTTTTTGCAATTTAATGAAAAAGAAATTTTGAGCGATAAGGGTAAAATTTCTAGTGAAGTAGCTTTGGCATTAGCAGAAAAAGAGTATGAAATTTTTCACAAAAAACAAAGCAAAAATTATATTTCTGACTTTGATATTGAAGTTGCGAAACTTTTAAAATTAAAAAATTAAATCCGCACTTATTATCATAATATTAGGATCAGTATAGCATGCTATGATTAATATTTGTTGTAATAAAACTTGACAGAGAGAGAGTAATGTTATGATATAGATGTTTTAATTTTTAAAAATAATTTTATGAAGGGACCAAACTGTCAAGAAGGACGTTTTTTAATATCAGCAGAAGAAAGGCGGATGATCCCACAAATAAGGGCAAAAATAGCAGAATCTGGTGAAGATATAACATTTAAAGTTGAAAATCAAGATACTGGAGAAGCAATATTAATTTTCCCTTCAGAAAAATTGAGAAATAGAGCTTTGGATTTATTACATGGTGCTTGTGATGATGAACGTCGAAAACAAAAAATAATAAAAGAAGAGAGAGAAGTACAAGGAATATGTAACACAATGGGTTATGAGCATTATGATGGTAATGATAGGGCAAATCTTATATCAGTAAGACGTTTTATTGATGACCTTACTAAAGGTAAAATTCCAGATATTACTTATAATAGAGCTTTAGACGTTTTTAACTATATATTGGGTTATGATTGGACTGATAAGATGTGTTTCGATGGAGTCGCTGATGACATTATAAATAAGATTTCTGTATATTATGATTTAAAATCATGAAAAAATTAATTCTTAATTATTTTTAATCCTCCACCTCACCTTTCAGCACAACAAATATTGTTTTTATTAAGATTTTGATGTCGGAGAATAAAGACCAGTTTTCGATGTAATAGGTATCAAGGCTGTTTTCTTTTTCAAAATTAAGATTAGATCTTCCATTTATTTGAGCAAGACCTGTAATGCCTGGCTTGATTGTGAGGACAAATTTGTGATGTCTGTCATATCTTGCAACTTCTTCAGGTAAATGAGCTCTTGGTCCAACTAGGCTTAAATTACCTGTAAGCACATTGAATAATTGCGGAAGTTCATCAATTGAATATTTTCTAATAAATTTGCCAACTCTTGTAATTCTTGGGTCATTTTTAATTTTTACCATTGGCGAGCCATTTCTTGTATTTTGTTCTGCTAATACAGTATAGCGCAAGTTGTGAGTGTTTGCCTGCATTGATCTGAATTTGTAGAAACAAAATAATTTTCCTTTTTCGCCAACTCGTAAGGCAGGACTTTCGTCATCAAGTTTTGTAAAGAATATTGGACCTTTTGAGTCAATTTTAATTGCTAAAGCGGTAATTATAAAAATTGGTGATAACAAAATTATTCCCATTAAAGATACTATAAAATCAAAAATTCTTTTATAGACTTTTCCCCACCCATCAAGAGAAGTTGGATTTAAGCTCATAACTGGAATTTCATTTGCATAGAAAAAATCAACATTAGTTCTTTGAATCTCTAATAAATCAGGGATGAAATGATATTGAATATGATTTTCTCTGCAAAATTCTAAAATATCTTTAGCATTTTTGTTTTTTATCTGACTTTCAGTTTGGAAAATTTCTTCTATTTGGTGTTTTTTTACTAATTTTTCCAGATTTTCATAAGAATATTCGTACAAAATTTTCTTAGGTGAATAGACGTTATATTTATAACCTTTTTCAAAATATTTAATTAAAACAGAACTTATTTCATTTGCTCCTAAAATTAAGATATTTCTTTTTCCAATACCATGTTTTAAAAATACATTCTGAAAATATCTAATAATAAATCTTCCGATTGAGATTGTTAATATAGAAAAAATTACGCTATAAATTAATGCAAGACGGGAAAATGGAAATGTTCTTGTTAGGAAATAGTAAGATAGAATACTTGTGAACCATACAAACGAGCTTGCAAAAATTTTTTTAAATTCTTTGCTTATGGTAGTTGTAATTCGTAGTGTATATGACTTGTTTGTTGTCAGAAAAAACAAAAAAGTCAGTGAACAAATTCCGCTAAATTTTAAATAAGTATAAATGTCAGGGAACTCTGAATATGATGTTGGTAATTGCAAGAAAGGCAAAAAATCTCCTATGGCTCTTATCTGATAAGCCAAATAAAAGCCCAAAACTGTCATAAAAAAATCTATTGGAATTCTTATTAAGCCAAATGCTATTTCAGATTTTTTCATTTATAAGATTTAGGACTCTTTTAATATATAATTAAATTTACCTTAATTCAAAATTCAAAATTTAGAATTCCAGTGCGAAGCACTGGTTAGTATTGTCTCTGTGGCACTGGTCCGATTTAGGTATTTCCCGTAAAAGTGATAGCTGTTAACTATTACAGTGTCTTAGAAGCTACTCGGACTTTCCTCCCTGTTTTGCGGGGCCACCATTAATGAAAAAGAGGGATTTAATTTTAACAGAAAGTATATGTGTTTGGAAGATTTTTTAAAACCTTTCACCAAAATATTTATTACGAAAAAAATTTGACATGGGAAACATTTTGGATTAAAATAGTATCTTTTTTAAACAATGAAATAGAAATTTTCGGATTTATTCAATTTCAGGGTTTAAACTATAACTTTTTACAATTTTATTTTTTTTATGACAGATAAAAAAAATTGTCCTACAGACAATACTTTTAGTGCTTTAACTGCTTTACTGAAAGAAGGTCAAATGGGGTCTTACGGAAAGAAAAGGCTTGAAGCTTCTACTAGTCCCGCAATTATAGAGGCTGCTTCTGCGCCTGTAGTGGAAAGACCAAGAGTAGAAACACGCCAGAAGTTAGAAGCTGATTTGGTTCCAATAAAATCTACGATATTGCCATCAGAATTTCAATCAATAGATGGTGGTGCAGATTTAATGTCTGTAGATAGATTTCAACAGGTTGAATTACCACCTGATATGAAAATTTTAAGATATGGAGATAATCAATCTTTCAGGGATTTGGCAGAAAGACATATGAGTGAAGGAGAAAAAGTTGAAATCAGTGCTACCCATATATTTGAATATGTGAAAAGACAAATCCAAGAATATTTAATGGAAGCGGAATTGGTGGTGGGAGCTCCATTTTTCAGAGATATGATAACAGGGCTGTTAACCAGATTATCTGCAGCCAATGTGCCATCTGAAGCTTTTGAATATTGTTTGGTCTCATTAGCATTACTTGAAACTGAACCAAATGGAGTGACTGCAGTTATTGATCGACTT
The DNA here is from genome assembly GCA_001788835.1 of Candidatus Peregrinibacteria bacterium RIFOXYB2_FULL_33_20. Lineage (GTDB taxonomy): Bacteria > Patescibacteriota > Gracilibacteria > UBA1369 > GWF2-33-10 > GWF2-33-10. The sequence continues at coordinate 70,414 of MFXK01000001.1, forward strand.
GGGCAGCAATTTAAGGTTGAAGAATCAGTAATAACAGCGGCAAAACAAAGAGCTGTTGCAGTTTGCAGTGATCCTTCATCTACCCCTCAGGGTGAATATAGTTTAGATAGAAATAAAGTCAGAGGTTCAGAGAAATATTATCGAGCGGTATGGTTTGCTTCTAGGGTGTTGGGAGATGTAGCCTTAACTGAAGATTATAGCCAAATGAAATCACATATGGTTATGTCTTTACCTGCCATGAGAGCCATTGCAGCGGCTGTTTTTAGTAATCCTGAATTAGCTAAACAATTGGGATTATGGTCATCTTTTAAGGTCCTATTGGCTGGTAAGCCAGATCAATTAGATCTAATTCATTTTTTTAATAATCCAGATGTTTTTGCTAGTGATACCAGTTTGGAAACTGAATTGAAAGAATATGCTGCTAAAAATGGATATCCAAGGATGAATAGCAAAGGTATCGGTTTAGGAGTAGGGATTGCCGGTACAGGTGAAACCGCTTATTTTGGAGCAGTCAGTGATATCACGGATGAATATATGGCACGAGTTGCTTATCCATCTGCCGAGGAAATTATGGATATAGTTAACCCTCATCGAGTTTATGCGAAATATTTATCACGTCTGCAGGCAATGAGGGGAGAAACTGGTCTTTCAATGGCCAATGAAGCCATGCTTGCTACCCTGGAAGCCAATCCAGCCACACCATTTGCTAAACGATTTGCACTCGCTCACAGTATAGGAACTAGCGCCTCAGAATTAGTTGTTCTACATGGTAGAGAAGCTGTTACAGCTGCGAGAGGTGGTATTTCAGCACAACCTATGCTTAGAATAGATCCTGCTGTGACCGAGCCCATGTTAAATAGAATTAAAGAAGCTGCTAATAAAGGTCATGCTTTATTACAGGCTATGACAGAAGGCACTTCTATTTCTCCAAAGAGAATAATGAATATACAACAAATAGGGGAGGCTTTAGATGCTTTAGCTAATATTATTACTAATTATGGGGGTAAAACGAGTTATAGTAAGGTGGATCCATTCAGAGGCGAATTAGCGCCATTGCAAGGAGTATTCGGCACGAAAGATACAGCAGCTATTGCCGCTTTATACCATGCTGCTAATCCACAAGTAATGTATCTTTCCGCGGCCGTAATACCAGCAGAATACAAAACGAATGATGATTATGTTGGTGTAATGCAGGTACCAGCTTGGCAAGTGTTTAAGAGACCCGTCAGTAAACAAGATTTATGGAATAGTCTGGAGGCAGGAAAACAGCAGCCTCCTATGGATTTGAAACCTTTAGTTATAAATCCTTCCAAGTCAGAACCTTATATTCCTCAACAATCTCCTGATGAAGATTTTTATAGATATATTTAGACGAAGGAGGAATAGATGTAAAGAGCTCTCACGTCAACTGAGAGCTCTTTTTTAAGGTACCATTGTTTGGGTTGTAACACTAAAGAGACAACATTAATAAGCCTGGTCAAATAATATTTTTTTATCATTAGTGGTTTTGACTGGTTAAATTGGTCATGAATTGCTATAATTTAAAAGTGTTATTTAAAATTTAATTTTCTATGTATTTATGAAAAAAACACATAAAATAGTAATAGGAGTTTTGATCTTAGTGCTTTTAGTGAGTGTTGCGGCTTTGAGTAGAAGATCTGAGCTATTTCAGGGACGCATGACCGGTTCCCGAGCGACACAAACGACCATTGATTATTCAAGATTATATTTATATAGAAATAACGTAGTTTCTGTAGTGACTAGTCCAGTGGCATCTGTAGTAGCTTCAGAAGTAACTTCTCCAGCTGGAACTTCTCAGGTTCCTTCAGTTGTGACTTCTCCAGTAGCTTCGGCGATAGTAATAAATAGAACACTTGCCAATCAAGTTGATAGCAAGAAATTACAAGTTTTGACAGCGCAAATCTTGAAATCAATCGCCCAAACAGACTACAAGAAAAATCCTGCTAAATTTCAATTATCTGACCAAGCTAAGAATGAGATAATTAAATTATATGAACAGCAACAATAGTTTGCTAGCCACAATTTCCAAAATAAAAAAAGAGGTTTATGTGTTGCCTATAATACTAAACCTCTTTTTAATAGCAGTTTTTTGGCGGCCAGGTTTTATTTATGCTTTCACTCAGGGCAAAGAAATATTGTTTAAATTTATCATATTAACTACTTGGCTAATTTGGATATTAAATTTTTTACATAAGAAACAGTATAGTTTTAAAATTTTTTTTGACTCAATTCTATTTTTATTATTATTAGCGCAAATATCCTGGTATGGATTGAGCAATGTTTTGTCTCAAACGCCGATAGTAACGATGTATGGCACCTATAGTCGAGGTTTTGGTTTTATAATTGAACTTTGTTTATTTGCTTTTACGATCTATTGCTCAATTTATTCATCTACGCGGAATGTTTCTAAATTTATAAAAGTTTTGTTTGCCAGCAGTGTGATTGTATCTATTTACGGAATTTTGCAAAAATTAGGATTTAATCCGTTTTTTAGAAATTATGATACTAATATTTTTGTTGGCCGGGTTTTTAGTTTTTTAGGAAATCCTTCCTATTTAGGACAATTTGTTTCTTTAAATATTATTATTGCCAGCTATTTAATCCTAACAGAGAGAAATAAGTTTTATAGGAATTTATATATTGTTGGCTTAATGCTTTTATTGGTGGTTTTATTTTTTTCCGGGACCAGAACTGCCTTAGTGGCTTTATTTGCGGCAAGCTTATTGGTATTAGGGAAGTATTATCGAGTGGTTATCACTATTATAAAAAAGCATTTTATCACCACTTTGATAATTTTTTTGGTGATTGCGAGTCTTATTCCATTTTTACCACATAACAGATACTCTTTTTCTAATTTAGCTTTGCGCTCTATTAATTCACGCTTAGAAATTTGGAAGGGAGCGATTCATCTTATCAAAGAAAAACCGCTATTTGGCTATGGAGAAGAGACATTTTATATTTATTCTCCGGAAATTATTAACAAAACTTTTTTAACTTTGGAAGAGGACGTAAATGTCAGCATAGACAAAGTGCATAATGAAACCCTGGAAATATTTTTTTCACATGGGCTAATAGGCGTTTTGATTTACCTAGCGATTTTAGTTTTTATGCTCAGAAAATTTTTTTATTCTCAAAATCCTAATATAATTTTGTTGGCTTTAATGATCATAGCTAACGCCGTGCAGAATCAATTTGCTTTTCCGGATATTACTATTAGCATTATCATTGCTTTTTGTTTTGGGGCTTTGATAGCTTTGGAACGGCCAGCTCGTCTGTGCACGATTAAGATTAAGACAATACCTGGATATCTATTGTCCATAAGTTTTTTGTTTCTGATCGCTTATAGCATGATAGCAATTGTATACAGACCTTATATGTCGCAAATTGCCTATGCTGAATCTAAAAATAATTATTCTAACTACACTGTGGCCGTTAATAAACATAAAGAAGCCTTAAATTACACGCCATATTTTAGCGAACTTTGGTATAAATTGATGTTTATTGATAAGAGTAGTATGCAAAGGGCTTTATTTTATCTGCAAAAAATTGATGGTGAGTCCGGTAATGTATTGGCCTGGCAGGGGAATTTTTATAGTGATAAAGATTTAGAAAAAGCCAGTGAATTCTATACTAAAGCTCTGCAAAAAAATCCCCACTATCCTAACTGGATTCGGGCTTTTGCTGATATGTTATATGCCAATAATGATTATCAGGACGCTTTATATTTATATAATAAATACTTGGAAGCAGTGCCTGATTTTTGGAAATGGAGGGATGACCTTGATAAACACAGTCCAACAGAACAAAAAAGTTATGAAATATTTTTTAAAAACGTTCCGTATTTTTGGGGAACTTTAGAAAAAATCAATCAGATATTTATAAATTTGTCAAAATAATATTTTATTTCTTTTGTAAACTTACCTTCTTTGCCATGGCTGATTTTATGATCATCAACACTTTGGACCCAGAGAATGCTTTTGGAGGTAACGCTCAAAAACACTTCATCAGCGGTATAAAGTTCTTTCAATGAGATTTGGCATTCCTGTGTTTTTATAATTTTGGGGGCAAAAGATAAAATAAATTTTCTAGTAACCCCGCTCAATATACCTTCCAGGCTAGGCGTTTTAAGAATTTTATTTTTAATGATAAAAATATTGCTGAAAGCACATTCTCCGATATTACCTTGTTTATCAACAAACACGGCATCATCACATTTTTTTTGAAAAGCTTTTTGCCGGGCGATAATATTAATTATTTGGCTTAGGTGTTTGGCGTTAGGCATGATTCTGCCACCCTGGAAACTAATAATTCTTAATCCTGATTTTTGTTTTTCCTCAATTAGAGGCTGAAGAGTTATTAAAATTAGAGGGTTTTTGGTGGTTGAAAAGTCAAATTCATTGTTGCCACGGGTTATTGTGAGACGAATGCGGAACTCGTGATGCGATATGCGATGTGCGATGTGCGAAAAACGCATAACGCAAGTCGCATAATGCAAGTCGCAATTTATTTTTATAAGTTTAAGTATCCATTTCTCAATTTGTTTTTTGGTCCAGGGAATTTTTAAATTGATTAACTTGGCAGAGGTAAACAGCCTTTCTAAATGGTCTTCCAGGAGCCAAACTTGGTGACCATAAGTGCGCATGGTTTCATAGATGCCGTCTCCATACAAAAATCCATGATCATTGATACTGATAAAAGCTTTTGACTCTTTTATGAATTTATTGTTTAGAAACACTATGGACATTGGGAAAAGAGATGATTTTTGTTATAATATATAGATACAGTAATTGACTTTCAAATTTTTTGCAAAGTTTAGAAACTGGCTAAACAAAAATAAACAAAAAAATATGATAGATATAGTTTATGCCGCTTCCACGGTTGCCAGTGGAACTACGGATACTAATCAGGGGACAGCGGCGCTCACTCAATTTGCTAATTTTATTTGGGACAGGGTGGATAATTGGATGGCGGCGGCTGTGCTGATGTTTTTATCGATTTATTTTGCTAAATTTTTTAAAAACATAGTAGTGAGTAAAATTTCTGATAAACAGCTTGATGAAGCTCATGATGATGTGATTGTGTTGGCTGGTAGAGCCACATATTTCGGTATTTTATCAGTGGGCATTACCATTGCTTTGAAAGTGGCTGGTATAGATATTACCGCGATTATTGCGGCCGCTGGATTTGGCATTGGTTTTGCTTTGCAGGATTTGATAATGAATTTTATTGCCGGGATTTTAATTTTATTAAATCATCCGTTTAAACTAGGAGATTATATAAAAGTTAATGATATTACTGGTAAGGTTGTTGAGATACAATCCAGAGCTACAGTTTTACAGGGATTTGATGGTATAAGAATTGTTGTGCCAAATTCTGATGTAATTAATAAGCAGGTTATAAGCTATACAAGCAATCCTTTTCGCAGAGTTGAGGTACTTGTCAGTGTTGATTATGGAGCAGATATAAAAAAGGCCATGGAAATTTGTTTGGCATTGGTTGAAGCAGATCCTAAAATAAATAAACAGCCAAAACCTTCCATTAACATTAGTGAATATGGTGATAGTAGTATTGATATGAAGCTTTGGTTTTGGATTGATTCAAGATCTTCATGGATTAAAGCGAAAAGTCAGATTATGGAGCAGGTATTACACGCATTTGATGAAGCTAAAATTGAAATACCGTATAATAAAATGGATATTAATTTATTTAAACCTGAAGATGCTAATTTGGAAAATTTGAAAGAAAATGATAATAAAAGTAAATCAGTTGCAGATATTGTGAAAAAAGTTGTAGCTCAAAAAAATGATTTTCATTCTGATTCCATTATAGAAGACAATGTGTCAAATGTAGATTTTAAGCAAGAAGTTAAAAGTGAAAACACAAGTCCAGTGCAAATAGAAAAAATTGAAATAGTTCATGCTCCATTAGTACAAGATTTTGTGATCCCACCAGTTGAGCAGAATAAAGATAAGAAGGGAGGGGATTTTTTGAATGGAATTTAATTAATTCTCAACACCCCTCTAAACAAATCTTCCTCAATTGGTATTTGAACATCTTTTGGATTAATTTTTTTGTTGGTAAATTTCACAAGAGAGTTTTTGATTAAAGCCATTGGAATTGATTCTTTGCTTTCTCCCATGAGGACCAAAGCGGCGGAGCTTAGGCTGTCGGCTAGGTTTCTGGTTGTGTGTTTCAGAATTTTTCCAAAAAGATCTTTTTTGCCAATTAGATTTTCAACGCCAATGAATCCAGCATAACCAAGTGCAATTCCAGTTACACCACGACGAAGGGGAGTGCATTGCGAATCAGTTATTATAATCCCAAGATTTTTGATTTTGTATTTTTTCTTTAAATTTTTACAAAGTTTTTCAGCAAATTCATAAGGTTTGTTTGGCCAGAGGATAGCCTGATTTTTTGGAATATTTGATTGATCTATACCTCCATTGGCAATGAAAATACCATTTTTGATAGTGAGCCAGTTTGTTAGTGGATCTATGAAATCAGCTTCTTTTTTTACTAGTTTTTTGAATTCAAGATCTGATTTTATTTTAAATATTCTTCCTTGGTTTAAGGCAACAATTTTGGAGGCAATCACTAAAAGATCATTACTTTCAAGATTTAATTTTGCTTTTTTCAAGGCAGAATCAATTACATTTTGAAAATCAAAGTTTTTTTCTAAAACAGGAGTTTTAAGTGCAAAAATTTCCATAATTTTAATTTCTTGGAGCTGTTGTTGGGTTAGATCCGCCACTTACATCGGTTTTATCTGTTTCTGTGATTTCTTTATTTTGTTTTTCTTCAGTTGATTTGTTAAAAAGTTTACAAGATGAAAGTGAGGAAATTGTTAATGATAATATTGCTATATAAATAATGAGTTTTTTCATAGTGAAAAGTTAAGACAGTAAAAGTTTAGCATTTTCTAATGAGTTAACTCAACCCCGGGGAGCTTGACTAAAATTATGCTTAATAAAAAATTTTCATCTTTTAGTGTAAGGATAGGGCTGGGGCTGATAATGGTGGTTAGAAGATGTTAAAAAGATTTCCATCTGCTCGCTCTACCAAGCCCTTGCATTTTTGCTAAATTTAAAAATTTAAGTCTTTGAAGAATCTTTTTTACAGTTTCTCTATTAATATTTGTATTTATTGATATTTCTTGGGTAGTTAATGTTTTTTTTGAATTTTTTAAATAATTTAGTATTTGTAGCTGATTTTCTGATAATTCATTTTCTATATCTTTTTTTTCTAAAATATTTTTTGCTAAATCAGTTTGCTTAATCAAGCAGTCCAAAAAAAAGTTTATCCATATATTTAAATTTTCAGCTTTTGTTTTCCTATCTTTTTGACTAGCTCTGAGAGATAAATAGTAATCTTTTTTATTGTCTTCTATTATTTTTTCCAGAGAAACATATTTTATATAATCGAAGCCGTTTTTTAATAAAAATAAATTTGTCAGACTTCGAGACAACCTACCATTGCCATCTTGAAAAGGGTGTATCGATAAAAATTCACATGCAAATAAGGATATGATGAGTAGTGGATGAAATTTTTTAAATCTTAATGATTCATTAGTAAAAGAAAGTAAATCTTCCATCTCCTTTTCTACCAAATATGGGGGCGTTGGGTTAAAAACAAGACTTGCTTTGCCTTCCATATCTTTTGCAATTACTGCATTTGATAAGGTTTTATATTTACCTTTATGAAATTCATCTTTATTAGAATATTTGAGGAGTATTGAATGTAAATGCTTAATATTATTTTGCGTTAAATTAATATTTTTAAATTCATCAAAAATTAGTTTAGTGAGTTCGGCATATCCTGCAACCTCTTGAGAACTCCTATCTCTTAATTTTTTTATATTAATATTATTCAACAGTTTTTCTACTTCGCTATCTGAAAGTAAAGATCCTTCGATTCTGGTTGAAGCTCCTGATGATGTTATTATTACAGTTTTTTTAAGTCTTCCAAGAATTTGTGGACTTATATTAAGGCTACCTTTCCAAAAACCATTAAAATTATCTATTATTGAGAGTTTATTTTGAATAATAGATAAATCTTTGCTTTTTAAAGATAATAATTTTGATAGCCTTTCCATTTAAATCAGGTAAAAAATAACTTTACCCAATTATACCCGATTATTGATTTTTTGAAATATGTTTTGCTAAAAATTATCATATATTGGCTTTGGCAGCTGATCGTAGATTGGATGGCTGGGACTGGTAGAGGTGGTTAGAAATGTTTGTTTTGCAAAACAATGCTTTAATAAGCTGCCTGTATGATATAGGTACCCTATTTTTTATGTTTTTTATTGATTTCCCCCTTTTTTTTTACTACAATTATATTGTATCAATATGAAAAAGAATCCAAACGGTGCTAGTGCCTAAGGAGTCTTTTTCTTTGTGTATTGAATCTTCTTTTTCACATCTTTATTGGAAAGATAATCATAATATTCAGCTCCAAGTTTTTTATATAAAGAAGAAGCAAATTTTTGATTTGGAAAAAGAATTTTCTTGAACTTTTCTTTCTTAATTAGATAATCAACGACTTTTTTATAATCACCATCTCCTGAAACTAAAATAACTTTGTCGAAATTTTCATCTATTATAGATTTCATCATTTCAAATACAATGTCAGTATCAACGTTTCCTTTTTTCTTTCCTGTAAAAGATTCTTTATGTTCTTTAAAAATGACAATAAAACCTGCTTTTTGTAAGTTATTATATAATTCTTGTTGATCTTCTGAAATATATCCAAAAAAATAATAAGCTTCTTCGACATCATATTTATCCTGTAAATACACTCTAAAACGTTTATAATCAACACTCCAGTGGGCTTCTGCTGTTCCCAAATGGAGGTTTTGTCCATCTATGTATGCAAAATTTTTCATAGTTGTTTTAAAAAATATTTTCCGCCAGTAAGTCTATATTTTCAGGATATAACTGATTTAGTAGCACTTCAAGATTAATTGAGTTTAATGGAATCTATAATATACAAGATGGCTGGGATGAGTTAACTCGTCAGAATTTTTTCATAAACATCTTTATACCTTTTCCCCATTAAAGCTCCATGCTGAATGCCTGGGATGTATTCAAAAGCAGTTCTTGGTCTTAAACTTGTAAAACATTTTATATTTAGATTTTCTTTGGAGCCATCAACATTTGGTGAACTTAAAATATCATAAGCTCCAGTTATCATTACAGTTTGAGTCTTAATTTGTTTTACATCTTTTGCCATTAAAATATTTCCAAAAAATCTATTTAATATTTTTGATCCATAAAAAATTTGATTGGGAACAGCTACAAGTACAGGAAAAATTTTGACATGAATTTCATTTAATCTTGGGTCCAAAAGTAATCTTTGAATAATGATTGTTCCTGCACTGTGGGCATATATGAAAATTTGATTATGTTTTTTTGAAAGTTTTTTAATTCTATGGAAAGTTTCATCAAGTATTTTTTGTGAATATTCGGATTTCGGATTTTTTATAGCAAAATAATAGTAAGCAAGAGATATTAAATTTCTAGATTTGATTTTAAGTGGCATTTCGTATGGCCAATAAAAAGTTTCTTCATGATCAATTTGATATTTTTTTTCTTCTAAAACCTCTTTGAAAATATCCATACTAAAATATTTTTTTGAATTTTTTCCAAAAATAAGATTTGGTACGCCTGGGAGGCCAAGGAGGGCAATAGATTTTAGAAGCATTAGTTTGAACTTATTTGTGTCCCTTGAGTTGGCATGGTTGATTTATTTTCTTTTTTTCTTTCTATATCCTGTAGCATATCTCCAAATAAATATTCAAAAAACATACAAGTCTCTGGTATTTTCCATGCTCTTGCATGAACTATACCAGGTATTATATTGAAAACCCAGTCTGATGGGACTTTATATGTCATTATTCTGCCGTCACAAGTTTCTGAATTTGGTCCTGCTAAAGCGTCATGTTGAAAGGTTAGAGAAATTGTGCCTTTTGATGATTCAGCCACTTTGCAAATATCTTCTGATGGTATAATAGGATTTTTATTAATTCCATATAAATAATCTGTGCTGGGATCGGCAATTCTTAAGACTCTTATATATTCTTTCATTTTTTCTTTGAGATCAGGTCTTGTTTCTAATACTTGAAGCATTGCGTTTATTATTATTGATCCACCTAAACTATGACCAACCAAGGTTATATAAATATTATTATCCATATTATTAATTATTCTGTCTGTGAGATGAATGATGATTTTATCCTGATATTTATCAATGTTATGATTAAAGACATAAAGACCATTAGCAATGGCGCTTGGATCAGGGATGACAGATGGTTGTTTAATTATGCTCCATAAATAATCAACAAAATCAATATCAGGAGGTGATATCCAATCGCTAATACCTTCTTCATAACAAGCTTTTAAAGCATCTGGATCTTGGAAATTTTTTGAAAAATGATTTTCTTCTGCTGTTTTTCCTGTCACTGGAATAAATAAATTTTCCCCTCTGCCTTTTGCTAAAGCATTATTTGGTATGCCATGTACTATAATGACTTCACCTTCTGGGATTGTTTCTTTTTTTGAAGGTGTATTTTTGATTGTGATTGCTGGAATTTTTGATATGGTAGCGTTTAAATTTTGATTTATAGTTAAGCAAGAAGGGAAAATTGATAATAAAGGCAAACATATACTTAAAAGTCTTCTTATTCTATTCCTTATTCTGGGAGAATGAATACTAAAAATTCCTTTTCCAGGTAACATGTCTCTGCTTATGTTTCTTCTTTCTCGACAATATGGTTCTTCTCGCATAATATTGACGTTGAAGAAATTATATTTTATTTTACTCTGTATTTCTTTAATTAGTCAATGTTTATAAAAAGTTTAAAATTAGAGAATTTCCGTAATCATAAAAATTTGTCATTAGAATTTAATGATAAGGGTTTTAATGTTTTTTATGGGAGAAATGGTTTAGGCAAGACTAACGTGCTGGAAGCAATTTATGTGTTGGCGCTGACTAAATCTTTTCACAGTGTTCATCCGAAAGAATTAATTTCGTGGGGAGCTGATTTTTTTCGCCTCAAGGGGCAGATCACCAGCGATCGAGATTATGAAGTGGAGTTTTTTTATCAAAATGAGCCAAATGTGAAAAGAGCAATAAAAAAATCTGGCATTAACATTTCTATTAAAAAATATTTAGGTTCAATTTTGGTGTCTTTTTTTTCGCCGGAAGAATTGAATTTGATTTATTTGGAGCCGTTGCGCAGAAGAAAATATCTAAATATTGTTTTATCGCAAATTTATCCTGAATATTTGGAAGCGTTGATGAGATATGAAAAAGCTTTGATTCAGAGAAACCGACTTTTGAATTTAATTTCAGATAATAAGGCTTCTGTTTCAGATTTAGAATCTTGGGATAGGGAATTAGTTCTATATGGGAATAGAATTACAGAAAGCAGAAAGAAATTTTTCAAAGAAATTTTTCAAGATATGAATGAATTTTATAAAAAAATTTCAGGTGGCAATGATGATTTACAAATTAAATATAAATTTTCGGAAAATCTTGAAAAAGATTTAAAAAATTCTCTTAAAGAAGATTTGGCGCGAAGAATCACTAGCCATGGCGCACATCGAGAAGATTTTGAATTTTATTTAAATGATCATTTGGCCAGTCATTTTGGATCTAGAGGAGAATGTAGAACAATTATTCTTGCTTTAAAACTTGCGGAAAGGAATTTTTTTAAAAAACAAATGAAATTTTCACCTATAATTTTACTTGATGATGTTTTATCTGAACTTGATCATGAGCGCCAGAATCATCTTTTGCATTTGATCTCTGGTTCGCAGGTGTTTTTGACAACAAGCAGGGAAGAACGTGATTTGCCTGACGCCAGGAACATGCATAAGATTTTATTGGGGGTAGTATGATACCTATATATTATGGGATAAAAGATGACTTATAAATTTAAATTAACAATTCGTTTTTTTGCGATTTCTGACGAATTGCAGCAAAGTTTTGTGGCCAATCGAGATGCGGATATTATTGACGCAATATTTGACGTGACTGGTGGTAGCTTGTTTCTATTGTATAGTATTGTTTTAGGGATCACACGGAAAATGGTTTGAAGAAATTTTGATTTATCGTCAGCCGTCATTCCTGCGAAGGCAGGAATCCAGTAGAGGAGTAACATCGATAGTGTTTTTTATATTTTATATGGAGGATTAGTTAAAATAAATAATATAAATGTTTAATTTGTTTCTCTTTTTCAATTCCTGATATTGCAGTATCAAATTCTTCT
>MFXK01000002.1 GCA_001788835.1 Candidatus Peregrinibacteria bacterium RIFOXYB2_FULL_33_20
CCTTACGACAAATAATATCTTTTTCTTCCATATTTAAATTGGTTAGCAAATAAATTATCTAACCATTATATCATTTCTTCAAACTATTTTGTCTTTGATTCTCTAGTTGACATCTATTACCGTACATGTTACTATACAGTATAAAACATAGAAATATGGATAGAGGATTTGAAAAATTCGTGAATGACATTGAGTCTATTGCTACATTGGCTGAGATTAGAGAGGCGCAAAATTTAGCAAAGCATTTATTAGATCAAAGACCAGCCCCAGCCGTTGCAGTTGGTCAAAGTGATAAAGTACTTGCTATAGCGGAACAATTATCGGGTTTTTATAGAGCTGGTGTTAGTCGTATATTGCTAGATAAAAGAATTAATGAGTATGAGGCAATGCTTGATGCCCCAAAAGAATTTGAAAGCTATCTGACTGTGTTAAATGCTTCAGATGAAGATAAAGCTCTTATACGAGAAATTAGAGATGAAAAATTATTTGGAGAAATTACCATAAAGGAACAAGATCCTAAGGATTTAAGCCCTCCGTCAGATGAGTTAAAGGTGGGTAGAAGTAAATTAGTGCCTGTTGAAATTCCACTTGAAATAGAAGATTTAGATAAATTAACTATTACAGTTAAATTATTAGAATTACTTAAATCAAGTATATATAATCCTACTCAGAATAGGATAAAAATAAGTTTTAGAAGAATTGATAGATCAACAGCAGAAGATAGGCAACATAGTAGAAATCTCCCCGTAAAACATCATTATTTTCAATATTTAGACTCCCATGGTGTAGATCCTCAAAAAGTAATAAAAGATGAAATTTATCAAGCAGGTTTAGTGCCTTTGGATGTTAAAGTATTCCAGGAAAAATATGCGCCTAAATTGGAAGGACACATATCCTTTGCTAACAAAGGAATTGCGGCGAAAATAGAAGGATTTCTACTAATAAGAGAAAGTAAATATTGGAGGGTATTTGGTTATATTCCATTATCTTTAGCACGAGAGATAGTTTGTAAAGATATACGCTTGAAGGGATTTGCAGGGAATTTACATCCCCAAGATGCTTTACTATCCTGTAAAGTACCGGCAGAAGATTTATTAGGTGAAGTATTTGATATAGATGAAGAAAATGGGGAAGTTCTAGCAAGATTTTCGAATGAGGTTAAAAATGGTAAAATTTTCATTTGTGATGCTGATGGTGAATTTGTAATAGAAAATTGTGATATTGATTCGCAAGAAGGGCTAAATTTATTTGTAAGCAAAGTTAGGGAATTTTATAGTTTAAGAAGGAGTGTTAATTAAAAATGGTAATTCTTCTCTTTTAGCTTCTTTTAATTTGGCTATGGATTTTTTTGCTGTTATACGGTTAAATAATGCCTTTAATGGCTTAAATATGCCTTCAAATATTGATGTCATAGATTATGCAAATGAATTATTAGAAAGCTTTCAATATAATCAATTCACATTAAGTCGATGTGAGCCTTATTATCGAAATGGTTATTTTGTTTTTCCAGATGCATTAGATTACGATAATTTGCAATTACGCACAGGGGAGTGCAGTCAATTAGCAATTAAATTTGCCAAACTACTTGCAAAAGCAAATTCATACATACGAGGTGATATTAAAGTAGTTATTGGTAATGAGCCAAAATATTTTAATGGAGATAACAAACAACATTTATTTGTAACATTGACAGATGCTCAGAGAAGAAGATGGATAATAGATCCGTCTTTGTCTGTCATTGGCCGGAGTGAAAATTTAGATTATTCGGAAAAAGGACAAATTGATTTTAAAGGAATTTATAATAGAGATCTGACTATTGCCAGCAGAGAGGCTAAACCATTTTCTATGACCGATAGTCAATTGATGGTATATATTATGATGACAATGCAGGTGAAAGGACAGAGCTATGGTGTTAATTTGCAAATTGGAGTACAACGCGCATATGATGAAGATATACATTGGAAGCATATATCTGATCCAGAATTAACAGTGACCATTGGAGATAATGATTGTTTAGCACAAATAGCCAGTTTTCACGCGAGAATTAAAGATAGTTTTCCTTTAATTTCTAATTGATAGCAAATACATTAATAATAATGATACGTTCCAGCTTGGTTAATTTCAGGATCATCTGATTTTTAGTTTGAAGAAAATCATGAAAAGGCCAGAAAAGAAGAATATTCTTTTGAAAACTCACCCCGTCCCTCTCTTCAAAGAGAGGGGGATTTAGGGTGAGTTTTCAAAGGATATCTATATTTTTCCAAACCAAAAATCAGATGATCCTAATTTGAGGCCTTGTTGACTTTTTATGCGCTATATGTTAAAGTTGCATCTTTTTCATTGGTAGCTAATTTTATGGATATATTTGTGGCATCAACAGGCGAACAAAAGTTAAATTCAGTGAGGCAGGCGTGTGAATATGTATTCCCTGATAAACATTTAAATGTTGGGGGTCAAAGGGCTAAATCGTCTATAAATGAACAACCTGAAGGATTTGAAGAAATAATCAAAGGGGCTCTTAATAGGCTCAAAGATTTAAAGAAAATCATTGCCGGTATAAGATACGATCTTCTTGTTGCCATTGAAAATGGTATTTATTCAGTCAAGACGGATGGTAAAGAAGAATGGTTTGATTTGGCTTGGATAGTTATTGAAGATGATAGGGGAAATCAACACTATGGACACTCAATAGGCATTGAATTTCCTGAAGCAGCTGTAGCTGAAGCAAGAAGAAGGGGATTTGATACAACAACCGTTGGAGCGGTTCTGTCAGAATGGGAACAATCTAACTCAAAAGATCCCCAGTCAAGACTTACCAGTTTTATTAAGAATAGGGAGAGTATCCTAGAAGAGTCTATCCGCATAGTTTTAACTCAATTCCTTCCCAATATTTCAACAAATTTTAATAATTAAATTTTAATATGGATATATTTGTCACCTCAGAAAATGGTCATAAAATTGCAGCAGCAAGGCAGGCTACAACTGAGATATTTAATACATCAACTAATATTACTGGCATTAAATCTGACGAAGGTTTTGATGAGCAGATAGAGGGTATGGATAAGATATTAGACTCTGCTTTTATGAGAAATAGCAATTTAAAACGTATTATTAGCAATACACGTTATGACCTTATTTTGGCAATCCAAGAAGGTTCCCATACGGTTATGATTAATGGCAAGGAACATACTTTTAATACAGCCTGGGTTGTTGCTGAAGATAGTGATGGAAATCAGGCAATGTGCCACTCAACAGGAGCAGAATTTCCTCAAGAATATGTTACAAAAGCCAGGGAAAGAGGGTTTAAAACAACGACTATTACTTCGGTTATGGTAGAAGGCACTCATAAAGATCCAACTGATCCTTATCCTCCTCTTACGAATAATATAGTCAGCCGAGAAGATGTGCTTTGTCAGACTATAAAAGCTACTATTGGGCAATTACTTAGGAAATCACCTAATTTATGTAATATTATTTCATCTGGTTCAAATCTGCTGGATTAAGCAGCTATTTATTAAATTAATTATCATAATGGAGAAAAATCCTATAGAACAATCCAGCGAACGTTTGTTATTAAATGCCGAACCATTTGGGTTTGGACCGGCAGTGGCTGTAGCTTCAATCTTTCCATATTTGCGTAAAAGATTCAAGCACATTGGTTTTGTTGGGAAAGGCCATACCTTGGATGTGCAACGGCAATTGCCATATAATGCTACATTTGATATTTCGAATCTTTCACCTGACAAAGAAGAGGAACGCCTAAAAGAACTTGCCTCTAGGTATGATGTGTTTTTTACAGCAATGGATTTTCCATTAGCAAAAAAGATGCGTGAGTTTGGAATGCAAAAAACATGTCGTTATGATGCTTTAACTTGGTATTGGCCAGAATTACCAGAAAGTCTTGGAGATAACGATCTTTATATAGCCCAGAATTTTTTTGGAGTTGAAGAAAGACTTAGTCAAAATGTTGGTAGTTTTTCAAATACCGAAATAGTCCCGCCATTAATACCAGAGAGGCAAAAAAAGAAAAAAGGAGAATATGTACTTGTAAATTTTGGAGGGCTGCAAAATCCATTTTTATCTCTGGAACAGACAACTATGTATGCAAGAAAAATTTTTGCTTCATTGTTAATGATCATCCCGCCAGATGAAAAAATTATGGTGGCTACCAGTAAAGCTATTGCCGAAAGAATTGGCTCTCCGAAACTTATACACACAAGAGAACAAATGAGAGAGATATTGGCAAAATCAAAATATGCTTTTATGACTCCCGGTTTAGGAAATATATATGACAGTGCGGTATATGGAGTACCAACTATTTGGCTTCCGCCTGCGAATGATAGTCAGGGCCGGCAAGTTGAGTTGTTACAACAAAACAATGTAGTTGATGGTGGTGTTGACTGGAGCGATATTGGTCCAGCTATTGATTACAATGATGAACAAGAAAATATCCTTAGACAGATATCTGCTGCAGTTCATGAAGCAACGTTAGATCTACTTATGTTAAATTTGAAAAGAGAACTCCCAAAAGTTCAACACTTTGATGGGAGCAGAACGAGTCTTCTTTTGGATAGATTTGGTGTAAATGGAGAAACAAAAGTGGCGGAAATAATTTATGAATTTGCAGAGAAACCACTATCATCTTTAACATAAAACATGCTGAATCAATTTTTTTCACTGCCAGAAAATCTTTCCGCTCAGGTAACTAGTAATCTTGATCTGGATTTTGGTCCAGAGAATAATATGCTTCTACAAGCGTATGTGCCTGGGGCAAATTCAGTGCCAGATCAAATTGATGAGCCAGATATTCAAATTATCCATCAGGAATCAGAAGAGAGAAAACTTGTACATGAAGGAACAAATATAACGATATATGATCAATGGAGAGGCAAAATTTCCTTTGATATTTATCATCTTTTATATAGCGCCAGCAGAGTTAAACTTCTTGAAAAAAATATGTATCCTGTGCATTCATCTTGTGTTGAAAGTAATGGAGGACATCTATTAATTATAGGCCACTCTGGTTCTGGCAAAACTACGACAGCTCTTGAGTTGGTAAAAAATGATGATGCGAAATTTTCTTCAGGGAACAAGACTGTAGTTGCTTTTGATGGCGCGTCGATGAGAATGATTGCTGGCACGCCTACCGTCACAATTCGTCAAAGTGACTTAGCAAAGTATGATTCCATTATTGCAAATTGTATACCTTATTATAATAGATTAGCTTTTCATCTCAATTTAGAAAAGTATACTCAATTATTTAGAGGAGAAATTAGAGCTGTTGTGTTGCTAAGATTACACGATGGTTTAAATGATTTTACAACACTCAACCCCTCAAGCGCTCTCCATACACTTTACCCGTATTTTTTGGATACAGTTAATGCTGATACGATTGTGTGTAATGGCAATGGCGTATTTGTAGGGACGCCACCAATTGGCAGTCAAGAAAGATTAGTTAAGCGATTACAACATTCATTACAGTATATTCCCGTATATTCTGTTACCGGTCCAATGTCATTTGTAACCAATGTAATTTCAAAATTATGAATAAACTAGATCAGCCTTCACAAAAGCCCAAAAAAATTCTTTTTGGAGTATGTGGTATTGGCAGTGGCCATACCAATAGACAATTGCCATTGATAGAACATTTCGCCAGATCACAAATAATGATGATTTTTGCCTATGGAGAAAGTTATAAATTCTATTCGCAAAAGTTTAAAGATAACAGTACAGTCAGCGTAACACAAGTGGCTGTCCCATTTTATATCGGAGAAGATGACGGCTTGGGTTTTAATGCCAGTTTAAAAAGACCAGAAAATCAGGGTAGAGATTTCTTTACAGTTAATTGTCAAGCAATGGCTCAAGCAAAGGCATTAATTGGCAGGCCAGATCTAGTTGTGAGCGATTATGAACCAGTTTGTGCCCAATATGCTTACGCTTATAATTCGCCGCTTATTACTTTCGATCAGCAAAGCAAATATTTAATTGGTAAATTTCCCGGATTTGATGGCTTATCATATAATGATGAAATAATGAGACTGCGTATGTTTTTTCCAAAAGTGCACACACGTATAGCCTGTTCTTTTTTTAAGGTAGAGCCAAAAGACGAATTAGAAGAAAGAGTGATTATTTATCCGCCTGTTATCAAGGACAAAATAGCTTTATTGGAAAGAAAGCCTGGTCTTCAGCCTTCAATATTAGTTTACATATCTTCTCAGCAAGAATTTGCGCAGTCGCAGGAGGAAATTGCAGGGATATGTGGCAGACAAAGAGAGGCGATATTTCATGTATTTTCACCCACAGGAGACAATGGAATATCTGATCAATATCCAAACGTTTTTATATATAAACATGGTGATTCTAGATTCACTAATATTCTCTCGGAATGTACAGGGATAATAAGTACTGCAGGACATACTTTGCTTTCTGAGGCTATGTATCTTGGTATTCCTGTTTATGCGATGCCTTTTAGATTATTTGAACAGCAAATGAATGCTTATATAATTGATCATTATGGCTTTGGCGTATCACATCATTGTTTAGATCAATCTATATTAGCTGGTTTTGTTGAGAATATCCCTAAATTTCGGAATGCCATAAAAAATGACAATAAAATTCTTATGCGAGGCATAGGTCAACAAGCTATTATTGAATTTTTGGAAAATGAGTTTTTGTCATAAAGTCGATGACAGACCAGCTAACTCAAACAAAATTTTTAAATTGGCTAATACTTCTCTTTGCCTGAATTCGTCAATTTTTACATAATTATTATCTTCAAGAGCGTATCCATATACTTTTAAATGCAGTTTTTTGGCAATGTAGATGGCGCGGGGAAGATGGAATTCCTGGGTAGGGATGATTATGGACTCAAAATTATTGGCTTGGGCGTGTTTTAAACTTTGTAAGGTGTTTAGTCCGTTTGGGTCGATAATCATGTCTCCATCAGGGACTTGATTGTTATTTAAATAATTTTTGATGGCTTCGGTCTCATTGTAATTATTTTTTGTGCCGTCACCAGAGACAAAAATTTTTTTAGCTTTATTGTTTTTATAAATTTCCATGGCATGATCAACACGGTCTTTCAGAATATCGCTGAGGCCGCCATTGGAAAACACACTGGCGCCTAGGATAACCACCGCTTCTGCTGGCGGAATTTTTGGAAAATCATGAGTAATATTACCTTGAGTCAGGATATTTAAATATAAATTTAATAATAAAATCGGCGTGAAAATAATGTTGTTTAACATAAAAATTGAAGTTTATTTTTACAGTATGATCAGGTAAATTTTAGTACAAACCATATCCAATTTCTAATTAATTAAAAATGAGACATTTGAACCTTAGAATTTACGGAGTGGTACAAGGGGTCTGTTTTCGAAAATATACATGGCAGCAAGCGTTCAAGCATTCTATCAGAGGGTATATTATGAATAAATCTGATGGTACGGTTTACATAGAAGCTGAGGGTGATGATCCTGATGTGGATATATTTGTGGCTTGGTGTCGACATGGTCCGTCTTTGGCAAAGGTTGATAAATGTGAAATTAGCGAAGGGCAAATGCAAAATTTTGATAAATTTGAAATTAAGTACTAAGATAATTAATGGTTATTGATTTAATTGTTGGAGAATGGCAGTTGGAGAAAATTGTTAAGTGGAAAATTCTGGACGTAGCCAGAATGGCCAATTTTTTAAAAATTTATTCAGAATAATCATGGCAAAAATTTTAATAATTATCGCTGAACAGGGCTATCAAGACAAAGAGTATAGTGATACGAAAACAGCTTTGGAACGGGCTGGACATGAAGTGTTTACAGCCAGTACTGCTTTTGATGTCATGGGTAAACTTGGCGGGAAGGCCAAAGTTGATTTGTTAATTGATCAGGTTAGAGAAGTTGATTATGAGGCTATTGCTTTTATTGGCGGACCGGGATCATATAGTTTGTTTGATAATGAAATTTGCCATAAGTTGGCCAAACAGTTTGTTGTGTCTAAGGGTAAGATAGTGGCGGCTATTTGTGCGGCACCTTCAATTTTGGCAAATGCTGGTCTTTTGAAAAATCAGAAAGCTACTTGTTTCCCTTCTGAAGTTGATAATTTAAGGAACAAAGGGGCAAATTATACTGGAAAAAATGTGGAAATAGATGGTAAATTTATTACTGCTGACGGTCCAGTCAGTGCAGAAATGTTTGGACAAACAATTGCTAATGCTTTGATTTCATGAATGCCCTGAAAAAAGAAAAAGAACTTACCGGGGAATTGTTGGTGTTTGGTAGTAGTGTGCTGAATGCGGTTTTTCCAATCGTGATTAATAGTGGTGGGCGTGTGTTACCACCGATTTTGTTTGCGGCTATCAGTAATCTTATCCCGGCAATGTTTTTGTTTTTTTACTTATTTTTTACTAATAACTTAAAATCATTATTTAATAAAAAA
The DNA here is from genome assembly GCA_001788835.1 of Candidatus Peregrinibacteria bacterium RIFOXYB2_FULL_33_20. Taxonomy (GTDB): domain Bacteria; phylum Patescibacteriota; class Gracilibacteria; order UBA1369; family GWF2-33-10; genus GWF2-33-10. Next base: position 8,432 of record MFXK01000002.1, read on the forward strand.
TCTTTATTCTATTTATTGAATATTGCGGTGTTTGTGGTGATTTTGCCATTACTTTTCATTTTTATCGGCACTACCCACACTTCAGGCATTAATACTGGTATTTTTCTGAATACGGAAATTATTTTTGCTTTTATTATTTGCCGGATAGTTTTGAAAGAAAAATTTGTATTAAGAAAAATTTTAGGGGCGGCAGTTATTACACTGGGAGCTTTTGTTGTGCTTTACAATGGACATCTGGCTTTTAATATTGGTGATTTGTTGATCATTGCCGGTACCGCATTTTATCCAATCGGCAATATTTTTGGTAAAAAAGCATTAGAATTCCTTAAGCCATGTCAAATTCTTTTTGCTAGATCGTTAATTGGTGGATCAGTATTGCTTTCCATTAGTTTTATATTCGAAAAATCTTTTACCATGCCTGCTGAAATGTTGATTCTGAATTATAAATACATTTTGATTAATGCGATTTTGATTTTTCTAGTGAGCAAACTTTTGTGGTATTACGGGTTGAAACTGGTAGACGTAGTCAAAGCTACTTCTATTATTATTGCGACGCCGGCTTTTAGTTTGATTTTTGCTTATGTATTTTTGCATGAAATTCCGTCGATATATCAATTATTGGGGTGTATTTTGATAATTATAGGACTTATTGTCAGTTCGGTGATGTTTAAGAAAATTAACAAGTATTTAACGAAAAATTCATCTTTGTTAAAGAATTGTTAAAAAATATAGAGACATTTAGGACAAAATATTGTTTTGTGTTATGGCTCGATGCAGAACTTTATGATAGAATTTTTAGAATGAAATAAAAATTAGATCTGTCTATCTTTATGAGTGCGCTACGAAATTTTTTTAAATATTTACTAATTATGCTTTTTTGTTTTGGAGCTTGGCCTGTAGCATCGATTTTAGCCAATTTTGATAATATTGACAGTTTATATTATCAAATCAGCAATGATAATGAGGTCTGGTGGTATACCGTAAACAACAAATGGTATATTGCCAAGGATAATGATAGTTATTGCACTTTGCCTGAACTTAAGTCGAATATTTCTAGCTTTCCGGTGAACGGAGAAGAGCTGTTTTTGAAAGCTTTTACGATAAAAATCAATAATAATTCTCAAAATGATGATGTGACAACTAATTCACCAGAACTGGTTTTTAAAAATACCAAGCCGGTGGTGAATTTTGCTGTTAATCCCGCACAATTAAATGATGGAACCGGTTATGTGGCTTTACAGGTTAATATCAACGATAAAGATCGAGACAATACCGCCATGAAAGTTGAATATTCCCTTGACGGTCTATCCTGGTCAAAAGCGTCAATTAAGATGGCTGTTTATGATGGCGGTGATATTGCCGTTGATACCAAAACAGCTGATTTTCAGGTTGGTAAAAATATTTCTATTCCCACCAGTCTTAATGAAGCTAAAATTTTTTTAGCTTGGGATAGCCGCACTGATTTAGCTGATTTTGATGCGAAAGTAAAAATACGCTTAATGCCTTATGATGGGTTAGAATATGGCACAGCGGTGAAAAGTGATTTTTTTGACTTGGACAACCAAGCGCCAGGCGGATTGGATGATTTATTAATTACCCAGGTGTCTAGCAATAGCGCTTCTTTGAAGTGGAATGTTGTTTCAGGAACGAATATCAGCAGATATTCAGTATTTTATGGCGTTAACAAAACCACTGTCACTAATCAGGTTAGTGCCAAAATTAATTTAAATGATATGAGTCTTAACAAAATGACTGTTGAGGGATTGAAAGCTGATACTTTGTATTATTTTATGGTAACGGCTACCGATAAATTTTTCAACAAAAAACAGTCGCCGATTATCAGTGTTGTTACTTTCCCAGTGGCAGATTTACATCAAAATTCAAGTGTAAATACCAATGAAGCTATTGATTTTACAGCTATCCAGACAGCACATAGCAGCGCTGAAGCCACAAATAATGAGACAGATGATGTTGATCAGGTGGAGGGATCTACTTGGCAGACTACTGTTAACGGGGTAGTGGCCACTTCGAATAACGAAAAAATGTCAATTACTGAATGTATGAACGATGCTTTTACAGATGTTCCCAAAGATCATTGGGCTTATTTCTATATTAATAAGCTTCATAATTTATGTCTGAATGGGACAGCGGTTTTGAATGGTTATGGCGATGGGACATTCAAGCCAGATCAAGCAATTAGCAGATTTGAATTTCTGAGATTATTATTAACTGTGAATAATATTGATTTTTCTGGCGATATTGATGCGTCTACTGATTTTTTTGATTTACCGAAAGATAACGATAATTTGGTTGCCAAAGTGATTTACAGAGCTTCTTTTTTAAATATTGTGGAAGGTTATAGCGATGGAAGTTTTTATCCCAACAGCCCTATTAATCGAGCGGAAGCCGCCAAAATTTTGCTTTTAGCTTCAGGCTTAGCTCAGCAAAATAATATTTTTTCAAATTTTACGGATTTACCATGGTATACAGGTTATGTTTATGAGGTAATTAATTTAGGGGTGATGACTGGTTATAGTGATGGTAGCTTTGGAGTAGATAATTATTTACTTCGGAGCGAGGCCGCCAAAATTGCTTACAAAATTATGGTGAATAGCGGGGAGATGGTTGACTAAATAATTGATTAATGTTATAATTTCTTGCCGTGATTTTTTTACTATGGAAAAACATACAATAGTATTAGTAGATAGTCTTACAAGAGATTTTGTGGATCCAAGATTTGCTGACAGTCGTCCACATATTAATATTGGACCAACAGAGACGCATAGGATTTTAGGTGATTCTAGTAACTCATATAAGGGCCCTTTAACAACTTTTTTGAATTATGCAGTTGAGGCACAAAGAGTAAGGGATGATCTTTCTCTTATAAACATAAGAGATTTACATAATCCTTATGATCCAGCTCAAATTCCAGAATTATTAAGGTATGGAGACCATAATCTGCAGGGGACAGAAGGAGCTGAAATGTTTGACCCGATACAAGACATATTTAGAAAGGCCAGAAAAGTGATAGATGTTCCTGTCACTCAGTTATCTTTGGGGTTTAAACAGTTTAGAGAAGCAGTTCGGCAAGCCACGGGGCGAGATATATTGAACGATGAAACTGCCTTAGAAAATATGAATTTTATTTTGACAGGTACTCACACAAACGTAAGAATTTTAAATATTGCTATTATGTTAAGAGTTCAATTGGGACATACTGGAGTCTGTGTGTGTCCACATCTGGTTGCCAGTAGCAATTACAGGCAACATATTGCTGTTCTTACAAGCAATTTGCCTGACGTTCTTGTTCGTGTTCCTCAGTCATTGGGGGCAGTGTATGAAAGTGCAGGCATAATACCATCTGTTATTGAATTACAGGGGAGAAATGGCTGTGGTATTTTACCGGATGAATTAAATCGTACGCTCAATTCTCAACAAATATCTTTATTACAAACAATGTTTATGGATAAAGATAAAGTTCATCTTTTGCCTCTTTCCGGTGGGTTTAGCGGTAGTTTGATTTTTATAGTCACCCCTATGAAGTCTGATGTTGCTTTATCTCCTGTGATAGTAAAAGTAGATAAACATAGATCAATTAGAGCAGAAGTGAGTGGATATAATCTTGTCCAAGAATTTATTCCTCAATATGTACCAACTTTTAAATTTCCGTATTCTATTTCAGGAGAATATACGGGGATTGAAATGTCTCTGGCTTCGATGAAGGGAAATCCTCGAACTTTGCAAACAAGATTTGAGGAAGTTAATGATGAGCAATCCTTGGGGAAAATGTTAGAAGTTTTACAGGATTTTTTGGAGACAATGGCTGACAAACTTTATGCAAAGACTATGAAACAGAATCAAGGCCTTAATGTTTCCAACGCATTAGGCATGATGAATCCATTACAAAGTGTTTGGCTGGCAGAGAATATAGAAAATTTGATAGCCTGGGATAAAGAATCATCAAGAGATGATATTTGGCTTGCGGGTTTAGACACAGCATCAGTTATAGAAAGATTTAATCAAGCATTAACACGAGGCAATTGCCTGTCTGCTCCATGTGCTCTGGCACATGGGGATTTAAATTTTGCTAATATAATTACTGACTCTAAGGATAATTTTTGGGTCATAGACTGGACTCATGCCGGTGAACATCTCTTAGTGGAGGATTTTGCAAAAATGGAAAATGATGTAAAGTTTGTCATGTCAAAAGGCTTTAAACAGGAAGATTTTGAAAAACTTTGTTTACTTGAAGATTATATAACTAGTATGGGTATTCAATTGCCGGATAGAACTCAACTACCTGCAAACTTGAGCTTCGTGTCAGAAGATATAAGTTTTCTAAAAATCTATCAGTTAATAAAAATCTTACGCGATGAATATATAAAAATTACAACAGATAAAAATTTTGTAGCTTATCAGTTGGCTTTGCTTAGATATTCAACTCATAGTTTAAGTTTTGATACCAGAAGGAAAAGAGGTGAATGTGATATTGATCAGATAAAATACGCATTAGCTTCTACTTTAATGTTAATTAATAATCTTTGTGGATCAGATGGATAAAATTGAAAATGAAATTATTAAATCTTTTTTAACCAAAAAAAGTATTGGTGAAGATTTAGAAATAACTAAAGATAATATTCTTAGAATAGGACTTCAAATTGCTTTTGAGATGGGATACAGACTCCAGCTTGCAAGGTTTCGAGGGAAGGTATCTGCGCATGTTAAAAATGATGGGACTAATGTTACAGGTATTGATCAGTGTATAGAAAACGAAACAAGAGATCTTATAAAAAAAGCCTTTCCTCAACATGTAATTGTAGGTGAAGAAAATGGCGGTAGTTTAGAACAGCATCAATATAACTGGATAGTTGATCCCATAGATTCAACTAACGCCTATATGTCTTTTGAAAACACATCTAGTTTTACTTTGGCTTTGCTGAAAGATGATGAAATAATCATGGGGATTGTATACAATCCTTTCACTGGAGAATTGTTTTATGGTATAGACGCTTTCAGATCCAGGTTAATTACGAGAATTAATTTTTCAAACGAATATATGGCTGTCAATTTACCTTTTGAACAAGTTCAGGAAGATAGATCATTTGTAGATATTCATCCGAGAAAACATAGTGTTCCTATTATTTATAAGTTTGAACAGGCTTGGGCTGATGGAAAAATCCATAAAGTACTTAGTACTGGTGGCTCGCCTGCATTTGGGATATCATCAAGTGCCAAAGGTGCGATAATTTATATTAGTGATTGGGAATCAGTCGCTTCGCCATGGGATCTTGTTGCCGCGACTAAAATAGTGAGAAATGCCGGTGGTGATATAGTGGATGTTAATGGTAGTAGTATAGATCCATTCAGTCATCAGGGGATATTTGTCTCAGCGATAAATAGAAAATTTACAGATCAAGCTTTGGAAATAATAAATAGATAATGTTATTTAAATTTGTTCCAGAAATGTAATGATTCGTTTAAGTGGAGTATCAGTAAATACATCATTTTCTTTATTTAAACATTTTTTATAAGTTTCATAACAACCACATCTTATATTCTCAAACAGGCTGAGATCTCTATTTGTATTGAACTGATTTATTTTATTAATTATTTTCGTGCTGCATTTTGAACAATTATAAGCACAGATGGATTTGGGATTTTTATTAATATCTAGTTCGGAAATTGCTATCCTTGGTTGGCTTGATTTGTTAATTTGAGAGTTTTGTTTGAGAATTTCTATAATTGACCATAACCAAGGGGCTGAAAACAATTTTTTTTTATAAAGGACTTCAAGCAAAGTGTTAGGAGCTATTCTTGTCGGACACAGGACAAGATCGTTGATATTTAATGACGATAGATATTTGATAGATGCTATTACATCTTCAATGGCTTCTTGCTCAGTCAGAAATGGGGCTTTGATTATCAGGAAAGGTATGACTAAATAAGAATATTTTTTTAAAATTTTTACAGCCTGTTCAAATGAAATTTTATTGCAGGTGCTGTTTATTGCTAATTCACGAATTATATCGTTTGACGATTGTAATCCGATAGATACAGCTAATGTTTTATTTTTCAGATAGGCATTTGCCTCTTTTATGTTCTGTTCATTGATAAAATGAGGCAATGACTCAACCAGCAGTGCAGAACATTTACTCTTAGATATTTTTTGGTAAATATATTTTCTTGCCTGAGGCAGTATTTCGGCGTTGGAAAAAAAATTACCATTATTATAGATTGTGATTAAATCATAATTATCCATATCGTCATTTTTAAAAGCAGATTCAAACTGATTAATAATATTTTCCGCTTTAGTGACTGATGGACTATTAATCCCTTCATTTGGCAAAGGGCACATTGTACAGGTTGCGACTCTACATCCGTTAGTCAGGAGGACAATTCTTTTTCTCTTAGCGATTTTATTGTTGAATAAAATACAGTCTTCATTTGAAGACTGGGGGAGACCAATGTCAGCGTTATACGGTATGGTGTTCGTTCTTAATTGAAATACTAATCTGGTTAATTTAGCTTTTAATTCGTAAATGGGATCTTGGTTCTTAGGCATTATTTATTTTTTTAAAACAATTACATCAGTGCTGTTAAAATAGCAGTTGTGGCCCATGTCATTGATTGGTATTTTCGTAAATCCATTTTTTAAAAGATTATTCTCTATTTTTGAACAAACTTTTTTTGTAAATAGAAAGGCCTGATCAAGATTTAACATTTTTTCCAGATAACTTCTATATTGAGATAGACATAAATATCCATCATTAGACACTAAATTTATAAATATTTGCGTTAATTTATCGGAAATTTCTTGTAAATTTTGTTTCTTATTCTTATATATTCTTTCCCAGGTTTTTATAAGTATATGTTCTTTTTCGTATAAATCTTTTAATCTTAAGTGGTTTTTTCCCATAAAATAAAACAGGATGAGATCATCTATAATATGATTGCCAATAATAAAAGGAAATTTTTTCTTACTAGTGGTAAATAGATTGTGTCGATAACTTGTTATTTTGAATTCCGGTCTAATCAGTTTTGAAAAATCAGTTACTCTGTTTATGGACTCCTGTTCGTTATCAAGTATTGTAACTTCGCCTTTGAACTTGATATAGAATAAGGCAAGTTCTATTTTTGGGGTGAAGCCAGGGCAAAGATCTAAGACATTTTTGTACTCATGAACCGGTAAACTGTTTAGTATTAAAGCCCAGGTGTTGCCAATCTCAGAATAGGTTTTCAGATGACTTAAAAATTGTTGTGTTTTATCAGGAACATCAAAAGTGTTAAATACTATTCCGCTTGATTCATATTCGTTTTTTTGAATACGTTCACGAATAGTTTCCAGGTCTCTTTTTAATCTTTTTTTGGCGATTTCACTTAGGGTTTTTGTACTAATAACTTTGCTTAAATTATTAAGAATTTTCTTCATCGTTATGAATTATATTGTGTTTTTTGATTTTCAATAATATTTTTAAGAATTTTGCACATTTGACAGGTGGTGACCGTGATAGGAAGTAACATATTTCCTATACTGCTATCATATTTTTCCGCTTCTTTAAGTAAACCGGTAAGATGTTTGTCATGAATTAATTTAAATAATTTATTCTGATTGGCTGTTTCCAATAATTCGTATAAATTATGATGATTAATATTCCCCAGTTTAAATACATGTCCAAAACGAGAACAGGTATAGACATCGCCGTTCGCTCTAAGCAGAATTTTTGGCCAGGGCGCATCAGCAGTTTTATCATTAAAACATTTGCAGGTTTTAGCATATTCTTTCAACAGAATTTTCAAAGGTAATTTTTGAATTCCATCGTGCTCATTTTTTGTCTCAGCGGTGAAATTAATTGGTAACGTTCTTATATCTATATTCTCAGTATCAAAAGATTCGCCAAAATTATTTTGGAATTCATTTATGAAATTATTATATATATCTATTGGATCTTCTCTGATGTCATGAGTGATTAAAAATGATAAATTAGCTTTTTCTTTATCAAAAATTTTATAAAAATACCTGCTAAGATTATATATTCTTTTTTGATATTTAGATCTATTATCATTTTCGTCTTGTATGCCAACTGAGCATCTAAGAGATGATTTTAAATATTTATTTTTCACGCCAAAACCGGATGATTTTAATTTTTCAAGGATGTTTATTGTTTTTTTCTCGTCTGCAAAAACGACACCATTGGTTTGAATTTTGTAGCAATCTATGGGAATTTCCGAACTGATAATTCTACATATATCTTCTGCACGAAGGAATGGTTCGCCTCCTGTAATTGAGTAACAATAAAGCCCAATTTCATTTGCTTCTTTTAGAATTTTTTGGACGTCAGTGACTTTCAAGCCTAAGTCTGATGTTTTTTTTATGTCTTCAATAATTGCACAATTTTTACATCTTAAATTACACCGATGAGTTAATTCAATTTCCAGCATCACTGGTTTGTAAAACCATTTTTTGTTTTGTTGTTTTTGAAAATTAGTTGTAGTGGACGGAATACTTTTGAATTTTTTATCAATAATTGTTTGTATTTTGGGCGAAGATAATCTCTTATATTTAAGTTCAGGAAAAATTAAATCAACTAGGAATTTCGGAAGATTCTGGGGTTTGCCCTGACTGGGATGAGTGTGTAAGGAGATTCCTGGCGAAGGATTAACTTCGCAGATGTGATAATTTCCTTTTTTTGTTATATCATCGGTGATTAAATCAATCCCTAAATAAGGTAATCCCTTAAATATGTTCAAAATTTTGAAGGCTGAATTTTGATAAAATTGATGCACAATTTCTGTCACATTCAGGCAATCTCCACCGGTAGACACATTAGAGTTTGATCTCAAAAATACTCTTTCGTTTTTTTGAGGGATATAATTCAAATGGAGACCTTTTTTAAATAAATATCTTTTTGCCTCATCATCAATATATATGGTGCAAAGACAATTTATTCTATTTTCTGTTCTTTTTTTATTCTCTAGATCGATAAGTTTTTGTAATGAATCCCTGCCATTACCAGTCACGCTTGGAGGTATTCTGAAAACAGCGCCAAAAAAACCATTTGAGGTGACAGTTAGCCTGAATTCATTGCCTTCTATTTGCTTCTCAATTAATAATTGTTGTTTATAATTTGTTTCTTCTGCTAAAGACGAAAATATTTTTTTAAACTCATTGATATGATCAATATTCATTCTAACCATGTCTCCATGACAACAATTAACTGGCTTAATTACTACTGGGAATTCAAGCTGTTTGGCGTAATCACCTGCCTGCTGAACTTCATTTGGCTGGAAAGCCAAACCTTCTATAATATTAAGATTATTATCTTTAAGTAATATTTTTGAGGTATATTTATTGTCAAATAGGTGCCGAAAAATAGCAGGCATAACACTTAAGTCGGTTTCTTCTATTAGTTCTACATGATTATCCAATGTGGCTTTTATGATATTAGTGTCTTTTAATAGTTTTACTTTTATTTTATTCTTTTCTAATTCTTTTACGATAAGACCACTATTGAAATGTATTTTTGAATAATCGAAAGGCATTGGTAAGTTGCTAATAATATTAATTATATTTTAAATTTATTATCATAGTTCCATTGTGAATGCAAAATTTTTTTGACTTAATCGGTTAATTTTGTTATAATTAAATTTAAACTATTTATTTCTAAAAACCAACTATATGGAACAAGCCGAAATTTCACAACTTATGGCAGGAGTTAGTCCTGAGTTAGCGCAAAAATTACAAGCTGATGATTCGATCGGTAGTGTATTAAGGAAAGTAAAAGATTATGACTCTGACAAGGTGTTAGTTGTTTTAAATATATTAATAGAATTAAGTGAGTCAGAAAGAGAAGAAATAAGGAGAGTTATGCAAGGAATGGAAGAAGAAGAAAGAGGAATGCCTGAAGTTTTAGAAATGACA
>MFXK01000003.1 GCA_001788835.1 Candidatus Peregrinibacteria bacterium RIFOXYB2_FULL_33_20
ATTTATAGGCAAAAAAAGTCCCTCTCTACCCTAGAGAGGGATTTAGGGTGAGTTTTAAGGAGGATTTATTTCTTCAAATCAAAAATCAGATGATCCTGAAAATTTAGAGCTGAGATCCGTCTTCTTATTTTTTCCAACTAACTCTCCATATAAAACAAAACACAATTAACCATTTAACAATTCATTTCCTTCCTACTCACAGCTCAAAGCTCATAGCTCACAGCTTTTCTTCATTTTTCATTTTCAATTTTTCATTATTTCCTCGTTATATCTCTCCAGCATCACAGCCAGAGTATACTTAAAGGCATTCTCAGCTACAGGCTGCATCACAGTTTCTGCAGAATCTAAAATCCCTAATGAAAGAGCCCAATTGACTCCTTCATTAGCCCATAATGGCCATGTCCCAGTGACACAAGTTCCTGTATATTTACTTCCTTTTGCAACATTTAAATAATATCTATAAATCATTACAGCCAAAGTATATTTAAATGCGTCTAAACTAACTGGTTGCATTACGCTTTCTGCAGAATCTAAGATTTTTTTTGAAATAGCCCAATTAACTGCTTCATTTGACCATGATGGCCATGAACCTGTTAAATATGTACCATTATAACTTGATCCTTTATCAATATTTAAATAATAACGATATAACATTACTGCTAAAGTATATTTAAAATCTGTTTGACTAACTTTTTGTTGTGCGCTTGTCCATGAATCTAAAATTTTATTATTAATGGCCCATTCTACACTATCATAAGCCCAATCAGGAATAACATTAACTCCTAAATCCAACCATGGCTGAGGATCAATATATCCTTTATAACCATTATCTTCATTCAAAGTATTTCCATTAATATCAATTTCGCGAAGTCCAAAATGAAGATGTGGCCCTGTTGAATAGCCACAATTACCTGAAAGCATTATTACGTCTCCTTTTTTAACAGAAGCTCCGGCCTTGAAATATGGCACTTGATCACTATGTGCATACAAAGTTTGAAAATTACAACCATCAACATGATGATCAAGTCTAATATAATTCCCATAACCTTCTGGATCATAACCAACATAACGAACAGTTGCAGAAGCTACAGCTTTAATTTCTGTTCCTAATGGAGTTCCATAATCAATCCCATTATGACCATCAAGATCAAATTGAGCATAAGTATCTGGATTAGCACCAAATTTTTGTGTAATTTTGATGTTTCCATCGAATGGAAGACGGAGAGGATACATAGGATTTTAAATTTAGAATTTCTGGAGCCATCTGTGGGAATCGAACCCACGACCTACGGTTTACGATACCGCCGCTCTACCAACTGAGCTAAGATGGCCTGACTACATTAAAACTGCATCAAGCAAGCCTGTATTTTATTTAAATATGGCTTAGATCCGTACTTAAATATGGCTTGCCATCCGTAGCTTTAGCGTAGGATGGTGGTCCCAGCAAGAATCGAACTTGCATTTACCCCTTAGGAGAGGGTCGTTCTATCCATTGAACTATGGAACCGAAGAAGTTTAGAAGGGTTATGCGTTTTGCGTTTTGCGTTTTGCGTTTTGCGTTTTGCGTTTTGCGCACACCGCACAACGTAAATCGCATATCCTTACTATTAGCTAAGAGCTTTTTTTAATACAATTAGTCTTTCTTTTTCAACTGGTAGGGTAGATCTCATTAACTCTATAGAATCAAGTTCTTCAGCCTGACACCCAAATTCTTTTGCGGATTTTGCTAAATCCACTTCATTATACCCAAATGGAATAATTACTCTTGGATCAATATCCTCAACCACATCATGAATTTTATTAGCCGCTTCCATTGACTCGATATGAATCAATAAAACATCCACATCGCCAATTTTTTCTAAGATATCATCAGGCAAAATATCGGTAAGTCCATCCAAAACCGCCACATTAATTTCATCCAGCGCAAATTTATAAATTACATTATCGCTAAAAGGAATTTTGATAGCAATAATTGGCACACCGCTAACTTCATATTCTCCCGGCCAGCTAAACACTTTGGTATTAGAGAATCCCTTATCAAGACCGCTCTGTCCCAAAAGAACAATATTAGCATCAGTTGGCGCGAAAGGATTGAAAGCAATGATATTTTTTTTATTACTAAAAACAAAACTTGACTCCCCACGATAAATTATTTTCATAAAAAATTTTTAAAATTATAAAAAACCGCCAATAGCTTAAACCATAGTCCCCTGCTTTTCAATTCTTAAATTTTGAAACTTTAAAAAAATATAATTTTGCAAATAAAAAAAATTGTTTTAAACTCAATAATGTTACTTTTTTCTTTAAACTTTTTTCTTAAATATCATGTCCAAAATCAAAACCATCCATGCCCGTGAAGTCTTAGATTCCAGAGGAAATCCCACGGTCGAAGTAGAAATTTATAGCGATGACGGGGCCTTCGGTAAAGCCATTGTGCCCAGCGGTGCTTCCACTGGCATTCATGAAGCCTTAGAACTTCGAGATGGCGATGAAAAAAGATATTCCGGCAAAGGAGTTTTGAAAGCGATTGCCAATGTCAATAACGAAATTAATGAAAAACTAAAAGGATTTGAAATTACTGATCAAAAAACTTTGGATGAAACTTTGATTCAATTAGACGGGACAGAAAACAAAGGTCGTCTTGGCGCTAATGCCATTCTTGGTGTTTCTCTTGCCAATGCCTATTGCGCTGCCAACTGTCAAAACAAGCATTTATTTGAATATTTAAATCCTGAGTGCAAAATTCTGCCAACGCCAATGATGAATATTATTAACGGGGGCGTCCATGCTGACAGCGGTTTGGAAATCCAGGAATTTATGATTATGCCGGTTGGTGCCAAAAATTTTCAAGAAGCTTTGCGCATGGGGGCGGAAATTTTTCACCATCTTAAAAAAATTCTAAAAGATAAAAATTTATCAGTAGGGGTGGGTGACGAAGGCGGCTTTGCTCCTCATTTACCCAGCATAGAAAACGCTCTAGATATTATTTTGGAAGCAATAGCCAAAGCCAGATACAAAAGCGGAGATGAGGTGGTCTTGGCAATGGACTGTGCCGCTTCGGAATTTTACAAAGAAAGCAAATATCAAATCAAAGTTAATGGACAAAAAGAAAATTTAAGCTCAGCAGAAATTACTAAGTATTACGAAAATCTAATCTCTAAATATCCAATTGTGTCCATTGAAGATCCACTTCAAGAAGATGACTGGTCAGGCTGGACAGAAATAAATAAAGCTTTAGGGAATAAAATTCAAATTGTCACTGATGATTTCACGGTCACGAATACCAAAAGACTAAAACAAGCAATTGACAAAAAATGTGGCAACGCCATTTTGATCAAACTAAACCAGATTGGCACTCTCACTGAAACCATAGAAGCCATCAATATGGCCAAGCAAGCAGGCTGGAATTCTGTAGTTTCTCACCGTTCAGGCGAAACTGAAGACAGTACCATTGCCGATTTAGTGGTAGCCATGGGAACAGGCCAAATCAAAACAGGCTCTCTCTGCCGAAGCGAACGAATCGCTAAATATAATCAACTATTAAGGATTGAAGAAAAATTAGGAGAAAAAGCGATTTACCAAGGTAAATTTTTCAAAAATTAATTAAACCGCATCTTTAAGCCATTGTTGATAATCAATTTTCACCCCTGAAATCTGGGCAAAACCTTCTAAAAATGAAGGATATCGCAATCTAATAATGGTATTATCCTGATCCCGAGGATTTATAAGAGAAACAGTACAATCTTTTTTTCCATTATCATCTTTCACAATGGAATAAGCATGTTGGCGTACTAATTTCATCTCATGTCCATCATCATCAAATACTACAATATATTCATCCCCATCTTGTTTTTGATTTTTTTTCGGAGGAGTGTTGGCCGTGGCAATATCAAATCTAGGATCAAATTGATTTAAAAACAGAATAACTTTCCTGACATCTTGTGAGTATGATAACATATCACCAGATTCAACATCCGGCAAAAGTCTTGTAGCTTTATCATACACCCTAGTTTCTCCTTCCCTATGTTGACTAGCCTCTCCTTCTGTTATTAATGTTTTCTCTATATATGCCGCACCAAGCAAGTCAGTTAGCACATGATGTCCGAACCCTCCTTTAATTTGCGATCTATTTATTTTCCCATACTTATAAATTAATAAAGCAGCTTCCAAAATTTTATATCCTTTCCCTCCACCAACCCCTTCATTAGCTTTTTCTCCGTCTTCAGATATTTCCGAAAGATCTTTTTCTTCCACCTTTACCCAAGTACCATTGGGATCAAGCAATGGTATCCTTACCTCCCAACACTCTGTTGTTCGTAATCCCAGCCATCTTTTTTTTGTATAGCTTCTCATTGCTTTTCGAATGATAAAATCAAAATGAGGAAAATTGGATAAACTTCTGAAAGCCCCCACCAAAAAACAATTTTCAAAGATTAATTGGAAAATCGGGTTTTTTTCTGGAAAAAATTTTTTAAAATCATAAATCAATAAAGTCGCAGATTGTAATAATTGTTCTTTTTTTGCACAAAATTCGCTATAGCTTCGCTCTTTTAAATCTTTTTCTTCTAAAAAAGGTTTCCCCTGTTGAGATTTATGTCTGGCTGGAGACTCACTTATTCCCCATATAGACCCAGCCATTGAGCCATATTGACGATGAAAATCTTGAATTGATTCATAAAGAGCAGGATCAAGTACACTCTGCAAATTATTAGGTATCCGCCCATATTCTATTTTAATCCACTCTCTTATAATGAACTGCATAATTAAAACGTCATCCTGCTCTATGCCAAATTTTTGCATCATAAATTTAACTGTTTCTATAGAAATAGTGGAAGGCAAGTTTGGGGTCAAATCCAAAACCGCCAATGCTATTGCACGAGGATTAGGAAGTGTTACAGTCGGCTCTTTTCCTGCGTGTAATCCTTTTATATATTCATCGATAATTTCTTGAGAATTTTGTTTTTTAATCATATTTGGAAACATAGATTGAGAAGTCTATACCTAAATATTTGTCATTACGAAAATTAATAAATTTTGGACGAAAACAGGGCTTCTTTTTATTATACCAAAATTTAAGCCTGTTTTCCAAAAACAAAATAAATAGGATTTTCTGGTTTTGAAAAGTTAATTTGAAATTTTTTTAATTTTCAGGCTTTTTAAAATTCTTTTTTTTTGATATAATTTTAAGATTTCCCAAAAAAATCTTTTTTCTTTATATTTTTTTTCTACACCATGAAAACAAAAACCGCCACCCAAAAATCAAATAATTTCAAAATAAAATCAATCTATTTTGATGATCAGGCTACAACAGAATTGAAAAGAAAACATCAAGCCGCGGAAAATTACGCCAACAAAATTTTATATGGAATGAAATCTTTGGATGATGAAATCAATTTAAATGTGACTATAGATGACAGCGATTACAACAACGATGATGACGATGACAATGATTATCATGAGGAGGATTGGAATTAATGATTGATTTGAAATTCCACATCCTGCATAATTCGACTTTCTTCCGGTAATTTCTGTTTATGATATTTGGAACAAGCTTTTTTGTCGTAAGGAATGTCCGCTGGACTGGTCATACTTTCAAAAGCTAACTGCCCGATTCTCATGCCCGGGTACAGAGCCAAGGGCATTCTATTAATATTGGTAATTTCCAAAGTAATCGTGCCTTCAAAGCCAGGATCAATGAACCCAGCCGTAGAATGAATAATCAAACCAATCCTACCCAAAGAACTCCGCCCTTCGCATCGAGCCACCAAATCATCAGGCAGCTTCAAAGTCTCCATGGTCACGCCCAAAACAAACTCTTGCGGCTGAATAATAATCGGATCATTGCCTTTTACTTCTATTAATTCAGTAATTTTTTGAAAACTATCCATTTTCATAGGGTCCAAAACCGCAGTGTTGGCGTGTTTATAAAATTTAAAAAATCGGCCAAGTCTGATATCCAAACTCGCTGGTCCAACGTAAGGTTCAAAATTTTCTCCCCTTTCATAACTAATTTTAATAGCGCCATCTGCTAATTTTGCCCGAATATCATGATCAGATAAAATCATATATTAATAAAAAATTTGTAAACTTGACGGCTTTTTTAGCTTAATTCTATTTTCCAAAAAGTCCAGAAAAAATTTAGCTTTTACTTACTATAACTAGAATGGTCATAGTATGGCATAATTTTAAAAAAATTTCAACTAGTAAAATGCAACTTTTTTAAGACATTAACGTTGTAAATATTGCCAGGGGAATATTCCCTGTCTTTTATCCTTAACTTTAAACCATGAAAACTCTAGCCACAATTCGACAATTTCTCATCGTTTTATCATTACCAGTAATGCTATTTGGCTCTAATGGCTATGCCTTAGCAGCAAGCACTACCGGATTCAGCGATGTCCCCAGCGACTACCTGTATTATGATGGGATTACATATGTTCAAAGCGCTGGAATTGCCACCGGTTATCCCAACGGCACTTTCAAGCCTGAAAATCCAGTTAATAGAGCAGAATTTACCAAAATCGTAATTAATTCACAATATTTTGCAAACAATTAGCTTCAAAGGCAATCAAATGGTTGCCAAATGGCGAGCAAAAGGCAGTTGGTTAGAAATGAGTTCAGATAATATAAATGCTTTACTAAACGAAGAGATGTATCTGAAAATAAAAACCCAAGAAGAAGGTGATATTGACGTCCAAATTGTCAAACAACAATAAAAAAACATTATCTGTCCTTAGCCTCCTCTTTCATGCACAGCAGAGGAGGCTTTTTTTAAAAAAACACTGTTTAATCTAATTGGAATCAGCCTTAATTCCTAATAAAATGGCTCTTAATAATTCTTTTTTTTCTTCGTCATCATCAAAATTATGCCAAGGGAAATACTGCTCAGCAAGAAACCTAAGTCGTGCTAACTGATTTAATGATAATGTATGCTCCTTCATTGCTGCCAAAGTCCACTCTGATGGGTTCCCAAACTCTATCAATTTAAAACCTTGCCACGCCTGTCTTTGGATAGACGGATCGCCTCTATGACAAAAATTAACTAAATTCAAGCCAAATGGAACAACTATCTTATAATCCCCAATTAAAGCTTTTGTAAAATCAGGATTTGGATTGCCGAACATAATCACATTAGTATCAGGCATTAAATCCTTTAACGATTTACTATTTGAGGTTAAAGTATTAATACAAATCACCCGTGGCAAGCCTCCGTTTACAAAATTTTGCGCAACAGCAATCCCTGTCAAACCACCGATGCTGTGGCCCACGATATATATATCTTGAGAAGATAAATTTAATTCCGAGCAAAATCTATCCATAGCCAAACGCGCAAATCTTTGCCTTTCCGCTAAAGAATGCATCTGCATTTCACGCCCATTAAATTTTTCATCAAAATCAACTATACAAATTGGCATTCCATTATTATGCAAAGCCAAAGCTAATTCATACAAAATTTTGGTCCCTAAAAAATCTGTTCCAAACCCATTAACAAGAAGGACTCCAATTCTTTTACGAGTATCAGCTACAGCTTCTCCGCCAATAATATAAAATTTTTCATGTTCTCCTGTCCCTTTTAAATACTGCTCAAATAATAAACTTTCACATCCACCTGTAGCAATTCTCGATGATATATTCACTTTAAAATTTTAAAATTTAATCAAAAACTAAGATCCAAATCTTATTAAAGGATCATCTGATTTTTGTTAGACATGCATTTATACCATTAGCTACTAATATATATTTGCCTTCTATTAAATCTCCTCGATATACAACGGAAATTGGAGCTCTTTGCATATAAGCTAAATGTCCATGATCCAAAGGACTTGCGCTTGCATTTTGCGCCACATAAACCGACATTTGTGATGGCATTATACTTATATCTGGACGTACATTTATGGCGCTACTGCCTTCATAAAAATACCCGATACTAAATCCTGTATTTACAGGACTTTGATTTTGTAAATTTCTAATATCAGTTAATATTACATTTATGCCACTGGAAAGAGTAACGCCAAAACTAAGATAAGGAACACAATTAGGGTATGCAACCTCAAAATCTCCCGATTGTTCATAACTTTTTAAACGTCTTACTTGAAATAAGGTATGCTTAATTGTTTGAGCCTTTCCTGCTTTTCTTTCACCTATCTCAAGATGCAAAGAATCATCTTGACCAAAAGCGCCAATTGCTTGCAATTTTGATCTTAATTTAATATAAAGAGCAACTAATTGTGAATTAGCAACATTTATATCATTTCCAAATTTTTCACCTTGAACGCCTTGAGTTATTAAATTGTTATCAACAATAGCAACAACTGGCGAAAAAAAGTTACTTGGATCTAAATATCTTCTCTCAATAACATAAAAATCTTTAACATGAGGATGAGCAACCATTTGCACTAGAAATTTGCCCGAAATAAAAGGTTGCACTAATATACTAATTTCATCTGCCAGGTCCACCCCCTGTCTGCCACTTTCAAATCCATAATACTTAGTTACTGCTTCTGAAGCAGCTTCTAGTCTTATACTTTTAACTGCGGCACTTACTCCATATACATTATTAACCGGATAAGTTGTTAGCACATCAACCAAACCAGTCGTATCATCCCTATGACCAGCTCGAACTATTAACTTACGAGATTTCCCATGTGCTCTGATTATTTCGTCTAAAATACTATTTGGATCCTGGCCTGGCATCAAAATAACTCCTCCCTCAGGTAAATATTCTTTAAAATCCTTATCTTCTTTTAATTCAGAATATAATCCAGTTTTTCCACCATATTCGGCAATCGTTAAATTTGACATAACTTTAAAAATTTTTTCGCATTTTTAAATAGATCAAATCTTAACAAAAAAAACAAAAATGTCAAACATCCATCAACTTCTCCGCCAAACCAATATATGTACTTGGAGTTAAATTCATAAGTCTCTCACTATCGCCTTTCGGTAATTTCAATTTTTTCACAAATTCTTTGTAATCTTTTTCCGTTAATCTTTTACCTCTAGTTAATTCTTTTAATTTTTCATAAGGCTTTTCAATGTTATTTTTTCTCATAACTGTCTGAACTGCTTCAGCTAACACTTCCCAATTATCATTTAAATCTTTTTCTAAAGCTTTTTCATTAATTTCTAATTTCCCAAGACCTTTCAATAAACTATCATAAGCCAATAAACAATAACCAAAAGCTGATCCAATATTTCTTTGAACGGTTGAGTCAGTTAAATCTCTTTGCATTCTGGAAATTGGCAGTTTCTCACTAAAATGACTTAATAAAGAATTTGCCATACCTAAATTTCCCTCGCTATTTTCAAAATCAATCGGGTTTACTTTATGTGGCATGGTGGAAGATCCAACCTCTCCCTCTTTTAATTTTTGTTTAAAATATCCCAAAGAAACGTAAGTCCAGATATCACGATCAAAATCAATCAAAATTGTATTAATGCGTTTCATACAATCAAAAATCTCTGCCAAAAAATCATGTGGCTCAATCTGAGTTGTGTATAGATTTGGCATTAAACCTAAATTTGTAATAAATTTTTCAGAAGCTTCAATCCAATCAATCTCAGGATAAGCAATATGATGAGCGTTATAATTTCCAACCGCTCCGTTAATTTTACCCAAAATCTCAACTGCAACTAAATTTTCAACCTGTCTTTCCAGTCTTTTATAAACATTAAAAAATTCTTTACCCATTGTTGTCGGACTGGCAGGCTGACCATGAGTTCTAGCCAACATTGGAATTTTTTTATAGACTTCCACTTTATCCAAAATATCCGCCAAAATATCTTCCATGCTTTCCATCAGGCATTCATAAAGACCATCATTCACCATCAAAGCGTAAGATAAATTATTAATATCTTCTGAAGTACAGCCAAAATGCACAAATTCCAGCAAATCTTTCCATTTGGGCGCGAACATCTTTTCCTTGATATAATATTCAATAGCTTTAACATCGTGATTAGTGATTTTTTCTATCACTTTGACTTTCAAAGCCTCCTCTTCATTCATATCATCATAAATTTTTCGTAAAAACTTAATTTCTGACGCAGAAAATTTACGAGTATTTTTTAATTTCAAATCATTACAAATAAAAATTAACCATTCAATTTCTACATAAACCCGATAATAAATTAACCCTGCTTCAGAAAAATAATTAGAAAGTTCTGAAACTTTTGATTCATATCGGCCATCAAGCGGCGAAAGAGAAGTTATGGACATAGAAAAATTTTAAATTCTTAATTCTAAATTTTGAATAAAGAAATTAATTTTTATTATAAAAATTAATACCATAATTTAGAATTCAAAATTCAAAATTCAAAATTTCGTAATTATTCTAAATCAAATTTGTATTTTTGGAAATTATAAATATAATAAACTTACTAAATATTTTTTACGTCAATGATTGAAACTTGGAGCATTTTTGATGTCATTGGCCCTGTCATGGTCGGTCCTTCCAGTTCGCACACTGCTGGCGCCTGTTTCATCGGCTTGATCGCCAGACAAATTTTTCATACCGAACCAAAAAAAGTGCATATCAAATTGCATGGATCTTTTGGCGAAGTTTTCAGAGGCCATAGTACTGATAAAGCCATTTTAGCTGGGCTTCTTAATATGCCTCCATATGATTTAAATTTATCAAAATCAATGGAAATAGCTAATGAAAAAAAAATGCAATATTCATTTGAGAGTTGCAACCTAGGAGCAAATGTTCATCCAAATACTTCGCTTATTGAAATGTCAAATGCAACAAAAAAAATTACTGTACAGGGTGAATCCATAGGGGGCGGAAAATGTAAAATTACCGCAATAGATAAAATGCCGGTTTTATTTGGATCTGAAAAATCCTGTTTAATCATAAAACATGATATTGCTTATCAAATTTTATCAGATGTTTTAAACATAATAACTGAAAAAAAATATCACATAATGGAAGTTGATACGCCGTGTTATAAAGACAGGGTATTACTTCTAATCATGATTCGTGAAAATTTTGACGATGAAGTTATTAAAAAAATTAATAAACTGCCTGGGGTAATCTGGGCATCATATTCAAACCATTTTTCAAACTACAACCAGAAATACTAAATACAAAATTCTTAATTCTTAATTCTTAATTTTAAATTTTTGTACAAATATGCCAATGGTATATTTTCCACATTAATTAAGAATTCAAAATTCAAAATTTAAAATTTCCAAAAGTGTCCAAACAATTCTTTTCCGCCAAAAAACTACTTAAACTCATAAAAGAAGAAAAAAAAACTATTGCTGATCTTGTTATTGAATCTGAAAATGAACTTACCTTGCGTTCAAAAACCGAAATCCGCGAAAATATGAAAAAACGACTAATTATCATGAAAGAATCTATTGAGAGGGGTCTTAAAGGCCATAAATCTGTTAGCGGAATGATTGGCAAAGAAGGCCTTAAACTTTTGAACTGCGTTGAAGACAAAAACATGGTATGCAGTAAAATGCAACTTAAAGCCGCCAGTTATGCTGTTGCTGTAATGACTTGCAATACAAGTTTAGGGCGGATTGTGGCCGCTCCAACAGCTGGCGCTTCAGGAATACTCCCTGGGCTAATTTTCGCCTATTTAGAAGAAAAAAAATTAGATATCGAAATCGGTGTTGATGCACTATTAACTGCTGCAGGAATAGGATTAATTATTGCAAATAAATCAACTTTTTCTGCGGCGCAAGCAGGGTGCCAAGCTGAAATAGGTACAGCTTCTGCAATGGGAGCGGCCGCATTAAGCTATATGAGAGAAATGTCAGCGGAAGCTTGCATTGATTCGGCAGGATTGGCTTTAAAAAATATGCTTGGGCTTGCCTGTGATCCAGTCGGAGGACTTGTAGAAATCCCTTGCGTTAAAAGAAATGCTTTCGGAATTAGTCATGCTTTCATGGCAAGCGATATGGTTTATGCCGGCATCAAAAGCGTTATTCCTTTCGATGAAATTATTATGGCCTTAAATGATATTGGTAGATCCATGTCTGTCAGAATCAAAGAAACAGCTCAAGGCGGATTAGCTACCACTTTGACAGGCAAAAAACTGGGCTTGCCTTTCTTAAAAAACGGCAAAAATAACAAAACTGTTGAGTAAAAAATTCGCAACCAATGCAAAACGTAAATTTGAAAAAAGGACTTTTAAATGATATTAAATGTTCTTTTATCTTATTAAAGCACCATTATGCAAAATATCTACATATATCTTAATCCATCCGGCACCAAAGCTTTTCTAGTCAAAAGAATGCCAGGACGAATCAAAAAACTGGCAATTTTGCCTAATTATAAAAAGAAAATCACAAAATTGATAAACTTTCAGCTCCCCTGTAAAAATATTTTGACATTGCCTTCGTAAATTTTATTTATTAAGATAAAATTAAGTTTTCTAATCACTTTATACTTTTCTTATGGCCCAAATATTTACTGACAGCAATTTCCAACAAGAAGTTTTAAACGAAAAAAATAAACCAGTTTTAGTTGATTTCTACGCTGATTGGTGCGGACCATGCCAAATGTTGACACCAATTATTAACGAACTAGCAGAAGAATTCGGCGACAAAATCAAAATTGGCAAAGTCAATGTTGACGAAAATTCAGAAGTCGCTGGACAATACAATGTTCGCAGCATTCCAACTTTGTTGTTTTTCAAAGATGGCTCTATGGTTGCCCAAAGTGTTGGCTTCATGAACAAAGAAAGCTTAGAAGAAAAAATCAAAAGCTTAATTTAAAAACGGACTACTAACCACTATTTCTATGGATTATAATCCTCAAAATCCTAACCCGCTTGATGAACAGAATAAAACACCCCGCAAAATCATTCTTACTGCTCTATTAATCAGCATTATCATTGTTGCAGTCTTTGTGCTCAAACCTTTCGATACAATTGATAATCAAGAAAATAAAACAGATCAAGATCTTTCTGCCACTGAACAATCAGATGTAACGCCTATTGAAAATGCCGGCGATATAAAACAAACAAATAATAAAGAGGAATTGGCCTCCGAAGCTCCAATTCAATCCGTTAAAAATTTTTTTAATTATTTAGCTACTGACCAAATTGAAACTGCTTATCTAAGCACTTCTAGCGGCTTTCAGGAAAATGAAAATATGGATAGCCTAACGGAGTTTTTTAAAAATTATCCTTTCCTCAAAAGCATTAAGGACCTAAATTTCGACTACAAAAACACGCAAGAAGAGAGTGCGTCATTATCCGGCGCTCTAACCGCCAAAGATGGCACCAGTTCTCCAGTTAATATTGATTTAATCAAAGAAAACGGACAATGGAAAATTTCTTCTTTCGATTTATACAGCAAAGAACAACATGATGCGGAAAATCAGGCAATTAATGAATCCAATAAATTTTTGGACTATTTAGTGGATTCCAATTTCTACCACGCTTACCAAATCACCTCTTCTAATTATCAGCACAATACTAGTCAAAGCGAATTTGAAGATTTAATCAAATCACATCCTTTATTCATCAGTGATAACAGTTCAGTCACTGACATCGGCGAATATTTCCCAGACAAAATTATTTTATATGTAGATGTCAGCCATGAAGAAAATCTATTGCCAATTGATGTGACAATGGTCAAAGAAGACAATAATTGGAGAATAGATGATATTTATTTTGTGAATTTGGATAAGGCCGCTTCTGATTCTTAATCGCACAATCAAGAGCCATTTTATCAACCATTTCATTATATTTATGGCCGGCATGGGCTTTGACCCAATTCCATGATATGGTAATTTGATTTTTGTTAAAACTATTTAGAATTTCCTCCAAATTCATCCACAAATCAACATTTTTTTTCTTCTTCCAGTTTTTGGTCATGGTGGAAATTAAGAGATTAGAATCAGAATAGATTTTTAAATCTGAATCCATTACTTCGTGTTGTGCTAAATATTCTTTTACCATGCTAAGCCCCTCAATCACCGCCATAATTTCCATCCTGTTATTGGTGGTATCTATTTCACCACCCGCATTCTTCTCCACAATCCCCTGCTCATTCAACACTACATAAGCCCATCCACCTGGGCCAGGATTACCAATACAACTACCATCAGTGTATAAATGCAAAACAGACATTTTGAAAAAAATTATCAAATCAACTTTAACTTTTATTATTATTTATTTCAAATCGATCTCTGAATATTTGAGAAAGGCGATCTTAGCTTTCATCCAAAATCACTATGCTTTTTATAAATCAAGCATTCCTATAACATCAACTACAGGAATTCTTGCCTCTCCAAAAAAAATATTTACAGGCGTTACTTCAATATGAAAACTATCATATCGTTCCCTAACAATATCAGCTTCACTAAAATTAGTTATTTGAGACATATGAGACATAAGTTCTTTAGCTAAATCAATTAATTTTTTTATATCTTCTACTTTTATATCTATATCATTACGATTGCCAGCTTCCAATTGTTCTTTTATTAAACTAAGCTCGCGCATAACTACAGATGCATGAGAAATTAACAATTCTTTTTCTAATAATATAATCGTTTCATTTGCATACCCTCTTTTCCTTGCTTCGGCAATTTTTTTATAACCATCATCAAGAAAACCCCTAACATCAATTAACCTATTTTCTCTTGCCCCAGCCAGCTTCAATGCTGTTAATGCCGAACTTGCTGCAGCAATCAAAACATCTTTTTTATGTTTAAAACTTAATCTCTGAGCACGTCCTCTCAAAATCACAAATTTATCTCGCAACCCACTAACATCTAATTGATTAAGCTTTGCATAAGCCAATGCTTCTTCAACACGGCTAATCATTATTTCAGGATTGCCTTCTTTTCCCCCTTCTACAAAAATCCTCAAATTCTCAACCGCTTCTTGTACCGCTTCAACTGTAACCTCATTTATTCGCAAAACATCAACAAACTGTAATTTTAAAAGATCTTGCGATTTAACATCAAGCAAAACATACACTCCCATCAAAAAAGACCTGATTACTCGCTCTAATTCTTCTAAAAAATAGGTAATTTGATACTGAGGAAGCGCAGGATACAACTCTTTATGTAAATTCAAAGTTAATTCACTAATTAGCGCAGATAAATCTAAAACAGGAGATTCTCCAGTAACCATATGTCCTCCTTCTGTTTGAGGCCGCAAAACAAGTCCCCGCCGAATATCACCAGCGCAATCTAACAAAGCATTTTTATAAGGATCTACACCCGATTTTAAAGCTTCATCATAGTAGTTTGGATAATTCTCATAACCATTATAATAATACCTATCATACACTTGATTTTGCTCCAAAAAAGCAACAAGATATCTCAAAATAAAAGCCATAAAAAGATTCTTTTCTTCACATATCTTTAAAATGAAATACAAATCTTTTAAACGAAGTATTTGATCTGCATCGTAAATTAATATATTATTAAATAATTCATGGACTTGCTTTCCATCATATAATCGTAATTTTTCCAAAGTGAGTTTTATATCTAATTTCGAACTTAATTCAGGTTTAGCGGTAACAGAATTCAAACCAAGAAATAAAAAGCCAGCCTCTCTTAATCCATCATCCGCCAACATATTAATAAAATCTTTTACAAACAACTCCAATGCCCTGCCAAATTTTTCATTAACGCTTAAAAGAGCTTGATAAGAATCACGATCTTGCAAAATTTGATCAGCCATAACTGAAGGTCGAATTATAGCAAGATCTTGAAAATATAATTTCAATTCAGAAGCCAAATAATCTATAAAATATTCATATCTAAACTCCAAATCATCTTCTTCTTTTAAACCACTAATAAAAAGATACAAATGCTCTAAAATATAAGAAATAAAATGATTGCAATTCATATGAGCCGCACATCCCAAAATTCGCAAACAACTGACTGGCAAAACAGAACCCCTATATTTCCTGGAAATTTCTTTTCCAACTGCTTCCAAAGATTGACCTGTAGATCTAACATTTTCATATAATTGTGGCGCATCCTTTTCATCTGCCTCCAAATCAAATCCCACCAAAACTTGCTTTGCATGAGAAGAAGCTAGTTCTTCCTTCACTGTCAATAATCCTTTTACTATCCGTCGAACTCTTTCTAGATCAGCAAAAACAGCCGATATATTTGAAGGCGAATAATAGTCCAGAAAAGTACGTTTTGCAGCGAGCAAAGAAGCCTGTTCTTCTCCAAGAATCGCTGCAAAATGATCTGGCGTTGTAGCTCCATATCTTCTATGAAACTCATCTAATCTTGCAGTATCAACCAATACATAAGCATCTTGCACAAAAACACGAATCATTTCCCCTATACGAGGATTCCTTACATCAATTAACCTTAATGCAGCTGATATTTCATCTGGATTATAATGAAAGCACTCATTCTTTGGCGGATTTAATAAATATTTAAAAGCTTTTTTAGTATATTCAATTAAATAATAAATATAACGCATTTCTAATGACGTTAAAACAAGCTGATCATCAATTTCAGTTACGCAAAGTTCCGTAAGATGAAGAAGACACTCCCTTGTTTCATCAGCAGAGTCTACAAAATCTCTTAATGCCCTTAATATATTACAAAGCGTAGGATAGAAATTTTGATTTTTTTTTGCAAAAAAATCTGCTAAACACTGAAAAATTTTGGAAGATATCCTTCTTTTTCTATCGCCTTCTTGACTCCAATCCTCATCAGGCACCTTACCTACTAAAAGTAGATCTAATACTTCTTCAGTACTCATCAAATCAAGTCTTGTATAGATAACTTGTTGCTGCGATGCACTTGGTGGCTTTTTTATAGTCCTATCTAATATAACCTCCAAAGATTGTAAATGCAGAGGTCCATAATACTCTGCACTTTCTCTATCTGCCATTATAAAAAATAAATAGACGTTATTATCTGTAGAAAAAAATCCTATGTCAACAAATAAATCGCAAAACAAAATGTTTTTCTACCAAGTCAATCATCTGAAGCTTATTTTCGTTTAAATATTTGCTCTCACAATAAAAACCTATTAGAATATAATACTTAAATTTAAAAAACTTTATGATTTCAAAAGATTTATTAAATCTTTTTCAGATAGCCAAAAAAAACAAAGCTTCTGACTTGTATCTGTCAACAAATTCAAGATCAATGCTGAGAGTTAATGGCGAATTGAATGAATTAAGTGAGGCTCGATTAGATAAAAAAACAATTGAAACTTATGTAAAAAGTTTTTTGAGCAAAGAAGAGCAGGAAATATTAATGACTGAATCATGCGTGGATTTAAATTTAGAAATTGAAAATGAATTTAGATTAAGAATAAATATTTTCATACAATCAAATGGCCTTACTGCTATTTTTCACCTTATCCCATTAGAAATTCCTGAATTTGATAGTTTAAACCTTCCGAAACATGTAAAAAACATCTGTGGCTTAAAATCAGGATTAGTCTTATTTGCAGGCCCATCAGGCAGTGGCAAATCAACAACAATGGCCTCTATTATTAATGAAATCAATCAAAATCAAAAATCACATATTATAACATTTGAAGATCCCATTGAATTTCGATTTAAAAATATCAAATCTATAATAAGCCAAAGAGAAATTGGCAAGCACATCCAGAATTACGAACAAATAGCCAAACAATCTATCCGTGCCAATCCTGATGTGATTGCAATAGGAGAAAT
>MFXK01000004.1 GCA_001788835.1 Candidatus Peregrinibacteria bacterium RIFOXYB2_FULL_33_20
TGGTCATGGAGGATAAAGGCCGAACTGTCTCACGACGTTCTGAACCCAGCTCGCGTACCGCTTTAATGGGCGAACAGCCCAACCCTTGGGACCTTCTCCAGCCCCAGGATGCGACGAGCCGACATCGAGGTGCCAAACCGAGTCGTCGATGTGAACTCTTGGACTCGATCAGCCTGTTATCCCCGGCGTAACTTTTATCCGTTGAGCGATACCCCACCCACGTGGGGGTATCGGATCACTTTCACCTGCTTTCGCATCTGTTCGACTTGTTGGTCTAACAGTTAAGCTTTCTTGTGCGAATACACTACCACTCCGATTTCCATACGGAGTTAGAAAACCTTTGCGCGCCTCCGTTACTCTTTGGGAGGCAACCGCCCCAGTTAAACTACCCACCAAACAATGTCCCCCGCATTTATTACGAGGTTAGTATCTCAATGTAGCAAGGGTGGTATTTCAAGGATGACTCCCCTCGATCCAAAAACCGAAGATCAAAGTCTCCCACCTATCCTACGCAAGCTACACCAAGACACAATGTCAAGCTATAGTAAAGCTGCACAGGGTCTTTTCGTCCTACCATGACGTGACGGCATTTTTACCGTCTTTGTAATTTCACCGGGTCTATGCTCGAGACAGTGCTCATATCATTACGCCATTCGTGCGGGTCGGAACTTACCCGACAAGGAATTTCGCTACCTTAGGACCGTTATAGTTACGGCCGCCGTTCACCAGGGCTTAGATTCAGAGCGTGAACTCCTCCTCGTGACCTTCTGGCACTGGGCAGGCGTCAGCCCCTATACTGCGCTTTGCAGCTTAGCAGGGACCTGTGTTTTTGATAAACAGTTGCATGAGCTCGTTAATTGCATCCAGTCATAATTTTTAAACCACAACTGGAAGGCCGTATCCCGAAGTTAAGGCCGCTATTTTGCCGAGTTCCTTGAGCATAGTTATCCCGATCACCTTAGTATACTCTACCTATCCACCAGCGTTGGTTTGCGGTACGATAGCTTATAAATCTCACGACGAGGATTTTCTTGGCAGTTAAACACACCAGAATTTTCTTCCGCGAACGGAAAAATTTACATAACTCCTTGTAAGCCCTTACTGATTTACATATAAGGATATAAACTTGAAGCTTGTACGTGAATTCATTAACACGCTCTAACTATCTATCTGCGTCCCCCCTTCGTTAGCGCCACTTTCACAAAAACTATAAAAGACTTTATCCATCTCACCAAAGGCGAGACTTCAAAAATTTATCTATAATCATGCTCCAGTTTTGCTTGGGCGATTTATAAACTGTACAGGAATATTAACCTGTTATCCATCGGCTACGCTTTTCAGCTTGACCTTAGGATCGACTAACCCCAAGTCGATTAACGTTGCTTGGGAAACCTTGGACATTCGGTGAGCCGCTTTTTCAGCGACTTTGCGTTACTTATGCCAACATTTGCACTTCTTAGTACTCCATCCCACTTTACAGTGAGACTTCATCGCCTAAGAACGCTCCTCTACCATCCCGCCAAAAGGCGGGATCCGTATCTTCGGTTGGAAATTTGAGCCCCGTTACATTTTCGGCGCAAAATTTCTCGACCAGTGAGCTGTTACGCACTCTTTAAAGGGTGGCTGCTTCTAAGCCAACCTCCTGGTTGTATAAGAAACTTTACTTCCTTTTCCACTTAATTTCCATTTGGGACCTTAAATGACGGTCTGGGCTGTTTCCCTTTTGACAATGGCACTTAGCTGTCACTGTCTGACTCCCGTGGACATAAATATGGTATTCGAAGTTTGGTAAGGTTTGGTAGGCTTGTTTGGCCCCCTAGCCTTTCCAGTGCTCTACCCCCATATTTTTATAGCACGAGGCTAGCCCTAAAGCTATTTCGAGGAGAACCAGCTATCTCTGAGTTCGATTAGAATTTCTCCGCTATCCACAGCTCATCCCACAGTCTTGCATAACTGATGAGTTCGGCCCTCCATTCCGCTTTCGCGAAACTTCAGCCTGGCCATGGATAGATCACCCAGTTTCGGGTCTAGTATGTGAGACTAAAATGCGCCCTATTAAGACTCGCTTTCGCTGTGGCTCCGGGTATCATCCCCTTAACCAAGCCCCACATAGCTAACTCGTTGGCCCGTTCTACAAAAAGTACGCGGTCACCCCACATCTCGCTATGCTCGATAAGTAATTTATATACTATCGAACGTAATGAGACATGGGGCTCCCACTTCTTGAAAGCATATGGTTTCAGGTTCTATTTCATCCCCTTAACAAGGGTGCTTTTCACCTTTCCCTCATGGTACTTGTTCACTATCGATCTCTAAACCTATTTAGCCTTGGAAAGTGGTCTTCCCAGATTCAAACCGGATTACACGTGTCCGATCCTACTTAGGAAATCTACTTAGAAACAAATGTTATTTCATTTACAGGACTTTCACCTCCTATGGTTGCCCTTCCCAGGGTCATTCAACTATAACAACTGTTTCTAACGTCACCTGACAGAATGACATGCAGATTCCTGCAACACCCTACTGACAACGGCTGCCACCTTGGCATCAGTAAAGTTTAGGCTGTTCCCTGTTCGCTCGCCACTACTAAGGGAATCTCTTTTGATTTCTTTTCCTTAGCTACTGAGATGTTTCAGTTCACTAAGTATTCTTCCCGCAGTAAATGCGGGATAATTTGACATTACTCAAATTGGGTTTCCCCATTCGGAAATCCCCGGGTCAAAGCTTGCTTAGCAGCTCACCGAGGCTTATCGCAGCTTGCTACGTCCTTCGTCGAAGTTTAGAGTCAAGGCATTCACCATACGCCAATTTACGCAATTTTTCTTGAGTATTACCAGATGTTAACTAGCAATTAATACAAATAATATTTACAATCTAAAAATTCACTAAATCTCTTGTAAGACATTAGAGAATTTAGTTATACCGGAAGCTTTTATACAAAACTCAAGCCAACGGTATATATTTTAGATGCCAAATTGTTAAAGATCATTTATAGCCACTGACTGGCTACAAAAAAGGGTGTCTTTTTACGTACACCCCTAGCTTTTGTATGTGACATTTATTTCATACACAAGTCAGAGCTCCACGTAAATTATTTACTAAGTAAGAAATATTTTTAAATCTAAAAAATTTTAACGCCAGACTATTATATTTATCTTAAAAAAAAAGTCAACAAATTTTTTTAGAAATTCATATTTATAGCTTTTATAGCTTCTTTATTCCTCTAATTCAAAATTTCTTTTACTCCATCTCCCCTCCATTATAATCAACATTATCATTATCTTTCCATCCAATAACGTGTAATACTTCTACTTTTTGTGTTATTAATAGTTTTTCTTCTGAAGTTTCAAGATTTATAGCATAAATTGCACTTTCCCAATCTGTGCTATCTGGACTACCAAGGGAGGCTGCATAAGCAATTTTTTTGCCATCAGGTGAGAATTTAACATCTCCAGCTTGTCCGTATTTTTCTAAAACCTTGAAAGTTTTTACAGAATCATCAGTTATATTCAAAACATTAACTGAATGATTGTTAACATTTTCGTCAACATAAGCTACTAAATTACCGTCAGTTGAAACATCTGTTAAAGCGTATCCATTATCAGGCACATTAACTTTCTTTAAATTATTATTAGCTCTATCTAATTGATAAAGCTGATGAACTCCAGCATATAAAATATAACCTCCAATACCATTTCTAGTTAAACCAATAAAAATATATTTATCTGTTATTTTATAAACTGCCGCATCATATGGTCCTTCAGTGATAATTTCACCAACTTGATTATTATCTTGATCTTTAATTACAAATTTATCCAAAGTTTCATTACCTTCAATTGTCACTGATTTGGTTTTTAATTCCTGGTTTTGATCATGCTTAATTGTTAATACTTGAGGTTGAGTTAAAAGTCTTTCACCATTTTCATTATAGTAAACCTGCCCTTTATTTTCATTTTTTGAACATGAAAAAATAGATAAAATAAGGATAAAAAATGAAATAAAAGTAAATATTTTTTTCATATAAAAATTTAAGAATAATCCAAACAAAAATATACTCAATTTTTTTATGTAGTCAAATAAAACTCACTTGAAACTTTCCAAAGAAATTGTATCTTTTCAAAGCGCACTATTTAATTATTTTTTTTAAAAAATGTTTGTATTTATAAAAATTTTTACTGATTTTGTAACTTTTAATCTTTTTAAATTACAAGAAGGAACTAGAATCGCTGAAGCTGTAAATTTTTTCATATATGACACAATTAAGATTTTTATACTTTTAACTGTAATAATTTTTATTATTTCAATACTTAGATCTTTTTTACCAAAAGAAAAAATTAAAAAAATTCTATCACATAAAAACAAATATACTGGTCATTTTTTAGCTGCAGTTTTTGGTATTATTACGCCTTTTTGTACATGTAGTGCAATTCCACTTTTCTTGGGATTTCTTGAGGCTGGCGTACCTCTTGGTGTTACTTTCACTTTTTTAGTCGCTTCCCCCATGATAAATGAAGTTGCCGCTATCCTTCTTATATCAACTTTTGGAATAAAAATAGGAATAATATATATATTAAGTGGATTAATTATTGCCATTATCTCAGGTCTATTTATTGGACATCTACAAGTAGAAAGTTTAATTGAAAATCTGGATTATAATAAAAATTCTTCAAATACTATCTATAAAAACTGGTCAGAAAGAATTAATTATGCGAAAATTTATACTCTTAAAATTATAAAAAAAGTATGGCTTTATATAATTATTGGAGTTGGGCTGGGAGCTTATCTTCATGGATATATACCAACAGATTTTCTTGCACAATATGCAGGCAATGATAAATGGTATGCTGTCCCTTTTGCAGTAATCTTAGGCATTCCGCTTTACTCTAATGCCGCCGGAATAATTCCTTTGATAAGCGTTTTAACAGAAAAAGGTGTAAGCATTGGCACTACTTTAGCTTTCATGATGGCTGTAACAGGTCTATCTTTTCCGGAATTCATGATCCTTAAGAGAATAATGAAGCCAAAACTTATTATTATTTTTGCATCCATAGTTGGCTTCGGAATAATTCTTACAGGATATTTATTTAATTTTATTTTGTAATTTAATCTTTTTGTGTTTAATTTAAAATTTAGAATTTAGAATTCAAAATTTCTTAAATATTTACCCCAAAAAATATTCTTATCAAATAACCAATCACAAAAGAAAGTCCCGCCACCCCCAAACTGATAATAGCCATTTGTAAAAAATTCTTTCGAAAATTAGTATCCTGAATAACTGAAATATAGTAATTAAACAGAAAAA
This sequence comes from Candidatus Peregrinibacteria bacterium RIFOXYB2_FULL_33_20, assembly GCA_001788835.1. Taxonomy (GTDB): domain Bacteria; phylum Patescibacteriota; class Gracilibacteria; order UBA1369; family GWF2-33-10; genus GWF2-33-10. Next base: position 5,303 of record MFXK01000004.1, read on the forward strand.
TAATTAAAATGGCGATCAAAATTGTTGATCCCAGACATAAATACAGATTATGAAATAACAAATAAGGCATAATGAGAAATACCACAGTCATCATATAAATCCCGCCTGTATAAATAGACGCTCGAAAAGGATTATCACCCTGTTCGGCTTTTTGCGATAAAAACTCTGATGCGCCCATGGACAAAGCCGCAGCAACACCTGTTATCAAACCAGCAGTAGCAATTAAATGGGTGTCTTGAAAAGCAAAAGTCAAACCAGCCAAAGCACCTGTCAACTCCACCAAGGCATCATTAATGCCCAAAACCATGGAGCCGATATATTTAATTTTGTCCTCATTTAACAAAGCCAGCAGTTTCTGTTCATGTTCTTCCTCATCTTTAATAATTTGTTTAACATCAGGCACAAATTTTGAAATTTGTGCATAAGCTTCTTGAGCATTTTCTTCCCCTTTTTCCATCAATTTCAGCCCAAAAATAACGCCAAAAATTCTGGAAACAAGGTAATATTTCCAGATCTGAAATTTACTTGGTTTAACCTCCTTTTGGCTAAAATTTTTCCAAAAATTATAATGTTTCAATTCATCGTTAGATATTTCCACCAAAATTTTCTTATTATTCAGGTCACTGATAATCTCTGCTAATTTTTTATAAATAATATGTTCGGTAATTTCATTTTTCTGGGATTGCAGGGCCACATTTTGCACTTGAGAATCAATCATACTAGAAAGATAAAATTTTTATATCGGCATCATAACAGCTTTAGTCTCTTTTCGCAAAATTTCGAAATAAAACTTTTTAAAATAATCTATCATATTTTTTTCTGATCTGCTATATTTAGGTCCCTTAGAGATTCTTAATTTTTTCTTTTAACATTTTTAATTCCTATAGCGTCCTATGTCCTTTAGCGCGCAAATTCTAGACGGAAGATTAGTCGCTGACAATTTATTGTCAAAATTATCCGAGGACGTAAAATTTCTAAAAACTCAAAACCTTCAGCTCAAACTTAGTATTATTCTGGTGGGCAATAACCCTGCCAGCATTTCCTATATCAGTCAAAAAAGAAAAGCTTGTGAAAAAATTGGCATTATCGATGATCAAATTAATCTGCCTGCAACCACCTCGGAAAATGAACTTTTGCAAAAAATCAATGAACTAAATAATGATAGGAGTGTTCATGGAATTTTGGTCCAATTACCACTACCAAAACACATTAATGAAGCAAAAATTATTGAAGCCATTGACCACAAAAAAGATGTTGACGGTTTCCATCCCTACAATGTCGGTAAAATGTTTTTAAATAAGGATTTCGAAAATCTATCTCCTTGCACGCCAAAAGGCATAATAAAAATTTTAGAATTTTATAATATTGATTTAGTGGGCAAAGAAGTAACCATTGTCGGTCGAAGCAATATTGTCGGCAAACCATTATCAGCCATGCTAATCAATCGAAGCGCCACCGTTACTGTCTGCCATTCCAAAACAAAAAATTTAAAATTTCACACTGCCAGAGCGGACATTTTGATTGCCGCCATTGGCAAGGCAAAATTCATTACTACCAGCATGGTTAAAAAAGAAGCAATCGTGATTGATGTTGGCGTTAATAGAGTTAATGATACAAATTCCGAAAAAAGTTATAAATTAGTAGGCGACACAGATTTTGAAAATTTATTGACCAAAATTTCGGCCATTACGCCTGTCCCAGGGGGTTGCGGCCCGATGACTGTAGCTTGTCTGATGGAAAACACAGTAAAAGCAGCGTATCAAATTAAAAATCTTTCATAATTTAAAATTTCCCCCATGTGCGGAATCATAGGTATCACCTCCAATAGTCCAGTTGTGCAAGAAATATATGATGGTCTAATCATGCTCCAACATCGAGGTCAAGATGCGGCAGGTATTCTTACCTATGACATGCAACAATTTCATCTGCATAAAGGTGATGGACTCTTGCGAGATATTTTTGATGAAAAGAACATTACTGAGCTCAAAGGTAATTTCGGTATTGGCCATGTTCGATACCCCACCGCCGGAATTTATAGCAGTAGCGAATCTCAACCATTTTTAACTACCTGCCCATTTGGCATTACCATTGTTCATAATGGCAATCTTACTAACACCAAAAAACTAAAAAAAGAAATTATCGAAAAAAACATCAGATATTTAAACACCAAATCTGATTCTGAATTATTGCTAAATGTTCTGGCTGATGAAATTTTAAATTTAAAAAAATTAGAACTTAAAGCGGATAATTTTTTTACCGCTTTAACCAAATTGTACAAAAGAATTTCAGGCGCTTACGCTGTCGTGGGACTAATTGCTAACCACGGCTTATTTGCCTTCAGGGATCCTCACGGCATCAGGCCTCTAATCTTAGGAGTCAGAGAAAATCTAGTCACCGGCAAAGAATATGCTGTTGCTTCTGAAAGCGTGGCTTTTGACGCTTTGGGCTTTACCAAAGTCGGTGATATCAAGCCTGGCGAGGGAATATTTATTGATAAGCATTTCAATTTACATCGGAAACAATGTGTGCCAAGTAAATGGGCCCCTTGTATTTTTGAATATGTGTATTTGGCCAGACCTGATTCAATGATTGATGATATCAGTGTTTATAAAGCTCGCTACCGCATGGGACAAAAATTAGCCAGAAAAATCAGGGAAGCAAAAGTGGAAATAGATGTCGTCATCCCAGTACCAGACAGCTCTAGAAGCGCAGCTTTGGGATTAGCTGATGAATTGGGCGTAAAATACCGCGAAGGTTTAGTCAAAAACCGTTACATTGGCCGCACTTTTATCATGCCTGGACAAAAAGTTCGTCAAAAATCAGTCCGTTACAAATTAAATCCAATCGAGTTAGAAATCAGAAAAAAAAATGTTTTGATTGTTGATGACAGCATTGTCAGAGGCAATACTTCCAAAAAAATCATTGAAATGATCAGAGCCGCTGGTGCCAAAAAAGTCTACATTGCTTCCAGCGCGCCAGCTTTAAGAAATCCCTGCATGTATGGCGTAGATATGCCCACTCGTAGAGAATTTATCGCCCATAATTTAAACTCAGAAGAAATCACTAAGGCCATTGGTGCTGACATGTTGTTTTATCAAGACCTTGAGGATCTCCAATCAGCCGTCAGCGAAGGCAACCCTGACATTACTAATTTCTGTATGGCCTGCATGGATGGCAAATATCCTACTCCTGAAATCACCGAAGAGTTGCTAACTGAAATTGACACCGACCGCAGTATGGAAAAAATGGGTATTGAAAACGAAACCTGGACCGAAAGCGACTTACAGCCAAATTTATTATAAATATTTTGTCAAATTCTCTTCAATTCTTTCCAAAACCGGACCAACTTCAGCCACAAAATTTTCTCCAGTAATTAATTGATAAGCTTCAATATATCTCCTGGCGGTTTCGATAATCACTTCCTCAGGAATGTTCGGCACTGGACCATCTCCCATATAGCCACGATCAGCCAGCCAAATACGTAAATACTCTTTATTAATGTTATCCTGATTTAGCCCAGCCTCAAAATTCTGCTGATAAGTCGCTGATTTCCAAAATCTAGAAGAATCTGGGGTGTGGATTTCGTCGATTAAAATAATCTCATCATTATTATCAAGACCAAATTCATATTTGGTATCCACTAAAATGATGCCTTGCTTGGCGCAAATCTCCACGCCTTTCAAATATAATTCCATAGCTACTTTCATCAGATAATCCAATTGCTCTTTGGTCACTAATTTTCTATCCAACAAGACCTGTGGAGCCACAGACTCATCATGATTGCCATGTAAAGCTTTGGTCGAAGGCGTAATAATAGGGTGTACAAACTTTTGATCTTTTTTCATCCCATCTGGTAATTTATTATCGCAAAAATCTCTCACTCCCTTGGAGTAATTATACCAAGCCGAAGTAGAGGTGGTCCCAGTTAAATAACCTCTCACCACCATTTCCACTGGCAAAGCTTTACACTGCTTCCCAACCACCACATTTGGATCTGGAAAACTAAGGGCATGATTACCGCAAATATTTTTAGTCTGATCAAACCAGAACCTGGCCATTTGATTAAGCACCTGTCCCTTGAATGGAATATAACCCAAAACTCTATCAAAAGCTGAAACTTTATCTGTCACTATTAAAATTCTTCTATCGCCCTGAGTATAATTATCTCGAATTTTTCCTTCATATTTCTCGCCCAAAGATGGGAAATCAGTGTTTTTCAAAACACAAGGCAATTGCGACTTAAGTTGTGCAAGTGAAAGCATAAAAAAAAATTAATGGCTATTCAAAAATTAGCATATTAAAAGCGATTTTAAAAATGTAAAAAACGCAATAAATTTTCTGCAATTTCTAATTTTGAACCAATTTTGCGTTCCATTTTGTTTTCGGTAATAAAATAAAACTCACCGGTATCTTGCCCGATATTTGATGGTTTATTGGCTACAATCAAATCCAAATGTTTTTCTTTCAATTTTTTCTTAGCATTAGCAATTATATTTCCCGTTTCCAAAGCAAATCCAATTAATTTAAGCTTTGAGCTTTGAGCTTTGAGTTTTGAGTTTTTTTGAATTTTAAAATCTCCAACCCATTTCAAAATATCTACTGTTTTTTCAAAATCAATTGTCATTCTGGCTTGTTCAGAATCTTTCTTTAATTTTTGTTTCGAAATCTTCTCAGGCTTGAAATCACATACAGCCGCTGAAGAAATAAATATATCAACCTTATTAATATTTTTTTTCACCGCCTCAAACATTTCATCAGTAGTTTCTATATCAATAATTTCAATATTTTCATTTTCTATTCTCCATCCACTATTCCCTATTCCTGATATCATTATTACCTTTCCCCCCATTTCCAAAACTTTTTGTGCCAACGCTATCCCCATTTTCCCCGACGAGCCATTACTAATAAAACGAACCGGATCAAGATACTCCCTAGTTGCCCCAGCAGTTATCAAAACAGTCTTATTTCTCAACAAAAACTCCCTTCTCTTATAATAAGATAGGGGTTGGAAATGAGCTAACTTTTCCACTATCTCCTTCACTTCAATCATCCTTCCTATCCCCTCTTCCCCGCATGCCAATTTACCTTCAACTGGTCCTAGAATCTCAAATTTTTGAGAACTTAAATTTTCATTTTGTAATTGTTTCAACCTCTTAACATTTCGCTGAACAAAAAAATTGTTCCACATTCGGCTGTTCATTGCTGGAGCAATAAAAACCTGCCCTTCAAAAGCCATAATCAAAGTAGAAAGCAAATCATCAGCAATCCCATTAGCAATTTTCCCAATCAAATTAGCAGTGGCTGGAGCTAATAAAATTAAATCCGCCCATTTCGCCAAATCAAGATGCGGAAAAACAAATTTTGAATGATTGACTTTATTTTCAGACATTTCACTCCAAATCTTCTTTCCCAAATCCTTTTCAAGCTCCAAAAAATATTCTCCAAAAATTCCCAAGGCATTTTTCGTAGCCACAACTTCAACTTCAGCTCCTGTTTTTTGCAATAACTTAATCAAATTAGAAACTTTTTTCACGGCAATACTGCCCGAAATCCCCAATAAAATTTTTTTGTTGTTTAAAATATTCATTGCTAAAGTTTTAAATCCCAAAGATATTTTTTATGTTTTGATTTTCCAATTCAGCGACTTCCGCCAAATCCAAACTTTTACATTCCGCCAAACATTTGGCAGTTTCTATCATAAATGCTGGCTCATTCCTTTGTCCACGAAATTTCTGTGGACTTAAATATGGACAATCTGTTTCTAATAAAAATGAATTTATAGGACAGTTTTTTACTATTTCCCGTAATTCTATATTTTTCGGATATGTAATAATTCCAGTAAAAGATGTTATCCAATTATGATTCCAAAGTTTTTTCGCAAATTCTAAATTCCCGGCAAAACAATGAAAAATCACTTTTTTTAAATCATATTGAACTAAAATTTCATACACATCTTCATATGCTTCCCGACAATGAATAATCAAAGGTAAATTATATCTTTTTGCTAATCCTATCTGCGCGTTAAAAACTGTCTTTTGTTCTTCTTCAGTTGATAAATTTCGAAAATAATCAAGCCCTGTTTCCCCTATGCCAATAATTTTTTGATTGTTTTCTATCATCACTTCAAATTCATCTAAAATATCCTTTGAAAAATTCTTTGCTTCATGTGGATGCAAGCCAACTGTTGCATACATATAATCATATTTATCGGCTAAATCCAAAGCTCGCTTTGAAGTCTTTAAATCACATCCAACATTAATAACTCTACTTATTTTATTTTCAAACATTCTTTTCACAACTTCATCAAAATCCTGATCAAAATCTTTTATATTTAAATGGCAATGACTATCTATTAACATAAAAAAATTGCAAAAAATAAAAATTATTGTTACAATTATAATGTAACTTATTTTACAAATGAACACACTAAATAAAATATTTGGTTTTTGGTTTTATTTTTACTCTCCTATCGCCGTGAGGACCTTTTAAGTTACCAATAAATTTCAAACTTACAAAGCTCTCCTCACAAAGGAGAGCTTTTTTATTTCTTAATCTGATAACTTTATGAACTTTACAAACTTTAAATTAAATTCTTGGCAGTATTATCTCTTTTCCAATTTAAAAGATTTATTACTACTTAAAAATTTAAAAAATGATAAACTTAAGCCAAAACTCAAAAATTAAAAAAATAAATATTGCCTTTGAATCAATTTTAAATGCAAATAATTCAAAAACTAAAATTTATAATTTAAAATCTTCTTCCCATATGATTATCGTTATGAAACGCTACGCCAAACCAGAAAGCGTAGAACATATGATCAAATACATTGAATCAGTAAATTTAAAACCAGCACCATTATATGGTGTGGAAAGAACTGTCATTGCTGTTATCGGTGATGAAAGGATTTTAAACAAAAATCACTTAATGTCCTTCCCAGAAGTCAGTGACGTCATGTCCGTACTAGCTCCCTACAAACTAGTTGCCAGAGAAACTAAATATGAAGATACGATTATCACTCTACCTGATGGCACCACTATCGGCGACACCAAATTAGCCATTATGGCCGGTCCTTGCGCAGTTGAAAATCAGGAGCAGCTAGATAAATCAGCGGAAATTGCCAAAAATGGAGGCGCTACTATCCTTCGTGGAGGGGCTTTCAAGCCACGCACTTCACCATATGACTTCCAAGGACATGGTATCGAAGGTTTAAAAATGCTTCGCAAAACAGCTAACCAACTGAAAATGAACGTTATAAGTGAAATTATGACGCCTGAATACATAGATGATTTTGAAAAATATGTAGATATCATGCAGGTTGGAGCTAGAAATATGCAAAATTTTGATTTACTTAAGGCTGTCGGCCAAAGCAAAAAACCGGTCATGCTTAAAAGAGGCTTGTCCGCGACCTTAAAAGAATTCATGCTGGCAGCGGAATACATCATGCACGAAGGCAATCCTAATGTCATTCTGTGTGAAAGAGGCATTAGAACTTTTGAGACCGCCATGCGAAATACTTTGGATTTAGCCGCAGTCGCTTGGATGAAAAGAGAAAGTCACTTGCCAGTCATTGTTGACCCTAGTCATGCCACAGGCAAGCCAGAACTAATTCCGCCAATGGTATTGGCCTCTATTGCCGCTGGGGCAGATGGTATAATGATTGAAGTTCACTGCGATCCAGAAAAAGCCTTATGCGATGGACAACAAGCCATGACAGAAGAAACTTTCGGACAAATTATGACCAAAGCTGCCAAAGTCGCCGCAGCTGTAGGAAGAACAATATAAAATTAGTAAATTTTTTCAATTTTAAATTTGATTTTTTATCAATTTATGATATAATATCATATCTTTTTAACCTTATTCCCTAACTTTTACCTTATGGCTAAACAAGAAATAACTCCAGAACTAAATAGTTTTCTCGAACTGACTCGCGATGTACCTACTACAGAAAAAACAAATTTTCATGGATTTGAAATACCAAAAACACTTGCTCCTGAAATTGTTGCAACTCTAACAAAAGTAAGAATAGACGCTTTTTTAATGAAACGATATGGTATTAAAGATGATGATACTATATCTGTACTACCAGGAACAAAATTTAACGATGGCGACGACACCACAACCGAAATAACAGATTATGCCGCATATAGTCCAAATGGTCAATTTATTGGACCTATTATATCATCAGTTCTAGAAGAACATAAAATTAATTAATTAAAAAATCCCCTTTTTTCAAAGGGGATTTTAAAAAATTCTTTTTGTACGAACGAGCTATTAATATCTTTCTATCAGGCTCATGCCACTACTTTCACACAAGCAAACGTATCTTTGTATACCCTGCCATTGAATTTTTTTTGTTTTTTCTGTTTATAATAAACCACACCATCTTCCATGGCAAATAAAGTGAAATCTTTGCCCATGGCTACATGTTCACCAGGAAAATAATTAGTACCTTTTTGTCTGATAATGATATTTCCAGCTCTGGCGGTTTCCCCCTCATAAAGTTTCACTCCACGTCGCTTGGCCACTGAATCTCGACCGTTTCTACTGGATCCACCAGCTTTCTTATGTGCCATAAAATTAGTTAAAAGAATTAATGCGAAGAGGATTTTAATCCAAATTTTATATTTTGACAAGATTTTTATTGTAAATCTATTGAATTTAAGCTGAAATGAGCCTTTTAACATGATCTGAAAGCTAAAAAATGCTATACTTAAAAGATAATATTTTAACCTAAAGCTTAGTAAATTCAGAATGATTTCGAAAAAAATTCTATATCCAGTAATCACAATGCTGATTGTAAATTTAAGTCTCAACAATCTGGTTTTTGCCGATATGCCAACTGCTACTAACGCAGGATCTCAAAGTGCAAATAATCAGGAAATCATCTTTAACCAACCAAAAAACGAGAATAATTCAGAGGTAGACCAAAAATCCGCCTTACAACGAATTATTGATCGACAAATGCTAGCAATTCAAAGGATCAAAAATGCCATTGCTTCCAATAATAACGCTTTAAAAAACAGGAACAAAGTGGTAGATGCCGCCAAGGAACAAATAGACAATCTGGAGCAGGAGATTACCAAATTAGAGGACTTAATCAATTATTATAACTCAGAAATTAATCAAAAAGAACCAATTATAGAAAGCTTAGCCAAACAAGTAACTGTCAAAGAAAACGATATTATCATACTCAATGAAAAAGTTTCCCAAAAGGAAATCGAGCTTCAAAATCAAAAAGATGTCATGTCCAAAATCTTAGGCATCATCTATTTATCATATAATAACGTTCAAGATGCTGATACCGCTTCCAAAACCGACCGTAATCCACTCAAGGCTCTACTGTCAGCCAATAGTCTATCAAGCTTTGATCAGGAAATAACTTATTTATCAATTTTTGAAGTTACTTCGCAAAAAATCTTCACGGCCATTAAATCCAATCAAGAGGCCTTAAATTTCTTAAAACAAAATTTAGATGCCAAAAAAGAAAATCTCCAAAAAACCAAAAATCAATATGAAGATGAAAAAAAAGATCTTGAAGCCCTAAAAATAGCCAAAGAGAAAGCCTTAAGCGCCACCAAAGAACAAAAAAATATCTTTCAAAAAAGATTGGAATTGGCTAAAAAACAAGAAACGCAAATCTCCAAAGACACCGAAATCTTGTTTAGGACTCTACAGGTTCTTAATGATGATCTGGAAAAATACAAAAATGACCCGAATGTAGATTTAACACTGGCTTACAATATTCAAAACGAATTTAACACTTTAAATTTCAACTCTAGTGAAGACTTGATTTGGCCTGCCTCTCCTTATCGAGGCATAACCGCTTTATTTCATGACCAAACTTATCCATTTAGATCACAGATTGGCGAACATCAGGCGGTTGATATCAGAATACCGCAGGGTACGCCATTATTCGCCCCCATGAATGGCGTTATTACTTACGCCAATGGTTATGACATTAATGAAGACAGTCCTTTATATTACGCTTATCAAAAAATCGTCATTACTGATCCTACCGGTAGAAGCGTAGTGATGGGGCATGTCTCTGCCACTTTTGTAAAGAAAGGTGATTACGTTGTGCAGGGTGATTTATTAGGTTTAAGCGGCGCCTTACCAGGTACAAAAGGAGCCGGTCCATATACGACTGGCGCTCACTTACATCTGGAATTACATATCCCTATATATGATGAGCAAGGAAAGAAAAAAATTATCGCTGTTGACCCCTTACTATATTTCCCTCTGGATGATGTATCACTTGATTCACTCGATAAGACTTATTTATCAACCCTTTTGACCAAAAAAGAAGAAATATACGCAGAAAGTAATTTAAACAATCAAGTTAATAATCTACTTGAAGATTTACAGTAAATTGCTACATTTATACCGGCTTCACATACTACATAACAAATTTCACATATATGAAAAAATCGGTTTTATTGATACTTTCGGCTACAGCAATCACTTTAATATTGGCCTCCTGTAACAATGATAATGTTAGCGATAACGGTAAAGACAACCTAGTTAGCTCCAGAATGACTACCATAGAACAATACAGGAAGCAAAATCCCACTCCCGCCAAAGTCAAAAACATTGCTTATGTATTTTTGATCAACAAAAACGATAATTGTGATACGCAAAAATATGAAGATTTAGCAGTTACCAATAGCTCTGGAGATGTTAAAATTGCCAAAAAAGTTGATCTGTATACTTACACTCTTTTGAACTTATTAATACCTACTGATAGCGTAAACAAAATAGATAAAACCGATATGTGTTTAAAAATGGCATTTCCAAGAAGTGATAAGAAACAACTTGCAAGTATGCGTAAACTTCTTAAAAAGGATATGCAAGATTTAATTGAAAATACAAATTATGATGAAACTGCTTATGATCTGCCTACAGATTGTGATGAATTAAAAGAATTACTAAAAAATAAAGTTTCTACAGATAGGCTTGATTCAATTTATGAAAAATGCAAACAAAAGCAGCAAGATTTTCAATCTGATGAACAGGATAAAGAAGACATGTATAATACAACAACAGCCACATGTAATATTTCGCCTAACATAGATGGATGTTCACCGAAAATGACAGAGGAAGAATATGTAAAATATGCAATGAATTATATAACTCCAACGAATCAAACCGTTATTGATTATGCTCAACAATTTAAAAATTTAGCTGATCTTTATAAAGCGTATCAACAAAATCACTGGCAATCAGATAAAACAATATTTGGATGTGGTGATTATTTTCAAAAACCAGAATATTATCTTAACTCTTCACCAACATTAAAAAGTAATATGATTTGTTCGGGGAATTATGAAGATAAAGCTGGAGATTGTGATGACCAAAGCAATGCCTTCACTTCAAGCATAATTGCCTCAGGATTATATAAATCAGATGAAGTAAGAATTGCTCTTGGTAATGTTGACTTCGGTGATGGAGTTGGAGGTCATGAATGGACTGAAGTATGGATGAATGATCATTGGGTGGTTGTAGATCCAGTATGGGGCGATACTTGCTATGACAACGGGAAATGTTACATTTATGATCAAAATGATGCAAACCATGACGGATTTAGCGACAAAGATCTTATTCCATATGATTATTTTAATTATGTTCCATACAACGACTATATAGTTAATTATTGGGGCGTTGCCAATAATCAACATTATTGTACCTACGATACTGACACCAAAATATGGTCTTGTGATTCTTCAGCTCCATCAAGTTGGAAACAAAGTGCAAGAACAGCGTATTAAGCAAAATACCCTTCCCTTTCGGATCCAAAGAAATCAAATTTAGCTTTGAGATTAGGATATCTTGATAATGATGGATCAATTTTTAACATTTTTTCGGCTTGATTACGAGCTTTCATAATCAAACGACCATCCGACAAAGAAGCCATTTTCAAATCTGGAATACCGCTTTGTTTAACACCATAAACTTCACCCGGACCGCGTAGCTTCAAATCAATTTCTGAAAGATCAAATCCTGAGGCATGCTGAACCATGGCCTTAAGCCTTTTAACATTGTCAGGACTGGATGAATTCGTGAACAAAAAACAATATGATTGATGCTCTCCCCTTCCGACACGACCTCGAAACTGATGAAGCTGAGAAAGTCCAAATCTTTCTGCACCTTCAATTAGCATAATGGTTGCATTCGGAATATCAATTCCAACCTCAATTACTGAAGTTGAAACCAATATATCAATTTCTTTTTCAAGAAATTTATGCATCATCATATCTTTTTCCGCTTGTAAGAGCTTGCCATGAAGAAGACCAAGTTTAAGTTCAGAAAAAATTTCCTTTTGTAGTCTTTGATATTCTTCAGTCACAGCCTTAACCTCAATTTTATCTGATTCATCAATCAAAGGACAAATAATATAAACCTGACGACCTTTTTTTACCTGTTCTTTCATCCAATTATAAGCATCAAGTCTTTTACTTTCAGGCACAATTCGAGTGATAATTTCCTGCCTTCCTGGTGGCATTTCATCAATCACAGAAATATCCTGATCTCCATAAATTGTCAAAGCTAAAGTTCTTGGAATAGGAGTAGCTGTCAAATAAAGCAAATGTGGATTACCAAATTTAGCCAAATATTCACGCTGTTTAACTCCAAATCTATGTTGTTCATCAATAATCGCCAAAGCCAAATTCCTGAAATCAACTCCTTCCTGAATCAAAGCATGTGTCCCAATAACAACATCCGAAAGCCCAAGTTTCATATTTTCCAAAATTGATCTTTTTTGTTTTGCCGTAAAAGACCCAACTAATAGCTCAATGCGAATATCATAAGGACTTAATAATTTATTAAAAGTTTTGAAATGTTGTTTGGCCAAGATTTCAGTTGGAACCATTATAGAAACTTGCGGACGTTCATAGTTTTTTAAATTTTTATCAGTCAAAACTGTTAGCAGACTCGCAATAACAGCCACAATAGTTTTACCTGATCCAACATCTCCCTGAATAAGTCTGAGCATTGGATATGGTTTCTGTAAATCTTCCAAAACTTCATGCAAAGATTTCACCTGAGCTTTTGTTAATTTGAAAGGTAAATTCAGTAAAAATCTTTCTAATAATTCCCTGTCAATCTTCATAGTGTCCCTTGCCTCATCAATCCATGACATTTGCCAATCACGCTTTTTTTTCAAAGCATTTAATTGCAAAAAGAAAAGTTCATCAAACCCAAGTCTTTCTTTCGCTTTTTCCAATGCTTCCAAATTTGAAGGAAAATGGATTTGCTTAATAGCTTCTTTCAATGAAATCATATCTTCTTCATTCAAAATCTCTTCAGGCATATATTCTTCAAATAGATCAGCCATATACAAAATAGGCTGAATCTTATCCCGTAGCCACTGACTGGAAATTTTGTATTTGGAATCTTTGATATCCGCTTGATAATATTTCGGAATAATGCGTCCGGTCTGAGCTTGTTCTGTTTTCACTTTCTCAAATTTCGGAGAAGCAAAAAATACTCGTCCACCTTCAAACTTCACCTTACCACTAAGAATCACTTCATCTCCATTCTTAAGTTGTTGCATGATGTAGGGCCGGTTAAACCAGATAATTTCAATCGAAGCACTTTGATCGGTAAATAAAGCCTTAATCAAAGCCATGCCTGACCGAACATGTTTCATGTTTAAATTGCTAATCACTCCTTTCACGATATTCACTTCTTCGGTAGACACTTCAATCACTGGTCGAAATTCACTCTCATCCTGATAAGCCCGTGGAAAATACATCAACAAATCCGCTACAGTAAAAATCCCCATTTCTTTCAATTGTTTGAGATGAGCCGAAGTGGTGCGTAAAATCTTCGAAAGAGGCGTATTGAGCATCAAAAAAATCATTTAAAAAGCTAAATGTATTATATAGACTGTCATTCCGGCTTGTCCAGAATCTTATATTCGTTGTGCCTCATACGTTTTAAGCTATGCGTCTTTCAACTCTTTAACACGTTTAGCCAAAAACGCATTTAAAGTTTTAATAGGTGTCTCATCTGATGCTAATGCCCATTTCTCTTTATCTTTACCATCAACCAATAAGACATAATCAAAAATATTTTGATCATCGCCTGTTTTTCTATAAACAGAAATAAAAATTTGAATCTGTTGTCCTCCCTCATTAATCACATCAAATTTAATATCTCGACTTTCCCCTGGCCTCAAACCACGTTTTTTATCTTTTAATTCCGATAATTGATCAATCTGAGCTTTCAATCCTTCCGCCGTTATTCCCTGCAAAGTTAATGGCGAGGAAATATCTAACGGTTTTTCCACAACTGGTCCTGGAGTTGGCACTGCTGATAGTCCTTGTACTGGCATCTTTATAATGCTCTTCTGTCTATCCATAGCGGCCTGTAATGTTATATCACTACCCCCAGGAATAGAAACCCCTACAGCCCTAACCACTAAGAACAATGAAGCCAATGTAAAGCCTGTAACAGCTAATCTGGCAGGACGACAGGTATTAACAAAACCCCTGAACCAATTCAGTCCTTGTACCGATCCTGGTGAAATAGATGCTGAATCTACTGGTTTTAAAACTTCGGTTTCTGGTACATTTCTCTGATAAGAACCCTCTCCTACTCCTGCCCCCACTAAATCCACTCTAATCTTTTCCACCATTTGACTGGTTTGATCGGTATCTGCAGGTACTAAAACGGCATTTGACTTTGCCGTCATTTCACCTTCAAACCAGGTGATTGATCTAAATTCTTCATCCTCTTCCGCCAAAACCTCTAACAAAGTTTTAAAAAAAATGGAAAATAATGGAAAATTTTGTAATTTATCTTTATAAAATCTATTTAAATAACCATATAAACTTATAAGATTCTTTTTAAGCTGTTGGTTAGCAACTTGACCTTTAAGATATTCAATAAGCGCAGCTTGATAATGTTGATCTGCAAGTAAATGTGTATTTAAGATATTTAAAAATGGGTGAACCATCTCATCAAATTGCAGAAAGCTTCGATAACTCACCCTCCTCCCCTCATCAAAATTTATTACAGGCAAAGCTTCTAAAAATTTACCTACAACTTCCTTAGCATCAATTTTCAACGTATCTAATTTCAGATAATAATAAAGATCACCGCCACCGCACTTTTCCACCGCTTCCCTCATAAAAAAATTCATAAAAATTACGAGATATTATATCTTACATCTTTTATTAAATTAGTCAATACTACATTTAACAATTATTTAACAAAAAACATCTAATATTCTTACACGACAAAAAAGATGAAAATACCTGGTTCAAGACTTCTTATGCCATTATTTCGCCAACTTCATCCCTAATTTGTGTTTGAATAGCGAACTCAGGATGAGCCACTAACAAAGCTAAAGGCTCTGGTAAATCAGTGACATCTGCCTCCCCCCCTCCTAAGGGTTGAATAGCGTCAGCAGGTAAATCATAAGTAGCTTCATCTGCCGGCTGGACATCGCTTAAGAATCCTCTTGCGGCCAGTGATCTACAGGCTGTAACAGCTTGCCCACCGCTACACTCAAATTGATCACCATGTATAGTTGTAATAATAAACTCTCCATTACCCTTCCCCACACCTAAAGAACTTATTAATTGACTGACTCCGCTGCATTCTGGATGTGCAGAAAAATAATTAAGATTACAACTCGCTCTGGGAATAGATTTATCAGCATAAAAACTCTTTAAATCTGTTTTTGGATCTTCTAGTTTTATTGGGATTCCTAATCGCACAATAGGTGCTTTTTGTTGAGATATTGAAGCTTCCATATACCCCATCCCAGCGCCATACTCACCTCCTGCAAAAGCTGATAGCGATGAAGCTGCTAATTGAGAATCAGAATATGAAGGTATAACATTTTGCAACCTGCCTTTGCTTGGTTTTTCAAAATTGATGACTGTAACTGTAGGCATAACTTGTGTATTTAAATTTTGCACACCAACAGTAAATGATTCTGTAAATTCTGTCCTAAGATTTTTCACTCCTTCTGGAGTAAGATAATGACATAAAGCACATTTAAAAAGAAATTCATTTTCATTCATCCACTCAGAAGCAGGTTGAATTGATCCATCTTTTCTTGGAAAATAATAACCGCGAGGTAAATACTGTTCAATTCTCGCCAAAACCCCTGGATCATTTAATTTTTCCCTAAAACCATCTACAACATAACCTTCTAAATCAAGAATCGTCATCTTTCCCAGCACATTTTGAAGCTGTGCTAATGTCAAAAAATGATCTCGCCCATCAACCTCGCCCTTATCATTCAGCTTGTAAAGAGGTATGCCTTCTTTAAACCCAGTATCTTCATGCCGTGTTCCGGCTTCGGCTTGTAATTGTCTTTTAGCTTGAATAGTGGAGGCTGGAGATTGTCTCCCTGAAACCGCCGATGACTCTCCATTAGCTAAATATCCCAACGCTAGTAAATCCTCTTTTGCCTCCGCTAACGACACATGTTCACCTTCTGATCCTTGATAAGATGGCTCTCCATTATTTAAAGTACTGGCATCCTGTGCAACAATCGATTGCCTGGAATCATTGCCAATTTCAGATTTGCCTAAAATTACAGCCACTGTAGCCGCTGTTGCTAACACTAACATTGCCACTTTGGCTGGAAAACTTGCCTCACGATTTTCTCTTGATCTCTCTAGGGAAGCTAATGTTGCTAAAGCTGAGGCTGGCTTTGCGACTTTGACTGCTGGAGCTGCTGTTCCCTCATAATCATCTACCCTTAACGCTTCATCTAATACCTTATTCCCTGTTAATTGAAATGGCCTTCTTGTTGCTGATCTTGCTAATTCAATCCTTGCTTTTACAGCTTTATTTTTATATCCAAAAAGCTGAGAATATAATTGCCTTTCCTGGCCACCATTTTTTCCATACAAAGCCACAAACATGCTACATAAATATCCGGCAACAGCTGGGCTTGGATTCAATGATCCTTCCTCCAATACAGTACGAATAAATAATATAAAATTTTGCTGTAAATAAGAATTACTCTCCTTATTCAGAAAATCACAAAATTCATTACGTTGACTTACACTCTGTTGTATCAAAGTTAATATATTGCTACACAAAGTCAATGTATCTGCTTTTTTAAATTTTAAAAACTCCATGCGCAGCAAAGCATTTAAAATTCTTCTAAATCCAGTTGGTGTTTGCTCAACGGCGTCCATCCCTTCTAATCTCGTTATTACTGTTCTTTTTACATCAACTCCCGCTCCATTGTTACTTATTTCCATCTCCAAACTAGCACCAATATCCCATGCTTGACTTGTGTTTTCGCTATCTCCTTCTAATGGTTCTAATCTTGAATTTGTTTCTGCTTCCATATTTATAATATTAATTGTTATTTTTTTACGAGTGTTAATTATACATTAAATCACAAAAACGTCAAATAATTTTCATAAAATTCAAAAAACAGGTAATTACTCTAACAATTATTACACCCAAAAATAAAGAAAAAGTTTCAAAAAGCAAAAAAATCAAAAAAAATCTTTAAGCATTTATCTTTTAATTTTTAGCCAATCTGATTGATAATTATCATCAAGCTCCGCAGCAATATAATTATTGAAGAAATATTGCCGCGGAGCAAAAAAGCTATTTCTCTTCTCTAGTTTTCTCCTCCTCCCGATTGGCAAACAAACCCTCTGCAAATTCCATTTTTCCTCCTTTCTTAACACCAAGAATATCCATACGATCAACGGTAATTTCAATCACATATTTTGTTTTGCCGTCTTTACCTTGATAATGATCATTATGAATTTCCCCAAAAACTTCTATCGCATCGCCTTTATGCAAATATTTCTCAGCTGTTTCGGCCATTCCCTGCCATACAGTAAGTCTATGGAAATCAGGGTGATCCTTTGCCTCACCATTTTCCATTTTTTTCCTTCTGGTGGTCAAAACTAGAGTGGCTACCTTCTTCTGGGTGGTGGTGTGTTTGATTTCCGGATCATCGGCCAGATAGCCGCGCAACATAACGCTGTTATAAGTACGCATATAACAAAAATTAAGAAATACATACGCTCAGCATAAAAAATGATTATGACTTTTTCATGAACTCAACCTGAATTTTTGCTGAATTTTTATTTTTAAACTTTACAAAAACATAAAAAGTTATCAAACATTATTCCTTCTAACCCCAAAAACCGCTATCTTTAAAAAGAGTTGAGTATAATTCAAAATTTAAAATTTTTAAAGTGTTCACAGGCATTATTCAAGAACTCGGACAGATAATTAATCTAAAAAAATCCCAACAAAATTTAGAAATTCGGATTTTTGCAGAAAAAATTTTGCTAAACAAAAAAATCGGCGACTCCATTGCTATCAACGGCGCTTGCCAGACAATTACAAAAATCAATAAAAACTATTTCCAAGTAATTGCCATCCCTGAAACCTTGCGCTGCACCAATTTTCAAAATTTCCAAAAAGACGACTTGGTCAACCTTGAAGCTCCCTTGAAAATTGGTGATAGTTTAGACGGACATTTTGTATTAGGACACGTTGACAGCACAGCAAAATGCCATTCCTGTCGCCACTTATGTCATCCCCGTAAAGACAGGAATCTTAATTTCAAAAACACCGAACCCATCCTCGAAATCGAAATTCCAAAATCAATTGCCAAATATATCGTTCACAAAGGATCAATCACAGTAAACGGCGTAAGCCTAACAATTTCCAAAATTAAAGAAAAAACATTTGAAATATCATTAATCCCTCATACACTCAAAAATACAAACCTTGGAAAACTTAAGAAAGGAGATTTGGTGAATTTGGAAGTGGATGTAATTGCAAGATATGTTGTAAACCACGCTTGTTTTGGCTCATAAAAGCCCAAAAGATAATTCATTTCGAAGTAATCCGAAAAATCCAATTAATAAAAAATTTGCCTATTAATTTCTATTGCCACTATTTCTTAATGTCCTCCATTCACCATCAGGATTCAACACTGAAAAGCTTTCTATGTAAATCGTATCTCCTCCGTTAACAGGATCTTGGGCTACACCATTCGCAACGTCAAAAGATGGCCCAATCATTCCATAAATGTCTTTAGGCTCAGCAATATTTTTAACAGCAAATATCTGACCGTTTATTTCTAACTCTCCACTACTTGGGTTCACAAATGGAGTAAACCTGAATCTATTTGATTCAGATACATTTAATATACCACAATCAAAAGGCACAGTAGCATCACCAGGCAGTGTATATGGCATGTAAAATGAACATTCTTGATTAAAAGGACTGTAAGTTACAATAACACTTTGAAGTTCAACGCCAGGATCTTTACCAACTGGAACAACCATAGACATAGACAGATGCATTTCATTTGAAAGCGGTATTTGACCTATAACCAGTTCTGTTCCTGAAAATCCTTCATAAGAAGAACTACAGGTTATAAGAGGATAAAAACC
The DNA here is from genome assembly GCA_001788835.1 of Candidatus Peregrinibacteria bacterium RIFOXYB2_FULL_33_20. Taxonomy (GTDB): domain Bacteria; phylum Patescibacteriota; class Gracilibacteria; order UBA1369; family GWF2-33-10; genus GWF2-33-10. Next base: position 24,707 of record MFXK01000004.1, read on the forward strand.
AAGACACTTCATCTCATCTTCTAAATCCAATGAGGTATCAAAAGGTATAGTTAAACCATCATCTGTTACAACAAAATTACCATTACCAGCACATTCAACAAAGTCATAACTACCTGGATTTTGGCAAAAATGGATTTCAAAGTCATCAAGTAATCTTTGATATGAATCATCACAGGTAAGATCAAAACTACCAGGTTCAGGAGAACTATCACAAGAACCATCATCAGACGAATCATTACAGGCAGCCACTATTAATAATAACAAAAAACTAGCTCTTAAGAGTGTCATATTTTTTGTTATTATAGGCTTCAAACCATACATTCTTCTAGATGAGCAAGGAGTTACATCTAATCTCGAACTTTCCATAAAAAAAAGATGAAGAAGATAGCGAAACTATATATTCAAATTACGTCAAAATCAATATTATTTTCCAAAAAAACGGATCAAATGGAAAATGGTTTGAAGAAATAATTAAAAAAATTCATGAAAAGACCAGAAATGATGGATATTATTTGTTTTAAGGTCATTCCAGATTTAGTCTGGAATCCAGTAAATATAATGATTATTTATGGATAAAACTTATTTTGTATATATTCT
>MFXK01000005.1 GCA_001788835.1 Candidatus Peregrinibacteria bacterium RIFOXYB2_FULL_33_20
TATGGAGTTTTTATGAATTTTAAATAAAAAATTAATCATCCATAAATTTTTTTAAACCAAAAATCAGATGATCCATTTTTTGATCTTGTCCTTGCCTAAAGAAAACAAATATTAATTTGCCATGTTGTCAAATGTAACGTTTCGCTAAAGAATTTCCCTTGCAAAGCAAATTGTTTCCAAGTAATTTGATACTGATTTTTTTCTTAGATATTATTTTAAGTATGCAGATACTTAGGCAGAAAGAAAGCTTAAATTTTGGTGATAAAAAAAACGCTCTTCTTAAGGAAATTAATGAATCGATAAAGCTTGAGACAGGGCATGAAGCGGAAATTGTTTTGATAGCCAAAGGTGACAAAATTCATCCTTCTTTGATAGTAGGAGCGGAGAAAATTTTTGATCTTTTACTACAGGGTTTTATCGAAACTGAAGAAGCGGATTTTTATACTCGTTTTGAGGAAGCCTTAAAGAAAGTGAATAATGGTTTTGCCTTATTGGCGGAAGATTTGCAAAAAGAAATTTTAGATGCCATGTCTATTTCGGTGGGAATTTTTGTGGAAAATAAGCTTTATTTGACTCAATATGGATTGGATATTGAAGTTTACCTTGTTAGATCTAAGCATGTGAGTGTCATTAGCACGGGATTGGACGAAAAAGGTAAAGATAATGAATTGTTTGTGAACATTGCCAGCGGAGCTTTGGAGAATAATGATATAGTGTTATGGTCCACGGAAAGGTTGCTTAGATATATTACCAAAACTGATCTTGGTAAAATGTTTGGCGCTGATGATTTATCAGTCTCTTTGACACAAATTCAACAGACTCTATCTATTGAGCTGCCAACTAACGTATGCTTAAGTGGCAGTAAAATGACTATCATTAATGAAAATGAGCCATTGCCTGCAATAGGAGTACAAACTGATAAGCAGGTTTTGAAATTTGATAAAATAGAGAATTTGAAAAATCTTTTAGATGTACTTTATAAGAAATCCAAAAATCTTCACGCTCAACTGAAAGAAAAGAAGTTAAAAGATGCTTTTCAAAACCTACATTATCACCAATATAAGATCCCTTTGGTTTTGGGGGGGGTGATTTTGTTATTAGTGCTTGTCTTATTTGTTGTCCAGTCCCAGATCAAAAATCAACAAGAATTGAAAGGAATGGAAGCGACTCTGGATGAAGTGCAGACAGATATTGATACCGCTCAGTCACGCGGTACTTATGACAAGGAAACGGCTGGCAATATTTTGAATAAAGCAGAAGAAAAAGCTCGCGCTGTTTTTAATTCGGGATATTTGCGAACGAAATCAAGCCAGATTTTATCAGAAATTCAACAAGAAAGAGATAATCTTGATAATATCCAGCACGTCAAAGATGTTCAGTTATTAGTTGATTTGACTACCAAAAGAGATGATGTGAATGCTTTGGGTATCGTTAAAGGTCCTGATAATAATATTTATGCTTATGAATATAATGCTCTTTATGTAATTACCGGTGATAGAATTTCTGATGTCCTTAAAATTGACGATAAAGAACAAGTGATTACTGCCACTTATAATGATGATAACGATGAAATATTGTTTCTTACCTCCAATTATAAAATTATTTCTTATAAAAATAAGAATTTTCAACTTTCAGATACTACCGATGAAGCTTTTAAGACTGGTATGAAAATTTCTGCTTATGGAGGAAAGTTATATCTTTTAGCTCCACTGGATAATCAGATTTATCGATATCCCTCTAATCGTGACGGTTTCAGTAAAGCAGAAAGCTATAACGTGAATGGTAATTTAAAAGATGCGGTTGATTTTACCATTGATGGATTCATTTATGTATTATATAAAGATGCCGTGATTCAAATGTTGTCTCATGGAGAAATTCAAAACTTTTCCGTACAAAAAGCACCAATTCAAACAATTGTTTCTGCTGATAAGATTTATACGGAACTTGAATATCCGAAACTTTTGGTTCTAGATTCTTCAGCTAATAAAATTGTGGTGTATAATAAGGATGAACGGACAAATAATTTGGTTTATGATCGCCAATTGGTTTTTGATGGTCTGGATAAAATTCAGGATTTTTTGATTGATAAGAATGCCAAAGTTTTATATCTGCTAACGAAACAAAAAGTATATCGGATGACATTAGAATAAAATTGAAAATGTAAAATTAGGGAATAAAGGAATAGTTTTTAATTTTTAATCATTTCAGATGTGTGGTATATTTGCTTATTTTGGGCCAAAAGATAATGCTTTAGAAATTGTAATTAAGGGTTTGAAGAAATTGGAGTACCGAGGATATGATTCATGGGGGGTAGCGTTAAAAGTAGCTAATGATTTTGTGATTCATAAGGAATTAGGTAAAATTGGTGATTTTAGCTTTGCGGATATTGCAAAAATTACTCAGAGTGGAGCTGTTCAGAGCAAAATTAATACTTCGAAGTTTTCAGATAGATTCAAGATTTCCATAGGCCATTCCAGGTGGGCTACCCATGGAGGGGTGACAGAATACAATGCCCATCCTCAATGGAGTCATGATCAGGAAATTGTATTATGCCATAATGGGATTTTCGAGAATTATTTGGAAATTAAAAAGAAATTAATAGATAAAGGATATACTTTTCGGTCAGAAACTGATACAGAAGTTTTGGCCCATTTAATAGCTGATTATTTGAAAAATTTTGATTTCGAAACTGCCACGAAGAAAGCTTTGGCAGAAATGACTGGCCGATATGCTGTAATTGTTCTATTTAAAAATGAGGATAAAATTATTGCGGCTCGTCGAGGTTCTCCCTTGATTGTTGGTAAAGGAGGCGTTAGCAATGAATATTTTATTGCCTCTGATATCCCAGCATTTGTGGAATATACCAATAAAGTACAATATTTAGATGATAATCAAATGGTGATAATAGATCAATTTGGAGCAAGATTCGAAGATATGATCACTAAATTACCAATTGAAAAACGTGTTGTGGAAATAATTTGGCGATATGAAGAGGCTGATAAGGGTGATTTCCCTCACTTCATGATTAAAGAAATTATGGAGCAGAAGGAGACTCTTTATCGAGCGATTAATCAAAATGAAAATATTTTATCTCAGGTAGCAGAAGCTATTAAGAAAGCTCGTGGAGCTTTTTTTGTAGGATGTGGCACGGCTGGAAAAGTGTGTATGACTGCTGAATATATTTTTTCAAAAATCGCTAAAAGACACATTAATGTTTTGTTTGGTTCTGAATTTAAATTTCATGAACATTTTTTAACTGATCAAAGTTTGCTGTTAGCTATCTCGCAAAGTGGTGAAACGGCTGATACTCTGGAAGCGATTGAAATTATTCAGAAGAAAGGCGGGAAAGTGGTTTCTATAGTAAATAATGAGGCTTCTACCATGGCGAGAATTTCCGATATGATGATTCCTATTAAAGCAGGGCCAGAAAAAGCGGTAGCTTCCACCAAAGCGACAACTTCACAAATTGCAATTTGTATTTTATTGGCTTATGCTTTAATAAATAGATTGCATGATGGTAAACAAATTTTAATTGAAACTGCCAGCCAAATAAATGATATGTTGAATCCTCGTTATGAAGAACATATTCAGCAAGTGGCTGAATTTTTGAAAAATTTTGAAAGTTTATATATTATTGGACGAGGATTGAATTATCCAATGGCGTTGGAGGGAGCCATTAAACTTCAGGAAGTTACTTATATCCATGCGCAAGGTTTTGCCGGGGGAGAATTGAAACATGGCCCGATCGCTTTGATATCTAAAAACACGCCCTGTATTGTATTGGTCGCTAATGATGAATCTAAGAATGAAATTTTGAGTAATGCGATTGAAGTTAAAGCGCGCGGTGGGTATATTATTGGCATTTCGCCTGAAAACGCAGAAGTTTTTGATTATTGGATAAAGGTACCGGACAACAGCAATACTTCTCCTATAATTAATATTATTCCTATTCAAATTTTAGCTTATCAGTTAGCGCTATTGCGTCAAAATAATCCCGACATGCCAAGAAATTTGGCCAAAAGTGTAACGGTAAAATAATTTTTTCACATGGCTACTTTTACCCAAAAAGTTTTGGAAGTGGTAAAGAACATTCCTAAAGGTCAAGTCCTTACCTATAAAGAAGTTGCCAGATTGGCTGGTAACGAGAAAGCTTGCCGTGCGGCTGGTAATATCTTAAATAAAAATCGGAATTTGAAGGTACCTTGTCATCGTGTGATCAGATCAGATGGTAAAGCTGGCGGTTATTTCTGGGGAAAGGATCTAAAAAAGCAAATTTTGAGGGAAGAGGGGGTGAACGAAAAAAAAGGCTCAACTAACGAGACAAACTAGTCAGAAATCAAATAAAGGTCTTTATTAAAGATGTTTTTTTTGCTAAAATATAAAGATTATATTTTGATGTTTCGATATGCCTGCTAAAAAACAAGACAGTGATAGTGTGATCATTAAAAAAAATGCTTCTGCAGCAGTAGGTGCTAGTGGCAAAACCACCAAAAACACAAAAAGAACTGATAACAAGATCATCATCAAAAAATCCACCAAAACTGTTAAAAAAATAGCTGGAAATGAAATTGATAATACGAATGTTGGGGTTTTATCAGTTGACGGAAAGAAAAAAAATGGTAAAATCGATAATACTGATTTAGTTCCAAGTAACAATGAACTGATGCCAGATAATTCTCAACAAAATTCATCACAAAGTCAGAACATAGGGCAGGATCAAAAGTCGCCTGTTAATGATGTTATAAATCCTGATACTGTTCAAACTTCAGATGCTAGTCAATTTGCTGTAGATAAGCCAACTTGGCCTACAACTCCTTTAAATGATAAATCTGTTAATAATCAAGAACAGAATATTACTAAATTACCTGCTTGGCTTAGTAAAGGGTTAGTTCAGCCAGCAATCAGTAACCAACAATCAGTTGATATTCCATCCCAGCTTAATCCACAAAATAACACGACTCAAATTCAGGGAGTGCCACCGGTGCAACCAGTTCAGTCAGTTCAATCAATAATTAGCAATCAGCAGCCAATAATCAATAATCAACCAGCAACAAGTAATCAGCAGCCAATAATCAATAATCAACCAGCAACAAGTAATCAGCAGCCAATAGCTAATAGCCAACAGTCAAATAATAATCAACAACCAGTTAATATACCATCCTGGCTTAATTCAGCTAATCAAGCGACTCAAGCTCCAGGCGCGGCACCAGTTATGCCAATTCAACCAGTTTCACCAGTACAGAGGCAGCCTAATCCAACAGCTTTTAAGCCGAATATGCCTGCCACTATGCCGCCATCAGCACCACAGAAGCCTTATAAGCCAATGACTTTATCTGATTTGGCGACTCAAACTCCGATATTTTCTATGGAAGATTTAGATTTCAGTAAAAAAAGACGCCGAGAGTTACGGGAAAAGAAAAAAATGGAAGAACAACAAAATCAAGGATCTTTGGCTACACCGGTAGCTACAAGTCCCGCCAAAGACACTGCGAAGCCTGAAAATATTAAACCATCAATAACAACAACAGTGCCTTCAACCCCAGAAGTGAAGCCAGAAGAAAAATCACCTATGGTTGAGCAAGTAGTGAAACCAAAAATAGTGGAAGCAGAAATTGTGTCTAAGAATGAAAACAAGATTGAAGCAAAATATATCCCTAAAGTCGTTACTAAAGATAGCAAAGAAGAAGAAACAGATGTGTCGGCCTGGGCAGAGTTAAAAGAGAAACTTAGCGAAACGATCAAAGAATCTAATATCTCTAAAAAACAAATCTTTGGTTGTATTGCTGGAATAATTTTTATCGTATTTTTATTATTTGTCATATTTAGAGGCATTAAGTGGATTTTTTCAGGCTCATTAAATTTAGCTACCAAAACTAACCAAGAGACTCAAGTCAGCGATCAAATTAAAACATCAATGGATCAAGAGCCACAAAGTTCTGCTCCTCAAAATAGGACGAGTTTTGTTGATTCCTCCTTATACGCTGGTATTTTGAGTACAACTTTGGAGAGTAAAGATATAATTAAAACTTCATCTGTAAATAAAATAGATGATTCCATTATTGCCGGCTTAATGACTGGGTATTTAACAGCGAATATCGACATGAGTGATTTTATGATTCAGTCTATAGAGTATTTGGATAAGATGAAACAAACCTATAATATTGATATTAGACAGAGATTATCCGTGAGTGGAAATCCAGTTGCGGACTTAAATGCTTATATGAAAGAATTGAGCGACTGTATTGATCAAGCGAATTTATATTATAAAAAAATTCAAGATTTAAGAGCAGATATTAAATTTAATTATGATTCTGTCACAGTTGAGAAAGATAAATATGAAGGACTTTTTTTCCAAAACATGAAGGAATTTTCCGCGGTTGGGACTAAATTAAATTTAAATAAATTTGAAGAATTAAAAAATCAACAAGGGACGTTGAAATCAGAATATAAAGCTTGGGAAGTACTTGAAAATTATTATAGTAAATATATTCCAGCTTTTCAGACAAGGTTAAAAGACATTGATTATAACCAAGAAGCTTTAATTAAGGGGGTTCAGGTTTATGAATTAGATAAATCTCCTGGAATTGATTTAATCATCAAAGTGCCAAATCAATCTTTGTGATCAAAACTGTCATTTTCTTTTGTCAATTTTTTGACCTTAGCGTAAAATATTTTTGATTAGTAGTCTATAAATATTTAAAGTTTTTTGATGTTGAAAATTTTATTAAAAACTCTTGCCCAACAACAACCAGAAATTAAACTGGAGAATGTTAAAAAAGCTTTAGAGTTAGTTGATCGGAGTAGTATTGATAGGAAATCTTATCATAAGAATAGATCTTATCTTGATCATGTTGTGTCGGTGGTGAATATCTTACTGCCGTTTAAACCAGATGAAGCAACGATTATTGCTGCGATTTTGCATGAAGCTTTCCCTAACGCTTATCATAAAATTAAAGAAATGTTTAACCATGATATTGCGGAATTGGTTATGACTATAGAGGGCTTGAGATCTTTACATCTAAAATCTGTGCAAGAGCAGGCGGAAAATTATAAAAAATTATTATTAGCCATGGCAAAAGATTTAAGGGTGATTCTAATTAGATTGGCAGATAGGCTGGATAATATGTCTTACATTCAAGATTTGCCTAAGGATATGCAAAAAAATTTAGCTGACGAAACCATGCAAATTTATGTTCCCATTGCCATGCATTTGGGTATTTATAATTTAAAGACTCAATTAGAAGATTTAGCCTTTGCTTATATTAATCCTAAGGCTTATGTGTCTTTGGAGAATGATTTGAAAGAGTATCGGTATGCTAATGATTTATACCTGAACCATATCCATCAGCAGTTGGTAAAGATTTTAAAGAATAATAATGTTAAAGCAGAAGTTAGTTCTAGGCTTAAACATAAATATAGTATATACCAGAAGTTGTTAGCGAAAGGGAAATCTACTTTGGATAGTATTTTTGATATTTTTGCTTTGAGAGTGGTACTGGGTAAATTAGACCATGTGACTGAGCAGGAATTGATTGGCAAATGTTATGAAGTGTTGGGGGTCATTCATCGAGAATTAGTTCCTATTCCTCATCGTTTTAAAGATTATATTGCCAATCCAAAACCAAATGGTTATATGAGTTTGCACACCACTGTGTTAGGATTAGGCACTGATGATTTTAAGAAACCGGTAGAAATTCAAATCAGGACGAAAACTATGCATGAAGAATCAGAATATGGTATTGCCGCTCATTCTATTTACAAGGAAGCAGACAATAAATATTTGGAAAAAATGCAATGGGTCAAATCGATTGTTACTTTGCAAAAAGAATTGAAGAATACTCAATATTTAAATAAAGATTTACAATATGAAATTTTTCAAGATAGGATTTTTGTGCTGTCAGAAGAAGGGAAAATTTTTGATTTACCAGTGGGAGCGACTGCTCTTGATTTTGCTTATTCTTTAGATGAAGAAGCCGGACATAGGTGTAACCAAGTAAAGGTGAATGGTATACAAGTACCATTTGATCATGTTTTGGAAAATGGGGATGTCGTTAACATAGCGATGCAGAATAGACCGAACCCAAAATGGTACTGGATCGCTTTTGTGAAGACCACCAAGGCAAAAACCTATATTAAAAATTGGTTTAAAAATTTAACTGACGAAAATTCTAAAGAAATAGGTAAAAATATTATTAATAAAAATTTAGAAAAATTTGGATTGATCATGGATAAGGATTTAAGTTTTTTGAAAAAATATGGTAATCGTCAATTAAATTTAAATGAGCGTAATGAAATTTTATCTTTGTTGGGCAGAGGGGAGTTGACGGTGAATCAGGTTTTGGAAAAGATTCTGCCAGAGTTAGAGAAGGATTTGCGATTAGTACGCTCGAATAATAGTTTTAGTAATAAAAAATATGTTAAAGAGAGGGTGTTGGTAACTGGTGAGGATAATGTGCCTTTTGAGTTTTGCGCTTGCTGTAATGTGCGTGAGGGAGACCCAATTGTCGGTTATGTTGGTAGAGGCAAGTCAGTTAAAATCCATCATCGATTCTGTAGCGAATTGCCAAATCATAATCATGATAGATTAATTGAAGTATCATGGGCCAATGTGCCGAAACAATTATATGCTTTTGAAGTTAAATTCAAAACCAGGCCTGGAATTATTGCTGATATAAGCAATGCCGTTAGCAAGAGAGGATTTATTTTTATTCAGTTTGTATATGATGGCAGCGACACTATCAAATTCCTGATTCAGGCTTATAGCACTGAAGTTATTGATTTCATGAATAGCGTTATATTGGCAATAGACAATATTGTGAGCTCTAACTATCGAGTGGTTGATAGTTGTACAGATCTTTCCAAAATTTGATACTTTTTAATTTTGCCAGGCTTAGATGATTTAAATTTTGCATAATAATTAATAGTTCTTGGTAAGTTTTAAGGTCGCTAATAATGAGGTTCAGGCAATCATTAAAGGGGAAAAAAATAAAATAATTAAATACATTTAAAGAATGTTTTTTAATTTTGATTAAATTATGATTACCGCTGCATCTAACACAATTTATGCTATTTTCTTGTTGGTCTATATATACAAATAAATCACTTTCCAGGAAATTATTGTTGCAAATTTGGCATTGTGTGTGGGTGTTGATATATCCTAATAAGAATAGCGCTTTGATTTGAAAAATGAAAAAAATAGCTAGTCCTTTATTATTGATGCTTAAGATTCCAATAGAAGTTTTTAATAACTCAAAATAATTTTTAGGATTATAATTTTCAGGTATAATATTTAAGGTGGTTTCCGCTATACCGCCAGCAAAAGCTAAGTTTTCAATATTATTATCAAAACAGGAAAAATATTTTTTGACACAAATATTTTTAATTATATATTTCTCTCGTTTTTCAATTAGCAGATCGATTAGGGAAAAAAGTTCAATTTTCCCATGAAAATTATTTTTTAAATCTTTAGCATTTTTGATTAAACAGCATATTCTTCCATAGCTTTGGGTATAAACTTCTATCCAGAGATCTTTTTCGAGATAGGCCCTTTTTTTAAGAATAATGCCTTCAGTGTGAATTTGAGGGTACAAAGTTAAATGATTAATTGTTAAATGACTGTTAGTTATTCGTGATGTTTATAACGGAGTGGAATTTAAATATCTATGGATTGCTAACACGCTGGCAAATATACTTACAGCTATACATGCCAAGAATTGCCAAATAATTAATTCATAGAAATATAAAGAAAAAGAAAAAATTTGGATTTCAAATAATCCAGCTTTTTGCGAAAAAGCATAAATTAAAATTGAATTTAAACTGCCTGCGATAATTCCATATAATGAACCTTCAACGATAAATGGTAATTTAATAAAGCTTAAATCAGCGCCGACTAATTGCTGGATAAAAATTTCATTTTTGCGATTTTGAATCGTCAAATGTAAAGCATTCATGACAATCATGGTAGCGCCGATAGCAAAGCTGATCAGAATCGTAATTAGCAGATTTCTAGTAAAATTTGTGATAGCAATAAGTTTTTGCACAATTTTGGCGTTATCATCATTGCTTGTTAGGCTTGTAAAATAATAAGCAAAATCACTTTGCTTGATTTTGTCCAAAATCGTTTTATGATCTTCAGGATTTTTGCTGATAATTCTGATGCTGGCTGGTAAAGGATTTTTTATTCCGTATTCTTCAAAAGGATTCGTGTTGTCAGGAAATTTTTGTAAAATAGTATTCAACGCTTCCTCTTTTGAGGTATAAATAACTTTTTCTACTTCAGGATATTTTTGAATATCGTTAGTTAGTTTAGGTATGAATAAGTAATCAATATTATCCTTTAAATATAAAATAATATCGACTTTTTTATTTAACTCATCAATGCCGGAGTTAGTGATAACATGTATGATGAGAATGATGTTGAAGATAAATACAATTAAGGTAATGATGGCCAAAGTTGCTAATGATAAGATTTTATTTCGCAACAAATTCTGCACGCCCAGTTGGATTCCTTTTTTAAGTAAGATTTTATTCATGTTTTTTTTGGAATTTTATTAGGGAAGATTTAAAAATTTCCGGTTTAAAACTATCAAGCCTGATTATTTTTGCGTCTAAATTTAAATCAATGAGGATTTTTGGGATTTTGTAGGTGAATATGAATTGGTCATAGCCTAATACAATTACTTCCGGGCGGAATTTTTTAATTGCTTTATATTTGTCATCTTTATCCCCAAGAATTACTTTATCAATTTCAGGGATAGACTCCAATTCTTTTAGCCGTTTTTTTTCATTGGCATCTGGTAGCCGGCCTTTTACTTTGAAGATAGTTTCATCTCTGGCAAGCACCACAATTAGGTAATCACCATGTTTTTTGGCTTCCCTGAATAAGTAGAAATGACCTTCGTGTAAAGTATCAAATGTTCCGAAAATCATCACTTTTTTCATGATTAAAGAGTTTTATCAGGAGTAAATAAGTTGAAGTATATCAAGCCAAGAAAAATCGTTAATCCTATTGCTAGTAATAGACTATCAAGCAACTTGGAAGTATAATCTTTGTGTAGCAGGAAGGTCTTAATGGAACTTAATAAATAGACTATGCCAGACATAACAAAAGGTATATCAAAACTGCGGTTGATTAAATAATTAATATTTACCAGGAATTTATTATTAAGCAGCATTCCGGAAAGGAAATGTATCAACCCTAGAAGTAAAAAAAATACTAGCGAAACATTCCTTAGGTTTTTGTAGGTTTGGAAATGTAGAGAACTTTCATCCATTTTTTGAGAAAAAAGTATTCTTAGCATATATTACTTGATTTTTAGCATATAAAAAAGTTAATTTATTAATGTTCGATAATTCAAAATTAAGAATTTAAAATTTAAAATTTCTCCAGTGTTAACAAAAGAAGAAGTAAAACATATTGCAAATTTAGCTAGACTTCAATTGACTGAAATTGAAATTGAAAAATTTACAACTCAGCTTCAGGGTTTTTTGAAATATATTGATATTTTAAATGAAATTAAGACTGATAATGTTAAAGAGACTTCTCAGGTTACTGGTTTAATTAATGTGACAAGAGAAGATAATGTGACTTCAAAAGAATATTCTGATGAAGTTCCGTCATTTTTGAAGTCTTCACCGTTTCCAATAGAAAGAAGGCAGGTTAAGGTGCCGGGAGTGTTTGAATAGGAAGAATAAATGGATGTAGTCAGAAGGGAGTAGTCAGTAGTCAGTAAGACTGTAGCTAACCGACTACCGACTACCGACTACCGACTACCGACTACCGACTACCGACTACCGACTACCGACCACTATTTTAGTTCTAAATATTACATATGAATCTTAACGAACTTACAATCACACAGGCGGCCAAAGGTTTGCGAAACAAGCAATTTTCTGCGGTCGAATTGACTAAGGTTTGCCTGGATCAGATTGAGAAAAGGAATAAAGATGTTAATGCTTTTATTACTGTTTGCCAAGACTCAGCTCTGAAAGAAGCCGAAGAAGCTGACAAGGGGTTTGCTACTGGTAAAGATTTACCAATCTTAGCCGGAATTCCCTGCGCTATTAAAGATAATTTTAATACAAAAGGGATAAGAACGACTTGTGCTTCCAAAATTTTGGATAATTTCGTTCCTACTTATGACGCTACATCAATTAAAAAATTGAAAGAGCAGGGAATGGTTTTGCTAGGAAAGACCAATTTAGATGAATATACATGTGGAGCTTCATGTGAACATTCCTGTTTTGGTCCGACCAAAAATCCTTATGATTTAGATAGGATATCAGGCGGATCTTCTGGAGGATCGGCAGCGGCAGTAGCTGATAATATGTGCCTTTATTCGTTGGGAACTGATACTGGAGGTTCAATTCGCCAGCCAGCTTCTTTTTGTAATATTATAGGATTAAAAGTGACTTATGGTCGAGTGTCAAGATTTGGAGTGACTTCTTTTGCCAGTTCTTTAGATACCATCGGTCCACTTACAAAGACAGTTGAAGATGCGGCGATAGTCTTACAGGCGATAGCAGGAAAAGATCCATTGGATTCTACAACTCCAGACAAAGAAGTTCCTAATTATTCTTTATTTTTGGATAAAGGGATTAAAGGTTTGAGAATTGGAGTACCAAAAGAATATTTTGGAGAAGGTATAGATAATGAAATAGCTGAAATTGTGAGAAAGGCCTTAAAAGATTTGGAGCAAGAAGGAGCAATTTTGAAAGAAATATCGCTACCTATGACTAAATATGGCGTTGCTTTATATTACATCATAGCGCCAACAGAACTTAGCGCTAATTTGGGCAGATTTGATGGTATAAGATATGGGCGGAAAGGGGAAGCCAAAGCAGAAGACTTAATTGAACAATATAAAATTAGTCGTGGAGAAGGATTTGGAGATGAAATAAAAAGAAGAATAATGATCGGAACTTATGTTTCTTCAGCTGGTTATTATGACGCATATTATAAGAAAGCTCAAAAAGTGAGAACTTTGATTATCCAGGATTTTAATGAAGCTTTTGAAGAGGTTGATGTTATTTGCGGTCCTGCTTCTCCGATTCCGCCTTGGAAGATCGGTGAAAATGAAAACAATCCTTTAGCAGAATATTTAGCTGATTTAATGACTATCCCTGCTTCATGTGCAGGAATTACTGGTATGTCAGTTCCATGTGGCAAAGACAGTAAAGAGTTACCTGTAGGTCTTCAGATTTTAGCGCCACAATTTGAAGAGGGAAGACTTTTTCAGGTGGGCAGGGCGTATGAGAGGGTTGGTAGATAGAGAAAAATTTTAAATTCTAAATTGAGGGAAAAGGAGAAAAAGAAAAAGTATAAAGGTGAATAGTGTCATTTGGAAATTTATTATTTTTTATGGAAATTTTATTACATGTTGTAGACGTATTTTTACATCTGGATAAATATTTAAATGTAATTATAGAAAATTATGGGACATGGACTTATCTTATATTATTTTTGATAGTTTTTTGTGAAACAGGACTTGTTATAACTCCTTTTTTACCTGGTGATTCTTTGTTGTTTGCATCTGGAGCTTTTGCAGGAAGTGGATCTTTAAATGTATTTATTTTGTTGCCATTATTTATTTTAGCTTCAATATTGGGTGATACTTTGAATTATTCTATTGGTAGGAAAGTTGGTCCGAAAATTTTTAATGAAAAAAATATTAGAATTTTCAAAAAAGAATATTTGGATAAAACTGAAGTTTTTTATGAAAAACATGGAGCTAAAGCAATAATTTTTGCTAGATTTATGCCAATTATTCGAACTTTTGCACCGTTTGTAGCAGGAATTGGAAAGATGAATTATGTACGTTTTATGATTTATAATGTAGTTGGAGGAGCACTTTGGGGAATTCTATTTACACTTAGTGGATATTTCTTTGGTCAAATAGAGATTGTAGAAAAGAATTTTTCTTTAGTGATTTTAGTGATTATACTGATTTCAGTAATGCCAGGAGTTGTGGAGTATTTGAGGGGGAGGAGGAGGTAATGAAAAATGAAAAATGTTGAAACATGTTGTTTGTCTGTCGTCAGTGTCATACCAGCACCAATCTTCATTGGTGTAAACTCCGGTTGGTATCTAGTAGAGGATTTGTGTCGATAGCTTTGTATTTTATTCCATTATAAATTTTATTTATAGAAAAAAA
>MFXK01000006.1 GCA_001788835.1 Candidatus Peregrinibacteria bacterium RIFOXYB2_FULL_33_20
CCATTACGTTTACTAGCAAGAATATATACAAAATAAGTTTTATCCATAATAAGTATGTTTACTGGATACCAGCCTTCGCTGGTATGACCTTGCGACAAATAATATCCTATATTTCTGGTCTTTTCATGAATTTTTTAAATTATTTTTTCAAACCAAAAATCAGATGATCGATTTTATTTTTTGACTTTCAGAAAAATATCATATAAAATTTTATGGCTTGTATTCTAAGCAGGTTTTTGGTATCGAGTTTAGCTTTGAATGACCTTTCGGTAAATTGAGCTGGCAATAGCGCTGGCTTTGTATTAAGAAGGTTTATTTTCATATTTTATAAAAAATCATGGCTACCAAAACATTCACCAAAAAAATCGTAAAATCTGTTAAAATTTCTAAAAAACTAGAAAACCCTCAAAAGGAGAAAACAGCTGGAGCTATTTTAGAATTTAATAATAACAGGGAAAATTACTCCAAAGAAAAATCCGTGGTGCCAATTCCTAATTTGATAGAAGTTCAGTTGAATTCTTATCAGTGGTTTTTGGAAAACGGTATTAAAGAATTATTAGATGAAGTGTCTCCGATAACTGATTTTTCCGGCAAAAAGATTGAACTTCATTTTTTGGAGCATTCATTTGAAGCGCCAAAGTATGATGCCAGAACGGCTTTGAGTAAAAATATTACTTTGGAGGGATCATTGAAGGCAAAAGT
Source organism: Candidatus Peregrinibacteria bacterium RIFOXYB2_FULL_33_20 (assembly GCA_001788835.1). Lineage (GTDB taxonomy): Bacteria > Patescibacteriota > Gracilibacteria > UBA1369 > GWF2-33-10 > GWF2-33-10. The sequence continues at coordinate 703 of MFXK01000006.1, forward strand.
ACAATTGGTTAATAAAGAAACTGGTGAAATTAAAGAACAAGAAGTGTTTCTAGGGCCGGTGCCATATATGACTGAAAACGGCACTTTTATCATTAATGGCAATAAAAGAGTTGTAGTTAATCAAATTGTTAGGTCTCCAGGCGTGTTTTTCGCGAAAAATCCTTTATTCCCAAAATATTTTAACGCTAAAATAATTCCTACCCGTGGATGTTGGTTGGAGATTGAAACAGATAAAAGAGGCGTAATTTCCATTAAAATTGATAGAAAAAGGAAAATGCCGGTCAGTTCTTTGCTTAGAGTGTTTGGTTATGAAAGGGATGAACAAATTTTAGGTTTATTTAAGGATTTATTGGTAAACGCGGAAGAAAATTTTATTTTAAAAACCCTGCAAAAAGATTCGGCCAAAACGGCTGATGAAGCCTTGATTGCCGTTCATAGAAGGGTAAGGCCTGGCGATCTGGCTAATCCGGAAAATGCTAGAGCCTTGATTGAGTCAATGTTTTTTGATTTTAAAAAATATGATTTAGGTAAAGTTGCCAGATACAAAATCAACAAAAGACTAAATTTGGACACACCAAATACTAAAGAATATCACACCTTCCAGGTTCAGGATTTTGTGGCGGTGTTGAGAGAAATTATCAAATTAAATATTGAAGGAGGTGTTTCTGATGATATTGACCATTTAAGTAATCGAAGAGTGAGGGCGGTTGGCGAATTAATGCAGTTGAAATTTAGAGTAGGCTTGGCTCGCACTGTTCGTATTGTTCAGGATAGAACGACTTTGATGGATTTATCTCAAGTGATACCTAATCAATTGATCAACTGTCGTCCGATTACCGCAGCTTTAAAAGAATTTTTTTCTAACTCTCAGATGTCTCAATTCATGGATGAGACAAATCCGTTAGCCGCTTTATCTCACAAAAGACGTTTATCAGCAATGGGGCCGGGAGGTTTGTCGAGAGAAAGAGCTTCGTTTGAAGTGAGAGATGTGCATCCTACACATTACGGCAGGATTTGTCCGATTGAAACACCGGAAGGTCCAAACATTGGTTTGGTTACTCACTTATCAACTTACGCGAAAATTAATGAATATGGCTTTATTCAAACTCCATACCGAAAAGTGAGGAATACGGTAAAAAATGATCCCAAAGAAACAATTGGCAGAACTATTGATGAAACAATTCAATTGCCAGGAGAAAAGAAGCCTTTAATTGAAAGTGGACAGATAATTAGCGAGAAAGACGCCAAAAAACTCGCTTCTTTAAAAAACAAAAAAGAAATCATTGTTAGAAGTTATTTAACTAATGAGTTTGACTATTTTGATGCGGACGAAGAAAAATCGTTGGTGATTGCTCAGGCTGGCAGTGAGGTGAATGAGAAACTGGAATTTGTGAAAAATTTAATTCCAGCCAGAGTAAATTTGGAGCCGGTATCGGTGCCTTATGCGAAGGTTACCAATATTGATGCTTCGCCAATTCAGGTGATTTCTATTTCTACTTCTCTTATTAAGTTTGCGCATCATACTGAAGCGGTACGTGCTACCATGGGAACAAATATGGCGCGCCAGGCAGTGTCATTGGTTAGTCCAATAGCACCGATAATAGGGACCGGAATGGAAGCGGCGGTAGCGAGAAGTTCCGGACAAATGATTTATGCGGAAGAGGATGGGCAGATTCTAGATTTTGATGCGGAAAGTATTACGGTCATTTATGATTCAGGGCGCAAAGTGACTTATTATTTAGATATATATGAAAGATCAAATCAGGCAACTTGTATCCATCAGCGAGTTAGTCGTTTATTACAGCCTGGCATAAAATTCAAAAAAAATGCGGTATTAAGCGATGGGCCATCAATAGATGGTGGAGAATTAGCCTTAGGCACTAACCTGTTAGCGGCGTATTTACTATGGGAAGGATATAATTTTGAAGATGCGATTATTCTTTCTGCTCGATTGGTGAAATGCGGAGTTTTTGATTCTATTCATATTGAACGGTATATCGTAGATGTTAGAGATACAAAATTGGGACCAGAGATTGTGACCAAAGATATTCCTAATGTTAGCGAAAATAGGTTAAAAGAATTAACAGAAGATGGTGTGATTAGAATTGGAGCCACAATTCATCCTGGTGATATTTTGGTGGGCAAGATCACTCCTAAAGGGGAAACAGAGTTATCTGCGGAAGAAAGATTATTGAGGGCGATATTTGGAGATAAAGCCAGAGATGTGAAAGATACTTCTCTTAGATTGCCAAGTGGCACTATGGGTAAAGTGGTAAGAATTCAAAGTTTTGACAGAAAGGATGGTGATGAATTACCGCCAGGCGTTATTAAACAGATTCAGATCAGTGTAGCGCAAAGAAGACAAATTTCTATTGGCGATAAGCTGGCCGGAAGATATGGAAATAAAGGAGTGGTTGCGGCGGTGGTTGCGGAAGAAGATATGCCTTATTTGCCAGACGGTACGCCAGTGGATGTGATTTTAAATCCATTGGGAGTAACTAGCCGTATGAATGTTGGCCAGATTTTGGAAGTACATTTGGGTTGGGCGGCTAGTAAGTTAGGAATTAAGGTGGCAACGCCAGCTATTAACGGTATTTCTTCGCAAGAAGTTAAAGATCTCTTGAAAAAAGCTGGATTACCTGAAGACGGTAAAATTACATTATATGATGGACGTACTGGTATACCGTTTGATCATAAAATCGCTATCGGCTATACAGAAATTATGAAACTGAACCATTTGGTGGAAGATAAGATACACGCTAGGTCGGTTGGACCATACTCTTTGGTAACTCAACAGCCGTTAGGAGGTAAAGCTCAGGCTGGTGGTCAACGTTTTGGAGAAATGGAGGTGTGGGCATTGGAGGCTTATGGCGCCGCTCATATTTTGCAGGAAATTTTAACGATCAAGTCCGATGACGTCTTGGGTAGAACTAACGCTTACGAAGCCATTATTAAGGGTGATCAAATTAAGGCTCCTGATGTGCCAGAAAGCTTTAACGTTTTAATTAAAGAATTGCAAAGTTTAGGTTTGAATGTGGAATTATTAAATTTGAGTAAGGATGAGAAAGAATTATTAAAAGAAAATAATATTGATGCTGAAATTTCGGTTGATGATGTTCAGGAGGCCGATGTACCAAAAGAAGATCAGGAATATGATCTGGATAAGAATTTTGATGAAGTGGAACATGAAAAAGTAGAAGAGGAGAAACCAGAATTTGGAGAAGAGCCAGACGCAGCGGTCACCACGGAAGAAGAGGAAGAAAAAGAAGAAAGTGTGATAAAAGATTTAGGACAAGAAATAGAAATTCCAGAAGTGCCTTCAGATGAGGAGTTGGATCAATTGAAAGAATTAGAAGAATTAGGCGAATTAAATGAAGATCATGATTCATCTGAGGTGGAAAGCCTAGATGATATTCAAAGCGTTGAAGAAGCTGAAGATGAAAAGAGCAAAGAAGCCGAAGAATAAATTTTAATAATTTATATTTTTAATCATTAAAGCTATTCCTTTGGGATTCCAAATCGTTCATATTCAGTAGAAAAGCCTTTTGGAGTTCTAACTCCCTACATTAATTTCAAAATTATGACACAAAAACTTTTTAATGCCGTTTCAATATCTATAGCTTCTCCAGATCAAATTCTGTCTTGGTCACACGGTGAGGTAAAGAAACCTGAAACTATCAATTATCGTACACAAAAAGCCGAAAGAGATGGATTGTTTTGTGAAAGGATTTTTGGTCCTACGAAAAACTATGAATGTTATTGCGGAAAATATAAAAGAATCCGTTATAAAGGCATTATATGTGAAAAGTGCGGCGTTGAAGTCACTCATTCTAGAGTCAGAAGAGAACGAATGGGGCATATTAAGTTAGCTGTACCGGTAACTCATATTTGGTTTTTACGTTCCACTCCCAGCAGATTAGGACTGCTTTTGAACTTGCCGATCAGGACGATTGAACAGGTGGTTTATTTTGCCGCCTATATTATTATTAGTGTTGATAGTGATGCAAAAAAGAAGGCTCTAGAACAGCTTGAAGAAGAGTTTAAAATGTATAAACAAAAAGCTTTGAAAGATATGAAAAATAAAATTACCGAGGGGCGAGAATCTTGTAAGGACAGTAGTGACCAATTAGATGAAGAAATCAAGAAAATAGAAAAAGAGACTTCTATTTATATTGAAGAGTTAGAATCCAAAAAACAAGCGGCTAAAGAAGAATTAAACATGTTAAGGAAAACCGGCGTGCTGTCTGAATTTGAATTTAGAAATTTATCAATGAAGTTTGGACATGTATTTAAAGCGGGAACTGGAGCTGAAGCCATTAGGGAAATTATCAGCGATATTGAACTTAGAAAAACTTTGGATGAATTAAAAGAAGAGCTGAAAAGATCTTCTGCGCAAAAAAAGAAAAAAGTTATTAAAAGAATTAAATTTATCGGGGGTCTATTAAAGGCCAATATCAGACCAGAATGGACAATTATGACTATTTTGCCTGTCATCCCGCCTGATTTGCGCCCAATGGTTCAATTAGATGGTGGTCGTTTTGCCGCTTCAGATTTAAATGATTTATATCGAAGAGTGATTAATAGGAATAACCGTTTGAAAAGATTATTGGCAATAGGTGCGCCTGAGGTGATTTGTCGAAATGAAAAGAGAATGCTTCAAGAAGCAGTTGATGCTATGTTGTGTAACAATGGTCCTCATAGCGGTAAAACAGTATTCAACATTGGTAGCAAACGAAAATTACGATCATTATCTGACATGTTGAAAGGTAAGCAAGGTCGATTTAGACAAAACTTACTTGGTAAACGTGTTGATTATTCAGGACGTTCTGTAATTGTTGTTGGTCCAAAACTTAAATTGCATCAGTGCGGTATACCTAAAAAAATGGCTTTGGAACTTTTTAAACCATTTGTGATCGGAGAATTAATCAGAAACGGTTTTGCTCCTAACATGAAACATGCGGAAAAAATTATTATTGCGGAAAAACCTGAAGTGTGGGATGCCTTGCAGGTAGCTACTCAGAATTATTATGTGTTGCTGAATAGAGCACCAACTTTACATAGACTGGGTATACAAGCATTCCAGCCTATTTTGATTGAAGGCGATGCGATTCAGATTCATCCTTTAGTTTGCGCGGCTTTTAATGCGGATTTCGATGGCGATCAAATGGCGGTGCATTTGCCTTTGTCAAAAGAGGCTCAAGAAGAAGCAAAAAACATTATGCTTTCATCTCTTAATTTATTGAAGCCATCGAGCGGTGATCCAACGACTACTCCGGCTCAGGATATGATTTTGGGATGTTATTATTTAACTCGTCTTAATGAAAAAGATAAGAGGGAGATTGTTTTTGCTGATCTTAATGAAGCGATTATGGCTTATAGGCACGAATATGTCCATTTACAATCTTTGATCAGAGCTCGTGTCAATGGTGAAATTATTGAAACTTCAGTGGGCAGGTTGATTTTTAATTCTTTTATTCCTAAGGAACTGCAATTTATAAATAAAGCTATCAAAAAAAGTGACTTAGAATCATTAGTAAGCAAATGCTATGAGAAGATTGGACAAGAAGCAACGGCAGTGCTTTGTGATAATTTAAAACATGTAGGCTTTAAGTTTGCCACTAAATCAGGTTTAACTTTTAGCGTTGAAGATTTGATTGTGCCAAAAGAAAAAGTGGAATTGATTAAACAAGCTGACGCTGTTATTGATCGAATTAATGATCAATTTCAATTAGGTTTAATGACGGACAATGAGAGATATCAACAAACCATTGAAACTTGGTCTAATACCAAATCTGAAGTTTCAGCAGCCATGGTGAAAGAATTTAATAAATTTAAAGATAATGATATTTATTATCAAATAGATTCAGGCGCTAGAGGTAACTGGGGGCAGGTAACTCAGTTATGCGGCATGAAGGGGCTGGTAAAGAGTCCAACTGGTAAAACGATTGAATTGCCAATTAAAGAATCGTTTAAGGAAGGTCTTGAGCCTTTGTCTACTTTCATTGCTGCTCATGGTGGTAGAAAAGGTAAAGTTGATACGGCTTTGAAAACAGCTGAAGCCGGTTACCTTACTCGCCGCTTGGTTGATGCTGTGCAGGATGTGATAGTCAGGGAAGCTGATTGTGGATCATCTTACCAACATATTATTGCTAGAAGTGAAAGTGATAAAATTGGTGAGGCGTTTGAAAATAGAATTTTTGGAAGAGTCGTAACGCAACCAGTTGTTAACCCCAATACCGGGGAAGTCATTGTTAATGTAAATGAAGAGATAAGTAGTGACGCGGTGAGACAAATTGAAGAATTACAAGTTAGCGAAGTGGCGGTAAGAGCAATTTTTGCTTGTAAAACTGAAAATGGCATTTGTCAAAAATGTTATGGTAAAGATTTAAGCACCAACAAAACTGCTGAATTGGGAACAGCCGTTGGTATCTTAGCGGCGCAGAGCATTGGTGAACCTGGCACACAGTTAACCATGCGTACCTTTCATACTGGTGGTGTGGCTGGAGCTTCGGGTGAAGAAGACATTACTCAGGGTTTAACCAGAGTAGAAGAATTATTTGAAGGGCGCTCGCCTAAATTCCCAGCGGTATTAAGTGAGGTGGATGGCGTCGCTCATATTAATAATAAGAAGAATCACACGGAAGTGCATATTACTCCAGATAAACCTTTGGAATATGTTTATGATATTGAACCTGATATGGAAATCAAAGTGCAAGTTGGCGAAGAAATCAAGGAAAAACAAATTTTAGCTAGATCCCCTTTCAAAAGAGTGGTTAGATCAAACATTTTTGGCAAAATTTTAAGCCTAGATAATTGTGAAATTAGAATTATGGCTGGTACTGTGGAAGATAAAATTTATGAAGTTCCTACTACACGCCGATTGCTTATAAAAAATAAAGATAAAGTGTCTGTGGGGACGGCGCTTTGTAGGGGGCCAATTGATCCCCGTGAACTCTTGAGACTAAAGGGCCCATACGAAGTGCAGAAATATATTATTAAAGAAGTGCAGAATATTTACGCTAATCAGGGACAGACAATTAATGACAAACATATTGAAATAGTAGTAACGCAAATGTTATCTAAATCTAGGATTACTGAGCCTGGAGATAGCACTTTCTTGATTGGACAGATCATTGAAAATAATACTTTGACTAAAACTAATGAATTATTAGCGGCAGACAATAAACGACTTATTAAAGCCGAGCAGTTATTATTAGGATTAACGAGAGTGTCTTTGCAGACTTCTAGTTGGTTGGCGGCAGCTTCATTCCAAGAAACAATTAGAGTTTTGGTGGAAGCGGCTACCACTAAGAGAGTTGATTTGCTTAAAGGCTTGAAAGAGAATGTAATCATTGGTAGGCTGATTCCAGCTGGGCGAAATTATCAAAAAATGATTGCCAAAATTTAATATAAAATTGATTTTTTAAAATTTTTAACGTAAAATCCACAAGCTTTAATAATTAAGAATTGATAATCTAAAATTTAAAATCTAAAATTTCTCTAATGTCTACCATTAATCAATTGATACGCCGTCCGAGAAAGAAAAAAGTTTGTCGCCAACCTGCTCGTGCCTTGGGAGCGATATTCAATACTTTGAAAGACAGACGCTTATCATTCAAATGTCCTCAAAAAAGAGGCGTATGTACTAGGGTTTACACTACTACCCCCAAGAAACCTAACTCTGCTTTAAGAAAAGTAGCTAAAGTGAAATTAACTAATGGGCATGAGGTAATTGCTTACATTCCAGGCGAAGGTCATAATTTACAGGAACATTCGGTGGTGATGATTCGTGGCGGTAGGGTAAAAGATTTACCAGGTGTGAGATATCATATTATTCGTGGCAAACTTGATACTCAGGGCGTCGACAAAAGAAGACAGGGACGCTCTCTTTATGGAGCCAAAAAGCCAAAATCTTAATATTTATAAATAATTTTTTATGTCAACGACAGCTAACGCACCAAAACCTAAATCTAATTATAAATTAGGAGTTTACGAAGAAAAATTTATAAATTATTTAATGAAGCAAGGTAAAAAAACCATTGCCAGGCAAATTTTTACTGACACTTTGGATTTGATTAAGGAGCGCAAGAAAGGAGCCGATCCGTTAGAAGTTTTTAAGGCCGCGATAGAACATGCTAAGCCAGCGATTGAAGTGCGTCCAAAAAGAGTGGGCGGAGCAATGTATCAAGTACCAAGAGATGTACCGCCAGCTAGGCAATTAATGTTGGCTTATAGGTGGATACTAGAAGCTGCAAGACACAAGAAAGGCAGTCCGATGTATAAGAAACTTTGTGATGAATTAATGCAAGCTTCAGATAATACTGGAGCCGCAGTTAAGAAGAAAGAAGATACACATAAAATGGCTCAAGCCAACAAAGCTTTTGCTCATTTGGCGAGATATTAATTTGTTGTATTTGTAAAATTAACTAGTTAATATGGATGAAATTTTTGGCGTACAACAAATCAGACTGAGGTGGATTTCATAATTAAAGATGAAAATTTATTTGAAGCTGTGGAAGTAAAATGGAATGGTGGAGCAAAACCAAAAAGTTTTGAAACTTTGAAAAAATATTATCCAGATATTCAAACTAGGGTAGTTAGTAGGGAGGAGGTATTGGCTGAAATCTAGATTCAAGTATTAATAAATATTTGCTAATTTGCATTTTTACGCTTATAATTAAAGTATATTTAATAATTTTGCGCAGAAATGTTAAACATAAACGCCCTATATCAGGTTTTACAAGATTCACAAAAAATTCCAAATATAAATGTAATTGAAAGGCGAAAATATATAAATTTTTTAAAAAGCAATATTGATGCCAAGCCGATTAAAGTCATAAGCGGATTTCGAAGAAGCGGGAAATCTTATTTGCTTAAACAATTAGTGTTGTTTTTAAAAGAGCATAAGTCTATTAATGGGAAAAATATATTTTTTATTAACTTTGAACATGATCTTTTGTTCAATAACAGAAAGTTAGAAGATTTAAGAAAGTTATTTGAACTTTTTAAAGAAAATATTTGGGAAAAAGGAAAAATATATATTTTTCTTGATGAAATTCAACTAATCGAGGGATGGGAAAGTTTTGTAAGGACTTTATATGAAGCAGGACAAGAAAATTATGACATTTATATTACTGGTTCGAACAGCTCGCTTCTTTCAAGTGAATTCAGTTCTGCTCTTTCAGGAAGAGATATTAACATGACAGTTTATCCTTTTTCTTTAAAAGAATTTTTAAATTTTAATAAATTAAATATTATTTCAGAAGGAGATTTTTATGAGAATAAAATTTTGATTAAAAAACTTTTTCATGAATATTTTTTGCATGGTGGAATTGTTGAAAGTTTTTCATTAAATAAAGAATTCAAGAAAAATTATTTTGAATCACTTTTTCGTAAAGTCCTGTTAGACGACATTATAAAAAGATTTAACGTCAGGGATATAAATGTTATTGAAAATTTATATAGATTTATAATTTCAGATATTGCATCTGTTTTAAGCCCAAAAAATTTACAAAATTCATTAATTCGTAATCAGTATAAATTATCTGTTCCAACTTTATATACATATATTAATTATTTAGTTGAATCTTTTGCTCTATTTGAAATGAAAAAATTTGATTGGAAATTACATAGTATTTTTGATAAAAATTCAAAATATTTTTTAATAGATAATGGTTTAATTTCTGCCTTGAGTATTAATAGAAGAGATATTGAAGAAAAACTTTTAGAAAATTTAATTTTTATGCATTTAAAAAGACAAGGGTTGGAAATTTATTATGGTAGAGATGATAAAGGCAAAGAAATTGATTTTTTAGTAAAAAAAGCTAATAAATTTACAAAAATTCAGGTAACTCTTGAGTTAAATGATCTAAATTACGCAAGAGAGTTAAATAATTTTGTCTTAGCTGAAAAACACAACATAAAAGGTGAAAATATTATATTAACAATGGATGATAATGAAGAGGAAATTTTATATAAAAACATTAAAATTCAGAAAAAAAATGTACTCAAATGGATGCTTTTTTGAGGATTTCAGAAAATTATCATTGTTTTGATTTAAATATAAAAGTGAAAGTTGCAATTACAGTATTGGCGTATAAAGTGTAAATGTAGCTATCAAGATTTTATAGAAAAAACTAATTAAATTATCAAAAAAAGAAAAATTGATTTTGGCAATTAATTAAATAATTTATCGTATTCAATTTTTACTGCTGATAATTGACAGAATGCTTGCATAAATTCACCATAGGTAAGTGTAATAATTTTACCGGTATTCCATGGATTTGAAACAGAAACAGTTTGGTGGAATTTATCAACCTCAACAATAGAATAAGCGTGACCGTTGGCAAATTCTTTTTCGTTTACATGAAAATTATCTCTATCGCCTTGTATTGAAGGCGCTGTATTTACAGTAGCTATATATTTACTACTATCATAGTCTGCTAAAAATTGAAACAACTCTGATCGTGATTTAGAATCAGCATTATTAAATGTTTTTAATCGTCCATATTGAAACCCTGTATGCCCGCCAAGTTGTGAATTGCTATTAATTTTAATTTTGCTAAAATTTTCACCTAATAAAGATAGTAAAGCCTGATGTCCGAATCCTCCCTCTATTACTGATCTGTTAAGTGTGCGATCTGGAGTAAAGTTTTTTATAAATGCTGCTTCTAGAATCTGATATAAAATCGGTCCTTTTACAGGCTCAAGGAATTGTCTTGTATCTAATTGTCCTTTTGAGTCGCGTTTTCCGTATCCTGGATTAGATTGTCTTTGCAGGTCTGAGCGATAAACTCGATATTTTTGATAAGTTCGACTACCAAGTGGTATTTTAACTTCCCAATAACCATCTTTGACTTCTATTGATGTTCTTATTAAAGTTTCAAAGTGTGGCGATATTCTTAAACTATTTAAAGCCGCAATTAAATAGCAGTTTCCAACATTTTGTTGAAACATACTTCCCTCTGTAATAGAGCCACTCATTTCTATAAAATCTTTTTTACTTAAAGTTGCTTTTTTTTGCAAAGTAAGATTTTTTCTTTGTTCAAAAGCGGCTACAGGATCTCCTACGAAGGTTTGCCCGTCTTTGATAGTTTCTATTGTAGGTATTGACCAGATTTGATCAATTTTATTTTGTTTTATTTTCCCTTTTTTTTCTAAAGTATATATCCCTTCCTGTGGAGAAATATTTATAATTTTCCATCCTTTTTCAACAGTTTGGTTATTTCTTTTAACATATACTTCTTCTCCTATTTCAAAATTATGTTTTTTATTTTGCTCTAATCTAAATCCATGTCCATGAGCCACCAAATGTAAATTATAATATTCAAGATCAGTTTCAGTTATCACCCTGTAAGGTGCAACTTTACGATTTTCTAGAAAATAACTTATATTTGCTACGGGTTGTTCATTGGCTATCATTAATGGATTGCCATTTGCATCTTTTACAATTCTTATTTCTCCTGGTGTTGCGAGTGCTGGCAACAAATTTAAACCTTCGCATGGATAAGTCTGTATGCCACGATCCTGTAAATTTTCATCAAATTCAGTTAGTGATCTTTCATATCTTGCCTCGCGAGCTACTACAAAATCGAAATTACCAAATATTTTTGTCCCATTGGTAGATCCTTTTTCTGCTGATCCATCAGATATAATTAAATTGTTTCCTTGCGTTTTAATTCTAACATGACTTGTAGAAATTATTTCAAGCATAGGATTTCCAGTTTGATCATTAAAATTATGCATTAGCCCATTTAATGAGTCTTTGCCCCAAGTGATTCCATCAGCATTAATTGGTGTGGGTGGAGCATGTTTTTGTGTTGTTTCATTATAATAAGTAATAAAAAACTGGCCATTATTTTTATAAATTGTGCCAAAATATAAATTTCCACGAGTATATAAATATATTTGACCATTTTCACCTTTTAACTTAACAATTTTTGTTTCCATTGTTTGGAAAGAATATTCTGTTTCTGGTAGTTTACGTGCAGGTTCTCCAGTTAATTGTAATTTTTCTATTAATACTCTTCTTTGCTCTTTATTAAAGATAGGCTTGCCATTGCTATCTTTGGTATTAGTTAAAATTGCAACTTTTTCCGCCAAAATGTCCATCGGCATATTGCCAATTCCATAACCTTCAGCTACTCCATAATAGTGTGCCAGCAAAATTGCACGTTTTTGATTAATAGTTAATGAACCAGGTTTTAAACTTAATTCTTTGCATATTTGTTCCTGTGTTAATCCTTTTTCTTTTACCAAATCAGCAAAATCTTCTGTTACTCTTGCTTGAGTTTGATATTTTTTCTTTAATTGATCATATTTCGTTGTTCCATTTTTTAAATTATTAACAATAGATGGCTTATTTGCTTTTTGCAAAGCCTCCAACTTCATCCTCGCAGGTTCAAACTTAACTGTTAAATTCAAATAATCTATAATTGTATAGCTAACTTCTTCTATTTTTTCCTTAATTTCCTTTCTTTTTACCGCATCCGCTTTCATAAATCCAAGACCTAAATTCTTTGCAATTCCATTCCCTAATTTCAAAAGAGCCATAGTTTTGGCATTATCAAGACTCATTTTTGCAAAATCTTCCATAGTAGGTAATTCACGATTTCCTACTACAAATTCACCAGTTGAGAAAATTTCAAAAGTGGCATATTCAGCTAATAATTCCACTGGTTTTCTGTTTTCTGCCGCTAATTTGCTAATATGTTGGCTGGATTTAATTTGGCAATTTTTTAAATATTTAACTAGGTCTTTAGCAGTTTTAACGTGATCAGATGGAGCATGTATACCTTGCGTTGCTAATCTTTTTTCTGCTTCTTTTGCGGTAAACTTTATCTGTTCAGTAGTCATTTCTCCAATATTTCCAATTTTAATTTCACCAGCTTTTAGATATTCAGCTAAATTTTTAGCAGTTCTAACGTGATCAGATGGAGCGGTTATTCCTCTTCTCAAAAGATTTTTTTCTACTTCCTTGGCTGTAGCCATTATCTCTTCTTGAGTCATTTTTTGTTCTAAAATTTTTGCGGTAATCTGTTCTGTTGTTGCCTCTAATAAATTTAAACGAGTTAAAGCTTTGGCAATTTTATCTCCAGCTTTGAAAGCTCCAAACATTACAATATTAGTTGCAAATTCAGTCCCCCAGCCTCGCAGTCCACCTTCAGTTAATGTTTCATGTGCTGAACTTAAGCCAGCTCTAATACCTCTGTCAGTACTATCAACTAAAAGTCCAACACCAGCATTCCCAATTCTTGTTGCAACAGTGAACATACCAGCTTCAGCTACCAAAGCTACATACCAGGGAGACGCCATACATCCTGTTACAGCGCTAATTGCAATTCCTGATCCGATTATAACTATCCAGTGGCCAGCTTCTTTATAAAACTGCGGGTCTTCTAATTTTGAAACTCTGGAAATATCATAGCCTTGTTTCATATTCCTGATATCAAATTTGATACCCGTGATTGGACTTCGAAAATATGGATAAGATGGATCATCTGGCTTTTCACTGAATTTTTTCCAATTTCCTGTTTTTATTACGGCATTAAACCATTTTATGTCGTAGGCAATATACATACTTTTTTGTTGCTCCAATGTCCGTTTTTTCTCCGCAATTTTTGCCCTATCAAGATTATCATTCACTGCTAAATTCTGATCGGTTTTCCCTCTTCCGGCTGATGATAATAATTGTAAATTGCAGGTTCCTAATTCTTCCAAAATTCGATTAAATGGTCTTTGTTTTAATTGATTAATTTCATTTAAATTAAAAGTTGTCTCGGAAGCGCCAAGATTTTTGTTATAATTTTTAGTATACAAATTCGTTCCTTCCTGAATCGCTTTTGTGTTAGCTGGATTTATTAGTGAAAGAGCCTGAATTGATTTTGTATCATTTGTTGAATGATAGAAAAAAACTCTTTGTTTAATTAAAACTGCTAAAAGTTGCGGATTATCCTTGTTTCTTTCGGCAAAATTGGCAAACCCTTCCTGTGATAATTTGATACATAATTGGCAGAGCGGATGTTTCTTCCCTAAAATAAAATAAAAATTATTTAAAATTTCAGATAAGGAATTGAGAAAATTTATTTGTAGTAAATTTCTAGCTTCTTCTTCCTTTCCCATAAAAAGCTCAGCACTTTTACTCCAATTCCTTCTTTTCCCGGTAAAAGTTTCTGCTAAAATTAATAAATTATTTAAATTTTGTTGATTGTTAGGATTTGAACAGCAATTTGCTAAAATATTTCCAGTTTTTTCATTTTCTTTATCAATATTTGACTTAAATAAACGTTTTTTTTGTTCAAGATAATTAGCTACAATTAAATTTAATCTCTGAAAATAAGTGTTAATTAAAATGTTATATGTGTTTTGATTTTGACCAAGATATTCAAGTGTAGGATTTTTAAAAGCTGTTAATTCTTCTTTTGCTTTTGTTTTTAAAAAATCCTTATTTGGTAAATCTAATAAATCAATTTGAGCATTAATAAAATTTAAAGTATGTGAATACCCACTTTCAATCGCTTCTCTGAGATCACTTGGATCCCATTCGTTAGCTTTGTTCTGTTCTCTAGTTTCATCTTCTTTGTGAAGTAAAACATTATTAGGTCGATTACCTTCATCTTTTTTTGCTTCTGTTTTAATTTGTTCAGTTAAATCTTTAAAAGATTGGGATTCTTGTAAAAAAATAAAACTATGGATGTTTTTTAGAAATTTAAACATTTTCTAACTTTTTTAAAATATTTTCAGCTTCATCCTCATCAAGTGCTTTTTGTTTTGTTCTTGATTCTGTAATGACTTTATTTACTATTTCTTGAGTAGATTTGTTAAAATTTGAAACTATTTCTTCACCTTTATTTTTTAATTCCTCAAAATCTTTTTGCTCCTGAATTAAGGTTTCGTAAAGTTTTTTCTGTTCTTCCAAAGACATTGCCTTAACTTTTTCAATATATTCTTCCATCTCTTTTCCATGGAATTTAGCTTTCAAAGACCTTGAATTGCGTATCATTTGGATCAAATCTATTTTCGCTGTTTGAATTTTCGCTAAAGCTGGCATTAAAGAAATTTTAAATTTTAAATTCTTAATTTTGAATTAATATATTTTGTTTCCAAATTTAGAATTCAAAATTCAAAATTCAAAATTTTTATACATATTCTTTATATTTTATCATATTTTGCCTCAGATTTTAATCAAAATATCTTGCTTTTTAATTGACAAACACATACAATTTCGCAGCTAATTATTGGTTTGAAGGTATGAAGGAGTGAAGGAGTTTTTTTCACACTTTCACACTTTCACACAAATTAATAATAAATTTATGTCAGACGATCTCAAAAAACTTAGAAATTTCGGTATTTGCGCTCATATCGATGCCGGTAAAACCACTACTACAGAAAGAATATTATTTTATACCGGTAAGAAACATAAAATAGGCGAGGTTCATGATGGAGAAGCAACGATGGATTGGATGGAACAAGAAAAAGAAAGAGGTATTACTATTACGGCGGCTGCTACTACTTGTTTTTGGAAAAATTCTAGATTTAATATCATTGACACTCCGGGACACGTAGATTTTACAGTCGAAGTGGAAAGATCTATGCGTGTTTTGGATGGGGGTGTTGTGGTGTTGGATGGTTCCCAGGGAGTGGAGCCTCAATCAGAAACAGTTTGGAGACAAGCTGATAAGTATAACGTTCCCAGAATTGTATTTGTGAATAAAATGGACAAACTTGGCGCTGATTTTTTCTTCTCCGTGAAATCTATTTACGAAAGAGTGAGTAAAAATGCCATCCCAGTTCAATTACCAATTGGTGCTGATAGTACTTTCTCGGGAGTCATTGATTTGATAAAAATGAAAGCTTATAAATTCGAAGGTCAGCATGGTGAAAACATTATTGAATTTGAAATTCCTGATGATATGAAGGCTCAATCATCTGAAATGCGCGCTAAATTGGTAGAAAAGGTATCTGAAACTGATGATGTATTAATGGGAAAATTTTTGGAAGGTCAGGAATTAACAATGGAAGAAATTAAAGAAGGTATTCGTAAGGCAACAATTGCTGTTAAACTTTTTCCTGTTTTTGCCGGCAGTTCCTTGAAAGACATTGGCGTTCAATTGGTGCTTGATGGAGTGATGGATTATCTTCCTTCGCCGCTTGATGTTGAGGCTATAAAAGGTATTAACCCTGAAACAGAAAAAGAAGAAGTGAGGGAAGCTGACGATACTAAGCCATTTGCAGCCATTGCTTTTAAGATTGCCACTGATCCATTTGTTGGTAAATTAGTATTCTTCCGTGTTTATTCAGGGACATTGAACTCTGGCAGTTATATTATTAATTCTAGAACTCGTCGAAAAGAAAGAGTGGGCAGAATCGTGCAAATGCATGCTAATTCCAGGGAAGAAGTGAAGGAGGTGAAAGCTGGCGATATTGCCGCTTTGATTGGTATCAAGGAAGTGGTTACTGGCGATACTCTTTGCGATGAAGATCATCCAATCATGTTGGAATCTATGGATTTTCCTGAACCAGTGATTCAGATTGCGATTGAGCCAAAGACTAAGGCTGATCGTGATAAAATGGGTATTGCTTTGCAAAAATTAGCAGAAGAAGATCCTACTTTTCATATGTCTACCGACCATGAAACAGGACAGACCTTGATTGCTGGTATGGGTGAATTACATTTGGATATTATTGTGGATAGGATGAGGCGCGAATTTAAGGTGGAGGCTAATGTTGGTAAACCACAAGTGGCTTATCGAGAAGCGGTGGAGAGAGAGGCGGAGGCAGAAGAGAAATATGTTAAACAAACCGGTGGTCGTGGACAATATGGACACGTGGTGATTAAGTTAATTCCTTTGGAAAGAGGTGCTGGCTATCAGTTTGATAATAAAATCGTGGGTGGTAAGATTCCAAGGGAGTTTATTCCGGCCGTAGATAAAGGTATTCAGGAAGCGATGACTAGAGGTATTATTGCTGGCTATCAATTTGTTGACGCTAAGATAGAATTAATTGACGGTTCGTATCATGATGTGGATTCATCAGAGTTGGCCTTCAAAATTGCCGGGTCTATTGCTTTTCAAACGGCGGCTAAAACTGCTGGTGTGATTTTACTTGAGCCGATTATGATGGTGGAGGTGATTACTCCTGAAGACTATTTCGGGGATGTGATGGGTAATTTAAGTTCAAGGCGTGGACAAATTAAAGAAACTGGTGCTCGTGGCATGGCGAAGTTTATTAAAGCGGATGTGCCTTTGGCGGAAATGTTTGGATATGCGACGGATTTAAGGTCAATGACGCAAGGCAGGGCAAATTACACAATGGAATTTTCTTATTATGCTAAATGTCCTCAAAATGTTACAGAAAAAATAGTGACGGAAAGAGGGATGAAAAAATAATTAATAATTAAAAAATTAAGATTAAAAATGATTTTGCAAAAAATTTCTTGCAAAGTTTGAATATTTCCCTTAAAATCGTTTGGCTTTTGGAGAGTTTTGTGAAAACTCTCACTAATTTAAACTTTAAAAATTACTATTATGGCAGACGTATTTGACAGAAGTAAACCACATCTTAACGTTGGTACTATTGGTCACGTAGATCATGGGAAGACAACCTTAACATCCGCTATTACTGCAGTAGCCGCCGCAAAATGGGGAGGCATCAATAAAGTGGTGGCTTATGATCAAATTGATAACGCCCCTGAAGAAAAAGCTAGAGGTATTACTATTGCTACTTCTCATCAGGAATATGAAACTCCAAACAGGCATTATGCTCACGTAGACTGTCCAGGGCATGCTGATTATATTAAAAACATGATTACTGGCGCTGCTCAAATGGACGGAGCGATTCTTGTGGTAGCTGCTACTGATGGCGCTATGCCTCAGACTCGTGAACATATATTATTGGCTCACCAGGTAAACGTGCCATATATAGTGGTATTCTTGAATAAATGCGATATGGTGTCAGATCCGGAGATGTTAGATTTGGTAGAAATGGAAATCAGAGAGCTTTTAACTAAATATGAGTTTCCAGGTGATGAGGTCCCGATTATTAGAGGATCAGCCTTGAAAGCCGCTGAAAATCCAAGTGGTCCTGATGCTGAGTCTGTAGTTAAATTGTTAGAGGCTCTAGATAGTTACATCCCTGTCCCAAAGAGAGACCTCGATAAGCCATTTTTGATGCCGATTGAAGATGTATTTTCAATCAAAGGTCGTGGTACAGTGGTGACTGGACGTATTGAGCAAGGTGTGGTGAAAGTAGGGGAAGATGTTGAAGTGGTGGGAATAAGAGAGACGAAAAAAGTGACGGTAACTGGCATTGAAATGTTCCATAAATTACTTGATAGAGGTGAAGCTGGTGATAATGCTGGCGTGTTATTGCGTGGAGTAGAAAGAACAGATGTGGAGCGTGGGCAGGTAGTCGCAAAACCAGGCGCAATTACCCCTCATGTGAAATTTGAAGCGGAAGTGTACATTTTATCGAAAGAGGAAGGTGGTCGACATACTCCTTTCTTTAAAGGATACAAGCCGCAATTCTATATCAGAACGACCGATGTAACCGGTGCGATTGAATTACCTAGTGGTGTTGAAATGGTTATGCCTGGAGATAACATTAAAATGGTGGTTTCTTTGGGAGCGAAAATTGCGATGGATGAAGGTTTAAGGTTCGCTATTCGTGAAGGAGGTAAAACGGTTGGAGCTGGCGTGGTAACTAAGATTATTGAATAATTTTATAAAAATGACTCAGCAACGTATTCGTATT
Organism: Candidatus Peregrinibacteria bacterium RIFOXYB2_FULL_33_20; assembly: GCA_001788835.1. Classification (GTDB taxonomy): domain Bacteria; phylum Patescibacteriota; class Gracilibacteria; order UBA1369; family GWF2-33-10; genus GWF2-33-10. The sequence goes on from MFXK01000006.1 coordinate 19,453, forward strand.
CGTGTTAAAGCGTTTGATCATGCCATTATAGATAATGCTTGCGCTTTGGTAATACAAAGCATTGAAGAAAACGGCTCTTTGTTTATTGGTCCAATCCCTTTACCAACAAGAATAGAGAAATATTGCGTTAATCGAGCTACTTTTGTTCATGGTCGATGTAAAGAACAATATGAGATGAGAATCCATAGTCGGATGATCGATATCATTCAATGCACTCCTAAAACAGTAGAAGCTTTAAGTAATATTGATTTGCCGGCTGGTGTTGACGTGGAAATTAAGATGCTGGCGGTTGAATCCTGATTTTTAAAATTTCTTGTTGACTTTTTAATTATCAGCCTTTAAAATTTAGCGGTCTTACGTTAGATTGGCAAATGAGGTATAACCAAATTTGCTGACTATTTTAGTCTCTAACCTCTAATAAAATGCCCGGATTAATGGGTACAAAACTCGGTATGACTAGATTGTTTAAAGAAGATGGTACGGTGGTGCCTGTAACTTTGATCCAAACAATGCCTAATGAAATTCTTCACAAGAAAACTATAGAGAAGGATGGTTATGTAGCGTTAGTGGTGGGATTTTCTGGTTTAAAGAAAGAACAGAAAAACAGGAAATACAGGTTCGTGAAGGAGTTTAAGCTTGACGCTGGCGATTCTGCTCAGTATGAAAAAGGACAATTTTTGAATTTAGATTTATTTAAGGAAGGTCAATTAATAACACTTTCTGGGTATTCAAAGGGAAAGGGTTTTGCTGGTGTGATGAAAAAATGGAAATTTCATGGTGGTCCAGCTACTCATGGTTCACATATGCATCGCCGACCTGGTTCTATAGGTTGTCGTGCTAAACCGGGACGAATAGAAAAGGGGAAGAAAATGGCCGGCAGAATGGGCGGAGCAAAAGTTACGCTGAAGGGTCGGGAAATTGTTCTGATAGATGCGGGAAAAGGGGTGATTGGGGTGAAAGGTGCGGTGCCTGGTTCAGTTAGCAATTTAGTAGTTATTTCTTAATTAATTTTTCAAACAATGGCCTCAATTGATTTATATGGACAATCCGGCGAAAAAAAAGGAGAGATAAAGGTGGATGATAGAATGTTTAACGTTGAGAATTGCGATCATGCTTTAATTCATGAAGCTTTGATTAGGCAGGATTCTAATGCTAGAAAAAACATCGCCCACACTAAGACGAAAGCAGAGGTTAGAGGCGGAGGCAGGAAGTCGAGGCCACAAAAGGGAACTGGTGGTGCTAGGCAGGGAAGTATTAGAAATCCTCATATGAAAGGTGGTGGTGTGTGTTTTGGCCCAAGAAATAATAGGAATTTTTATAAAATGATGCCTAAGAAACAACGCCGAAAGGCTTTGTTCTCGGCTTTAACTTTGAAATGTCGAGATAAAGAAATTTTAGCTTTGGAATCTTATGATTTTCCCGAGTTAAAAACAAAAATTTTTGCCGCTATGATTGAAAGGATGGGATTGCAGGGAAAGATTTTGCTGGTAGCAGATGTTAAGAATAAAATTTTGGAATTATCGGCAAGAAACTTAGAAAATGTAAAAGTTATTTTGGTTCATAATTTAAATATAAAAGACGTTTTGACTTATAATAAAGTTTTGTTCTTAAAAAACTCTCTATCTGTGATGGAGGAGATGTATAAATAATTTTTTATTCTATAATAATAGTTTATAAAAGTTTATGTTTGATGTTATAAAAAAAGTCATTATTACGGAAAAAAGCGCGGCAAAAAATGATAAAGGCGTTTATGTCTTTGAAATCGTTAAAAATGCTAATAAAATAGATGTGAAAAATGCGATTCAACAGATTTATGGAGTTAAAGTAGCAACTGTTAAAACGGTCACACTGCCCAGTAAATCTCGTATGGGAAGAAGTAGGTTGCCCGTAATGAAGCGTCATGCTTGTCGAAAAGCGATAGTTACCCTTAAGGGTAATAAGACTATTGATGTTAATGTTTTCTCTAAAGAAGAAAAAGAAAAAAGTAGAAAAGAAAAGGTAGAAAAGAAAAAAAATATTAAAGTGTAGAACATAAAAAGCAAATCATTTTAATTTAGAATTTAAAATTTCTCTAAGATGGCCATTAAATCATTCAAACCGGTGACTCCTGGAAGAAGAAATATGACGGTAGCGAGTTTCAGTGAAGTGACAAAATCAAAGCCAGAGAAGTCGCTTACTTGCTTTATAAAAAATCGAGCTGGTAGGGATTCAAATGGGACTATCTCAGTACGTCATAGAGGCGGTGGACATAAAAGACTATATAGGATGATAGATTTTAAGCATGATAAGTTGAGGGTGAAGGGAAAGGTAATGAGCGTTGAATATGATCCTTATCGAAGTGCTTACATAATGATGGTGAGTTATACTGATGGAGAGAAGAGATATCATTTGGCTCCTAATGATATTAAAGTTGGTGATGTTGTGGTTAGCGCTCCTAAAACATCCATAAACACGGGAAATCGTTTGCAGATTGGCAATGTTCCGCCGGGTTTTAATATATTTAATATAGAATTAAACCCTGGTTGTGGTGGTAAATTAGTGAGGTCAGCGGGGACTTGCGCTCAAGTGGTTTCTACTGATTCAGGAAAATATGTGCAGGTGAAATTTCCTTCAGGCGAAATAAGGTTAATTAATAAAGAGTGTTATGCTACGATTGGTACTGTTGGGAATCTTGATCACAATAACATTACTATAGGCAAGGCGGGAAGATCTAGGTGGATGAGAAGAAGGCCAGAGGTTCGTGGTAAAGTGATGAACCCATGCGATCATCCTCATGGCGGTGGAGAAGGCTCTAATTCTATTGGTCTTAAATACCCTAAGACTCCATGGGGCAAGCATGCTTTGGGAGTAAAGACTAGAAAACGCAAGCATAGTGATAGGATGATGATTCAGAAAAGAAAATAATTATAAAAATGATTCAAAATTTAGAATTTAAAATTTAAAATTTTTCCAATGTCTCGTAGTTCAAAAAAAGGTCCATATGTTAATTTAAAGCTTCAGAAAAAGATAGCCGGCTTGAATGCTAGCGGTCAAAAGAAAGTGGTGAAAACGTGGGCTAGGAGCTCAACTATTTTTCCGGAGATGATTGGCCATACTTTTGGAGTTCATAACGGGAGGAAATTCATTCCCGTCTTTGTTACTGATCAAATGATTGGTCATAAACTTGGTGAATTCTCACCAACTAGAATATTTAAGGGGCATGGAGGTAAACTCGCCAAACAACAAGCTACCCCCGCTAACTAAATAATTTTATTTTAGACTAATGCGTGCAATTTTAAATAAAACTCGAATATCGCCAATTAAAGCCAGGGTTATCGCGCAGGTAATTAGAGGCAAAATGGTGCAAGAAAGTTTAGATGTCCTAGCTTTAATGCCAAAAAAAGCGGCAAAAATTTTCTATAAAGTACTGAAATCTGCGGCTTACAATGCTAAGAATAATTTTGGACAAGATCTTAAATCGCTTTGTGTTTCTAGTGTGCAAGTTAACGAAGGTGGCGTTTATAAAAGGGGAGTGCCAAGGTCAAGAGGGAGGGTAAATCCGATCAGGAAGCCAACAAGTAATATTAGAATTGAATTAGTGGCGAAAACACCGATAAAAAAGACTACACCACAAGCTACTCCAAAAATTATTAAAAAAAGCACAAAAAAGGACATTAATTCGTAATTTAAAATTTAAAATTTCTTCAAAGATGGGACAAAAAGTAAATCCAAAGGTCATACGCATAGGGATAATAAATGACTGGAGCTCAAAGTGGTTTGTTAACAAGAAAAAATATTGTAATTTTTTCCATGAAGATCTTGCGATTAGAAAATTTTTACTTGAACTTTTCCCGCATGGAATGATTGCTAGTATTGATATATTAAGACAATCAAATAAAACAGCTTTAAATATTTACACTTCCAAGCCGGGATTAATAATTGGTAAATCTGGTGATGGGATAGAGGATTTAAAGGAAAAGCTTAAGAAAAAATTTTCTATTCAATTCTCAATTAACGTGCATGAAATAAAAAATTCTTATACCAATGCTCAATTGGTGGGAGATAATATCGCTCATCAGGTTGAAAGGAGGTTGCCTTATAGAAGAGTGGTGAAAGCCGCCTTGGCCAAAGCTAAGGAGGAAGGGGTGAAAGGTATAAAAGTTTTTATTGCGGGTAGGCTGAATGGAGTGGAAATTGCTAGATCAGAGATGTTTATTGAAGGGACAATACCTTTGCATACATTTAGGGCTGATATAGATTACGCTTTGAGTGAAGCAAAAACCAGATATGGCATTATTGGAATTAAAGTTTGGATTTATCGAGGAGACGTGTTCAGGAAGAAAGTTAATATTAATAAAGTGGAGGAAGCTTAAAATTTCAATTTTAAATTTAATAATTTCTAATGTTAATACCAAGTAAAACTAAGTACAGGAAACAACATCGCGCTAGAGGTAAAGGATTCGCTGGTTTGACAAAAGCGGGCAGTGAATTATGTTTTGGCGGTGTTGGCTTGAAGGCGGTGGAAAGTGGTGAAATAAATTCAAGACAATTAGAGGCGGCCAGAAGAGTGATTACCAGAACAATCAAACGTGGTGGAAAAGTTTGGATAAGAATATTTCCAAATAAAGCTATCACTAAAAAAGCAGCAGAGGTGCCAATGGGATCTGGTAAAGGATCGGTAGAATACTATGCTTTCGTAGTGAAGCCAGGACGTATTTTGTTTGAAATGGATGGAGTTAATGAAGCTGCGGCAGCAGAAGCATTAGCTTTGGCTGGTTATAAACTTCCGGTAAAATGTAAAGTAGTTACTAAAAATAATTAATTTTATGTTAAGCAATAGCGAATTAAAATTATTGGGACAAAAAGATTTGTTTAAGTTAGGGGCTGAAAGTAGCCGTGAATTGCTGAAATTAACTTTGGCAGCTAAGAGTGGACAATTAAAAGCCAATCATAAAATAAAAGAATTAAAAAAATATATTGCTAGGATTAATACGTTTTTAAATTGAAATAAGACAATATAATAATAATTTATTAATATGCGCACAAAAACTGGAACCGTGATAAGCAAAAAGTGTAATAAAACAATTACTGTCGTGGTTCATAGGTACAAAACTCATCCTAAGTATAAGAAAAGATATAAAGCTTCATCTAAATTTTATGCAGATGATCCTGAAAATCAGTATAAAGAAGGTGATCAAGTAGAGATCTATGAAACTAAGCCATTGAGTAAGCTAAAAAGATGGACAGTGGTTCGCCCTCAAAATAAATAATAATCTAAAATTTAAAATTTAAAATTTAAAACTTCCATGATTCAAAGACAAACAATGCTAAATGTCGCTGATAACACTGGAGCGAAAAAAGTGAAATGTATAGGCATACCTGGAGGTACTGGGAAAAAATACGCCAAAATTGGCGATATTATTGCGGTGTCAGTAAAAGAGGCTTTACCTAAGGGGGCTGTGAAAAAAAAGTCAATTCAGACGGCTGTGGTGGTGCGTGTGAAGAAAGAATTTAAAAGGAAAGATGGTACCTATGTAAGGTTTGATGAAAATGCGGTAGTGATTGTTGCTAAAGATAATATGCCAAAAGGAACTCGTGTTTTTGGTCCTATCGCCAGAGAATTGGCTGATAAAGGTTTCCAAAAGATTGTTAGTTTGGCTCCTGAGGTTATATAATTTATTTAATAATAAAATTTTAAGATGAAAATCAAAGCTAATGATAGCGTATTGATAATCACGGGTAAGAATAGATTGAAAACCGGAAAAGTAATCAGAACCATTAAGGGGGAGGATAGAATAGTGGTGGAAGGTGTCAATTTACGCACTAAGCATATAAAAAAGACAAAACAAGGGGCGGGGAGAAAAATTCAATTTGAAGCCCCAATTCATGTCTCAAATGTAAAAGTTATTTGCCCGGAGACCAAAAAAGCCAGTAGAGTCGGTTATATTTTCCAGGGTAAAAAGAAAATTAGAATTGCTAAAAAATCGAAACAGGAATTAGATAAAAAAGTCACTAATTAAAAATGATCTTTTAATTTAAAAAAAATAATATATACTAAATCGCCTTTAAATTTTTAATAACCAGTATTGTGAAAGAACTTTATTTAAAATCCATTCCGGTTGAACTGCAAAAAGAGTTGAAAATAAAAAATAAATACGCAGTTCCACTTCTTAAGAAAATAGTTGTCAATATTGGAATTGGTAGTCATATTACAAAGCAAGGCAAGAAAGATTATGAAACTTTTGTGGACAGCATGAAGTTGATAACTGGGCAATGTCCAGTAGTGAGAAAAGCAAAAAAAGCTATTTCTAATTTTAAATTAAGACAAGGCATGCCAGTTGGTTTAGTGGTAACATTGCGAGGGCGTAGGATGTATGATTTTATTACCAAATTAATTAACATAGCTTTGCCACGTATTAGAGATTTTCAGGGATTATCAGTAAAGGGCTTTGATAAAGAGGGTAATTATAATATTGGAGTCAAGGAGCATACAATTTTTCCGGAAATTAACGTTGAAAATGTTACTAATATACATGGATTACAGATAAATATTGTTACGAGTGCTGATAATAATTATGGAGCATTTATGTTGTTAAAGAAGATGAACTTCCCGTTTAAAGATGAAGTTCGCCCTAATATTTAAAAATTTACTCATGGCTAGAAAAGCACAAATAATCAGAACAGATAATTTACAAAAAAGTTTAGAAAAAAGCTTAACGGTAAATAAAAAAATGCCGTTTGGCGTAAGAGCTTATAATCGATGTCATCAGTGTCATCGTGTGGGGGGATATATGAGAAGATTTAAATTATGTAGAATTTGTTTTAGATTATTGGCTTCTAGAGGAGAAGTTCCAGGAGTAAAGAAGTCTTCATGGTAATTAAAAAGAAAAAAATGTCATTTTTGCTTGCTGAGGATCTATTGTCAGTGAAAATTCTCTTTTCTGGAGATTCTGGCCAAGCCAAAGTGACCAAGGCTTTAAACTTTAAAATTTCTTAAAATGTTAACAGATCCAATTGCCGATTTTCTGACAAGAATTAGGAACGCTCAAGGCGCGCAACACTCGCAAACAGAAATTCCTGCCTCACGCGTCAAAATTCAGCTGGCGGAGGTGTTGAAGAGCAGAAGGTATATTAAAGATTATCAAGTGGTAGATAAAAAAATTTTAGTAGAATTTAATCAGGAAAGAATGAATTTGAATTTAAGAAAAATGAGTAAACCAGGTCAAAGGATATATGTCGGATATAAAAACATTCCAAAAGTGCTAAACGGACTTGGCATGTGCATACTTTCCACTCCGGAAGGGATAATGTCAGGATTTGAAGCAAGGGCCAAAAAATTAGGAGGTGAACTATTATGTAAAATTTATTAGTATTTCTATAAATTTTAGAATTTAAAACTTTCTCAAATGTCACGAATAGGTAAAAAACCAATAACTTTGTTGCCTGGAGTAACTTTTGTTCAAAAGGAACAAGAGGCAACCGTAAAAGGACCGAAAGGTGAATTGAAATTTATTGTTCATAAAGATATTAAGGTAGAACTTGGTGATAATAAAATAATTTTATCTTGCGTTTCAGAAGATCCGTTTGTGAAAACTATGTTTGGAACAACCAGAGCGATACTTAATAACATGGTAAAAGGAGTGGCAACTGGTTTTCAGAAAGCTTTGGAAATTCAAGGGGTTGGCTATAAAGCAGTGTTAAAAGGAAAAACGCTGGTTTTGAGCTTGGGCTTCTCTCATGAAGTGAATTATGTCCCTTTAGAAGGGGTTGACTTAGCTCTTGATGAAAAACAGAAAAATATTATTTATGTAAAAGGTATAGATAAACAGAAAGTCGGGGAAGTGGCCGCTCAAATTCGTGGATTTAGAAAGCCTGAGCCATATAAAGGTAAGGGTATCAGATATCTGGGCGAAAATATTTTACGTAAAGCTGGTAAATCAGCCACTAAATAATAAATAAAATTAAGAAAAATGACTAAAACTCCATTACACATAGTTAGGCGACAAAGACGCCATAAAAAAATCAGATCAAATATGTCTGGTACAGCTGATAAACCACGACTGGTGGTTTATAAAAGCAATACTTCAGTATATGCGCAGTTAGTGAATGATAATAAAGGACATGTGTTATGCGCGATAACTGATTTGAAAGTGAAAGCGAAAAATAAGACTGAAAGAGCTCAAGTAGCAGGTAAAATCCTGGCGGAAACAGCGGTTAAAAAAGAAATAAAGACCTGTGTTTTTGATAGGAATGGGTATAAGTATATAGGCAGAGTGAAAGCTTTTGCGGATGGTGCTCGATCAGGAGGATTGCAATTCTAATTTATTTAAAAATTTTTAAATGTCTAAAGCAAATTCACAAAAAGGCTCTTCTCAAAAAGAATTTGAAGAAATATTAATTTCGTTGGATCGTGTTACCAAAGTAACTGCCGGTGGAAGACAGCTTAAATTTAGAGCCTTTGTAGTTGTTGGTAATAAAAATGGTAAAGTCGGTTTAGGAATGGGAAAATCAAATGAAGTAACAGGCTCAATTCAAAAAGCGGTTAATCAAGCTAAGAAGAATTTTATGCGGGTGCCTTTGAATGGATTTACCATTCCTCACGAAATTAGTGTTAAATTTAAAAGCGCTAAAGTTTTATTAATGCCTGCGGCTCCAGGTACAGGTTTAATTGCTGGATCTTCCATTCGTCAAATTTTAGATTGCGCGGGAGTCAAAGATGTATTAGCTAAGAGATTTGGCACAACTAATAAAATTAATAATGCTAAAGCTACCATGAAAGCCTTAGCTCTACTTAGAGAATTGCCATGGAAGAAAAATGATAAAAATAAAGATGATTTAAATAATAATGCTCAGAAAAACACTACTGAAATACAATTAGAAAAGAATGTTGATCAAAATAAAAAGCAAGATGAGGGAAGGAAAGAAGAACCAAAAGCCAAAGTTGTTAACAAAACTAACTTAAAAAAATCTTAAATTTAATTTAAATTTCATGTTATTAAAAGATTTAAAAACTAAAAAACATAAAGGTAAAAAAAGAGTAGGACGTGGTAATGGATCAGCTCATGGTACTTATTCTACTCGGGGCATGAAAGGTCAGGGTTCAAGAACCGGTGGTCTTAAGCGGCCAGGATTTGAAGGAGGACAAATGCCTTTTATTCAAAAAATCCCTAAACTGAAAGGCTTTAAACCTTTAATGAAGACTAGGTATCAAGTTATAAACGTAGAAGACCTTAATGTTTTTGCTGATGGTACGGAAGTTAATGCTGAGTCACTTTATGCTAAAAAAATCATTTCCAAGCAAAATGCTCCGGTTAAGTTGTTGGCTAATGGCGATTTGAAAATAAAAGATTTAAAAGTAAAAGTGGCCAAATGTTCTATAAGTGCTAAAGCAAAGTTAGAAAAAAATAATTGTGATCTTCAAGGAATTACCGTTTAATTAAATTATGCGTAATATTGTACAAAGAATCTGGCAGGCACCTGATTTGCGTAAAAAGATTATTTTTACAGTCGCTATCTTGATTTTTTATCGTTTATTGACACATATCAGTACGCCAGGTGTTAACATAGAAGGGTTAAAAGCAATTTTTAATCGAAACAATATTTTAGGTGCTTTTAGTTTATTAACCGGTGGATCAGCGGAAAGTTTTTCTATCGTGATGATGGGAATTTCTCCGTATATTAACGCTTCTATTATTTTACAACTTTTAGCCGTTATTATTCCTAAGTTTGAAAATTTAAAAAAAGAAGGGAAACAAGGTCAGGAAATAATAAATAGATATACCAGATATTTGACTTTTCCTTTGGCATTTTTGCAGTCTTATGGAATGATATTGCTTTTAAATTCTCAAGCTCCAATTATTTCTGATGTTAGCGATTGGAAAATCGTATTGCCTATTATGTTGATTACCTCAAGCGGTACAGTGCTTTTGGTATGGCTGGGAGAATTAATTAGTGAAAAAGGCATTGGCAATGGCATATCATTGTTAATTTTTACTTCCATCATTTCCCGTATTCCGCAATTAATTGGACAAAATTTGTCTTTAATTACCACTGGCGACCAGCAGCTAGTAGTTAAGTTTGCTAGCATTGCCATTATAACTTTGGTGTTGACGATTATTGTAACTTTATTCACAGAGGCTCACCGAAGAATACCAATCACTTATGGCGCGCAAAAAAGATCAAGTGTAGATTCTAGTTTGCCGATTCGTGTTAATCAGGCGGGGATGATTCCGATAATTTTTGCCGTATCAATCTTGACTTTCCCAGTCATCGTTGCGCAGGTTTTTAGCTCTTCTACTAATCCTTTGATTCAAAGCGTAGCTAGTTTTATTTTAAATCATTTACAGGAAACTGGGCTGACATATATTAGCACATATTTCGTGTTGATTTTATTGTTCACATATTTTTACGTTAGCATTACTTTTGATACTGATTTGGTGGCTGAAAATATTCAAAAAAGAGGGGGGTTTATTCCAGGCATAAGACCTGGGAAACAGACCAGTGAGTATATTAAAAAAGTTTCTGATGCGATGAATTTATATGGTGGCGTTTTTATAGGAGCTATTGCTACCATTCCACTATTGATACAATTTACTTTTTCGGAATGGAATTTAGGATCAGCTGCATTATTGATTAGCGGCGCCGGAATTATTATCGTCGTGGGCGTAGTGTTAGATTTGTCAAGACAAATCCAGACAGAATTAATGCTACATCATTATAAGAAACTTTATTAAAGTGGTTAGTTGTTAGCGGTTAGTGGATCAGTTCGTTTTCACAATAATTTACTTACCACTCATTACTCACCACTTATCACTCTTTTATGGATATCATCCTTTTCGGTATGCAGGGCGCAGGTAAAGGCACCCAAGGTACAATTATGGCCAAAAAATATAACCTAGCTATTTTTGATACCGGTGCTCAATTAAGAGCTTTAATTCAAACCGACTCACTATTAGCAGAAAAAGTGAAGCTAATTATGAATGCCGGTAAATTAGTGCCAAATGAAGTGGTGATGGAATTAATTGAGAATTTTATGGAAGCCAATAAAAGCGGAGGGATCCTGTTTGATGGGTTGCCAAGAAATAAAGAACAAGAGGAAAGCTTTAATTCCTTAATTAGTAAACATAGCCGAAACTTAAAAGGTATTTATATCGATTTAAGCCATGAGGAGGCTGTTAAAAGATTGTTGGGACGACGCATGTGTGAAAAGTGTAAAAGTATTTACCCAATTGCTTACTCAAACGATAATTGCGAAAAATGCGGTGGTAATTTGGTAACTAGACCTGATGATAATTTAGATAGCATCAAAACCCGTTTAGATACTTTTAAGAAAGAGACTTTGCCAGTGATCGAGAATTATGAGAAGGCGGGAATCTTAACTCGCATAGATGGACAGCAATCAATTGAAAAAGTTTCAGAAGATATATTTCAAGCTCTAGGTAAGTGTTTTTAAAATCGAGCAAAATGAATATTCATATCAAATCTAATGTTGAAATCGAAAAAATGCGCAAATCTGGTCAGGTTTTGGCTTTTGTTTTAGATCATTTAAAAAAAATTGCCAAAGCAGGCATGACCACAAAAGAACTGGATGTTGAGGCGGAAAAAATAATCAGACAAAATAAGATGTTGCCTTCTTTCAAAGGTTACAATGGATTTCCGGCTTCAATCTGCACACCTATTAACGAAGAAGTCGTGCATACTATACCGAGTGACAGGCGGCTTAAAGATGGCGATCTGTTAACAGTTGATGCTGGCGTAACGTATGAAGGCCTAATTACTGATGCCGCCGTAATAATTCCGATTGGAAGTGTCTCTAAAGAGATTACAGATTTTATTAAAACGGCTGAAAGAGCTCTGACAGAAGCTATTTTAATGGTTAAACCTGGCAATCGAGTTGGAGACATAAGCAATGCTATTCAAAAAGTGATTGAAGGCAAAGGTTACAGTGTTGTCAGAGAATTAACAGGACATGGTGTTGGTTATCATTTGCACGAAGAGCCAACAGTTTATAATTATGGCAAAAAAGGCTCTGGCGTGAGTTTAAAACCGGGCATGGCCATGGCAATCGAACCAATTTTTACCATGGGACAAAGATATATCAAAACTTTGAAGGATAATTGGAATATAGTGACAAAAGATGGCAGTTTAGCCACCCAAATTGAACATACAGTTCTGGTTACAGCAAACGGCTGTGAAATATTGACGCTGTTGAAATCCTGATTTTAAGTTAGGCTGGCGACGTAAATTTTATAATTATATCAAAAAAATATTTTTTATGCAAAAATCTCTTGCAAGTCTTAAATTACTAATGTAAACTCCAAAAGCCTCGGTTTTTGTATATATTTTTTGAAGATAAAGTCCTTATGGCAAAAAATGATGATGTCATTGAGTTGGTAGGGACAGTGGTTAAATGTCTTCCCAATACGAAATTCCTTGTTGAGGTGAATGATGATAAGTTGTTTCCTGGTGGGAAGCTGGTTGTTGAATGTTATTTGGCGGGGAAGATGAGGGTGAATTACATTAAAATTATTGCTGGCGATAAGGTAAATGTAGAAATGTCGGTTTATGACACGACCAAGGGAAGGATTACTTATAGGCACAGTAGTAATAAAACTATTGTTGATCAGAATGAAAATTCTGATTGATTGATATGAATAAATTTTCAGCTTAAATTGTATTATGAAAGTACGCGCTTCAGTAAAAAAAATTTGTGCTAAATGTAGAGTTATTAGACGAAAAGGCGTTTTAAGGGTAATTTGTAAAACTCCTAAGCACAAACAAAGACAAGGGTGAATAAATTTTAAATTTCGAATTTTAAATTTTAAATTAAGAACGAATTTAAATAATCTAAAATTTAGGATCTAAAATCTAAAATTTTCTTAAATGGCTCGTATTGCGGGGGTTAATCTTCCAAAAAATAAACGTATCGAAATTGCTTTAACTTATGTGGCAGGCATAGGTCGTAGTCTAAGCAGGAAAATATTAACAGAATTAAGAATTGATGTGAACCTGAAGGCTGATGACCTAACAGAAGATGAATTGCAGAAAGTGAGAGATTATTTAGCGAAGAATGTTGTAACAGAAGGCGATTTACGCCGTAAGGTTAGTATGGATATTAAAAGATTACAGGATGTTGGTTGTTATAGGGGATTTAGGCATCGTTTAAGATTGCCGGTGCGAGGGCAAAGAACAAAAACCAATGCTAGAACGAAAAGAGGTAAACGTACCACTGTTGCCAATAAAAAGACTATTACCAAGTAATTAAAATAACTAATTTATGGAACAACAAATAATTGCTAAAAAAAGAGGAGCAAAAAAGAAAAAAGTTCATATAACGGATGGGAAGATATATGTTACCGCTACTTTTAACAATACAATTGTTACTATTACGGATTTAGAAGGTAATGTTTTGACTTGGGCGTCAGCTGGATCTGCTGGTTTTAAAGGGACAAGGAGGTCAACGCCTTACGCTGGACAAATTGCTGCTGAAAATGTGGCGGAAAAAGCGAAACTTTTTGGATTAGAAAGGGCCGCAGTGTTTCTTAAAGGTGCTGGTCCTGGACGTGAGCAGGCTATGAGAGGATTGAACGCTAAGGGGATAGAAGTTTTAAGCATTACCGATATTACTCCTACTCCTCATAATGGTTGCAGGAAACGACGAACTAGAAGAGTATAAAAAAATAATTTTGAATTCTTAATTTTGAGTTTTGAATTAGTGAAAAAGTTTTATTAGTAAAATACCACAACTTAAAATTTATAAATATGGCACGTTATACTGGCCCAAAATGCAGAAGATGTAGACAGGTAGGAATAAAACTTTTCCTAAAAGGCATAAGATGTACGACAAAATGTCCCTTAGATAACGCTAAACCTTTTCCACCCGGACAACATGGTAAAAGCAATATTGGTAAAAAATCTGAGTACGGTCGACAACAGCGTGAAAAACAAAAAATGAGATATATGTTTGGCATGAATGAAAAACAATTCCGTTTAATGTTCGAAAAAGCTTCAAAGAAAACTGGTGTCACCGGGGATACTTTGTTACAGCTTTTGGAAAGAAGGTTAGACAATGTGATCTATAGAGCTGGTTTTGCTAGTTCTAGGGATCAAGCAAAACAATATGTAAATCACGGCTTGTTTAAGGTTAATGGTCGAAATGTTGATATGCCTTCATTTTTGGTTAAGCCAAATGATAAGTTTGAATTTAAGGCTAGCGCTAAAAAATCAAAGATATTTGAAAATTTAAAAAATTTAAAAATTAGGCCACCACGCTGGATAAAGGTAGATGTGGTTAAAGGTGGTGGTGAAATTATTGATTTGCCAAGAAAAGAAGATTTTGAAAAAGCAGTTGCTGTACAGTCGATAGTTGAGTTTTATTCTAAATAAAAATTTTATTTTTTTTACTTAAATTACCTTCCATGCATATTCTTCATGAAGACATTGGTGTACCAAAAATTAAGATTACAAAAAATGGTCACGATGCCTTAGTAACAATCAGTCCGCTACCTTCTGGATATGGTATTACATTGGGTAATGCTTTGCGAAGAGTCTTAATCTCTTCTGTGCCTGGAGCGGCAATAGCAGGGATTAAAATGGATAAAGTTACTCATGAGTATTCTGTCATTAAAGGAGTGAAAGACAGCGTTTTAGATATATTGTTGAATTTGAAAGCGGTCAGGCTTAAAAAGAACAGTAAAGAGCGAGCGATTGTCAAACTGAAAGCGAGTGGAGTGGGAGAGGTTTTAGCAAGTAACATTGAAGGGAATAGTGATATTATTGTTTTGAATCCTGAACAGTATATTACTTCCATCACTGACAAAAACACTAAGTTAGATATGCAATTGATAGTAGAAAAAGGCGTTGGTTATAAGCCAGCTAATTTAAGAGATAAAGACGAAGAAGATGCTAGTATTATTTGGAATGATGCTTTCTTTTCGCCAATTAAGAAAATTAGATATTATGTTGAACCAACTCGTGTAGGCGCTTTGACTAATCTTGATTGCCTTAATTTAGAAATTTCTACTGATGGTTCAATTCTTTCGGAAGATGCTTTGGAATTTAGCGCTAGCCTGCTTGAATCATATTTCAGCCTATTCAAGAAAAAAGCGGAAGTGCCAGAACAAGAATTTATTAGTGATTTCTCTAAAATCGCGCAAAAAGAAATTGAAAAATTAGAGAAAAAGCCAGCGCAAGAATCTTACACTCCAGTAGAAATTCTTAATTTTTCACCTAGGACTTTGAATTCTTTGATTAATGGCGGTATTGGCTCGATTGAGCAATTGGTGCAATGCAATGAAGGTAAGTTAAATAATCTTCGTGGTTTTGGAGCTAAAGCCTTAAAAGAAGTGAAAGAAGCTTTGGCTTCTAGAGAATTAGCCTTGAAAGAAGAAGAATAAGAGTTTTTTGATAGATAGTTTTTTACTTTTTATTTTCCATTTTTTACTTAAATTATGAGACACAGAGTTAAAAAAAATTCGTTAAACATGGCTAATGATCACAGGGTACTTTTAGTAAAGAATTTAGTCACTGATTTGATTGAGAATGGTAAATTGAAAACCACAGAGAAAAGAGCTAAAATTATCCAATCAGAACTTGAGAAATTGATTACTTATGCCAAAACTCATAATCAATTAATGATAATCAGAAGATTGAAGCAGGTTATTTTGACAGAAAGTGCTTCTAAGAAATTTTTAGAAGAAATTTTTCCTAAATACAAAGAACAAAAATCAGGCTTTGTGCGTATCATCAATGCTGGTTACAGAGCTGGTGATGCCGCTATACTCTGTTATATAGAACTTGTTTAATTATTTAATTTTACTGACTTGAAAACTTCTTTACCACAAAAAGGACAGATTACTAGGAAATGGTATCTAATCAATGCTGAGAATAAAGTATTAGGAGATGTAGCCTCGAAAATTGCTTCTGTATTAAGAGGTAAAAACAGAGTGTATTTTACTCCTCACATGGATTGCGGTGATAGTATAGTAGTGATAAATTGCGAGAAGGTTAAGTTAACAGGTAATAAAGAAGATTCTAAGATTTATTATTCGCATACTGGTTACAAGGGCGGTTTAAAAAAAGCTAGAGCGTCTGAATTACGAGAAAAAGATCCAGGCCAGTTAATATATAAAGCTGTATATGGAATGTTGCCTCCCACCAGATTGAGACCTTTAATGTTAAAAAGGCTCAAAATATATGTGGGCGAAAAGCATGATCACGAGGCTCAGCAGCCAACATTATTAGAAATTTAATTTTCAATTTATGGCAATTAAAAATGTTCAAAAAGAAGAATCAGTTAAAGAAGTTTTTAAGGGAGAGTATGTGTATGCTAATGGTAAAAGAAAAACTTCTATTGCTCAGGTCAGACTTTATAAAGGCAATGGCCGTATTATAATAAATGATAGAGACATTAGTGAATATGTTAAAGTGAAAGAATTGGAAAATACGATTAGATCTCCTTTTCTTTTGACTAACACTTTAAATAAATTTGATTTATCAGTGATGGTGAGGGGGGGGGGATCAACTGGACAGGCAGAAGCAATTCGACATGGTGTGTCAAGAGCTTTAGTAAGTTTTGACGCTGAATTAAGACCAACTTTAAAAAAGGCTGGATATTTAATGCGTGATCCAAGAGCTAAAGAAAGAAAGAAACCAGGTTTGAAGAGAGCTAGAAGAGCACCACAATGGAATAAACGTTAAAAATGCATTTTACTGTTTTAACCTTATTTCCAAATTTATTTGATTCTTATCTTGCCGATAGTATTATTAAACGGGCATTGGATAAAAATTTAATCAAAATAGATTTTTTAAATATTCGTGATTTTTCGCAAGATAAACATAAAAAAGTAGATGATAATCCTTATGGCGGTGGAGCAGGTATGCTTATGACCTGCCAGCCTCTTTTTGACGCAATTAAAGAGGCTAAGAAGAAGAATAAAGGTAAAGTTATATATTTGTCGCCAAAAGGAAAAACTTTCACGCAAAGCAAAGCAGAAAGAATGTCGAAAGACAAAGAACTTATTTTGCTTTGCGGGAGATATGAAGGTATAGATCAAAGAGTAATCGATAAACTTGTCGACGAAGAAATTTCAATAGGGAAATATGTACTGACCGGAGGAGAGTTACCTGCAATGATTCTAATTGATACTATCTCTCGCCTACTTCCAAATGTCCTTGGCAATGAATATTCACATGAAGAAGAATCTTTTTCAAAAATTTTAAATAGAAAAAAAGAGTATCCTCATTATACCAAACCTGAAATTTATGAAGGACTAAAAGCTCCAGAAGTTTTATTATCTGGACATCATAAAAAAATTAAAGAGTGGAGAAAAAAAACTTTATTATAAATAGTTTTTGTTAATTTTTTTTGTTATAATATTTTTGTAATATTTATTAAATTTTAATTATGGGATTTTTTCAAAAAATTGCAGATTTTTTTACTAGTACCCGCAGACCAGCATCCGACACGCCATTATTATCTACTGAAGAGTTAAAAAAGAAAATTTTGGATTTAAATAAAGATAGTAGACCATATCAAATTCGTCCAGCTAATAGTGATGAAGAAGGTGTTGATTTTGTAGCGGAATGGAAAATAGTTGACGCCAAATGGTATCAAATTTTTGCTAAAGCTGCCTTGAAAGATACTTTTAAAATTTTTCTTAAATTACATTCGGAAACTAGTGAAGTTCACGCCTTAGATCAAAGGTTTACTGTGGCTTGGTCGGCAGGCATCCCTGTGCTTAGTATGTCGGTTTCTGCCTTTAGAGGGCAGCAACAATCTGTTGAATTTGGCACTAATTATGCTTTTACGGAAAAAGGTGAACTTGGACAGGTTTATAATTATCATTTTTCAACTAATGAAATGAAAAAGCCAATTCAAGATGCGGTTACAGGTGGTGGCTGGATTTATAGAGGAGTAGTTAGAAAAGGGAAATTGTAAAAGTAATATTTTTAATCCTATTTAATTTAAAAACTACATTCTCCCCTTTCTTATAATCAAAAGCATCTAGCATCGTGCCAGAAATTTGATCAGGACGGATTCTAAGTTTTTTAAAAGTTTGTAAACTTCCGCTATAATATTCAATTTCAACATCTTTTCTATTCTGAATGGCAGTTTTTAGTTTCGCTTTAATTTCAGCAATATCAAATTCATAAACAGGATTTCCCCCAATTTCTTTTGCTTCTTTTTTTGATTTAAAATTTAATTTATTAAAAATATTTTCAATTTCATCATCTAATTCTGCACATTTCTCATCAGTAATTTGCCTTCTTATCTGATTTTCAAGAAATTCTAAAATTTCTCCATTTTGTTTTATATGTTGAAATAATTTAATAGAAGTATATAAATTTTCGAGATCTTTTGTTTCTAGTAATAAATCTATAGGAGACATATAATGAAAAATGAAAAATTGAAAATTAAGACATGATAATTATACTTTAAAAAATAAATTTTAAAATGATTAAAGCAATTATATTTGATATGGATGGAGTGATTGCTGATAGTGAATTTTGTCATATTGATGCGGAAATTAAAACCATGAAAATATTTGGAGTGGATCTAACAAAAGAGGAATTAGAAGGGTACACAGGTACTACATCGAAATATATGTATGAGCATTTAAAAGCAAAACATGATTTTTCAGCTAGTTTTGAAGAATTTTTTGAAATAAAACGCCAATTTCTTTTTGAAGATTTTGAAAAGTTTTTGAAACCAGTTGATGGAGTTATAGATTTAATTAAAAATTTGCATAAAAAAGGGTTTAAACTCGCTTTAGCTTCTAGTTCACATAGAAAAGCAATTGATTATATTTTGAAAAAATTTGAAATTTATAAATTTTTTGATGCAATTACATCATCTGAAGAAATCCAAAATTCAAAACCAGATCCTGAAATTTTCTTAAAATCAGCAGAAAAGCTAAAATTTTTGTCTACAGAATGCGTTGTCATTGAAGATGCAAAATTAGGAGTTGAAGGGGCAAAAAGGGCTGGTATGAAATGTATAGGCTTCAAAAGCCATAGCAGCCATCAGGATCTTTCAATGGCGGATTGGGTGGTTGGGAGTTTTGAAAAAGAAAAAATCTTGAAATTTATCTTGTGAATTAATATAAATATTCGTTAAAGTTTGCGGCACAGGAATGACACTGACAAAAACATTTTCAATTTTTCATTTTTCATTATTAATTTTCCTAATCCCCCACTTCGCATGTTCCCTTATTAAAGGCTCCGGATCTTTTAAGCACTCCTCCAAAACAGGTAATAAACTCCTATCCTTCAAATTTCCTGCAACAACACAGGCATTTCGTAAAAGTCCTTTTCGTTTGATTCGAATTACTGGTGAACCTGCAAATTTTTGGCGAAATTCTTCATCAGTTCGAATGGAAAGAATGTCTTTCAAAAGTTGTGTATCTCCTAAAATTTTCTTTTTTAAATCTGGTTCTTTTGTTGCTTTTGCTCGTGTATTGTGAGGACAAACATCTTGGCAAATATCACAACCATATAGCCAATCCCCTACTAAAGGACGTAAATTTTCTGGAATTGATCCTTTGTTTTCAATTGTTAAATATGAAATGCATTTTCGTGCATCTAATTTGTAAGGTGAAATTAATGCACCAGTGGGGCAGGCAGAGAGGCATTGGGTACAGGAGGAGCAACTCACCCTAAATCCCTCTCTTTTAAGAGAGGGGCAGGGGTGAGTTTTGAGTTCTATATTCGTTACCAATTCTGCCAAAAACACCCACGAACCAAATTTTTTTGTTATTAAACATGTATTTCGTCCAATAAATCCAAATCCTGCCTTAACTGCATAGGCTCGTTCAAGAATTGGTCCGTAATCGACATAGAGTTTGCAGTTTGCAGTCGGCAGTTCGCAGTTTTTCAGGATAAATTCTTTTAATTTTTTTAATTTTCCTTCAATTACTTTGTGATAATCTCTGCCATAAGCATATTTCGCAATTTTCCCTTTTAATTCTCGGTTCTCAGCTCTCAGTTCTCGGTTCTCATTAAAATAATTCATTCCCAAAACAATAATCGTTTTTGCATCTGGAAATTTTTTTAATAAATCTATTCTTTTTTCTGTTTCTTTTTTCATATATTCCATCTCACCTGCAAAATCAGAATTTATCCAATTATAAAAAGATTCCTTTTGATTTTTCTCCAAAGAATCAGCTCTCAAAATTTCCACTAAATCAAAACCAAGAGTTTTGCTGAAATTTTTAATGTTTTCAACTAAATTTTTTATAATTATATTTATATTAGTCTTCTGTTAATTTATAAAGTAATAATTTTACGGCATCAAAAACATTTTTATCGCACCAATTTTCAGATTGATTTTGTAATTCTCTTAATAGTCTTGTTAATCCATCTCTAGTTACTTTCACGGTTTCAACTAAAACACCTTCTTCAATAAATTCAATAATAACCTCTATTGTATCTAACAATTCTCTTCTAATTCTAGATATAAGTTGAACTTTATTCCATGAGATAACTCCTTCTAAAGCTAATAATAAATTTATAGGATTATCGTTTAAAGCGTCAGCCGCTGTTCGGAATCTTTTCTTTCGAATATCTTCTTTAAGAGTTTCTTTGCTCATTAAAAATTTAAATGATTTTCTTAATATGACCCAAACACCTTCAACTCTTCAACTACCTCCCCAGTCTTCAAAATTTTCAAAAGTTCTACAGATTTCTGATCTCGGAAATCACCTTCAAAATCGATATAAAAAAGATATTTACCATTTTCACCTTTTACTGGACGAGATTCAAGGCGGGTTAAATTTATATTGAGATAATTGAAAGGCATCAAAAGTTTCAAAAGTAATCCTGCACAATCAGTATTTGGTTTGATAACAATAGATGTAAAATTTTGTTTTTTTGGATTATATTTTTTGCTAATTATCCAGAATTTAGTTTTATTATTTTTAAAATCCTGAATGTTTTTATGCGCAATTTTTAATTTATATTTTTTTGAAGTTTCTTCATTTGTTATGCAGGCATAATCAGAATTTTTTTGAGCAAGAAGTGCGGCTTCTGCTGTTGAAGAGGTTTTGAAAAGTTTGATTTTTGAATAATTTTTAT
This sequence comes from Candidatus Peregrinibacteria bacterium RIFOXYB2_FULL_33_20, assembly GCA_001788835.1. Classification (GTDB taxonomy): domain Bacteria; phylum Patescibacteriota; class Gracilibacteria; order UBA1369; family GWF2-33-10; genus GWF2-33-10. The sequence continues at coordinate 40,504 of MFXK01000006.1, forward strand.
TAAGAAAATTTTTACATTGTGATAAAGCTTGAATATGAGATGCAATGATTTTAAAATTTTTATCTTGAGAAGCAAGGCAATGATGGATTTCCAAGTCAATTGAATTATAAATTTTTAAATTTGATTCATATAAATTGTCAAAAGTTTCTCTTTCTGTTCCATAAATTGTATTTTCAACTGGAGCTACTAAGGCATCATATTTATTTTTTTTAAATTCATCAAAAACATGACTAACAGTATCCGCAAATTCAATTTGAGCTTTTGGAAAAGCTTTTTTTGAAGCTATGCTGGAATATGTACCATTAGGACCAAGTGTGAGGATTTTCATAAATACTTAAATAATTTAGAGGTTTTATCCAAAGCTTTTTTACAATATCCTCCCATAAAATCAGAAGTTTTTTCAAATTCTTTACAAAACTTTTTTAAATCTTTTTCCAAAATAATATCTTTGTATAAATTAAAACTTTCTTCCAAAATATTCAAAACTTTTTTACTTTCAGGATTCATGATTTCAATTGCTCCATATAAATTCGGATCTTGTGCGAAAATTCTGCCAACCATTGCAAGTTCCATTTGATAAGCTGGACTTGCCACTTTTAATGTATCTTTGATATCTATTTTTAAATTCTCCAAAGCTTTGCCAAGAACTATAGCTTTGAAATGGATCAAAACCTGCACAATACTCATTAATTTATCGTGTTTTTGTGGATCTATTTTTTCTACAATGAAACCAAAACTTTTGATAAATTTCACAAATTTCTTTTCCAAAATTGTCCTTGCCGGCGAATACAAAACAATTTGATTTTTTGGGGATAAAATAGAAGGTCCAAACATAGGATGCATACCTATAACTTGAGCTTTTGATTTCAGCATTTCTTTGATTTGTAAACTTTTAAGTGAAGTAAAATCCATTACTAACTGATCCTTTCTTAAAAATTTTATATTTTTGGCAATAATTTCAGTGGCTAAATGCAAAGGCACAGAAAAAATAACGATATCGGATTTTTTGATTAGTTCTTCATTGCTAAGCTTGGTATTTAAATCGGAGATTAAAACTTTTACGTCCCCATTTCTAAAAAGTTTCGCAAAATAAGCTCCAAGGGCACCTCGCCCACCAATAATACCAATGGTATTTTTTTTAAAATTTTTATTTAGCATTTGAAAAAAAATATTTAACAAAAAAATAATATCCAAAAAAGCTAAAAGCTTTTTTGGAATTTCAAATATACTTCAAACAGAATTCTTTGGCTTCAAGGAGGAGTTTCTTCATTTCATCTTCCTTGCCGACATGAAGGTATTTGGGATTGATATCTAGAGCAATAGTTCCTTTGTAGTCTTCTTGTTTGATTTTTGCTAAGAAACTTTCCATAGGGAGTGAACCATTTTGAGGCAAAACTCCGTAATGGTTTTGTTTTACGTTGGTTAAATGGATATGAACTAGGTAATTTTTCATGCTCATGAGTAGGTCGATGATGTTTTGTTTTTTGCTGGAAGCATAAGCCGTATTCAAACAAGCATGTTTAAATTTTTTTAAATCATTAACACTATTCATGGCCGTGGCTGGTATAAAACCTAGAATTGTGTCATCAGGAGAATTCTCCAAAGCGATGGAAATAGATTCTCTTTCACGGATTTTTGGGACTTCAGTTTTGAGCCATTCAGTATATTTGAAATCGAAAAATTTTGGTGATTTGATAACAATAATTTTAGTCCCAATGGTTTTGGCAATATCGACAGCATCCAAAATTTGTCTTGATTTGCTACTGTCTTGAGTTTGAATTGCTAAAACAGGCAAATCGTATTCTTTGCATAACGCATTGATATAGTTAGCGTCAGTGGTATCCAGATTTTTCCGTGATTGCACTAATTCCAACCCGTCAAAGCCTAGTTCTTTGGCAAAACGAAAAATTCGATTCAAGCCGTATCCTTCCAGCGAAGAGGTAGTAAAAGCAATTTTCATGGAATTAGTATAAAGAAAAAAGTATAAAGAAAAAAGTAGAATTTAGTTTCCAAAAAACCATTTTGTATTATTATAGCAGATTTTATGGAATAAGTTTAGTTGTTAAGAAGGGATTTAAATTATTGAGATTTGACATGATAGTGTAAATTTGATTGAATATAACTTTCAGGTTACTCTGAAAAATATTTTTTTAAAAAATTATAATGTCGTCATATGCAAAAACAGGGTATGATGCTAAATTTTATCTTACATTTGATGATCCTCGAGAACATACAGAAATTTCCTTGGAACAATTTGTCGCTCATTTAGGCTATAATCCATACCAAAAGAATCAAGTAAAAAATCTATGTAGAGTCGTTGTAGCAAATGCTGTTTTAGAAATACGTGGATTAGTGGGATTGGCCTTCTTTATATCCTATTTTCCCTGATGATTTATTGAAGGTTGTTCATTATGATCCGAAACAAAGATTTGATTGTTGTTGGAAACAATTAAAGGAGATAGGGGAAATGTTACAACGTGAAGTGGAGAAATCATGCATTTAGAGTTTTTTTTCGATTTTTTCTTTTTTGCCCATATATGACCTCAAAACTTCAGGAATGGTGACTGAGCCGTCTTGGTTTTGATAAATCTCCAAAATTGGGATCAAAATTCTGGGGGAAGCAATGCAAGTATTATTTAAAGTATGGCAGAATTTAACTTTACCATCTTTATCGCGATATTTGAGGTTTAATCGGCGGGCTTGAAATTCATGGAAAGTTGAACAAGAATGTGTTTCGCCATAAGAATTGCGAGATGGCATCCATGTTTCGATATCATTTTTGTAAAATTGCCCCTGTCCCATATCTCCAGTGCAAACGGCCACGACATGATAAGGTAATTTCAGATCCTGCAGAACTTCTTCCGCGTTTTTTAAAATCATTTGGTGCATTTTTTCACTTTCTTCATCATCATTTTTACAAATTATTACCTGTTCCACTTTTTGAAATTGGTGGATTCGATATAAACCATGTGTGTCTTTGCCGTAGGTCCCTGCCTCACGACGAAAGCATGGTGAATAGCCGCAATATAATTTTGGTAAATCTCCTTCTTCCAAAATTTCGTCGCGATGATAAGAAGTGACAGATACTTCAGAGGTCCCGATCAGATATTTGCCATCACTTTCAATATGTCCGTCAGTTTTTCGATCGACGCCAAGGGCATAAGCCTGTTCTTCGCCACCTGGGAAGTATGAAGTGCCCATCATGGCTTCATAGCCAACTAAAAGTGGGACGATGAATGGGGTGAAACCTTTTTTAACGAGTTTGTCCAAAGTATAAAGTAAGATCGCCATCTCCAGCCTAGCGCCATCGCCTTTGAGGAAATAAAACCTTGATCCAGCAATTTTTACACCTCTTTCCATATCAATAATATCTAAATCTTTGCCAAGCTGGACATGATCTTTGATGGCAAAATTAAATTTTGGCAATTCGCCCCATTTGTATAATTCTTTATTTTCTTTGTCATCCTTGCCTTCCGGAGTTTTGTCTGAACAGGGATTCGGACACCTGAGCAGTTGATAATTCATGGTCTTTTCAATTTGCGCTAATTTATCTTCCAATTCTTTCTGATTTTTGCCAATTGTCTGCATCTCAGCCAAAACTTTTTGTTTTTCATCTCCATTTAAAGTGGGGATTTTTTTGGAAGCAGCATTTTTTTGTTGTTTGATATTCTCAATCTGCTGAATCAAGATTCGTCTTTCCTGATCAAGCGCCAAAGTTTGTTCAATATCGAAGTTTGTGATTCTTTTTTGCTGGCAGGTTTTTTTAAAAATTTCGGGATTTTGTTTGATAAGATTAAGGTCGATCATATAAGGAATGGGGTAAGGAATGAAGAATGATAGATATGCGATTATTTATTTTTTGACTTTCGTTTGCGCCAGATTAGGAAGGCTATAAAAACGATTGGGAACCAGATCGCGCCGTAGACAAAGATTCTGATGCCAATCGTGGCTAAGCTTTGCAAGGCTCCAATTAGATCATTGATAGCGCCTTTCCACACGATGGAAATATTCCATTCTGGATTTGAAAATTCCGTGACTTTGATTTCCGGTGTGAAGATTACATAAACAGTGGAATAGGAGATCTGATTATCTAAATTTTTTAAAGCGCGCGACTGACTATCAATATCTGACTGGATTTGGAATAATTCGCGATAAACAGATAAAGTTTCTTCTACGGTTTTGGCTTTGTTATAAAATTCACGCACTTTTTCTTCACGCAGTTTTAAATTGGTGAGTTGAGCGTCAAGATCTTGATAATTTTCTGTCACGTCCTGGTTGGAAACGTTTTCCGATTTAACATAACCAGATTCTTTTAAATATTTCATGAAATCTTCAAATTTATCCGATTCAACTCTCACTGTTAAACTGGCTTGTTTGGGATGGCCTTCATAATAGGTTTCAGAAATTTCCGCGTGATCAATAAAAGCGCCAAATTTATCCAAATTTTGTTTGAGATTATTATAAGATTCTTCCCCGTCTTTGACCTGAATGGTAATATTAGCAGTTTTGATGATTTTGCGATCCTCAGTTTGGATTGTTGAGTTATCAACAGAGTTTTGGTCAAAGCTAATTTTATTTTTGCTAGCCTGAGGAGTAATAGCTCCTTCGGTTATGGCAGATTGCGGCAAATAAGAGTCCTGTCTATAAACGCCTGCGTATTGGTTGCCAAGAAAAAAAGTGCGGGAAAGCAATACCAGTAAAACAATTAAAATTAATAATTTTAGTTTGTTTTCTTTAAGCAGGGAGATAAAGTATTTTTTGGTCATTTGGAAAAGTTAAATTAATTAAAGCTGACTTAATATATCAAAAAAAAATGACAAAAGTAATAGTCAACTCATTCAACTTATTGCCTAATAAATTGATTTCAAATTTAAGTTGAATTAGCCCAAAGTTACTGCCATAATCTTGAATGATTTTTTAAAAAAATTTAGCAATGACCAAAGATAAATTTAGCAAAGAACCTTCGCGCCAAAAACCTCAAAAAATTAGGCATAAAATCAAAGTTCACGCCAAAAATGTAATTTCTTATTCAGCGCAAATTGGCTTGGTGTTGATTGGTTTGTTAGTGCTGGGTTTTTCTGTCTGGTGGATTTATTTTGTTCTGAATGAGCCAAAAATGCTGGCGAATTATGTACCGGATAATGCTAGCGCTTTTATAGAGTTGAATCTTAATAAATTAAATTTGGCTGATCAGGATAGTTTAGATAAATTTTTACAACAAAAAGGGCTGAAGTATGATAATTTGAATATTTTTATCAATAATTTTTTTTCCAGCCCAAAAGATTTTGACGCCAATTCGTTCTTAGGTGACATTTATGGCGTGGCTTTTTTAGGAAATTTCAATCAATTTACTGATAAAAGTATAATTTATGCCGAGATAAAAAATAAGAATAAATTTAATGAATTTTTAGCGGCGCTTTTAAAAATTAATAACCAGAAGAATCTTGATAGTGTAGTTTTGAACGGCAAAACATTTTATGTTTACCCAGGAGCTCAGAGTTTGTATTTTTATTTATTTGATCATTATATTTTGTTAAGCCATGATGCTAATGACCTGCAGAATACTTTGTTGAGTATAGAAGCCGGTGATGTCTTAAGAAATACCTCAAATTTTAATTTGGCTTTGCATAATTTGCCTCAATTTAAAGCAATCTTTGCTTTTATTAATTCTCAGGATTTTTTAAATCTAAGTGACTTAAACTCTAATCCCAAAAGCGTATTTATTAGAAATATTTTTGATATGGCTGATTTTTTGTCTTTTACCGGATATTTGGATCAGAATAATTTAATCGTTGACTCTTATTTAGGGTTTTCTCAGCCTTTTAAAGATGCTTTTCAGAATTTAAGCGTGAGGAGTCAGTACAAAGGAAATTTATCAGCAATAGTTGATAATTCTTTTGATTTTGTTTTGGCTGGCGAGAACATGCAGATGGATTATGAGGTGATGAAAGGAGCCTTTGATAAGATTCATCCTTCCATGGGATTGTTGATGGATGGGGTGTTAAATGCGCAGTTAGAGAAATTATTTGGTCCGGGTTTTGATACTAAGGAAGTATTAAATTTACTCTCCTCTGAGTATCAATTGGCTTATAAATATAATGGTCAATCACTTGATTATGTTGCGGCAATTGATATTTCTGGAATATTAGCAGCTTCGGATTTAGTGGATAAATTACTGACAGCTTTTGTAACACAAAATCCTTTTGCCGTGCCTAGACTAGAACAAATTACTTTACCTGATGGTACGCCAAGTTCGAAATTGGTGACTGATTTGGAAAATGTTGAGGAAAGTCCGGCTATGAATTATAAAAATTTTATTTTAAAAGTTTTGCATTTTTCTCAATCAACGAAAAATTGCGTGATTGCAGTGAACAACCGGACAGTGATTATTTCTTCTAATGTCGATTTAGTAGAAAAATCAATCGATAATTTAGGGACACTACAAAATAATGTAGTGCCAGAGGATCTTAAATCATACAGCGATCAAGTGATGTATTTATCTAAGGAATTTTTGGTTAAAAATGTAAATAATGATTTTATAAAGAATTATTTAGGCAATATTTGGAGTGGAGAAAAAGTTTCCAGTGAAGGAATTTATGTCAGGATGAAGCAGGAGATTAAGGAGGAGGAAGAGTGAAAGCTGATCCGGTAAATGAAGGCTCTGGCGTTTAGCTTAAGAATTCTGTTTGATTTGTTTTTTTAGTCCCTATTCTTTAATTTTTTGAACACTATTTCTGGTAAATCTTGGCGAAAGGGCTGGTATCATTCAAAAAAAGCGCCAGAAGAAACAAGTTTTAGTAAAATTTTAAGATTTGGCGGGATTTTTTTGTTTTTGGCAGTGATACTGCTGATAGTTTTGCTGTGTTTTCAGTTTTTTGCCAAAGTCAAACAATTGGAAAATAAGTTTTCTGAGACGGATATCGGGCAATTTGAAGTGGTCTTGAATGATTTTGGGCGGCAAGTTAAAGGCTTATCTGTGGATAATGATATTGTTAAAAAAGATAATAGTTTGCTTAAGTCCGTGACAGTCGTGCAAGAAGAATATAATAACATTCTAAAGCAGTTTAATGGACTTAAATATCTAAGTCCCAAGTTATTGATAGTTTTTGGACAAAAAGCTTCTATCACTGATTTTTTAATTGAAATGAATGATAAAATTTCCTCTATGGCTGATTCTTTGAATAAAATCAATACTATCATTGAAGCTCATCAATTAGTTTTTCAACAAAATCAGCAATTTCGGTATTATGAAAATTATTTTACCGAGGTCGTGTTTATTATTAATAAATTTGAACAGCACTTGCCGGCGATTTTGAGTCTACTGGGTGATCGCTATCCTCGGCATTTTTTGTTACTTTTGCAAAATTCCAGTGAAATTAGGCCGACTGGCGGATTTATTGGCGGTTATGTGACTTTTGACTTGGACGAAGGTTATTTACAGAATTTGAAATATTTAGATGTTTACCAGTCAGATGGACAGTTGGCAGATGTTGATCCCAGTATGATTCCAGAAGAAGTGTCGCAAGTGGCTGGCCGACAGTTTGGCCTGCGCGATGCCAATATTTCGCCTGACTTTGCAGTGTCCGCAAAAAATATTTTTCAGCTTTTGGAAGCCTCAAAACAAGATAGTGCCGATCCAATTATAGCGATTGATTTAACTTGCGCCAAAGAGCTTTTGGCCTTGATTGGAGAGGTGGAAATTCCAGATTATAATTTAAAACTAAATAAAGATAATTTTGAAACAATTTTGAGTTTTATTGTGGAATCCAAGCAAAGTGGAGCCAAAAATCCCAAACAAATTTTCGAGAAATTGATTCCGGCTTTTATTGATGCTTTAAAAAAATCATCAGTTAGTTTTTATGATTTAAGTGTCTTGAGTTCTAAATTGGTTCGGGAAAAACATCTTCAGGCCTATTCCAGCAATGAGGATATTGAATCTTTTTTTGATGATTATGGCCTTGCCGGCAAAATTTCAGTTGATCCGAATAGTGATTATCTGAACGTGATTGAAATTTCGGTCGGTGGCAACAAAACTGATCGCTGGATTAACGAAAGTTATACCCATAGCACTTTGATGAATGAGGATGGCGATGTTTTTGATGAACTACATATCAAGAGGATTAACACGATGGATGAGGAATTTTTTAATGAACAAAAAGAGTCTTTAAAATCTTTAGGATTTGATCTTGATCAGTATAGCGATATTAAATTAGCGGATATTCTGTTCAGCGGTGTGAATCAGGATCGATTTCGAGTTTATGTGCCTTTAGGCTCGATTTTGCAAAGCGCCAGCGGTTTAAATTTAGAAAAAATTTTGACAAAAATTGATCAGAATTTGCATCTTAGCTATTTCGCTTTTGAAGATAAACTGGCTATGGATAAGTCAAAAGAGATTATTTTGGTCTATAAATTACCTTTTAAGCTGAATTTAAATGGGGATGAATACCGCTTGAAAGTTGTCAAACAAGCGGGTAAGGATAGTTTGAACTTTGAGAAAAAATTTATTTTTGATGATAAAGTAAAAGCTTATAAATTTTATCCTGATAATTTTACCAAACTTGAAAAAAGCGCTTATGACCTTCAAGCACTTTTAAATTCGGAATTGAATATCGGGGTGGTGGTGGCGGAGTAGATTGAAGTACTAATTTATCCTAAATATTCATAAGTGCCGTTTGGGTATTGTCTTACTTTAATTCGATCAGCAGGTTTTAATCTTCTAGCAGTTTTTGGATCTACTGGAATTATTAATGGGCTACTTGTTTCCGTATTTAATTTAAGGCTAATAAATCCATCACGGATACGCGTACCAACTTGAGCTACTTCTAATAATATTTCCTTAGGTCCTCCACTCCTTCTTGTGGTCTCTTTTGTTGATTGATATTTAAGTAAACTCCTTAAAATTCTTATTTGATCTGGCGGTTCTAAATCAACAAAGCTTGTACCTCCTAAATTATAAGCTAATCTATCTTTCATTTCTTGTAATTCATTATCTGAATTGTTAGGTGTTCCATTTTGAGTATTTTCCAACATATTTTAGATTTTAAAAAATAAGCGTACTAACTAATTATAGCATGTAATATAAATATTGTCAAGATCGGTCAGACCTTTTTAAATTAGCATTTATTTTTTAGGAAATAAAGGGAAAAATATTGGTAATTGTGTTAAAAGTCGAATTTTTGTTTTTCGTTAAATTTTTGGATTTTGATGCTTTTTAAGCGAAGTTGTGACACTCAATACTTCCAAAATTATAATGGCAAATAATACGGCATTTGTATCACTAAAGTCACCAACATACTTTAAACCGAGGTATAAAACTAAAATTTGTGAAATGTTACGAGGCGCTTGTTTTAATATATCTTGTAATGCTACTTTGATCCTGAAATCAGGAAAAGTGCAAGATATTTCTCTTTCTAGTCTTTGCATCAGCCTATCGCTGTTATTTTCAGTACTTTCATTAGCATCCAGTAATTCATATATTCTCGTTAAATATTGATTTACATCATTTCTTAATTTACTTATTTCTTTTTCCTTTAACGGTTTAAGGCAGCTAATATTTAAAAGTCCGGACAGGGTATTTCTAAACTTAAGGATTTCTTGATAAAGGCCTAAAGCTTTTAAAATGCTATTTAATTCTGTTGAATCCTTTGCTTCTTTAGCCTTACATTGCTTTGAATATGCAGAGAAAATAGTTTGTCGTATCCTATTTAGAATTTTAGTAATTTCTTGCTCAATTGCTTCTCCTGACCTCAAATCTTCTTTTGTGGGGCTATATTTTGTCATTATTCCTGTTTCAGGAATTTGAGTTAGTACTATCTTGATTGATTGATTATCTAGCTCCATGATTGTCGTTTAAATGGTTTTAATTTAAACATATTACAGCTGAACAGTCAATATAAAATTTAAATACCATATTATTGACTTATATGAGTCAGGTAATTAGCAATAATGGAATTGTTTTGCGATTATTTTGCTGAGTTGCTAGGTAGTTTATGGCTGGCTACTTGAGGATATCCTCTTAAAAAATCTTGAATATTACAAGAATTTTTGCCTTCCAGTTGCAGTTGTTTGATAATAATGGAACCGTTGGTGGTGGCAATGTGCAGGTTATTTTGACTATCTAAGAATGTTTCACCAGGGCTTTTGGTAGGATTGGCTTCAGCGATTTTGATCTCTAACAGTTTTAGTTTTTTTTCTTGAAAAAAAGTATAGCAAGACGGCCAGGGGACAAAAGCTTTGATTTTATTTAAGATGATTTCACTGCGATCTTCTTTCCAATTAATTTGGCCGCTTTCTATTGTGATTTTCGAACAATAAGTGGCTAGAGAATGATTTTGGGCTTGTTTAGAAATTTTTTGCGCAATGATTTTTTCCAAAGTTTCGCTAAGCACTTGTCCGCCCTGCAAACTTAATTTATGGCCAAGAGAGATTATATTGTCGTCAGGGGTGATTGGTAATTCTTTTTGAGTATAAATTGCTCCGGTGTCCATGGATTTTTCCATGTCCATGATCGTAATGCCGGTTTTTTTATCTCCATTTAGAATAGCGGCGGCAATGGGGGAAGCGCCTCGATATTTGGGAAGAAGCGAGGCGTGGACATTAATACATCCATGTTTAGGAATTTCCAAAATTTCTGTTGATAAAATTTGTCCAAAAGCCACCACTACAAAAAAATCACTGTGAAATGATTTTAAAATATTAATTAGATTAATATCTTTATTTAAATTAGGGGTCTGATAGATTGGAAGAGTTTTTATGTCATTATCTATTATGAATTGCTTTAGGGGGGGAGCAGTTAAGATTTTGTGGCGGCCGATGACTTTGTCAGGCTGGGTAACTAGAGCTTGTACCTGAAATTTGTCATTTTTAAGAAGACATTTTAAGCTGGCAATGCTAAAATTTGGCGTGCCAAAAAAAACAATTTTTATTATTTGGTTTTTCATAGGCTTATTATAACAAGATTTTTTAAATTTATTAAGGTTTATGGGGTTTAAAAAAATTTTGGCGATCATAATTGCTTTGATTTTTATTTTTATATTTTTCTTAAGCAACTTAAGCTTAGCTTTGTTTGATACTTATTTTAATCAGTCATTTTATGATAATAATTTAACTGATTTTGTCTATCTGGAATCAAGGGAAATTTTTATTAATGCCTTGAAACTTAACAATGCGGATATCTCTCAGTATTTTACAGATTCATTATTAGAGGCTAGTTTAGATAAATTTTATCAAAAAAAAGATATTCAGAAAATTATTGATGATTTGATTATGGATATTAAAACTTATCAGCCAGGAAAAAATATTATGATTTCTTTTCAGCAATTGAAGCTTGATTTTGAAAACATTATCGATGAATTGTCACAATCGTCTACCAATAATATTTCCAAACAAGCTGATATAGTGGGAATGGATTTTTATGAATATTTTCCTAATCAATTTAATTTTTCCGCTAATTTTTCTCGATCGTTTATTGTTAACATGCAGGTGTTTTTGAATTATCGTTTGCTAGCAAAAATCATGATTAACAGCCTTTTGGTGTTGTTTATCGGTTTGTTTTGTTGGCTAATTCATCCTGAGTGTTTAATGAAAATAAGAGCCTGTTCTCTGTTATTAATGGCTAATGTGTTTTTAAATTTAGGATTTTTATACCTTGTGATTGGGAAGATGAAGATGTTTTTCACTCAAAATTTTCCATTGAAAACTGTTAATTCTATTCCTACCGATATTGGCGATCAGATGTATGCGTTTTTAATCAGTCCCTTGTTTTATCAAATGCTTAAATTCCTTTTATTTATTTTGATATTAAGTATAATTTTATTATTAGTGAGTTTTTACCATAAAAAAATTATAAAAAATTAAAATAAATTTATGGCGCATTTTCGTTATTTATGTTGGATTCTGCTTGCCGCTTTACTTGGTTGGGCCTCAGTGATTTTGGTAATTTATAGGCTTGACCCTTTTGAATCCACTAATTTGGCGATTGTTTTGCTTTTTATTAGTTTATTTATTGCCTTCACGCCAAGTTTTGCTTTTATTGGATTTTTAATTCGCAAAAAAATCCATCACAATGAAATCTTTTATAGCCATATTAACATTGCCTTGCGACAAGGTCTGTTATTATCAATTTGCGGTTTGAGTTGTTTGTTTTTATTGTTGATAAATGCTTTGACTTGGTGGAGCGGTCTTTTTATTGTGCTGTTTATTACCCTGATTGAAGTTTATATTTCTAGCCAGGAGAAATGAGAAAGCTGTGGGCTAGCGACTGTTAGCTGTTTACACTTACGGCAATGGTAATGACAGTCTGGACGATGACATAAGAGACTAAAATAATCAATAATCCATAAACTACATATTGTAATCTTTTTTTAGCATTGTCTAATTGTCCACCGCTTTCTCCACGTGAGGTTGCCATCATAATTCCGGCACTTACCAACATCATGATCGCTAGAGGGCCGGCGATTTTGATTAGTTTGCCGGCAAAAAACTGTAAATAAGCATTAATCGTGTCGCTGTCATAAGCGCCGACTTTCAAGCTATTTGGTAAATTACTTGGCTTATATTTATCGGGGATGGTTACTGCGGCATAAACATTTTGCAGATTTACCAGATAAATTATGAAAATGGTAAAAAGTTTTTTCATTATAATAGTAAAAATTAATCAAAATCAAGACGGGCAATGCCATAGACAACGCTGTAAGACAGTCCAATGACAACAATGCCGTATAAAGAATATTTAATGATATTCTTGGCTTTTGATTGCATGTCACTGTCGGCGGCAGACATGATATACATAATGCCGGCGACTGATAGCGAGATAAAACACAACGTTCCGACCAGTCCCAAGACCAATCGAGCAATGCTAGCGGCAAAAGTTTTGTAATCCTGATCGGGCAGTCTTTGCACATATTGCAATTCCTCATTATTGGAATTAGTACTGCTACCACTATCAATATATTGCACATTATATTTTTGAAATAAATTAGCAGGGTTAATATTTTCTGCCAATACAATATTGTGAATCATAAGGGAAATAAGAAGAGCGAGGATGGTATAAATAAATTGTTTGATCATAAAATATAAAATTTTTATTATAATTATTGTGATGATGCTTGCTGGCAGGAGCCGGCATTGGTTTTTTGATCTGTGATCACATATACCTGACCGACAGGACATACTACTATGTTTTTTGGTCTTTGCGTGGCATCAATATAATCGATATAACCAATAATATTGACAATGCTATAAGACAAAATTCCTAACATTAATCCAGCCAAAGCGTAAATAATCGTATTTTTGGCGTTATTAGCATGTTCTTCGTTTTGAAATGACATTAAATATTGAACACCGCCATAAATTAAAAATATTAAACTAGCGCCACCAAGGATGCCCAAACTGCCTTTGACAATAGTGGGGATCAAGTTGTTTGTTAGATAGTTCTTATTCTGATCAGCGCTATTGCTTACTGGCCCTGGGAGAGTGGCTGGTTTTGGAATGGTTGGCGCTTGAAAATTATCAGCATAAGTTATACTCTGCATCAAATTGATGACAATTAGAGCTGAAAATATCAATAATATAAATTTTTTCATATTTATTCTAAAACATAGAAAGTAGGATTAAGCGTATACAGAATTAGGGCGGAAAGAAATAAAATAGCAATGCCGATAAAAGATTTGAAAATACGATCTTTGACCGCGCTGTTATCTTCCTCTCCCCGCAAAATTAGTTGTATACCGCCAATAACAATTGAAAATACGGCAATTAAGCCTACCAATCCTGCGCCATAAACATATATTTGGCTAATGTAGTTTTTGATAAAATCAATGCCGGTTTTACCTTTGATACATTTAGTGGAGCCTAGAGCTTCATTTAATTCGACATAAATTTCGCCCTCTTTTGCCTCGCAAGGGGTATCTTGAGAATTACCATCAACTGGCGGAGTGCTTTCGTCAGCCAGCGCCACTATCGGCATAGTAATTAATGACAGGCTGAGTAATAAAATAATTATGCTAAGGATTTGTTTGTGAGATTTCATGTTAATTGATTACATAAATAGTGATTGGACGAAGATGACAATTATATAAGCGGCAAATAAAAGAATTAGACCAATGACCGCTGCAGAAATCATATCTTTGGCTTTGTTCATTTCTTCTTCGCGTCCAGCAATCAGCATGATTCCGGCTACTACTATGATTAGGAAAGCAATTGAGCCGGCAACTTTAGTTAGAAAAACAATAGTTGACAGGATCAAAGCCACGGCTGGACCATTAGTGGTGTCATTAAGATACGATTGAGTTTGCGAACCCTGGGCATTTTCATCGCAATCTTGAACGCTTAAAAATGTTTTTACCTCGAATTGGTCAATACGGTTGCTTTCTCTTGGTGGACACTTGCCATAGCTAATCGGCGCTAATATCGTCAATAAACTAAAACCGGCCAGTAAGTAGAAAGCATATTTTTTAAAATTTATCCGCATAAAAATCATTAATAATCTTTATATTTTAGCATTTTTGGGCGGAAATATCTATGCTATTTAAAAGGCTTAGTATCCCAGCTCCTCATCCACTAAGATGATAGTAATACGGTTTTTTTCAGGAGATTTTTTGATTACGCAAAAAATGTTTTGAATGTCTTCGGCGGTATATTTGGGTTTTTTGTTGTGTTTAAGAGCTTTTTGATTTAGCCTCTCTACATTTTTTGGGGTAGCGATCTTATCAATTCTGACGAAGCCCTGCTCGATATTTTTTACGATTTTGTTTTTGCCAACCACCAAGAGAACTTTTTTTGGGCCGTAAATTTGAGCGGCAACCCGGTTGCCAGAGCCGTCGACATTGATTAGACAACCTGATTCGGTGACAGCGTTGGAACTGGAGATATAAATATCAGCCAGTAGTCCTTGTCGGCGGCGTTTAATATTTTCTTCCATGGAAATGCCTATTTCATACTGGTCAAAAAGCTGAAAAGTTTTTTGTTGACGAAGCCAATCTAGTAAGCCAATTTCACGAATTGTTTCTGATCCACCCAGACCGACAGACTGCAGATTTTGGAAGAAAGTTTTTGCTTGCTCCAAAGCTTGCTGGGTGTTTTTTGCGGAGATTACTTGAAACCCGTTGTTTTCTAGGTTGGAGATGGTTTTGTTCATAAAAAGTTTTTTTAAATTAAATTCGTATTAGTGATGGCAAGATTTGAGCATGAAATTTTAGCTAACAGATTTAGAACAAAGTAGCTTGCTTGCCTAGGGTACTGTTTTTTTCTTCATCAGAAAAAATATTGACCGTGCCGAATTCGCCGTCATAACCAGCCTTGATCTGGATTTGGCCAAGACGCATTCTGTTAATGCCTTCGGCAATCATTGAATTAGAGGCTTTTTGAATGTCATCAATTCTGGCATCTAACAAAATTTTAAATTCATTGCCAAGTTTTTCCAACATATTTTGGTACATTTGCTCGACTTTTTTGCTTTTTACCGTGGATTTGAAGACTTCAGCAATAATTTCCGGCAGGGGAATGATACTATAAAAAGGTCGAGCTTGATTTGGTTTAAAATTTTTAGGCTTATCAGCTAGTTTCTCTACTCGGTGCATGACGCCGATCGTAACTTTTTTACAGCATTTTGGACATAAATAATTATTTTTGATACTTTCTTTGGGGCTTAATCTAATTTGACAGTTTCTGTGCCCGTCTAGGTGATATTTACCTTCCTCCGGGAAAAATTCAATGGTAGCTTCAAAAGCTTTTAAATCATTGTTCCTCAAAGCTTTGGTGATGGCGTCATAGGAAAGATCAGTGTTAAAAACATTAGCTTCGCGTCCAAGCTTACGGGCGGAATGGGCGTCAGAATTGGAAATCAAAGTTAAATTATTGATTTTTGACCAGCGCCAGTTCATTGCAGGATCAGAAGAAAGTCCAGTTTCCAGAGCATAAATATATGGAGTTAAATCTTCAAAGCACTCTTCCAGACTATCAAAACCGGACATTGAACCAAAAACAGAAAAATGAGGAGTCCAGATGTGAGCAGGAATCAGCATACATTCTTCGGAAACATTTAAAACAATTTCTAAAAGTTTTTTTGCATCAAGTCCAAGAATAGGTCGGCCATCAGATTTTAAATTTCCTATTTTATTTAATTTAGAAATAATTTTGGCTGCATATTCAAGTTTTGGCGCAATAATTAGGTTATGAGTTTTACGAACTTTATCATTTTTTTTGTAAATTGAGCTTATTTCCACGCTAAGCATGAATCTCATTTCATTTTTGCAGCTGGCAGGGATTTCTTTAGCAAGATCTTTTTCAAATTCTTTTTTTAGTTTAAAAAGTCCTTCTTCGGCAGGTTCAAGCGTATCTTGAATTTCTTGAAAATATTTGGGATGAGTAAAATCGCCGGTGCCAATTACGTTTAATCCTTTTAGCTGTCCCCATTTAGCTAAGCTGATAATGTTCATCTCTTTGGAAGTGGCGCGGGAATAATGCGAGTGAATGTGAAAATCAGCCTTGAAGGACATGGAATGATTGCTAATTCTTAAATTGTTGATTGGGGGATTGTTTTTTTAAAACTGTTCTGTGAATCTTAGATCACCGCCACTTAGCATTCGAATATCATCAATGCCATATCTCATCATTACTAAGCGAGTTAAGCCAAAGCCAAAAGCCCAGCCTTGATATTCGTCAGGATTGATTCCGCCAGCGCGTAATACGTTGGGATGCACCATGCCGGCACCCATAAATTCGACCCAGCCGGATTTTTTGCAAGTTTTACAGCCAGCCCCGTCACAAATCATGCAGGACATATCAAGTTCCAATCCTGGTTCCACAAAAGGAAAATAACCTGGTCGGAAGCGGACTTTAATTTCTCTTTGAAATAATTTGGATAAAAATTCAGCCATCACGCCTTTGAGATGAGCCAATGAAATGTTTTTATCAATCATTAAGCCTTCCACTTGATCAAAAGTGTGCTCATGGCAGGCGTCAAGTGCTTCATTACGGAAGACTCTGCCCGGCACAATAATTCTTAGTGGCGCGCCATATTTTAGCATGGTTCTGATTTGCACTGGTGAGGTTTGAGTCCTTAGAACCAAACGTCCCAGTTTCAGATCAGCTTTTTTGTCAATGAAAAAAGTATCTTGCATGTCTCTGGCGGGATGCGTAGCCGGCATGTTCAAATCATCAAAATTAAATTTTTCCACTTCTACTTCTGGTCCGTCCGCCACTTCAAAGCCCATGCCATGAAAAATGTTTTCCACTTCATATTGAGTGGTGGCCAAAGGATGAGCGTGACCAATATTATATTTAGCGCCTGGAGCACTAATATCAATAGAATCTTCTTCCAGTTCTTTTAAGATCATTTCATTTTCCAGCATTTTTTCTTTTTGGACAAAAGCCTCTTCCAGGTTTTTTTTGATAACATTAGAAAATTTGCCAATAGTTGGACGCTGGTCATTTGGTAAATCTTTTAGGCCATGAAGAATTTCTGTTAGTTTTCCTTTTTTGCCGAGATAAAAAATTTCGTGATTTTTTAATTCATTTAGGTCTTTAGAATTTTGGATTTTTTTCAAAGCTTCAGTTTGTAGATTTTCCAGTTTTTCTTGCATGTTGGGGGAAAATTTATGAAAAAAAAGAGCAACTTTATACAAATCTTAAATTACAGTAAATATTTTTTTCTATCAAGCCCAGAGAAAACAAAAAAAGTCCCGTCATTATGGCGGGACTTTTTGAGTAATCCGTGAGGAAAAGAAAATTATTTAACTTTTTCAGCTAATGATTTTCCTGTTCTCCAGCGAACAACTTTTCTTGCTGGGATCTTAAGGGTGCTACCAGTTCTTGGGTTAACACCATTGCGTGCTTTTCTTGAAACGACTTTCCATGTGCCGAAGCCTGGAAGAGTTACTTTACCACCTTTTTTAAGGGTTACGCTAACAGCTTCAATCATAGCATTTAATGCTTTTGTAGCTGCTGCTTTTGAGATACCGGCGTGTTTCGCCATGGCATCCACAAGACTTCCTTTTGTCATGTTGGTTAAGTTAGGAAATAATTAACTATTGATTATATAAGGCAAAACTCGAGCTTTTACAAGCGATTTTGCTCTAGAAGTGACTTTGATGATTAACGGTTGAAGTTTTTTTATAATAATTGGCTTTTGATCATCATTTTGTGGTGTCTTTTAAAATAAAATTATAAAATTTTTTACTGACATGGCTAGTAATTACTAAATGTTTTTTTGTAAATGTAAAGTCATTTATCTGAGAATTTTGTGATGGTTTTGCTGATTAAATGCGGATTTTTCCGAATTTTAGTTGTATAAAATTTTTTTATTAATTTGACTCGATGGATAAAATTCTTTATGAATTTCTTTGATTTAAGATTTAAAATATTTACAATGGCTTCAAATTTAGTAATCGTTGAGTCTCCCACCAAAGCTAAAACTATTTCCAAATTTTTGGGTAGTAAATATGTTGTTAAGGCTTCCATGGGACATGTGCGGGATTTGCCTAAATCAAACATGGGCGTTGATATTGAGCATAATTTTGAACCGAAATACATCATCCCAGTGGATAAGAAAAAAATTATTTCCGAACTCAAATCTTATATTAAAACCGATACAACGGTATGGCTAGCAACTGATGAGGACCGAGAAGGAGAGGCTATTGGTTGGCATTTAACCAAAGCTTTGAATCTGACTAAGCAAAAAATTTATCGCATTGTTTTTCATGAAATCACTAAATCAGCTTTGGATCAATCTATTAAAAATCCCCGGGATATTGATATTAATTTGGTGAATGCGCAACAGGCTAGAAGAGTTTTGGATAGATTGGTTGGTTATGAACTTTCGCCGTTTTTGTGGAAGAAAGTTAGATATGGCCTGTCAGCCGGTAGAGTTCAAAGTGTGGCCGTGCGATTGATTGTAGATCGGGAAAATGAAATTAGAGCTTTTAAATCGGAAGAATATTGGTCAATTACGGCTTTATTTAATAAAAAGAATGATTTTGAAGCCAAACTTCATTTTATTGATAGTAAAAAATTTAAATTATCTAATGAGAAAGATGCACAGCAAGTTTTAGAAAATTTAAAAAATGCTAATTATGTAGTGTCAGTCATTGAGAAAAAACAAATATCAAGAAATCCTGCGCCACCTTTTACCACCTCCACCCTGCAACAGGAAGCAGGCCGAAAATTAAATATGTCGGTTAGCAAGACCATGCTGGTAGCGCAACAATTATATGAAGGTTTAGATATCGGAGAGGGATCAGTTGGTTTGATTACATACATGAGAACGGACTCTGTAAATTTATCTAAGCAAGCTTTGGATCAGTCTGGAAACGTCATTACGGAATTATTTGGCAAAGAATTTACTTTAGTTAAACCTAGATTTTATAAGAGTAAGAAAGGCGCTCAAGAAGCTCATGAAGCGATTCGTCCGACCGATTTATCCAGAACGCCAGAATTTTTGAAAAAGTTTTTAAATAAAGAGCAGTATAAATTGTATGAATTGATTTGGAAAAGGACTTTGGCTTGTCAAATGGCTGAAGCGATATTTGATAGGGTGTCTGTGGATATTGAGAATAGAATTGAGAACCGAGAACTGAGCGCTGAGAAGGATAAATTATATACATTTAGAGCGACTGGCCAAACCGTGAAATTTCCTGGCTTTATGAAAGTTTATAAGGAAAGTTTTGACGAGCCGCAGGAAGATGATGATCAGGAGAAAATTTTACCTAATTTAGTCGAAGGCGATGAACCATCATTGAAAAAACTTACTGAAAATCAGCACTTTACTGAACCGCCGGCCAGATATACAGAAGCCAGTCTGGTGAAAAAGCTTGAATCAGAAGGAATAGGCAGGCCAAGTACTTACGCCCCAACCATTTCAACTATTATTAAAAGGCAATATGTGATTAAGGAAAAAGCTTGTCTGAAACCTACTGACACGGGCGAGGTCGTGAATAATATTTTGGTGAAACATTTTAGCCAGATTGTAGATTATCAATTCACTGCCAAAATGGAGGAAGATTTAGATAATATTGCCGAGGGTAAAATTAAATGGGAGCCGGTTATTGATAGTTTTTACCATCCTTTTCATGATAATATCACACAAAAACAGACGGATTTACAAAAATCCGACCTGATTACCGAAGAAACTAACGAAATTTGTGATAAATGTGGGGCCAAAATGGAAATTAAACTAGGACGATATGGTAAATTTTTATCCTGTTCTAATTATCCGACCTGTAAAAACGCTAAACCTTTGCGCAAAGATGGCGAAGATAAGGAAATGAAGAAGTTGGAAGCCAAATTAAGCGATAAAAAGTGCCATAAATGTGGCGAGCCAATGTTGATCAAAACAGGCCGGTTTGGAGAGTTTTTGGCTTGCAGCGGTTATCCAAAATGTAAAAATATTGAATCTATTGTGAAATATACAGGCGTTGATTGTCCAGTCTGCAAGGATGGAAAAGTTATTGAAAAAAGGACCAAAAGAGGGAAAATTTTTTATGGATGTAATAAATATCCAAAATGTAAATTCGCTAGTTGGGATGAACCGGTGAACGAAAAATGCCCTAAATGTAAAAGCTTGGTGGTCAAGAAAAAAGACAGCTTGAAATGTTCTAAATGCGATTGGAAGAAATGATGAGCCCGAAAGCCCCTTTTTCAGTCATAAGCCGAATCCTGTTCCTCCTATGCTAAAGCTTCGAAGGGTTGATCATCTATCTAATTTCTATATCACTATAGAACTTAAGCGATTATGAAGCTGGCGCATTTGAGACTTTGTTGCGTAAATCCAGTCTTCCCATATAATCTTGCAGCCTGTAGAGTTTGCCAATCCAATATCATTACTGATATAGGGTCCCTGCTGAGCGAGGGCTTTTCACCTTTTGCCCTCCTACACCAAGGTTTCGGAGGGTTAGTATTGTCTCTGTGGCACTGGTCCTATTTTAGGCATTACCCTAAAATGATAGTCATTAGCTATTACAGCGTCTTAAAAGCTGTTCGGACTTTCCTCCTGTTTTGAAAAAACAAACAGGCGATCATTCCTGAAAAAGGGGAATTATTATAAGAAGATTTGGTTTTTAATGCAAGAAATTCAGCAAAAAGACACTTAAAATTCCGACGGCGCTGGTAATTAAGAAATTTTTGAATATAATTTTAGAAAAATTTCTGGAGCCAAAAATAAAAGCAATTAAGCCTTTGAAAAACATGTTGGAAATGGCGACGATTACCACACCTTTGGCTGCAGTAAAGATTAAAGCTGGACTTTCGCCTGCCAGTTTGACCATGGATAAAGAAAAAACATCCACATCTACCATACCAGAAATCACAGCCGCTAGATAAAGGCCTTTTGAACCTAAATATTTATTAGCAAATTCAATTATAAATAGAGTGAAAATAAAGAAAACAGCAAACTTGATACCAGTGAAAATTTTGAAAGGACTTGTCGTGATGGCTTCATTTTTTTTATGTTGCACTTTATGGTGATTTTGTTTTTTTAAAATATATAAATTAATTAGGACCTCCATTATGCTGGCGAAAAGCATCAGAGAAATTGGCAAAAGAATTAACTTAAACAATTCTAAATTAAATACTGATATAATTGCTGATAATCTGATAAACATTACTGCCGAAGCAATAATCGTGCCGCAGGCTAAAATTCGGTATGATTTAATATTGGCATCTAATTTGCTTTTTTCTGACATGGATTGAGTCAGCGCGGTGGATGAAGCTAGGCCACCGATTAAACCGGTAAAAATAGTGCCTTTGCTTTCGCCGATAATTCGATTCAAAATATAACCGATGAAGCTAATGCCTAGAATCAGCAAAATCAATATCCAAACATCGTACGGTACAAAAATTCCCCAGGGATCGATGGCTTCGTGAGGTAGGATTGGCAGAACTATACAAGCCAGAATGGCAAATTCAATAGTGGCCAAAAATTCTTTATCATTAATTTTATTAACAAATTCGTGCAAAGATTTTTTTCCAGATAAAATCAAAGCAGTGATAATGCAAAATATTATGGCCAGTAAATAATTGAAATATACTAATACGCCAATTAAATAGGTCATAATTGCTCCAACTTCAGATGTAATACCATTTATTTCCTTTTTTTGAAGTTCTATAAAATAATTTATTGAAATAAGTATGATTAAACCTGCAAATGATACAAAAGCAAAGATGGAATTTGTTTCATTATATATAAGCATACTTAAGAACCCAATCATTGAAATTAAAGTGAAAGTTCGGATGCCTCCAAATTCTTTTAAATTTTCTTTTTGCTGAACTTTTTCACGTTCAAGTCCAATAAAGGCTCCAATGAATATAGCAATAAGTAATTTAAAAAGAATTTCTAAATCAATTCCGTTTGAAAATAATTGTAAAAAGTTCATTTTTCCTAATTAATCTTATTATTATAGCAAAAAACGAGAAGGAGCTCAACTCACCCCCCTGCCCCCGCCTCTCTTAAAAAAGAGGGGGGAATTCTGACGAGTAACTCACCTTCTCTGCCCCAACTCTCTTAAAAGAGAGGGGGGTGGAAAAAGTCCCTCTCTTTCAAGCTTGTCCTCGACTCCGATCGGGGAAGAGGGATTTAGGGTGAGTTTTTAGCATCAAATATTTTTCAGCATTTGGGAAAAGGGCTTTTTCTGGAATTAATCCAACTAATTCGGATTCAAGAATTTCAAGATTATTTTCACTACATTCTTTTTTTATAAAATCAAAAACAGTTTTTGGCGATGTAATTGTGTAGTCTGTGAGGTTCATAGAAATTTGGATTTTATGTTGGTTTTTTAATTTTAAGGCTAAAGCTTTGACACATGGAAGTCCTCCATTGCTTTCACGGATTTTTTTTGCAATATTAGTTGCAATCCTAAAGATGTTAAGATTCCTGTTTTCACAGGAATGACAGTGAGTGGAATAAGAATGACAGGTCGAAATATTTATATTAAATGCAATCAGGATTTTTCTTGCGCCAATACAGATTCCACCTGCTGAACCAATTTTTTTTGGTCCAAAATCAGGGTTTAGATCTTCATTTGTTTTTATCTCATTTTCTAATTTTAAAAAACCTTGATTTCGAATATGGCTTAAATTTTTACGTTCAGGCCTTTTGGCAGAATATTCAAACAAATAAACAGGAATTTTTAAATTTTTTCCAACTTTTTTTCCTAGTTTTTCTGCAATTTGGCAACATTCATCCATGGATGAATTTCTAAGTGGCACAAATGGGACTACATCTGTTGCGCCAATAAATGGATGAACGCCAGAATGTTTATTTAAATCAATAATTTCTGAGGCTTTTTTGATGGCATTATAAGCTCCATTTAAAATGTTTTTTTCGTTTCCAGTAAAAGTTACAACTGACCTGTTATGATCAACATCACTCGAAAAATCCAAAATTTTAATCTCAGGAATTTTTTTAATTTCATCAAGAATTTGATTCAAAATTTTTGGATCGCTGGTGGAAAAATTAGGGACACATTCAATGATTTTGGACATGTAAAAATCAAAAAATCTATGACTAATTTATCATAAAATAGAAAAATTTTACTCTGAAATTTCTGGTGGTTGAGCTGTATTTCCTGATATTATTTTTACTGTATCATCCACCTCTTCATCATCAGAGACAAAATTTTCAAGTTTTAAATCTTCAGCATTATATCCTAAATGTATACCACCATCATCATCAATGTCATCGATATAACTGTTTATTATAATATTATTAGAATCGGCTTGTACATCACAGAATGGGTGGACTATTGGACTGGTTGGAGTGATAATTTTAACTGAATTATCAACTTTTGTTGGTCCTGTTATCACTTCAGAAATGGGAATTTCTTCCCAATCATCAGGAACAGTAATGGACATCGCCATTTCCTGTATTCTTTCTGTGATAGATGGTTCCTTTCTAAGTAACTTTCTGGTTAGTCTCCTTACTAATGATGAATTTTGTCTTACAAGTGATATATTTTGAGCTGAAATATATGTCGCTAAAACTTTATCTAATATTATATATAAACTAGTATTGCTTAAACTATTTTTTGATTGAGTAGAATTAGATGGACTATCGTTTGATGGATCTATTTCTAAGGCTAAGTCATATCCAATTTCTTCTGTTATATATGCTAATCTACGTTGATCGTTTAATAAATTTTTTAATAAAATTATCGCTTTATCAAAAGATTGTCTTGCATAATTATTATTATTTAGCCTAGCTTCTCTAAATCTAATATATGCTATTTTTTCATTACGAGGAGCAGTTTTTTGATCTAATTCTGCCACTGGTTCATCTCTTGTTTCTCTGCTATATTGTCTCGCTAAAGTTGGTTGGCTGTTACCTGCTTCTGTTGTTTCACTTTTATTTAAGACTCTTTGCTCTTTAAATAAACTTGAATAAGTCCCCATAAAAATAGATTTAGAAGATGTCAATACTATACCACATTTTTTGGTTTTGCAAACGGAAAAGAGAACTTAGAAATTTAAATTTATATAATCTATATTATCATAATCTTAACTGACATTATTTAATAAAAAAAAAATCGAAAAATGATTTATAAAAAAATAATTATCAAAATTGGAACTAATGTTTTGACGCATGATGATGGGAGATTGGATTTAGAAATTATGCGAAATATTGTTGAGCAGATAGCTAATTTGAAAAAAAATGGAATTGAAATAATTGTTGTTACGTCTGGCGCGGTTGGATCTGGGAAATTTTTAATTACCTTGCCTGAAAATCTGAATGAAGTTACGAAAAAACAGGTTTATGCGGCCATTGGCCAGCCAAAGTTGATGAGTTTGTATTCTGAATTTTTTATGAAATATGATTTGATTTGTGCTCAGATTCTTGCCACTAAGATGGATTTCTGTGATAAAACTCATTTTAATAATATGAAGAGTTGTTTTGAAGGAGTTTTTGGCACAAATGTGATTTCAATTGTGAATGAAAATGATACTGTTTCAGTTCGAGAATTGATGTTTACTGATAATGATGAACTCGCTGGTTTGCTTGCGTCTATGATGGGGGTTGATAGTTTAATTATTTTGACAAATGTTGATGGTGTTTATAATGGAGATCCGAAAAAACCTGAATCACAAGTTATTCCTGAAATTAAGTATGAAGATATTGCCAAGTTGGAAGATTTTATTTCACCAGAGAAGTCTAAATTTGGAAGAGGAGGAATGCTTACCAAATCTGGAATTGCAAAGAAATTGTCAAATCTTGGCGTAACAACGCATATTATTAATGGTAAAAAAATAAATTCAATTTTAAAAGTTTTAAACAATGAAATAATTGGCACTAAATTTATTCCAAAAAAATCATTATCAAGTGCAAAAAGATGGGTTGCTGTTGCTGATGGATACGAGAAGGGAATAATTTATGTTAGTAAATGTGCAGAAGAAGTTTTGATGTCAAAAGATAGAGTTGCAAGTTTATTACCAGTTGGAGTGATTAAAATTGATGGAGAATTCAAAAAAGGAGATATTTTGAAAATTAAAAACGAAAAAAATGGAAATTTAGGCTATGGAATGGCGCAATATGATAGTAAAATGGCAAGAGAGTTTATGGGGCAGAAGAATAAAAAGGAGTTGGTGCATTATGATTATTTGTATATAGATGTATAAAAAGTTCCTCTCTTTGAAGAGAGGGATTTAGGGTGAGTTTTTAAAATTTATTTTATGAAAAAGATTGGCATAATTGGTATCGGTAATATGGGATTTGCAATTTTGGAGGCGTTAGTTAAGAAATTTGATGTTTCAAATTTGTATATTTCAGATACAAGTGAAGAAAAAATTAAAAGCGCAATAAAAAATTTAAAAATTCCCAAAAATAATTGTTTTTTGGATTTTAATGATCTTTTGAAACAAATTGATATTGTGATTTTGGCGATTAAACCTCAAGCGTTTGAAGAGTTTACGAAATTTATAAAAATTGATTTAAAAGATAAAGTTGTGATTTCAATAATGGCGGGAGTTTCGATTGAGAAAATTAATAAATTTTTAAAAATAAAAAAAATAATTCGATCAATGCCAAATCTTTGTGCACAGGTTTCACAAGCTTTGACTGGATGGATCTCTTCAAAAGAAGTTTCCAAAACAGAAAAAGAAATTGCAAAAAAAATATTTAGAAGTTTTGGAGAAGAGATTGAGCTTAAAAAAGAAGATAAAATAAATGAGCTAACAGCTTTGTCAGGATCAGGACCAGCTTATTTTTTTTATTTGACAGAACTTCTTGAAGAAAAAGCAAATTTTTTTGGGTTTACAGAAGAAGAAGCAAGAAAGATTGCTGAAATTACATTTATTGGAAGTGCGAAGGTTTTGGAAAAATCTAGAAATCTGCCATCGGCACCTTTAACTTCTATGGATTTAAAAAATGCTGTTACGTCGAAAGGTGGAACAACAGAGGCGGCATTGAAATTTATGGAAGAAAATAAATTTGGTGAAATTTTTCAAAATGCGGTAGAGTGTGCGAAGAGAAGGGCGGAGGAGATGAATGGAAAATGAGAGAATAAATACTGTCGTCAGCGTCATTCCAGATTTAGTCTGGAATCCAGTAGAGGACTAACTCGATAGTATTGTGTTTTATTTTATGTGGAGAATTAGTTAGAAAAAATAAGAAGATACAATTTCATGATAGATTTTATTTATATAGGAAGTTAGTGAATAAATAATGAGTATATTTACTGGATTCCAGCCTTCACTGGAATGACTAGCAGGCGAGAATGACTATTTAATAATTTTTTACTTTTAAACAATTTATTTTATGAAAAAAATTCTTAGTTCTCTCTTTTTTCTTTTCACTTTTTTCTTTTCACTTCATACTACTTGTGCATTTACTGATGTAACTTATAAAGATCCTCAGTTTAATGCGGTAATGTATCTTTCATCTCCATATTATAATTTATTTGATGGAGCGGCTTCGACTTTTCGACCCAATGATTCACTAAATAGGGCTGAATTTTTGGCTGTTATGATTAGGTATTATAATTTTGGTTCAAGAGAACTTACAATGGATCAGGATCAGGTAAAGGCAATAGTTGACAGCAGGTGTAATGATGTAGATTGGTCAGAATGGTATGCGAAATATATTGCTTTTGGTCTTCAAAATGGAATGATGAATGGTTATCCAGATGGTTCATGTAAACCTGCAAATACAATTAATACTGCTGAAGCAGTAAAAATTATAAGTTCAACTTTGGATTTTGGCAGAGGGATTGATTTTGCGTCTTATGAGGGAACAAATTGGTATGATAAATATATTAATGCTTTTAATGATCATTTTGTAACTGGCTCAGGTACAGTTTTAACTCCAGATAAAACTTTAACAAGAGCGGAATTTGCTTTAATTTTATCTCAAGCCTTGCAGTCTTTTTCATTGACAAGTTATGAACAAATAGGATCGGCAGTTCAAAATAAAACATGGGCAAATGTTGCTAAAACAACTCAATTAACTGATGCTTCAACTGATGGCATGTATAATGTTTATCCTATTGTTTATGATGCAAATCCAGATACAGGTTATTATATGAATAGAGTAAAAAAACACTCTGATGGTAAAAATAATTATTTTATTTTAGATACTTATAACTACAATAAAAGGACTTTATATTTGAAATTATCAGATGGTAAAGATTTATTTTCTGTTTCAGATACATATCAAAGTCAATACAATTCATTTAAAGATACATATGAAAAAATGATGTGGCGTATGAACGGGAGACCATTTGAGATTCAAAATGAGAATTTTTTGTATGATAGTAAAAGTAATACTTCATATTATGGGATATTTAAATTAAATAAATGGGATGATTATTCTGCTAATTATGATGCAAATCAATGTTTCAGCGAGATGAATACGTTTTCATATAGTTTTAAAGATTCTAAATTTAAATCACTTGGCACAACAACTAGTGCAGAACTTTCTTTGTGCGGGATTGATTTTTTGAATATTAGTGCTGGTAAATTACTGATAGAACAAAATACTGGTGATAAAGCCAGAACAGTTACCACATATTATATTGATTTAAATAATGGAAATTTGAGTTTACTTTCTGACGGACAAATTGAATATTATAGCGTGCTTGACAATCCAAATTTTGTAATTGCTGTTGATTATGATGGGCGTTTAATAAATTTGATAAATTTAATTGATTTAAAAGATATACCTATTGCCTATAAAACGTTTGATATAGAAGATTTTCAAAAGAAATATGCTGATGGATGTTCAGATTTAGAAACTCTAACTTGGTCCGCAGAAAAAAATGAAATTTATTTTGACATGACTTGTACTGGGAAAGGTATGGCTGGGGCTTCAGTTTCCACAGAATATTTAGTGAGTTTCTTGTATGATTATGCGAAAAAAGCTTTAAATATAAAAAAGGAAACACAAATCGAATAAGGCAAGTTAAAAAAGTTGACTATTAAAAATAGAGTCATTATTTTTCGTACGAACTATTATTAATTTACTAATATTTATTTTGTTTTTTTATTTATGATGCAAATTAATCAAAAAGTTGATGAGTTTAAAACCCAAGCTTATTATCAAGGTAAAATCACAGACATTAAGTTGTCTGATTATCAGGGGAAATGGATAGTAATGTTTTTTTATCCGGCTGATTTCACTTTTGTTTGTCCAACGGAACTGGAGCAAATGGCTCTTTTGTATGAAGATTTCAAAAAAATGAAGGCAGAAGTATTTAGTGTTAGCACTGACACGGTTTTTGTTCATAAGGCTTGGCATGATAAATCTCCATCTATTAATAAAATTACTTTTCCGATGTTGGCTGATCCTAGCGGAAAAATCTCTAAATTATTTGGCGTTTATATTGAAGATGAAGGTTTAGCTTTAAGAGGGTCATTTATTATTGATCCTGATGGCATTTTGAAAGCTTATGAGATTCATGATTTGGATATTGGGCGAAGCGCGGAAGAATTATTGCGTAAATTACAGGCTGCTCAATTTGTGAGAGAGCATGGTGGAGAAGTATGTCCAGCTAACTGGAAGCCGGGAATGAAAACTTTGAGGCCCGGTTTGGATTTGGTAGGCGAAATATGATTAAATAATAATAGGCGATCGATAAATGGTGGTCAGTAGAGCTGTGCACAACTGGCCATCGGCTATCGGCTGCTTATAAAAAACTTCAAACTTTAGGCTTGTAATTCGTAACCATAATTATTGCCGATTTTATCCCTTTATTTTTATCTATATGTATACTTCTCAAAATTTTGATCATTTACTTGGTCTGCCTGGTTTTTCTGATCAGATGCTTACTAATCATTTTGCCTTATATCAAGGTTATGTAGTTAATAGTAATAAAAATTTGGAGCTGATGAAAAAAACTTTGGATGAAGGTGCTATGTATGAATATGCTGAGGTTAAAAGAAGATTTGGTTGGGAATTTTCTGGCATGAGACTGCATGAATATTATTTTGATAATTTAACACGGGAATCTCAGCCATTAGCGAAATCATCAGTATTGTATAAACAAATTGTTAAAGATTTTGGTTCTTATGAGGTTTTTGAGAAAGATTTTCGCGCCACTGGAGGCATGAGAGGTATCGGTTGGGTAGTGATGTATTTGGATAAAATAGCCAATAGATTATTTAATGTTTGGGTTAATGAACATGATCTGGGTCATTTAAGCGGAGCAGAGCCAATTTTAGTGATGGATGTTTTTGAACACGCTTATATGCTTGATTATGGTTTAAAAAAAGCTGATTATATGGACGTTTTTATGAATGTAGTTGATTTTAGTAAAATAAATAATCGATTTATGGCAAATTGAACTTTTTTTTGAGAAAATCTAGTGTTATAATCGAGCCGCTTTATTCTCTAAAATTTATTTCATTTATGAAAAAAGCAACAGCCATCTCTATGCTTTTAGTAATAGTAGCGGCTTTAACATTGGTTTCATGCAAACAAGCTGAGACTACTGTTCCTGCTGATGATACTACTACACAGCAAGAACAAACAGTTATTGAAACACCAGTTACTGATATAACTACTGAGACTCCAGCAGATACAGCTACTGAAACAACTACTCAAGAATAATGTGTTTTAGTTCGTTTTTGAAAAAAGCTCTGTTTATTGATTTAAGCAGAGCTTTTTGTTTTAAGAGCTGTCACGAACATTTTAATGTCTGAAGCATCTGATGCCACTAAAGATCATGGCTAGTCCTAATGCGTTAGCTTTGGCAATTATTTCTTTGTCTCTAATGGAACCGCCTGGTTGAATAATAGCCTTAATTTCAGCTTCACCAGCTTCTTCGACGCTATCTGGGAATGGGAAAAAAGCATCACTGGCCATGACTGAACCTGGAACTTTGTCACCACCTTTTCTTCGGGCAATCATTACGGAATCAACTCGAGACATTTGGCCAGCACCGATACCGGTCGTCACTATTACTTGATTGTCTAGTTTCTTAGCAAAAATAATCGCATTTGATTTGACATGTTTGCAGACTTTGAAAGCGAACATTAAAGCTTCAATTTGATCTTCAGTTGGTGCTTTTTCGGTGATTAATTTCAAATCTTCTTTTTTAATTTGATAAGTATTGGCATCTTGAATTAATAAACCGCCAGATACTTTTTTGAAATCTTTTTTTTCAGAGTCAATGGTGAGCGGACCGGTCTCCATTAATCTTAAATTTTCTTTTTGTTTTAGTTTTTCCAGCGCCACCTGTTCAAATGATGGACAAATAATCAATTCCACAAATAATTTATTATCTAAAATATAATCTGCCATTTTGGCCGTAAAGGGACGATTAACAGCAATGACACAGCCAAAAGCTGACAGTGAGTCTACTTGATGAGCGTATTCAAAAGCTTCTTCAATTGACTGCGCCTCTGCTACTCCGCAGGGGTTATTATGTTTTACAAATACAGCGGCAGGATTGCTGAATTCTTTTACTAATTCCAAAGCTGAATCAGCATCAATAATGTTGTTGAAAGATAATTGCTTTCCCCCCAAGACTTTGGCGTTAGTGACATTATCATGCTCTTGATTGTTGAGATTGCGGAAAAAAGCCGCTTTCTGGTGGGGATTCTCACCATAACGCAAATTCATTACTTTTTCATAATGACCTAAATTTAAGATTTCATTGTCGTTATTTTGGCTTCGCAGATAATTGGAAATCGTCAAGTCATATCGATAAGTTTTTTCAAACACTTTTAGAGCTAATTTCCGTCTTAATGATAGTGAAGTATCACCATTTTTTTGGATTTGTTCTAAAACTTCATTGTAGTCATTAATGTCAGTCACTACTGTTACTGATTGGAAGTTTTTGGCGGCTGATCTGAGCATGCTTGGTCCACCAATATCAATATTTTCAATCGCTTCGGCTTCAGTTACCCCTTGTTTCGCTATTGTTTGTTCAAATGGATAAAGATTCACTATCACCAAATCGATCATGTTTATGTTGTTATCTTTAGCTTGTTTTTGGTGTTCGGTATTATCTCTAAGTGCCAGTAGTCCGCCATGAATTTTGGGATGTAAAGTTTTCACACGTCCATTCATCATTTCTGGAAAATCAGTGTAATCGGAAACATCCATAACTTTGATATTGGCTTCTTTTAAAATTTTGGCAGTTCCTCCGGTTGATAAGATTTCGATATTTAATTCTTGCAATTCTCTAGCAAAGTCAATTATCCCAGTTTTATCTGAAACACTTATTAAGGCGCGTTTAATAGACATTGTAGGAAATTATAAATTTTTAAAAGCGCCTATTTTATAGGGTATTTTCGGCAAAAAATCAATAAACTCGTAATTTTTGATTTAAAATTCTATGGTAAATCAATTCCTCCTTTCGACCAGGGATTGCACCTTAGAATCCTCCAGGCGCTTTTAAAAAGTCCTTTAATGATGCCGTGTTTTGCAATAGCCGTTTTTGAATATTCAGAACAACTAGGGGTGAATCTGCAATAGCCTCCTGGAAAAATTGTTTTAGCCCAAAAACTATGATCAGGAGATAGTAGTTTTTGATAAATTTTTATTAAAAAAATCGGTATTTTTTTAAATTTAAAATCCACAAGGCAAAATTTAAAATTTTCACAATCCTGGTACCGAGAAGAAATTCAATGGGTTCAATTTGACGCCATCTTTTTGAATTTCAATATGAGAGTGAACGCCTGTAGCTCTGCCAGTTTCACCCATTTTAGCAATGATTTGTCCTTGAGCGACTCTGTCGCCAACCTGTACATAAACTTGACTGTTATGGGCAGTTAGCACGTCATACCCATTGTCACAATGAATACTGACATATAAACCATAACCGCCATTATATCCGTTTCCTTTGGCTATCTTAACTACACCGTCGCAAGCCGCAACGATATTTGGGAGCCAGGATTTATCTGGCCTGGAAATGTCTAAGGCGGCATATCCATGGCCTTTTGGACCTCTAGAATATCGGCCATTCACCGGTACTGGGTTGATAATGCCAGAATTAGATGGGCTGGTTTTCATTATTTGAGTGCCAATGTTGACATAGCCATTGCCTTTTACTGAAGCAGTTTGAGCGATGTAAACAGGACGTGGCAGTCTAGCGCCTGGCAGAAGGATTTTTTGTCCGGCGATTAAAGCACTAATGTTATTTCCGGTTTTAATATCATCTTCATTGATGGAATATTTTTTGGCAATAGAAGAGAAGGTATCGCTTTTTTGAATCTCATAAAGTAAACCATCAGATGGCAAAATTATTAAATTTTGTCCTATTTTTAGAAGTTCGCCGCCGCCTAGGAATGGATTGTTTTCCAAAACAGTGCTGACTTTTAGTCCAAAAATAGTGGCAATTTCAGAAACGGTATCGCCTCGCTGCACTTCATAACCAATGGCTTCTTTCCTGTTACTATAATCACCTTTGCTAGTCACGGGCATTGATTTAATCAAATAACCATCGTCATCCAAGAATACGGGGTCGGTCATAGCATAGGCGCTAGGGATGGAATTATCGCCAAAATTTTGGTCAAATTGAAATGATGATAGAAATAGGAAAACAACGCTTAAAATGGTAACAACATAAAATAATTTTTCTTGAGAAGGTAAAGTCTGAATTTCTAAGTGGGTAATTAAGTTTTCGAATATGCACTTACTAGAATTATGATCTATTTTTTTAAATTTAAAGGAATTAAAAATTTTCATGAATAAATTTAAGCTTAAAGCTTGCAAAATATAGCATTTATTCTGAGACAAAGCAATCCACCAAGACAAGCTGATTTTTACGGCTTTTTTTAGGAAAAAAATTTTTCGTATTCATTAACCATTTTCTTCAAATCAAATTTTTCCTGGCAAAGTTTATAAGCGTTTTCGATAATTTTTTGTGTTTTTTCTGGATTTTGAATGTACCAGTTTATTGCTTTTTCCAAAGCTTCTGGATTTTTGGCCGGAATAATTTTGCTATGCACTTCATCTTCTAAATAATCAGAAATACCGCAAACATTTGTTACAATTGTTGGAATTTTTGAGGCCATGGCTTCAGCAATAACTAGGCCAAATGGATCATGCTCGGATGATGGAAGTACGAAGATATCAATATTTTTAAAAAATTTTAAAATTTCTTCGCGAGAGAGTTTGCTAAGAAGATGAATGTGTGGAGCGGAGGGGGAGTTTTTTATTAATTTTATTAGATTTGCTTTGTCTGGTCCTTCGCCAACGATAAAAAGTTCTGCGTTTTGGATATTTTTAAAGGCTTTGATTAACGTGTCTATACCTTTGTCTGGAGTTAGGCGAGCGATGCAACCAATCCTTTTGTCATTCCTGTGGAAACAGGAATCTTTATTGTCTGTGGGACAAGATTCCTGCTCTTGCAGGAATGACAGATGATCGATACCGTTTGGGATGTCGACAACATTATGAGCCCAGGATAGATATTTGGCTGATTGTTTTGAGACGCAAATAATTTTGACGAATCTTGACCAAAGTTTATAAAAAATTTTCCATGGATTTGAAGTTAGCCATTTGCCAATGCGGGCATGTTCAATCCAGATGATTTTTGGAGAAGAAAGAAGAAAGAAAAAAGAAAAAAGTTTAATAATAGGAGTTAGAAGTAGTTTTTCCGATAAAGAAAGCATGTAAATAGCTTTTAGTTTATAGCTGTTGGCTTTTAGGATTTGGAAATATTTGAAAAAGAAATATACAAAAATAAATGGGCTAAGGAGAGTGAAGGTGAGGAGTGAGAATTTGGAGACGGGAGGGGAGGGGAATAATTTTGAATTTTGAATTTTGAATTTTGAATTAAGTTTTTGTAATTTTATAAATTCTTTGCTTAAGATTGGACAGCTGGTCCATAAGATAATATCCCAACCGCGTTTTTGTAGAGTTTGCGCTAAATTAATGGTATGCTGTTCTTCTCCTCCGAACTGTGAACTATACGGAAATCTTGTTATAAGTAGGCTAGGCATGCAATAATAATTTTGAATTTTGAATTTCCTATTTAATATTACCTTAAATATGGATAAAAAAAAATTATGAATAAATTTAGAATAAAAAAAGTTGGAATTTTGGCAAAAGTTGGGCTTAATTTTGAAAAAAAGTTTTTTCTAGAGTTAATTGATTTTTTAAAAAAAGAAAAGAAAGAAGTTTTTTTGGATATAAATGCTTCTGCAATTATTGATGGCGCAAAAGGCTTAAATAGAGATGAATTAGTAAATAAAGTAGATTTGGTTATTACTCTTGGTGGCGATGGAACAATTTTGAGTGCCGCACATTCCATTACAAATCATAAAATAGTTTTTTTAGGGATTAATTTTGGCAATGTCGGATTTTTGACTGAAATTAAAGAGAAAAAAAATGTTTTAAATATTTTGGAAAGTATTTTTAAAGGTAATTATATTTTGGATGAACGAGCAATGCTGAGAATAACTCTTTATAGAGAAAATAAAAAAATAAAAACATTTTTGGCGTTAAATGATGCTGTTATAAATCAGGGGAATTTAGCTAGAATTATTTCGTTAAAAGTTGATATAGACAGAAGAAAAGTAGCTCAATTTCGAGCTGATGGTTTAGTTATAGCAACACCAACAGGATCTACAGCACATTCCTTGTCTGCAGGTGGTCCAATTGTTCATCCTTCACTTGATGCTTTGCTTATGACTCCAATTTGTCCAGTTACGCTTTCTAGTCGGCCAATTCTTTTGCCAAATAATGAAAATATACACATCTATATTGAAACAGATCGCAAAAATATGCCTCACGAAATTGCGCTTACAATTGATGGACAAATTCATTTCCCACTTAAATATGGTGACAAAATTTCAATTCGTAAATCATCAAAAAAGATATATCTGATTAGATTGGAGAAGGAGAGGTATTACAAGAGTTTAAGGTCTAAGATAGGGTGGGCTGGATAAATAGTATTGCATATGTTAGAGGTCTAATATATTATATTAGTGTATACTTAGACATCTAACTATGTTTAATCGTAAGATAATTACATATTTATCTTCTTGGAAAGATAATGTTGATAGGAAGCCACTTATACTTCGAGGTGCAAGACAAGTTGGCAAGACTAGTATTGTTAAATATTTTGCAAAAAAATATTTTCATAATTTTGTTTATATTAACCTGGAGGATTTTAAAGATCTAGATGCTTTTTCTGGGAATATGAGTATTGAAGAGTTTGAGAAAAAAGTAAAAATTTTTAAAAAACAAAATTTAAGCAAAGGTACGCTTGTTTTTATAGATGAAATTCAAAATAATCCGTATTTGATAGCCTTATTAAGATTTTTTTACGAAGAGAGACCTGATTTGTATATTATAGGGGCTGGATCGCTTCTTGAAATTAAAATTAAACAACAAAAATTAAGCATGCCAGTTGGGAGAGTTGAATATATGTTTATGTATCCACTTGATTTTTTTGAATTTTTGGAAGCAAAAGAAGAAATAAGTCTTTTGGATTATTTGAAAACAATTGATTTTGAAAAACCGATACCTTATTCAATTCATAAAAAAGCATTAGATATTTTTAGTGAATATATTTTTGTTGGAGGTATGCCGGAAGTTGTTAAGGTTTTTTTGGCTAAAAATAATTTTGATAGTGTTCGTCATGCATATGGGAATTTATTGCAAAATTTTATTGATGATATTGATAAATATACAGATAAAAATGAATCGTCAAATTTAATCAATATTTTTAAAAATGCTCCTTTTTATAGTGGTTCAAAAATAGTTTTTGAAAACTTTGCTAACCTTGGATTAAAAAGTAAATCTGTGTCAGATGCTTTTCAAATATTACAAGATACTATGCTGGTTTCTTTGATTAATTCAACTAATTCATTAAGTCTCCCACTCCAGTCAAAATCTAAAAGAGCTAAAAAGTTAATTTTTTTAGATAGTGGATTTTATAATTATGCTTACAATATTCCTTTTGATTTAGATATATCTCGTTTTGCAGATTTTTATAAGGGAAATATTTTTGAACAAATTTTAGCACAAAATATAATTGCTCAAGATATATATGGAGATAAAGATTTATTTTATTGGTCAATTGATAAAGATAAAGGTTCGCTTGAAATTGATTTTTGTTTTAGCAGTGGCGTAAATATTTATGGGATCGAAGTTAAGTCAGGGGTTGATAAAGTATCCAAGTCACTTGTTTCTTTTGCAAATA
This sequence comes from Candidatus Peregrinibacteria bacterium RIFOXYB2_FULL_33_20, assembly GCA_001788835.1. Lineage (GTDB taxonomy): Bacteria > Patescibacteriota > Gracilibacteria > UBA1369 > GWF2-33-10 > GWF2-33-10. Next base: position 77,082 of record MFXK01000006.1, read on the forward strand.
GAATCAAACACAAAAAACTTATAAAATTTCATACGGGAAATATTTTATTAGATAGAAAAAATCAAATACTTAGTTTACCAATATATTTGTGTCCTAGGATTTATGAATTATGAACAGAATTTTTACATTTAATTGTCGCCTGGGCCGCCGCTAGCCTTGCAATTGGGACTCTATATGGACTACAGCTAACGAGATCAAGTCCTAGTTTTTGTGAAATCATGATTGAGTCTGGATCTCCGCCGTGTTCACCACATATGCCGATTTCAAGATTTGGTTTTACTTTTCTTCCGAGTTCAATGGCAATTTCCATAAGTCTGCCAACACCTATTTCATCAAGTTTTTCAGTTGGATCATGTTCCATAATATTTTTTTCTATGTATTGAGGTAAGAATTTACCTGCATCATCACGGCTTAAGCCATAAACAGTTTGTGTCAAATCATTTGTTCCAAATGAGAAGAAATCAGTGTATGGGGCGATTTTATCAGCAACAAGACATGCTCTAGGAAGTTCAATCATTGTCCCAACATTATATTCGAAATTTTTGTAGGAATTTTTATCTTTTTCAATCATTTCTTTGGCGATTTTATCAACCATTTCTTTTAAAACTTTAATTTCGTTTGTGTGTACAACCAATGGAATTTCAATTTTTGCAATTACTTTGATCCCATCTCTACTTGCAATAGCTCCGGCTTCTAAAATTGCTCTAACCTGCATTTCATAAATTTCAGGATAAGTTATGGCAAGTCTGCACCCTCTGTGACCAAGCATTGGATTAACCTCATGAAGTCTTTCAACAGTGTTTTTCAGAGTTTCAAAAGGGATGCCCATGTCGTCAGCCAAAGCTTGGATTTTTTTATCTGTTTGCGGCAGGAATTCATGTAAAGGCGGATCAAGAAGTCTAATAGTTACAGGAAGTGCATTCATAACTTTAAAAATTTCAACAAAATCAGTTCTTTGCATTGGCAGAAGCTTTTCAAGATATTTTTTCCTTTCTTCTACATTCTGAGCCAAAATCATTTGTCTGACAAAAGGGATTCTGTCGTCTTCGAAAAACATGTGTTCAGTCCTGCAAAGTCCAATACCTTCAGCGCCGAAATCCCTTGCGACCTTGGAATCAATTGGAGTGTCAGCATTAGTAAAAACTTTCATTTTTCGCACTTCATCAGACCATTTCATTATAGTTTCGAAATCTCCAGTTAATCCTGGTTTAACCATTGGCATCTCGCCAATCATTACTTCGCCTACAGAGCCGTCAATTGTTATAACTTCACCTTCTGCAATTTCAGTTTTGCCAATAATTATTTTTCTGTGTTTTTTATCTATAATCATTTCACTTGCCCCAGCGACACAAGGTTTGCCCATGCCTCTTGCAACAACAGCCGCATGGCTTGTCATACCTCCTGTTGCAGTCAAAATACCTTCAGAAGCATGCATGCCATGAATATCTTCTGGACTTGTTTCACGGCGGACAAGAATTACTTTTTCTCCGTCATTGTGCATCGTTTCAGCATCATCAGGGCTGAAAACAACTTTGCCTGAGGCCGCTCCAGTTGAGGCGGGAAGGCCTTTTACAACAATAATTCTTTTTGCTTTTGGATCAATTGAGGGGTGAAGTAATTGATTTAAAGATTTAGCCTCAATTCTCATTAAAGCTTCTTCTTTTGTAATTAGTTTTTCTGCAACTAAATCCACAGCAATTTTCAAAGCGGCTTTAGCTGTTCTCTTGCCATTTCTGGTTTGAAGCATGAATAATTTGCCTTTTTCAATTGTAAATTCAAGATCCTGCATATCTCGATAATGTTTTTCAAGCTTTTCTTTTACATCAATAAGTTGCTTATAAATGACAGGATTTTTCTTATCAAGTGTAGCAATAGGCTCTGGAGTTCGAATACCAGCCACAACATCTTCTCCCTGAGCATTTATCAGATATTCACCAAAGAACATTTTTTCTCCTGTTGAGGGATTTCGAGTGAAAGCAACACCAGTTCCTGAATCGTCTCCCATGTTACCAAAAACCATTGATTGCACATTTACTGCTGTTCCGAGGTTATGAGGAATGTCATTTATTTTTCTGTAAGTTATAGCCCGATTATTGTTCCACGAACTAAATACAGCCTCGATTGCTTTCAAAAGTTGATCTTGAGGATCTTCTGGGAAATTTTCTCCAGTTGTTTTTTTAACAATCTCTTTGAATTGTATGACAAGTTCTTTTAAGCTTTTTACGCTCAATTCTGTATCAAGTTTAACTTTTGTATCTTCTTTTTTCTCTTCCAAAACTTCTTCAAAATAATCATGAGAAATGCCCATCACAACATTTCCAAACATTGTTATAAATCTTCGGTATGAGTCATAAGCAAATCTTTCGTCATTTGTATTTTTTATTACTCCTTTCACCGTATGATCATTTAGCCCTAAATTCAAAATTGTATCCATCATTCCAGGCATTGAGAATTTTGCACCACTTCGGATAGATACAAGAAGGGGATTATCTCCATCTCCAAATTTCTTGCCTGTAGTTTGTTCAAGCTTTGATAAATATTCTTTTAAATCTTTATCAAAATTTTCCGGATATTTTTTATTTTTCAAAAATTCCAAACAGCATTTAGTAGAAATAGTAAATCCAGCTGGAACAGGTAGACCAAGGTTAGTCATCTCAGCAAGGTTCGCACCTTTACCACCAAGTTCAGCTTTCATATCAGCATTTCCTTCTGCATGTCCTTCACCGAAAAAGTAAAAATATTTCATAGACAAAAATTATGTTTAAAAAGTTTTATAATTTAATTTAGGATAAAGAAAAAAGAAAAAAGAAAAAAGTTAAAGGGAAATTAAAACTTGACAGAGAGAGGGATATGTATTACGATATAGATGTTTTATTTTTTAACTATATATTTATGTCAAATGAACATCTTCCTGATGAACAGATACCTTTAGATGGGTCTGAACTTTTACCAGCTGATGACATCTTACCTGAATCTAAATTTCCATTACTAAATAAGATTAAATTTTCGTCTGAACCTCCATTACTAAATAAGTTGATTGAATCTCAGCCTACCCCTCCATTACTAAATAAGATTGAATTTCGGCCTACCCTTCCATTACTAAATAAGATGCCTGAACCTCCATTAGAAGAAGATAGGCGAGCAGTCAGAAAAAAAGCAGAAGATATACTTTAAAACTTCCCTTTCATATATTCTTTCAATTCTGTTCTAAGTTCTGGTCTTTTTAGTGCAAAATCGATTGTGGCTTTGAGGAAACCAATTTTATCTCCTGTATCATATCTTGTACCTTTGAGTTCAAGGCCATAAATTGATTGTTTTTGAAGAAGTATTTTCATGCCATCAATAAGCCTTAGTTCTCCATCTTTGCTTTTTGGTGCTTTTTTCAAAGCATCGAATATGTCTGGAGTCATGATGTATTTGCCTATTATTGCTAGATTGGATGGACTTTCTTTTGGTTTTGGTTTTTCAACTAGTCCTTTGGCGGTATGGACTTTGCCATTTGATTTAAGTGGATTGAAGATTCCATAATTTTGACTTTCAGATTTATCGATTTGAGTTAGGGCAATAATAGGACAATTAGTTTTTTCGTAAATTTTTATCAATTGTTTTGAGGCTGGTATTTGGCTATCAACAATATCATCGCCAAATAAAATTAAAAAAGGTTCGCCATTGATAATGTTTTGCACTCTTAAAATTGCATCCCCATCACCCAATGGATATGGTTGACGTACATAGATGAATTTTGCCATATTTTCAATGTCTTTTACCGCCTTGAGAAGATCTTGCTTACCTTTTTCGACTAAATTGTATTGAAGCTCAAAAGAATGATCAAAATGATCTTCAATTGCTCTTTTTCCACGACCAGTTACTAAGATAATTTCTTCAATTCCTGAATTAACAGCTTCT
>MFXK01000007.1:0-14022 GCA_001788835.1 Candidatus Peregrinibacteria bacterium RIFOXYB2_FULL_33_20
TCTCAGCAACCGGTATACACCAAATGTCGCTGATAGATCAGGATTTCAAGGCCCTTTACAAAAACTAAAGGGCCTTTTTTATGAAAATCACCTTCTTATTTCCGCTTTATTGCAAGAGAGGGGGGATAATGGTAAAAAAATTTGAATTATATAAAATATTTCGTTATATTTAGCTTCGCAATGAAAAATCGCTTCTAATTTATTCCCCTGTAGCTCAATGGTAGAGCAATCGACTGTTAATCGATAGGCTACTGGTTCGAATCCAGTCGGGGGAGCCAGAAATTTTCACATCGCCAGATTGAAAATTTCCCTTAAGTCTTAATCTTAACCTTAATCTTAGCCTAAAGTTTAAATCAGCATAAAAATTTCTAAGACTTAAGACTTGAGAATAACGAGAAGACTTAAGGATATTTTAAAATATAATTATGTTCGATTTTGAAAAATTTCCTGTGTATTTGAAGGCAGAGGAATTTTATGCGTTGGTTTTAGAAATATTGAAAAGCAAAGAAATTGATGCAAATATCAAAGATCAACTAAAAAGAGCAACATTAAGTATTGTTTTAAATATTGCTGAAGGTGCAGGTAAATATGCACTTGCGGATAAAAAGAATTTTTATATCATTTCTAGAGGATCTGTAAATGAATGTGTTGCAATTTTACGAATTTTAAAAATTGAAAATAAAATTACCGAAGAAGTTTTTAATAAAGGTTATGAATATTTATTAGAAATTGCAAAAATGCTTACTGGGCTTGTTAATAGTTTGGTAAAAAAATAAAAAAATATTTTTAATATTATGCGAGGCAGAACAATTAATATTTATATCCCAGATAGCAATCCAAGGGGAGTTAAAATTTGTGATTTAAAAGATTCAATTGTTAAGGCTATCTTTATTCCTAGAAGTAAATTAGATGAAGTAAGTAAAAGAACAGATATTCTTGATCCGGGTATTTATTTTTTGATTGGTAAAGAGGATGAACTAGAAAAACCTCAAGTTTATATTGGAGAAGCTGAAAATCTATTGAGTCGAATTAAGCAGCATAATGCAGGTAAAGATTTTTGGAATACAGCAATTTGCTTCGTTTCAGAGAAAAAGAATATAAATAAGGCTCATATTAAATACCTTGAAAATCATGCTTGCAGCCAAGCAAAGCAAATTAACAAATGTAAATTAGAAAACTGTGTTAATCCTACTCAATCTAGCTTAACTGAATCAGATATAGATTTTGTATTAAGCTTCTTTGATGATATTAAGATTTTGATAGCAACTTTAGGATTTCCTATATTTGAAGAAAGTAAAAAAGAAAAGCAGAATTTATTTATATGTAAAGGTAAAGATGCTTATGCAGAAGGCGAGTATTCTGAAGATGGTATGACAGTTTTTAAAGGCTCTAAAGCAAATTTGATTGAGCCTCCTTCTATTGGTAAAACAGCTTCTAACCTTAGGAAAGTATTGCTTCAGGAGAATATAATAAAAAAAGTAGATAATGTATTAATATTTGATGAAGATTATACTTTTACGTCCCCTAGCACAGCCTCTGACGTTGTTTTAGCAGCAAGTAGTAATGGTTGGGATGTTTGGAAGGATAAAGAAGGAAAAACTTTGGATGAGAGGTTTAGAAGGAAATAAAATAAAAATTTATGCAAATAAAACCAAATTATGATTTTTATGGTAATATCAAGAATACTCTTTAAAAAAAATCATTAAATTCTATATCTTCGTCGTGATAAGAATTAAGTTAAAGTTCCAGGAATTAAGGAACTTTCTATTAATATAAGATTCTCTTTTTGTGACCTAATTATATTTGATGCGGTTTTCATATGTGTAATTAAAAATCTTAATTCATCTTTATTAATAAAATTTTTTTTACTACCTTAAACATCATTAAATCCCGACCACCAACTTTGGATGACGCCAATTGCAGAAGAGTAGTTTGAAAAATATAGGAAGCGTTTATAGATTTTGATATAAGTTTTAAGAATTGGTTTCTATTTAGATCTCAGGTATAATATAATGAATGTAAATATTTAATATGAATAGCAATGAAACGTCAAAGCATATTTTGTTGGATGAATATGCTGATTCAAACGGCTTAGAGTTTCAAATGATTTCTGGTGTACCAATGATAACGGTGCCAGTTAAGAAGAAGGATAAAGCTGTAAAAGATATAGTGAATTTATGCGGTGAATCTGGAATTTTTAGAATAATCAATGGTGATTTTGTAGATGAAGTAATAGAATTTGGCACTGATAAAGAACATATAGATCATGATTTTCGTCATTGTGTCAAAGGCTTGCAAATGGCGTATGATGCACACGGGGTAGAAAAAAATGCATTAAAACATAATCTTAAAAAAGCAGATGTATTTTGTGCGTCTGATTATTTCTCGTTTAAGAGAGATTTATCTGTTAATTCTAGATATTGTTCATCAACTCTTGGTATACCTGAGGACCTTTCAGCAATAGTTATTTATAAATCAGATAGACTAAGTAAGATTGATGACACAGATGGATATTTTTTTAAAGATGTTAAAAATAAAAGAGAAGCTTTGCTGTGTGTAATCCAATTTGAAAGATTAACAACTGATTTTGAAGAACAATTAATTGCTCTGAACATAGACGAACAAATTCAATTCCTTGAAAGAAGAGTTTATGATTGTTTAACTCAAGATTTTGATGATGTTATTTATAGACGTTTAGCCTTAATAGTTATTAGATTACTTTATAGAGAATCATTAAAAAATGTATTAGATCCATCTGATGTTGTGAAAAATCGTATGAGTCAGTTGAAAGGAATAGCGGATGCTCTAAGCTATTGGCATTATTGTCGATTATTTGTTGTTCCTGTTTTGAATGAAATTGAAAAAGTATTCTCAAATAAAAAAATCAGCATAAATGATTTAAATAATATTATAAGAACAATAGAACAATTACGAATTTTATTAGCTGCTTCGTCCTATAATAGGCAAATGATGCAAGTACATTTAGATAAATTAAATCTGATGTGGAATACAGCTCAAAAAATGATTCAAAATTTATAATGAATGGATTGAATTCAAAGAGAAGATAACCAGTGTCTTGGACATTTTTTTATTCCTTGATATTTTGAATAATGAAGTTTAACACAAGCTTTATGTTGAGCTTTTGCATGCCATTAACACTATTCCTTTTTAAAAATATCACTTTTAATCATAGAAAGGTTTAAAAAGATGAAATCCTAAATATGTAAATAGTTCAGGATCGATTACAAGATTTGTTCTACAGCGTATTGAACCATTATATTTTACAGGAGATATATCAGCATGCACAGTTTCATAATCTATATGAAGCGACTTGAGTAAATTTAAGAATTTAGGAGTGAAACTATTAGCAATTACAAATGGTCTACCTTTTATATAAATAACTAAGCAATTTAAAGGCTTGAAAGTTTCTTCATCAGAAAAATCTTCTACAATTAAAGTGCAATTATTATCTTTTGCTACTTCTGCAAATGTAGTCTCGTTACATATATGGAGCTTATTGTTCGTTTTGTGATAAGATTGTCGATCAACGATAACATATGGATAGATAATTGTTACATCGGAATCAATATGTGTGTTATTAATTGGTTCTATAGGAAAAATATTCATACCAAAAAATTTTCCCATTGCTTCAGCATTTGTTATGTAGCTCGCGAAATTATGTCCTATAGTAGATGAAAATCCAAAGCCATCTACATTTAACACAAAAGCTCCACCAATACTACATTCAAGATGTGATTTTGTGAGAATTACTTTGCTTCCTTTAGACGTTACAAAATCCCTTGGCCAAGTTAAATCTATATAACATGATTCTATACCCATGTTTCTCAGAATATCTGCAAGGCGTGATCTGCTCTCAAAATAACTGCTAATAATAACTGTAGGGGAATCATTTACAGCACGGGTTTCAATATAAGTATTTTGCGTTAACCCTTCTGTAATATTGCCTACAACTAAATTTTTTGGAGGTACCCTATCCCAGAGAATATCAACATCTTTTAACATTTGTGTGGAAATATTTACATATCGTATAGTAACATGTTTTTCAGAAAAAGTAAATGAAAACGCTATGATAAAGATCCCAATTTCTTATAATAAGTTTAGGTGAATCAATTTTTTGGACACCATCAATTAAGTGGACCAATTCTACGCTAAAGCTTCGGATGGCAGGTCAAAAATTTGCTGAGGTAAATTAGAATTAAGGATTAAGATTAAGAATTAGGCTTTTTGATGTTGATACGGTTAACGCAAATTTTCCTTTATTTTAATTTTTTATAGTCTTTTACATACAAATTTTGAGAATATTTGGGATTTTTCTTTCTTATTTACAAATATAACAAATTTATTTTTTGCTGTATTAATTATTTTTTTAATTACCACATTATTTAAAGTCCCAAAAAAATTTAAAGGAATGTTAATTATAGCTGGAATTTATGGGAATGTAGCTTATATGGGTATATCAATGACTGAATTTCTGTATGGGAAAGATGGAGTAGGTTATGCTTCAATAATAGTAGGAATATTTTTGTTAGAATATTTTGCAGACGCTGAACGTTCAGTAAAAGATATTTTAAAAAATATGTCTAAAAATCCAATAATAATTGCTGTTTTATTGGGAATTTTATTTAGTGCATTAAAAGTTTCTTTGCCAAAATTTGCAGATGATTTCTTAAGTATGGTCTCAAAATCTGCTGGTCCAATTGCGCTTTTTGCAATAGGAATGTTTTTTGCAAATAGAAAAATTATTTCATCAAAGTGCCAAATATTTGTCCTTTGTTTAGCTAATTTAATTTTATTACCAATTATAACCTATGCATGTGGATTGATTTTTGGATTAAGTCTTACATTAACATCTTTTAAAGTGTCATTATTGCAAACTGCTATGCCACTTGCTGCAACAAATTTTGTTCTCGCACAAAAATATAAAATAGATGAAGAAGTTGTTGCTAATTCAATAATATATTCAACAATTATTTCATTATTTACTATTGGTGGCTTACTTTATTTAGTGGAAAATTTCCATTAAGTCTTAATCTTAGCCTTAAGTTTGAATTAGCATAAAAATTTCTTGTGTATTTGAAGGCAGAGGAGTTTTATGCGTAAGTTTTGGAAATAAAGTAGTTGGGATTAAGATAATGTGGATTATTTAGTTTCGACTGTAGTCTGATAGTCAAGTTCAGTGTTTCCTCCTTCATTTGTATTATTTACAGGATCCCTATTTATATCCAATGTCCGTTTAATTATTACTTCATTAGTTCCGTTATTCGAAGAGTTTTCTGTATTATTATTTGTTGTATCAGTTGGGACTATAACTTCTTCTTTATTTGTGTCTTCATTTTTATCATTGATTTTTATATATCCACTAGCGATTAAACTAGTAAATATAAGTGCTATAATTAATAAAATTAATAAGACAACAATTAAAGCTGAATTATTATTTTTTTCTGTATTTTCCATGTATGTAAATTTAGCAAGTAGATATTTCAAGATAGTCTTTTTTGTTGGTATTTACAAATTAATCAGCGGATATTTGACATTTATTGTTTGCTTAATGTTCTATTTGGGTTTAAATCCATGTAAATTTCAAGGCAGATTTGAATTTTCTATGGCGATTTATATATAACAAATCTAATTGAAGGTGCAAATTTTTATTTCAAGTATTTTTTCCACATTAAAAACTCTGTTTTGTTGTCTTTCTAGGCAAAATGCTGAAACACCTAAGAAAGCAAATCCATTATTAAAGTGGTTCCCTCAGTCAAGACAATTTTTTAGTGTGTTTAAGATAGAATGTTAGGGAATAAATTTTATTAAATTTATTAATATTTTCAATTTTAAATCTTAAAGCAAAAGAGGTAATTGGACCAATACAAGGAATAGAACGGAGTAATTGAATAATTTCATCATTATCAGAAATTTATTTTTTTTTTATTTTTTTTCATAGAAGTTGCTTACCAAGAAATTATGATTCTATGATTTATGCCTTCTTGTCTTCTTTCCACTTTAAATTTTGAAATATTTGATGTATCAAATGAAAATCCAGATTGTTGAGATAACAAGCTCAAAGTTGCAATTCCTAATTGTTCATTATCTTCAAGAAATGTACTCATTGCTTGATCACCATGATTAGATTGTTGCCATAATGAAGAAATACTTCTCGGATTTAGAATGTATGCACTTGGCCAGTTTTGATAATAATACATTACTGTTGATAATTTCTTTCTTAGTAGTATTTCTTCAACATCATCTCTGGTTTTATGTGCTACTTCTTCTCTTTTTGTTTCTTTGCGTCTATTTGGCATAACGGACACTAATTTATCTTCTAAATCCGAAAAGCTTTTGCAGTTCATTAACATTCTAACAATATCTGTATTACTTCTCCCTGTTGTAATTTCTTTGACAAATGAAACAATTGATTCTGCCGCTTCTTGATATGAAGCACCTTCTTTAATATCAAACACTCTAAAAAATTCAGGAGTAAAATTTTGTATTTGCTTAAGATAGCTTTCCCAAAAATGCGGAAATGAATTTAATATAACAAAGTCATCATTACTGGACGCAAACTCTCCAATCGTTGCAATCATCTCAGTTAAAACTAAAGTATCATTTCCTCTACGAACTTCAAGGAGCGGATCTATTGCATGCACACTTTCATGTCGTAGAATTTGATTTGGTGGCATTGCGCTTGGTAACTGTTCTTCGCAATATGCAATAATATGCATTGATCTTAATGGTTGTTCAAATTCAGTAATACCAATCGTTGTGAGAAACTTTGCAAAATTTAAGGGAATTGAAACTCCTTGAGGAGCTGATGAATATCGATATCCTATTTTACTCATGAATTTTCTATAATCACTAGCTTGTGCAAATGACAAAGTTGGTACAGGAATTGTTTCATTAGCAATATGAGAAATATGATCCATTTCCCTTAAATCAATTTTTCCGCCTATTAAATCAGTCTCAGATAAAGGTCGTGTTCCATAGAGAGATGTTAATAGTGCTGATTGCAACTTTTTATTATCGATTGATTTAGGAAGCAATGCAAAAGCTTTTAGCCAATTTTGTGCAGAAGTATCTTTATTAACAACCTCGGCATATTGAGGAAATTGTGGTTTTTCGATGTCTAGATTTTCAATCCTTCTAATTTTAATCATAATTTTAGATTAATCAGTATATTATATAGAAATATTGTTATATTCTCAAGCGAAACGTCAAAAAAAATAGCCCCCAAACAATAGCTGAATTTGCAATAAAAGTTCTTTCAATTGTTTTGCTATAATGAGTTAAACAAATTTGTATTATAACGTCAGGGAATACTTCCCTGGCCACTTGTGCAATCTGCCCCATAGTTTCATCACTGGTTTCTTTAACAGGTACATATTTCCGATCAACTAAAAGGATTCCAGAATAATTTTGAGGTTTTAATAATCGTGTTAAATCATTTGAAGGTATTAGTTCTTCGGTTGTTTGATTGACTACTATACAAGCACTTTTTTTATTAATCCCTTTTTCATTTTCAATGATGCGATATGAATTACGATTCAGGTGATCTTTTAAAAGTTCATTAGCTTTTTCTTCTTTATGGTTGATTGAACTTTTCTTTTTACAATTATGACAAAAAATTCTAATTTTATTTCTATGCATTCCATCTCTTTTTGTTTTTAAACTTTTACACTGAGGACAACGTATCTTTTTTTTGATGTTTTCATAGTGTTTTTTTAGTGATTATCGAGATAATCTTGCACTAATTAGCTTCAATACTCAACAAAGTCCACTTTTAAGTCCCCCAAATGACTACACTACCAAAATTCAAAATCTATTTCAAAAATAATCTTGATTTTTGTCAAGTTTTGAGGTAAAAAGATAACCTTTTTATGCATTTAGAAACATGGATTTATCGTATATATCTTTGTCCACCGAGGTAGATTTAATAAGTGATTTCGAATTTCCAAGAAATTTTGATAGAAAAAATATTCATAGATTGTTTAAAAAAACAGGAGAGCAATTACATCTGGATGAGGATTTAATATTTGGTTTGTATAATTTTTTTGTAATAAATAAGCAGTTTGTAACTTCTCGTGAAGCAATAAGAAATTTGATAACTTTTTTATATAAAATGAAAGCTTTGTTACATGAAGATGTGCCTTTTAAGGCTAGAAGCTTTAGTTATCCATGTGAATCTAACTTTGAAAACACGAGTTCAGCAGTTTTATATAATGCTGAATATTGTTTAAGTGTATTTGGGAGAGATTTATTTATGAATGAGGATGGACGGAGGAGAAGAATTTTATCGGTAGATATTGAAGGTACAGATTTTGTATTAACTTGTAAAGGTGGTAATGGGACTTCAACATTCAGTATTGAATTTGCAATAGCATTAAAATCTCATAATCCAGCAAATGGTGAAATATGGAGGGCTGCTATGGATTTTGAGTCATCTCCAGAAGGTGCGAGTATAGGTAGAATAATATCAATGGGGGGAGCTTATTGCGAAAATAAAAATGGTTACGAAGAAAAAAATGAAGCTTATAAATTATTTTATAAAAAATTTAGGTTAAGACCCCAAAGGACTTTGATATTTTTATTATTATTTTTAGCGTATGATTTAAATTTATCTGAAATTAAAGCTTTATCAACTGTTGGTGCAAAAGAAATGTCATTACTTAATAGATCTAGAGAGGCTATGGATTATAGTTACTGGTTATCTTCATGTGGTTTTAGTCAGTTAGCTTTTCCAAATTGGCTTTATGTATGTGATTTGCAAAGATCTTTTTACGATGTGTTATCTAAAGAACATACACCTAGTAGATTTTCATTAATGGCTCACGAAACAGATGCTTTAGATGCAATGATAGACGCTTTTAACAAGTTAAATCTAGGTGTACTTCCTTTACGTTTATGCTCAAGATCTTCGAGAGAGGAGTTGCAACGAGTATTTACAGCTTTTTATAAGATTCATAAGATATTAATTTAACTCTAGGCATATGTTTTTTATCACAATTTAGAATAAAGCTAGAGGAAGGTGATATTTTTATTGAGTAGTATTTGAATTTTTTAAAATTTTGAAATTTGTTTAAACTTTGACTTTAGAATAGCGAACCGCATGTACAGTTATGTGGTGTATGGACTAGTTTAATTTTAAATTTATTATACCTGACTCCGCAAAAAGCTCATTTATACGACTACGTGTATCTCTAGCAATTTGTAAACCTTTTTCTATAGCTTCAGGCCCAAGATGTCCAACTAATCTGATAATATTGTCTACAACCTTGAGTGGAAGTTCTTTGCTTAAGAATGGTTCTTCTCCTAATATAGCCTCTTTAGTAGATGTTTTTGCTTTTTCAATTTTATCTAGTAATAAGGTAAGTGTTTCAAATGTACCTTTTCTAGCATTCTTCATTGCATTATGAAATTCAGGAGCTTGGAATATAGGATCTTTTAAATCTGCTAGCTTTAATAACCTCTCCATTAATTGAGGTTTTTGTGTTTCTAGAACACGACAGTCACCGAGTTTAATCATAAATTGATTATTATTATGTAAGCCTCAATTATACATATATTCTTTATATTGTCAATAGTTTAACCATGTTGTCTGACGTACATTTTAACTTTAAGTTTTTCTTTTCCGCGTTTTTATATTTTTCGCAAAACAAAATTTTTCTGTTTTGGGCGAAGGGCAGCGGCGAATTAAAGGGGTGAATGTCCAGAGATCAAAATTCTTATTTAAAAATTATTCTAAAAGTTTTTTAACTTCTTCCTCTAATTCATCTTTTTTTGGTAAATATAATTGATATTTAGAAACAAAAAGTTTGTTAGAAATCCCACCGAGGGCATATTGAGCAGAAATATGTTCTTTTTCTGCTGATAAAATAATACCAATAGGATCATTATCATCTTTTGTATTTTCTTCGGTTTTAAAGTAATTCAAATACATATTCATTTGTCCGATATCTCCGTGATCTACTTCGCCAATTTTTAAATCAATGATTACGAAACATTTAAGAATTCGGTGATAAAAAACCAAATCAGCATAAAAATGTCTGTTATTGAGCGTCATTCGAAATTGTCTTTTCACAAAAGTAAAACCTTTACCTAGTTCCAAAAGAAACATTTGTAAATTATCGATAATCTTTTGTTCTAGTTCTTTTTCAGAATATCTATAATCTTCGGTAATTCCCAAAAATTCTAGAACATATGGTTCTTTGATAATATCTTTTGAACTTTCAACAATTTCTCCTTGCTCAGAAAGTTTTAGCACTCCTTTCTTATCTTTACTCAAAGCAATTCTTTCAAAAAGCATAGAATTTTTCTGTCTTTTAAGTTCACGTATAGACCATTTTTCTTTTATAGATTGTTTCTCATAAAAACTACGAGCTAAATCATCTTTTACTTTTAGAAGTTCAAAATAATGACTCCAAGTCAATTGGTGAGACAGTGTCTCACTTTTTGGATATTTTATATAAAATATACGCATATATGTAAGATTGCTTCTACTAAAACCCTTTCCGTAAGGTGATAATTCCTTTGATAGATTAATAAGAAGTTTACTGCCATACTGCGAAGTTATTTTTCCTTTTTGTTCAAATTCCACAATTCGTTTACCAATTTTTCGATAAGTTTGAACTAAGATATTATTTACTGTTTGATATGCCTGTTTTTTACCATCTTCAAAAATTGATCCGATATCTTGAATTAAGCTTTTATAATCTTTTTGTGAATATAGTTTTGTCACATTTTATAAGTGTAATTCAATTTCACTTATAAAATATTCCACATTTCTGGTCTTTTGATGAATTTTGAATGGATTTTTTGTTTTGAGAAATGAAAGAGAGAAAATAAAATGGTGAATTCAATTTTTCAAAACTCCCATTTATTCAATTATTATTACTTCACCATCTCTAAGTGTTTTGAACGGAATATTATTTTTTTTGCAGTATTCAACTTCTTTATCAATATCTGCTGATTCTGGATGATCTGATTTGTAATGCGGAAGAATGATTTTGTCTAAATAACCAAGTCCATTCCAAATTGTTTCTTGCAATTCTTTGTACGGTTTATCATTTGGATCGTCAACAATTTTTAAAGCTTCAAAATTAGGCGCAAGAACGCAAATTCCAGCACTATATCCAGAATATACAAAATCATCTTTCTGCAAAAGTTCTTGAAAAATTTTATCAAATCCGCTTAATTTCATTGCTTGTCTTAATATAAAAGTGTTCCCACCTCTAATAAAAGCCCCTCCAAACTCATTTAATTTTTTCCTTAAAGAATCAGTTTTTCCAAAAAAATTCTGTAAATCAAGATACTCAACTGTTAAACCAATATCTTGTAAACTTTCCATATCACTTTTTTCCCAATCTTTTCTTTTATGACTTGCATTTGTATAATCTCCAGCATTTGGTATGTATGCAATTTTTTTATTCTCTGACATTAATCTAGCTAATTCACTAGATTTATCACCTATTTTAAACGATGACAAATAGAATTTCATGTTTTTTCCCTTTTAAAATTTTTTAATGATTTAGTTTAAATATTGTTTTAATTTCTTTTTTTTTCAATATATTTCTGAATTAAATGATTTAAGTCTATAAATAAATCGTTTGAAAGCTATTATTTTTTTGATTTAGAAGATTTTGATTTTACTTTTTTTGCAACCTTCTTTCCCACAACTTTTATCACCTCCAAATAATCCTTTTCCACCGGTGATAAGGTCTTGACCTGATACTTGCTATATTCTTTTTCAGCTTTTTCTATTGCTTTTTCATGGCTTACCTTCCCGGCATTTTCTAATTTTCCTTTGCCATACATTTCTGTAAATTTATCAAGCTCTGCTACCCAATCTTTCATTTTCATTGGTTCTTGATCCTGAGCTTTTATTTCCGCAAGGTCAAAGAAAGCAGATACCAAGCGATTTAGTCGATATAGCTCGTCTTTAGTTAAATAATTTTTGGCAATGGTAGAATCTGTTTTGGTTGGCATTTTTCCGGAAAAATTTGTCATACCCATAAACTCTTTTTCAGCATCAGCACGAGAATAAATCAGTTCAGCAGCGGTTTGCTGATTTGTAGCATAATGCAATTTATTTTGCACGGTTTTGAAAAACAAAATGGACTCTTTGCTTTTTGAATCATAATCAATACTTGTGGCATAAAGATCCAAAACCTGACGATATAAAACCTTTTCACTACTGCGGATATCACGAATTCTCTCAAGGAGTTCTTTCCAGTAATTTCCTCCGCCAGTTCCTTTCAATCTCTCATCGTCCATTGTAAAGCCTTTGATCATATATTCTTTGAGCCGAGCTGTTGCCCATTGACGAAATTTTGTACCTTGAATGGATTTCACACGATAGCCAACAGAAATAATAACATCCAAATTATAGTATTTTACAGAAACCTCTTGAGTTTTTCCCTTTATAGCGCCATGTTCAGTGGTTAGTCGGGAATCCCGACATACCAGTTTTTCATCTAACTCACCCTCTTTGAATATATTTTGAATATGTTCAGTTATAGTAGATCTACCTTTGCCAAAAAGCTCCGCCATTTGTTCTTGTGTAAGCCAAACCGTTTCATTCTCAAAATTAACCTCAATCTTTAGCTGACCTTCTTCGCCTTCATAAATAATTATCTGATTTTGTGATTCGCTTGTCATGGTTGTTAGTTGTTATTTAACTGGATGGTACTACTTTGAAATTTTCATGTCAAAAAGAGTTGTTTTGTTGAAAAAAGGACTTCATATATTCCCCTTTATTAATTAAAGAAAAAGAAATTTTAAATTACCAAAAAATATTTAGCAACTTGGGAGAGTGAATTGAAAAAGTTTAAAGTTTTAAAATACCAATAGAATATCTTTGGAAAGATGTAAGTTTAAAAATAAGGCAAAAGATGAATGAACTGCATACGCTGCTCATACGTTAGGATAAATCATTGTTCTATAAACAAAACCTTGCTCATGTAGTGTATCTATTAATAATTGTGAGACTCCTTCTTTATCCATTAAGTGAAGTTCACCACGATTATAATTTTCTGTTGGAAATTCCATTTTTATTTTAAGATTTTTTTCATTTATTTATTATATCATATAACGTTTCTGTATATGCGAAGTTAGGGGAATGGTACAATTTATGACCATTTTCCTAACTTGGAAGAGCGTCTTGAGGTTTTTACTTTACTTGAATTTTTGATCAGCTGACTTTAATGCTGGCTTTGAATTTAGGAGAGCGAACCGTATAGACTGTTAGGTGATGTGCGGCTTTGAGTTATGTAAATACTTTTTTATAAAACTAAATTTTTTTGTCATTTCCATTGGGTAAGAACAATACCGCCTATGCAAAGAACAATTCCTATAATATTCAAAGCAGATATGTTTTCTTTGAATAAGAGCAAACCGGCTGGAATAAGTAGAATAGTTACAAGAGAAGTAATGGTAATAGCCGTTAAGTTTAGATTCCCGCCAGCTCTATAGGTGAGTAAATAACCTATTTCTACCCCGATTATTCCCAATGCTAATGTATAACTTGCCCAATTTAGCTCTTTAAATTGCTCTATTATTCCAGTTTTTCCTGGAAAGAATGGCAAAAGTATTAGTGAGATGATAAGTGCAGTAACATAACTTGCAATAAGCGAGATAATTGGATTCGCGGTTTGCGATATAGATTTTTGGAATATGTGATATAGAAGGTT
Organism: Candidatus Peregrinibacteria bacterium RIFOXYB2_FULL_33_20; assembly: GCA_001788835.1. Classification (GTDB taxonomy): domain Bacteria; phylum Patescibacteriota; class Gracilibacteria; order UBA1369; family GWF2-33-10; genus GWF2-33-10. Next base: position 13,698 of record MFXK01000007.1, read on the forward strand.
TGAAATAACAGTCAGACCTACCGAGAAATAGAGTAAAAACATATCTGCTTATTTATTGAGTAATGACAAAAAAATTTTCATGGAAGTACTGATTAGACTTTTTAGTTTTATACCGCATGTTACCTAACGTTGGCGCGTTGGCGAAGTTGACTGGTTGTATAATGCGCCGAAGGCCATAACCAGTCAACTTGGGTGAGGCCACAGCCGAACCGCTAACGCGCTGTTAGCCGTTGTTGCGCTAATTTTTATTCAGATTTTACAATATTTTTAGCCTTTAATCACTCTCACAAGCACTACAATAATAGCTATTACGAGTAGAATATGA
>MFXK01000007.1:14032-15316 GCA_001788835.1 Candidatus Peregrinibacteria bacterium RIFOXYB2_FULL_33_20
CCTTTAATCACTCTCACAAGCACTACAATAATAGCTATTACGAGTAGAATATGAATAAAACCTCCGATTGTGTAGGAGGTAACGATTCCGAGTAACCATAAAACGATGAGAATAATGGCGATAGTCGATAGCATATAGTATGAGATTAAGAAATAAAATCTTTTGGTAGGCAGTTATTGAATTTTCATTGTAACCTACAATAAAAATTAGCGCAATTGCGGTTACCCGCTGTTAGCTGATGTCGAGAAAGGGCAATTTATCAATCTATTTTATGGTTCTCCCATTTTCTACTATTTTTGTTGGATTCAAAATTTGCAGAAGCTGTCTTATGTGGTGTCCCATTGGGTCCGTTTCCAGAACACGGTTATCTAATAAATCACTTTTAGGTGTATAACGGAGACAATATTTAAATTCTAGTGATGGTGGTATGTCCGCACGACCCATGGTTCTGTTTCTGGTTGCGTCTCTGAAAACAGCTCGATAAATTCCCCAACCAGTACCTTCCTCAATATCTCTTTCACTAACCATGTACTCTTTGCCCGGAACCGGTAGTACTAGACAATTTTCCATTTGCCATCCGATATTTGGAGCGCGACGGATCTCTGCGATTGATCTGGCTTCTCCTATAAGTGGTTTTGGTATCAAGCCTAGCTCTAAAAGTTTTGCATAAACTTCTGCAAATTTTGAAGTGTCTTGAGTAAATATGTCCACTACCATTGGAAATGGCAGTTTCTCTGGTAGCCATTTTAACTCTGGTTGAAAGTCACTATGTCTAGTTTCCATACTTTGTATTATTATGTTTGTTAAAGTAGATAATAAATTTTGAAAAATCAATCTTTCTCCCCTTTCTCGATTTCAGCTAACGTCATCAGTCTATGCGAACTTGTGCAATGGTATAATGCCGAAAGGCAAACCATTGGTCAAGTTGTGAGAGCGGCTGATTTTTTGATTGCTTGAATTTAGAGATTAGTTGATTTTAGAAGGATTTTGAATTTTAGAACGCGAACCGTATACACCGTGTTAGCTGTTATAATAAAAATTATTTCATCGGTGTATTTTTACAAAATTCTTTACTGTGACAACTTGCATAACTTGATACCTTTGTAACACCACAAAATTCGCACTGATTTTCATTTTGAGGACAAATTTCACCAAACGAGGTGCAATATGTTTCAATATCAGTGTTCTCATTTTTAGAATTTTTAGATTCATCTTTAGAAGAACAACCAGATAATATGATTATTGCACCGAGTAACATTGTAATGATGATTTTTTTCATAAAAT
>MFXK01000008.1 GCA_001788835.1 Candidatus Peregrinibacteria bacterium RIFOXYB2_FULL_33_20
ACTAACTTCTGGATATTATAAATTTGTACACTATTGAAGTTAGTCCTCTACTGGATTCCTGCCTTCGCAGGAATGACTGCTGACGATAAATTAAAATTTTTTCAAACCATTTTCCGCTTGATCCAAAAAAACCAACAGTGCCCAACGCTTTAGATTGAATTTTGCCTTAATTTAAGCTATAATTAACAGATTTAACTTAAAAATATGGAAAACCATGAACCATCCTCGCATGAGCTTGCAAAAATAACAAAGCCCTATCCAAACAGGGAACGTCCAACCAACGCTGACGAATTTACGCAAACAATGTTTGCAGGAAGCCGTATTGAACCAGCACCGGATTCTGAACTCGCCGACCTCTTTGCAGAAGCAAGCACAAGATTTGAAGATACAGAACTATCAGCATTTTTACAGGCACAAGATAGGTTTGATGGGCCAGTGACAATGATGGAAACTGGAGAGAAAATTGAGCATTACAAATTGAGACTATGTTTGAAAGAATTGCCTGCATTCATTACAAATGCAGAGACAGCGCGTTTATCATACGAACAAGCCGTTGAGATTCTTTTGCATACATTGAATACAAGTCCGTTAAAACCCTTTAAGGTAGATCAATACATCTTACTATTGGCAAGAGCTTTCGAAGCTGCGAAAAAAACCCGAATAAATTTAGGTGAACATGTTGGCGCTCTCAAAAACATTATCACTTTCGGCGGCAAATCGTGCGGGCCAGAAATGGGAGCCTCTCTGTACATGATTTCTATTGCGCTCCGACTCGGATTGTCCCCCGAACAGGCCTACAAAATTTTTAAGAAAATTGACGAGGTCGGCTCACCTGCCACAGGCTATGTTACGCCAGATTTTAATAACGCATTAAAATCAATGCTTCCTGCAAAAGTTGACTCGAAATTAGTGGAAGAAGCTTTTGAGCTCATTGGTGATAACAACGGATATTATGCGGGTTTGTACGATTTTTTCAAAACCATCATGATGTTTGGTCCATCACGCGGAATGACACCAAATGAACTATTGGCACTTTTTGTTACAAGAGTGAAAACAGGGAGAAATGTACCCTTACTTGAAGCGGGCAAAGGTGGTGAACAAAAGCGAGAAGTAGTTGATGTTCCAAAGGAAAAATATTTTGTTGAAAACGAAAATGATGTTCTGGAACATGCTGCTTTACCCTATCGCATGACTAAACCATTAAACGACGGGGTCAGAGACCTAGAAAGATTAGCGGTTGCAAACAGCCGTCGATGGGAAGAAGTCGGAGAGGGCATGTGGACTTTCGATCCCGAAACTCAAACTTGGTATTCTTTTGGCGGGCAACTTGAAACGCCGTCAATGGAGGAAGTGCCTGCAGGAAGAGCCGAGCGGGTACGCCATAATTTTCTTCCTTATGATCTTTCAAAACTTAGCGGAAATCCTTACTTATTTCATGTTCACCCCGAAGCCTACGACATATTTATTGCCCCACAAAGAGAAAGCATGGCTTATCCGGAATTGAGAGATGATATTACAAAATTCTTAACTGCCACGCCTTCAGGAGCAGATTATGGAACGGTTGGAAAGTTATTAAAAAACAGTGTGACACAAGTGCCTACGCGTTCGTTTATCTCGCATGCACTTGGAGTAACAGAATTTATCTATCCAAACGATGTAGCTCAACTGAAACAGATGGAAGCGCAATCGAGAGACATAAGAGATCAGGTCATGCTGGAATTTGATATACAAGAGTACATACAAAAACATGGTTGGCCAGTAGATCGCGTCCATCTTGTGCAAAGCATGATTCAAACACTCAACGCAAAACTACCAGAAGGATTTAGTCTCAGACTCTATCCAATGGGAACAGATTTTGAGAATGCTCGGAAGTTAAGTGATCTGCAAGAAGGCACTCGTGCAAACGTAAAAAATTTATATTAATGCGAAATTTTTGAGTAATGATTTTTATTTATTTAGATTCATCCAAAACATTATCAAGTTGGGATCTTATTTTTTTTTGGCCTAAATCCACATCACTTTTTTGAGCCTTTCCACTCAAGGATTTTAAGTGTATTTTCCCCTCTTTTTTGGCAACTTTTCGCCAAAAGTTAATATGTAATTCTTCAGTTATAAATTCTATTATGTTTTGATAACCATTATTATATTCACTGTCTGGATTTTCTAACATTAATCGTGCCATTGCTTGGATACAAGATTTAACAGTGGCGTCTAATTCTGCTTTTGCTTTATATTCTACACGCCATTTCATTATTGGTCGCTCATAGTAATCATAATCATAATATTGACATAAAGCACCCTCCATCTTTAATTTTTCCATTTGTGCTTTAAAAACTTCAAAAGCTTTAACAACTAATTGTTCAGCTTCAGATATTTCTCGTACATTTGTTTCCGTATTTTTTCCCATAAAAATTATTTAGTTATTAAGATGGACGGGAAAATAACATTTCTTATCTCTGGTGTCAAGTAAAATTTATATTCTCTAACTTTGTTTATTCAGGAAGCTTTGTATAGTTAAATTGTTAAGTTGTTAAATTGTTAAGTTGTTAAAATTAAAAAATTTACGGAATAAAAATATTCATATTGTAGGTTTATCTGGGACTGAAGGGGCACAGATTGCCAAATTTTTGCAGGCAAAAAAATGTAAAAATGTAACTGCGCATGATTTTTGCGAGGAAAAAGATTTTCGAGAGAATTTTTTGATGTTTCATGGAGCTTTGGACATAGAAGACAGGAAAAAATATTTTAAGGAAATTAATGATTTGCCAATTAAGAAGTGTTTTAAAAAGAATTATTTGGAAGACATTGAGAAGGCTGATTTGATATTTGTTTCTCAGGGATGGTATCTATATCCTTTTAACAAACCAAAGCTCTTTAATGCGCAAAAATCAGGCATACCGTTTTATACAATTTTAAATGTATATTTAAGTATTTGTAAGGCAAAGACAATTGGGATCACAGGGAGCAATGGCAAAACAACAACTTCACGATTAATTTATGAAACCTTAAAGCTTAAATCTCAAAGTTCAAAGCTCAAAGCTCTTTACGTTGGAAATGATAGAGGAGCAATTCAAGATCTTTTTGGTGTGGAAAAATTAAAAAAAGATGATTTTTTGGTTTTGGAAATAAGCAATAGACAATTGAAATTTTTGAAAGACGTAAGCCCTAATGTAGCAGTGATTATAAATATTACAGAAAATCATTTGAATGAGCATGAATCTTTCGAAGAATATGCAGAAACAAAATTTAAAATTTTTAAATTTCAGAAAAAAGGGGATTATGCGATCATTAATTTTGACGATAAAATGTCTAGACAATGTCTAGACAATTCACCCCACCCCTCTCTTAAAAGAGAGGGAGTATCAAATTTAGTGAGATTTTCTGTGAAAGAAAAAACAGATGTTTTCATAAAAAATAAGAAAATTTTTATAGCAAAGAAGATTCCTGCGTCCGCAGGAATGACAGAAGAGGAAATAGAAATTTTAGATTTGAATAACATCAAAATTCCAGGTAAGCATAATGTTGAAAATGTTTTGGCGGCAGTTTCTGCAACATATTTTGCAGGTGTTAAGCCTGAAATTATTAAAAAAGCAATTTCAAATTTTAAAGGCGTGGAAAAACGTTTGGAATTTATGGACGAGATTAAGGGAGTTAGATATTATAATGATTTAAGTTCAACAACGCCTGTCTCGACAATTGCTGGAATTAACGCTTTTAAAGGGGCGAAATATTTAACATTGATTCTGGGTGGGGATCACAAGAATGTTAGTTATAATGAGTTGATGAAGGTGCTTATTGACAAAGTAGACATGGTGATTTTGATGCCTGGGACGATTTTAGAGAAATTGAAAATGAAAAATTTGTCTTTGACGATGATCGGAGGTGAAAAATTAAAAATTAAAACAAAGTTTTTTAAAGTACAAACCGCTCTTGAAGCCTTTCAAATTGCCTCAAAAAAAACAAAAGCTGGAGGTGTAGTTTTGTTATCGCCAGCGGGAGAAGGATTTTTCAGTAAATTTCTTAATCGTCGGACAGGAGGATTGAGTTTGAAGAAGATTTTAAGTAAAATATCCAATTTGAAACATTTACAATCTAGAGTTGGTAGAACTAAGATTTAGTTAATAATTGTAAAAACTCGTCTGCATACACTTCTTTATCTTGTCCAAGAACAAATTTTAAATTTTTATTATTTCCAATTGCTTTTAATGCTTCGATTAGTTTGTTCCCTGTTAAGTTAGGATCAGGATACGCTATAAATTGCGCCTTAGAATCCAATAAAGAGGCAAAATTAAAACCCTTTAATACTTCAAATCCCAAGTAAATTTTACCATTATAATTACTTAATATTCTAACTACTTCATCAGTTAATGTACTTGTTAGATGAGCTAAATTTAATGCTTGGCTTTTAAATTGACTTAAAGTTTCTGCTTCTTCGTTAGTAATTAGTTCAAGACGAACAGTTATTTCATCTAATTCTAAGACCTGTAAATGTTGAAGTAATTCAAGTGGGAATGATTTTCCCTGGCTTGTTCCAATAGAAAGACGTCTACCTTTAAAGTGTTTTAGGCGTCTGCTGGCTTCTATTTGCTCTTCTTCTGATAAATGTCCTAGATCTAAAGCTAAGTCAGCTTCTAAGTTTGTTAGCAATTCTACACCATCGACAGTCAATTTCGAATTATCTTCATATACACCGACTTGTTTTATCTGACTAGCTTTAAGTATATCAATAAGCTCAGCAGTTATATTTAATTGAGAAAAATTTATTATTTTAATACTGGGGATAGAAGTTAAAATTTTTGCAGCTTCAGATGATAAATCTTCTAATTTTAACAGAGATAAGCATGAACACTGACCTATCGGATTTTGGGCATTATTATATGCCTGGAATTGTCTTAGTAGCTCTAAATTTGAATCGTTTAATATTAAAATATTTTCAAGGTTAAGATAAGAATTGCCAATTTCTCTAGCTATAGCAGCTTGAACAGTTAATCTTGTTATTTCCATCTTTAATCTTAAAGCTTCTCCTGGCTCTGGTTGGTCTTTTAATTGTAGAGTAAGTTTACTTGCTTGCAATAATAAATCTTCAGCAGGGTTCATAATTTTAACCAGTAAAAAATATATTCTAACACATTGTTTGTATTTTTGTCAAAAAAATTTAGCTTGATAATTTTAAAAATCAAATTCAACATATTTTCCTCAATCTACTATTGCAAAAATTGGGGTCTTTTTAGGCATTTAAACTTGACAGAGAGGGGAGGTAATGTTATGGCGTAGATATATTTAATAAAATATTTAAATAATGGCAGAGACAATGAAGTCTTTTCGTGAATATAGAGATGATTTATCAGGTTTAGTCGAAACGCTTTCTACAGAGCAACTGACGGCATTTTTTAATGTAAAAGTAAATGAACTTTTAGCTGACAATAGTCCTCTCACCGCAGGAATAAGATCAGCTTTTGCGCGTTTATTTGAAGAGAATAAGATATCATTTCCTGATTTAGAAGAAAATATATCTCAAGCACAAAAATCTTGGAATCCTGCTATATCTGATTTTGTACAAATAAAAGGTACCTGTAACATAAGATCTGGAGATATAATTTTGTTAAATTTGAGAGGTGGAACGCGAGGTTTTTTTAGAGTTAGAAGTACATTGAATGGAGTAGAAGGACAGCTATATAACCCAAATTTTTTTGGTCTACATATTAATAAATTAGTCAATTTAGAGGAGTTTTGCGACCTTTATCCTTTTAATGGCACTAAAATAGTAGGAAAGAGTAAACAGGAATTTGATTTAGTGTTTGGGACTTCTCTTCCTTCTCATCATCGCTAGCAGTGTCTCAAAAAATAGGAAATACAGTGCGATAGATGAAAAATGAATTTATCGTACCCTGTATGTTATTTTTTCTTTATAGTTTTGTCTAGGTTGTATATATTAAAAATGATCTTATCCAATTTTAATGCCAAATTTAAATAAAATCTGTCGTCAATGCCGTGGAGATTTTGAAGTTACAGATGAAGATTTGAAATTTTATGAAAAAATCTCACCAATTTTTAATGGTAAAAAATATTTAGTTCCAGCGCCGACTTTTTGTCCAGATTGTAGAATGCAGAGGAGAATGAGCTTTCGATGTGAAAGAAAACTTTATAAAAGGTCATGCGATCTTTGCAAAAAAGAAATTTTGGCAATGTATAGATCAGAACTCCCCTTTCCAGTTTATTGTCCAAATTGTTTTTGGAGTGATAAATGGGATCCTTTGCAATATGGAAAAGATTTTGATTTTTCAAAAAGTTTTTTTGAGCAATTTGAAGATTTAAGTAATCAAGTGCCACATTTTTCTTTGGCTGTATTGTCTACAACCATGGAAAATTCTGATTATTGCAATCATGCCGGATATTTAAAAAATTGTTATTTAATTTTCAATAGCGATGAATCAGAGCAATGTTTGTATGGTAAAGGCATGAATCGTTGTTTTGACTGTATGGACTGCTTCAAAATTTATGATTGCGAAGGCTGTTATGAATCTTCTAATTGTACTAATTGTAGCTTTTGTAGTTTTTTAATTGATTCACACACCTCTGATGATTGCCATTTTTCAGCGAACTTAATTGGCTGTAAAAATTGTTTTGGCTGTGTCAATTTAAGAAATCAGCAATACTCATTTTTTAATGAAAAACTTTCTAAAGAAGAATATTTAAAAAAAGTTGCAGAAATAAAAAATTTGTCCTCAACAATGATTGGGGATCAAAAAACTAATGAGGAAATTTTTGCAGAATTTTTAGATTTTAGGAAAAAATATTTTATGAAATGGATGCAGGAAAAAAACACAGAGAATTGCACAGGAGATTATCTTGTTCAGTCGAAAGATTGTTTTAATTGTTTTGATTGCGAGTATTTGGAAAAATCAAAATATTGCTGTGATTTAAAAAAAGGTGGAAAGGTAAGTTTTGAAAATTATGATATTTCGTATTTTGGTATGGGTATTGATGCGTCGTATGAATGTTCAGTAGGAGGATATAATGCCAATCATATTTTGTTTTGCGAGAATGTTTGGGAAAGTTATGATTGTTATTACTGCCAAATTTGTCCGCAGGGCTGTCATGATCTTTTTGGCTGTGTGGGTATGAGACATAAAGAATATTGTATTTTAAATAAACAATATACAAAGGAAGAGTATGAAATTTTAGTACCGAAAATAATAAATCACATGATTAAAACAGGTGAATTTGGAGAGTTTTTCCCTTCCTCGATGTCCCCTTTTGCCTATAATGAAACGAATGCCCAGGAATATTTCCCTTTAACAAAGGAAGAGGCAATTTCAAAAAATTATAAATGGCTAGATGAAAAAGATATTGTAAAATGCGAAAAAGAAATTTTCGCACATTTATTGCCAAAAAATATTGAAGATATTCCAGATGACATTTTAAATTGGGCAATTATTTGCGAAAAATCTGGTAGACCTTTTAAAATTGTAAAATCAGAATTGAATTTTTATCGAAAATATAAATTAGGAGTCCCCCGCTTACATCCTGACGAAAGACATAAAAAAAGACTAGATTTACGAAATCCAAGAGAACTTTGGCAGCGAAAATGTGATAAATGTGAAAAGGGAATTTTAACAACATACGCTCCTGATCGAGAAGAGAAAGTGTATTGCGAAGAATGTTATTTGGAGGGAATGTATTAAATTTTCCGTATGATCTGTTGCAAAACTTTTTCAGCCTGATTCTTGTTAATATTTTTGGAATATAATATTATTTATATCGTATATAATTTTTAAAAATTATGGGTAATAAAATTGATTATAAATCTAGTGGGGTTCATTATGATCTGCTTGATCCTTTCAAAATATCTGCCCAAAAGGCGGCGAGTTCAACAGATGGGAATATTGATTATTTGAATTTAAAAGAGGTTTCACAAAGTCGTGGAGAAAGTGCTTTTTTGATAGAAACAGATACTGGATATATTGCTCATGTAGAAGAAACTTTAGGAACAAAGAATTTGATAGCAGATAGTATGTATAAAATAACAAATAAATCTTATTATGATCAGATCGCACAAGATACCGTTGCAGCTATTGTCAATGATTTGATAACTATGGGAGCTTTGCCGATTTCTTTGGCCATGCATTTGGCTGTTGGTGATTCACATTGGTTTGAAGATGAAAACAGACAACATGATTTAGTTACTGGATGGAAAAAATCTTGTGATTTATCTTCAGCTCTTTGGGCTGGAGGTGAGACTCCGACTTTGAAAGGGATTGTTGAGCCAAATACCTGTTTGTTATCAGGTTCTGCGGTTGGTATTATTCAAAAAAAAGATCAGATGATTCGTTCCTCAAATTTAAAAAGTGGAGATAGGATTATATTACTTGAAAGTTCAGGAATACATGCTAATGGCGCAAGTCTTTGTCGTAAAATAGTTACTGAGCTATCTGATGGATATAGAACTAAAATTTCAGACGGAAGAATGTTTGGGGAAGCTATATTGGACCCTTCTATTATATACGTTCCTATTTTGAAAGAATGTGTAGCTCAAAATATTCGACTTCATTATATTTCGCATATTACCGGGCATGGACTTAGAAAAATTATGAGAGCTGTTGAGCCATTCCATTATGTAATTGAAAATATTTTTAAATCTTTGCCTATATTCGATTTTCTTCAAGAAAAATCGGGGCTTGATGATAAGGAAATGTATGCGACATTTAATATGGGAGTTGGATTTGCCCTTTACCTATCATCAGATGATGTAAGTCAGGTGTTGGATATTTGTGCTGAAAATAATATTAAGGCGATTGATGCTGGTTATATAGAAGAGTCTAAAGGAGCAAAAAATCTTTCAATTGTTGCGAAAAAGATTGAATATAGTGGTGAATCTTTGGCGGTTAGGTGATTTATACATCAAGTAACGTAATAGAGGATATGAGATTAACATTGTAGGTAATTTAATTTTTTGTTATAATATTAAGACAAATTATTTTTTTATTTTATTTTTAATATGAAACCAGGTGATTTAATTACACTTCAAGAACCAGCTATACGTTTTTTACAGATGGCACGTCCTAATCTTGACACATCGCATGCATTAGAAGTAATAAAAGGTGTTGAATATGATGGCTCTGAACCTGTCATTACGGTAAAAGGATATACACGAGATGGATTAGAGGATGTTTTTAAATTTAATGCCGATGGAGTTATAGGGAAAAATACAGCAGAAGTTATACTTCAAAAAGATTAAATGACATACGCAAAATACCATGATAGATTATAAATTTCCTGTTTTTAGGAACGAATTAAGTATAATTTGTGATTGAAAAAATATTATTATTTTTTTTTATGTCAAACTCTCTTAAATGTCCAGACTGCGAAATCGAAATTCAAATTTCAGCAAATGTTAAAGTAGGGCAAATTCTTGATTGTGAAAACTGCGGTGCTGAAATTGAAATTAGAAATTTACATCCGATTGAAATTGAATTGGTGGAGGATGAGAAATAGTTAAATAGCTGACAACGAATTAATCAGAACTAACTAAATTTTTCATGATTTTGCACAACGTTCCAGAATAGTCGATGTGGCAAAATATTTTTATTTACCTTTCTGATTTAGCCTAACAAGTGCTGCACTTGCACAATCAATAGACCATGTTATGGGATCAGAAGCTGCTTGCCGTGTTGGGGCGTTTGTAGCACGTAACTTTTTGTCTTCTTCGTGCATATCAGCTAAATTCCTTGCTTGTACCAAGCAGCTGATTGCATCACGGGAGGTTCCGTTACATTGACATAGGATAGTATCACCAATTATTACTCTTCTATTAAGTGCTCCTTCGCTTGCTGCAACTTGTATATTAAATGGTGCAAGGGCAGCTACCTCTTGGTTACATATATTATCATTTTTAAATTTTGTCATGGTGTATTTAGTTAGTTTTAGTTTGTTATTATAGTTATATCCAAGTTTTTGTCAAGAGCTAAATATTTTGCCAGGATTATCTGATTTTTAGTTTGAAGACAATATGGGTGCACAAAGTGGAGGAGGAGCGGAACCGCTTATACCCTTCTAGCTGATGTCGAGAAAGGGCAATTTATCAAATTATTTAATGGGTTTCCCATTTCATCTATTATTTCTGTTGGATTCAAAATTTGCAGAAGCTGTCTTAGGTGTTTTCCCATTGGGTTTGTTGTCAGAACATTATTTCTAATGAAATCTTCTCCAGGCGTACTTTTAAGACAGTATTTAAACTCAACTAATGGCGAATTACTTGAAGTATACTGACTACCTTCATTTCCTTTCTTAAATACTACTCTGTAAATACCCCAACCATTCGCATCTGTCGAAGCCATATGCTCTTTGCCGGGAACTGGTAGAACAAGACAATTTTCTCTTTGCCAGCCGAGATTTGGGGTTTGTCGAATTTCTTCAAGTGGTCTCGAATTAGCTCTGAGAGGTTTCGGTATTAACCCTAATTCTAATAGTTTTGCATGAGCTTCTGCAAATTTTGAAGTGTCTTGAGTAAATATGTTTACTTTCATTGGAAATGGTAGTTCCTCTGGCAACCATTCTAATTCTGGTGGTAAGTAATCACGTCTATTTTCCATACTTGTATTATTAGGTTTGTAAAAATAGATAATAAATTTTGAAAAATCAACTTTTTGCCCTTTCTCGATTTCGCCTAACGTTTCAGTATATGCAATGTTGGCTTGTGAGCGTGTTGGTAGAATATTCTTCACCAGCTAAGCGGACAAGCTAATATGGGCAAAGCGATGAGGTACGAGGAGCATAACCGTATATATCGTGTTATATGCTGTTCCGCTCATCTTTATTTATGATTATCTTCTTAATTAACACAAATTAATTTGCAATTTTTTTAGGCAAACAATTCCGTACTTAAATATTTCTCGCCTCTATCTGGTATTATAACAACTATATTTCCAACCTTCAATGATACGCCTATTTGGCTGGCCGCAAAAAGAGCTGCCCCTGAGCTCATGCCAACAAAAAGCCCTTTTTGTGTGGCGACTTTTCTGGTCATTATAAAAGCATCTTCTTTTGAAACATTAAAGTGTTCATCAATTAAACTATCGTTATATATATCCCCACTGAAGTCTTGTTGTGGATTTTGCAGCCCTTGAATTTTGTAGCCAGCCGGAGGAAACACCCCAATGATTTTGGTTTTTGGAGAATCCTTTTTAAATCTATTTGCAATTCCAATTATTGTGCCAGAAGTACCGACGCCAGCGATTAAATAATCAATATTTGGAATATCTCGCAGTATCTCTGGGGCAATCCCATGATAATGGGCTTGAACATTGTCTTGATTGTTAAATTGGTTAGAGAACCAATATAAAAGAGGTGAGCTTTTAACTAGCTCTCTTGCTTTCGCTATTGCTCCTTCTGTGCCAAGTGTTTTGTCCGTTAGAATCAATTTTGTGCCAAGTGCTTTAAGCATGGTTTTGCGTTCTTGGCTCATCCCCTCAGACATAATAATGTGAACTTCATATCCTTTTTGGGCACCAATCATAGCAAGAGCAATACCCATATTACCACTTGTGGCCTCGAGTATGATTTTGCCTTGCTTAAGCTCGCCTCTTTTTTCCGCTTGTTCGATCATATATAAAGCGGCTCTGTCTTTTATTGACCCTCCTGGATTTTGTCCTTCCAGTTTTGCAAATAGGTTTAAATTTTTATTGTTTAGAATTTTTTCCAATTTTATCATTGGGGTGTTTCCGATTGTTTGTAATAAATTTTTCATAATGTTTAAAGTTAAATTGAATAAATAAAAAAACTCTCATGTCCCGAGAGCCTTTTTGTCTAAATTTTTATAAATTTATTACGAACACAAACAGGCGGATCTCGGAACGATTCCAAGACCGCAACAACAATTATTTATCTGATTGTATATGTTTGTGGACTTCATGTTGCTATCTTAATATAAAATAAAAAAAATGCAAATTTTAAAAGTTGAATTATTGCTTATTCTCTTCTGGATTAGCACCATATCCATGTTCAAAATTTAAATCTGTATTAATAACCCTTTCATCTTGAGATAAAATACACATCCATTTGAATTCATCACCTTCTGGCACTGAAATATATACTATTCCATAAAAAATCTTATCTGAATCAACTTCATCATCTATATGTTGTTTTAAACCATATTCATCTAAAATTCCTAATATTTCATCATCAGAATATTTTTCTTCATCAAAACCAGCAAAAATTTCACCTTTTTCATACCAATCTTCTATCTCACCACTTTTTAATTGAGAATTTAAATTTGTTTTACATAGTTCTACTTTATCTTCATCAATCCCTGTTTCAATTGTTTTTGCAAAACGTTCCAACATAACTGCTAATTCAGCACGATTTACATTATTATTAGCTTGAAAACTTCCATCTGAATATCCAGTTATTATCCCTTTATTGGAAAGATTAATTACAGCATCTTCATACCAGTCTTCAAAAGTATTCTGATCTGTAAATACAGTAGTTGCGGCAAAAGCAGTTATACCAAAAGCGAATAAAACTCCAGCAATGAAATAGACAATTTTTTTCATTTTAAAAGGTTAAATTTAGATGATAAGAGTATAAAGGTTTATTTTATTTCCTACAACGCGTGTTATATGATGTTTACCTATTTTTTTATTCCACCAATTCATTATTTTGTCAGCGATTTCTGCTGGCTTACTATCTTCGGGTTCTAAGCCAATGTGATTCTTTAGATGTTCGTTAAAAAAAATAATTAGCTTTTTTTTATTTTCACCTCTATGCAGTAATGACAAAATGGGACCAGCAATACAATCGTATTCTTCCATGGGGCCTTCTTCACCAGGTAAAATGCCTATTGGATCCCATTCGTTTAACATGTAAATTAATTCTTTTTGTTCATCCGCAATTACTTTTTTAAGTTTATTATTATCCATACTGCTGAAAAAAATAAGTAAATTTCATACAATGTTTCTGTACATGCGAAGTTAGGGGAATGGTACAATTTATGACCATTTTACAACTTGGGAGAGCGAACTTTAAAGTGGAAATTTCTAAAAAAACAAAAAACTTAAATTTAGATTGAAGTATTTTTGAAAAGATAGAAATGAGCGAACCGGTTATACAGTGTTGTAGGATGTATTTTTTAGGGGCGTTTTAACTCTCTAACCTTTCGAGCCCCATAATATTCTTTAAGATATTTTTCGCGATTGAAGCCCTTATCTGTATATTCGATGAGATATAGGACCAACCAACCATGAGTAACGATGAGAATTTTTTTATTTTTGTAAGTTTGGTTTATCTGTTCAAAAAATTTAATTGCTCTATTTTTTACATCTAATAAACTCTCTCCATTAGGGAAAGATGCTTCTTCTCCATATTTTTCAGAAAATGAATCTATCTTTTTACATTTTTGAAGTTCAAAATTCCCAACACAAACTTCACATAATAAATTATCTTCTATTACTTTGCATTTTGAATGTTGAGCAAAAATAAAAGCAGTTTCTTTTGCTCTTCTAAATGGAGAAGAAATTATAATATCAAAATCCTTAAATTTTTTAGCTTCGATTTCGGTTTGCTTTTTCCCATTTTCAGATAAACCAAACTGATCTTTGTTTTGTAATAGTGTGGACTCGATACCTAAAAGATTATTCTCTGATTCTCCGTGACGAACGATAAAAAAAATATTCTGTATCATATCTTTATTTTACACTAAAGGCAGCCTCTAAAAAATATTTTGCACAACGTCCATGAATAACTGAAGTTTGGTGGCGGTATAATTTGGAGCGGAGCGACATACTGCCATCAAATTTACGAGAACGAACGGAGCGTAGCGGACTGAGTGAGTCAGTTATTCATTGTTAGCTGATGTTGCGCTAATTTTTATTCAGATTTTACAATATTTTTAGCCTTTAATCACTCTCACAAGCACTACAATAATAGCTATTACGAGTAGAATATGAATAAAACCTCCGATTGTGTAGGATGTAACGATTCCGAGTAACCATAAAACGATGAGAATAATGGCGATAGTCGATAGCATAGTATGAGATTAAGAAATAAAATCTTTTGGTAGGCAGTTATTGAATTTTCATTGTAACCTATAATAAAAATTAACGCAATTTCCTTTAATGTATCGGAGTAACCGTTTACTCCGTGTTATCGGATGTATTTTAAAAAAATTCTTACGAAATCATCTCAATATCTTCAAGATCAGTCGGCCTTCTTATAACGTTTTTGTAGGAAATAAGGTATTCCTTTTTAATAACAGGTACTTTTTCCCCATACACCTCTTTAACCTCAATGTCATTCAGATCTTCGTAGCAAGGCTCCCATTTTTTTGCCTCGCGGTTGAATAGCTGGATGGTTTCGCTCCCCGAAATATCAATTTCCTGGTTTTCATATTTTAAGGTCATCAACAGTAAATCCCAGCATTCATCGCGAGACCTTTTAGGACCATATACCACATGATTCTGCACAAAAGGGAGTAGTTTGTCGAAGCTGCTGTCGGGGATATCAATGTCAATATCAAAAAGGGGGCGGGTAGAGCCATAGAGCCTTGCGGCAAATCCCCCTGATATTTGAAAAGGGATATTATTTTTTCTAAGAAGGCCGACGATCCATTTAAAAGCATTTTCTGTATTTTTTACCATATGTGTTGAATTTTTTTAAAATATTTCATATAACGTTAGGCATATCCGAAGTTTTTGCGTAATGTAATGAAGCAAAAATTTGGGAGAAAGAATTTTTTACTCCTTATTAAAATATAATTGATGAAAAATTCTTGAACCGGATATGCCTTCTATGAGCGTGGCATGAATAAAGGGAAAAAAGGTATTGACAGGGGTATTTTAGTATAAAATTTAAGAAACAGGAATGACTAAAATTTATGAAATTAAAATATATGATTTCAAATTAATTTTAGTAACTTTATAATACCCTTCTATCCGTCTTCCCTAAAAGGGAAAATTCCA
>MFXK01000009.1 GCA_001788835.1 Candidatus Peregrinibacteria bacterium RIFOXYB2_FULL_33_20
CTCCACCTGATCCGCCTTCTGTGCCACCTTGATCCGTTGTTCCTGTCCCCTGATCACTGCTTCCTGTGCTACCCTGATCACTACTTCCTGTGCTACCCTGATCACTGCTTCCTGTGCTACCCTGATCTTCACTCATATCTTCTCCACTCGATCCTTCTTGATTACTATTTGTACCATGATTATAGTTTTTAATAAGATTTAACAACCAATCCCAAAAACGTTGCCTAATCGTAAAATAAGAATTAACAGAAGCCACATCTTCTAAAGTAGAAGACATATTATCAGCCCAATCCAAGGCGAACATTGAATGATTAATTTTTCTTATATTGTTAGCATCTGCGGCATAAGTTATATGCTGGAAAGGCAAAAACAACACTAACAATATCATCCCTATCAAAAACATTTTTTTACTATTCCTTAATATAACATTTGCTGTTTTCATAATATAAAATTAAAAAATACAATAAAGTTCAAAAAAATAATTATGAACTAAAATACAATATATATGGTCTATCTCTTGATCTATATTCCTGGTGGTCAATAACAATAAAATTATCACAAAGATTTCCTACACAATGATAAAAAATGATAGATGTGAAAAAAAATTTGAACATATAAAAATGCTAGATTATATTACAACATTAACTATTATTAAAACAATAATAGTTAACTAGAATGCCAGACGAGAAAGCATTTTTCAACTATTACCATTTTACTAAAAACTAAAAATATATAATTAGAATATAACAATTTTATTGTTCAAAAAACGTGCATATACCCATTCCTAAAGGTCTTACCATAGAAATCCACATAAAAATAATTAACAAAAGTAATTTACAAAAATCAAATAATTACTTAAATCATGATAGAAAAGTGAACCGGATAAACTTGTACTATTTCACTAATAGTTCCTCTTTATGCCACAACTGTCAACGATAAAAACTGTACACAAAAAAAATAAATTATATAATATTAAACAATTTATCCATTTATTTGTAAGATATATGAAAAAATTTAAACTTATATTTTCTAACCTTTTTTGTCTATTATTTTTTTTGTTAGTACCGCCAGTTCAACAATATATCTTTGCCAAAGAACCTTTAAATGTACCGATAACAGTCACTAACAATTTAAATTTTCCAAGAATTGACGAGCCGATAACTACCGGCATCCCTCTGAGTCAAGATTATAATCTTAAATCAATTGATAAATTAAATATTTTAGACAGCGCAAATAACTATGTTCCTTCGCAGTTTACAATCACAGCTCGCTGGGGAGGCGCTGTTAATGATCAAAGCAAAGCCATCAAATGGCTTTTGATAACCTTCTATGGCAATGTCAATGCTTCAAGCACTAGTCAATATTATTTAGTAGATGATATTGCTAATGTCACTAGCACTAATTTAGCCATTACCTCCAACAACTCTCAAACAGTTATCATAGATACAGGCTCAGCTGAATTTACCATCGATAAGTTAAATTTTAACATTTTTAAAAAGGTAGTGGTTGATGGTCAAATTATTACAGATTCAAGCAGTAATGGCATAGAACTTATTGATCAAAACGGTAAAGTTTACAAATCAAATAACGCTAAAATAAACAATATGACAATTATCGAACAAGGACCCTTAAGATTGGGATTAAAACTTGAAGGAACTTTACAAGACGACAATCAAGCTGATCTTACAGATTATTTTTTGTATATTTATTTTTATGCCAACAAAAGTTATGCGCAAGTTCTATATACCATTGGTAATCATAACCAAGCGGCTCAGAAAGAACAGTGCTGTGGTTATGATGTCTATAATTATAATGGGCAAAGCAGCATTAGTTTTGAAGACCTCAATCTATACACATATTTATACCAACCTGTCGGCGATCTAAAGTATTTTATTCCATCCAGTTCTCAAAATCTCTCAGGCGTCGTCACTGATCTCTCCGTATATCAAGACTCCTCGGGAACTGATTATTGGAATCGATATAATAGCAGTGATAATCCTCGTCCAAACAGTTATTCGTCTTTTCGAGGCTACAAAACCAAAAATGGCAGTTCAGAAATAGATGCCGGCAACTATTTCCCAGGCTGGTTTGATGTTTCTGACAGTAAAAAAGGAGTGGCGGTAGCTATAAAAAATTTTTGGCAGAACTTTCCCAAAGGGCTATCAGCTACACAAGAGGGCAGAATTGCCGCTAATATTTTTCCAATACAATATAACGGACAATATAATTTCCGGGTTGGAGAAGAAAAAACCACAGAATTATTATTGTACTTTCACACTGGCACTGGTAGTCAAGCTAATGTCAATAACTTAACTCAAGCTTTTCAAAATCCTTTATTCGCTTTGGCTGGAGCTCAGTTTTATATTGATTCTCAAGCAATTGCTAAATTCACTCCAGAAACAACCTCTGCAGATAATCGCTTGGGACAAGTTAGCAGCTTAAATGATTTCGGCAAATATGCTTATTATAATGACCGCACTATTTTCCCTGACAATAGTTTTAATGGCACCTATTATTATCCTTTCCATAGTTTATGGGAAAGCACGCCAAATCAACCAAGCAGTATAGACTATTTCAATGATTACAGCTGGGCTTTTTACGGCAATCAGCCTTTGGAACAAGAATCTACAGCTGATGGCAAATCATCATTTCTTGATAATAAATATGATTTTGGCTTTGGGGCATGGATCCAGTTTTTACGAACCGGTGATCCCCGATGGGAAAATATGGCTGAAACTTTTTCGCGCAACACAGAATCATTAATGTTACATGACGTGATTACCGAAACAGGCTGGGATATTTATCGTTGGAAAGACGCAATTTTTGGACATTCACAGCATAATGAGAAAGGCGATCAAAATGGAGCCAGAAATTATTTAGGACCAGTAATGGATACCGCCTATGGAGTCAGAGAGGCTGCCTTGAATTACTATTTAACTGGCTATCAGCCAAATAAACGTGTTTTGGATAAAGCTGGCGAATATGCCTATAATTTTTATTTTGATCATTTTGAGAGCGATTATCTGTTAAATGCTAGCGAACGTTATGCCGCCAACTTATTATCAATTTTAGTGGAAGCTTTTGTTAGCACTGGCGACCGCAAATATCAACAATTAGCCCAAAACCTTATCGAACATTATGCCCCAGAAAAACAACCTTATATTAACGGGCCAGTAACTGATAGTACTGACTACGTCCGACCATGGATGCTTTCCATGTATCTCAACGCTATGGCGCGTTATATAGAAGCTACCAAAAATTTTGGATTAACTAATGAAAGTAACACAGCAAAAAATGATTTTCTAAATTTTATAAACTGGATAAAAACTTATGCAGTCTATGAAAATAATGGCTGGCTGACTACTTATTATAGCTATAACGTCAATGGCCAAAATGAACAAAATGCTGACATGATTAACAATTGGATGCTGACATTTGCGGATAATTTTGCCTACGCTTATGGCTTTACTAATGATGAAAATTATTTAACTTATGCCCAAAAAGCTTTCAGTACAGGTGTTAATAATCCTTTTTATTTAAGTAGCCCTTTAATTTATTCCGCCTCCAAAGAAGCGGTCAATCATGCCGTGTTTGGTAGCGTATATATGTATTATGCAGCAGGTGCCAATAGCGATCAAACAACTCCCAGCACTGATCCATCTCAAAATGACAATCAAATTGACCCGAATTCTGATCCCAATGGAGAAACTAACCCTAACCAAAATCAACAAAATAATAATACCAATGATAGCGGCAATACAAATAATAACAATCAAGATACTAGCTCTACTGATCCGGTAACAGGATCAAATTCTGAACCATCAGACTCAAGCAATAATGACCAAACAGCAAATAGCAGCAATTTAATTCAAAATGGCTCAGCTGATAATAATTTCGATTATTGGAATGCCAATTATGCTGTAAGTGAAATAAGAGCATTAAATGATGGCAATCAATATTTCGCCTTAATGTCCGGATATCTATCTCAGGATATTGATATTAGCTCTATAGGCAGGCTTGGTTCTGTACTACAATTACATCTCAGTGCGAATATGAAAAGTTATATTGATCAAGCTGATAAAGGAACTCCTTATATATACGGATATATTATTGGTAGTAAAGACGACCCTAATTTTATTAATACTTATTTTGCTCTGCCTGGAACGCCATCATCTACCTGGATTAATAACAGCAGCACTTTTACTGTCCCACAATATAGTAGGATCATTAGAGTGTTTTTAAGAAAAACCAGCGTGACTAACAGTAACAATAATAATCCCATTGCTTATTTTGATAATATTTCTATAACAATTGATGAACCAACTTCAAGCAATGATAATAATAATCAAAATCCTCAAAGTGACAATTCAAACAATGCTAACCCAACAGAAAATCAAAATAACTCCAACACCTCTAGTCAACAACCAAACTCTAATACACAAGGAAATGGCGATCAGTCCTCCGGAGAAAACACAACGACAAATAACAACCCCGATGAAACAAATGGAGCAAACGGTGATACCATCCTAAATCAGGTGATTGAACTCGATGCTTCTGCAGACGTTCAAATATTTAAACATTTATTTTACGGAGAACAAGAGGCTAATGGTAACTATGGAGCTTTGGATGCTTTATCCATTTATAACGGATCAGAGGAATCTGTTTACAGAAGTTTATTAAGGTTTGACTTGGAGCTATTATTTTTGCCAACGAATGCCAAAATTAACTCTGTGTACTTACAATTATGGTGCAATCAAACTGATGATGTTGCCAATAATATTTACAACATCATTCAACCTTGGACTGAAGGAACAGGAACCTATGGAGACATGGTTGACGGTGCTAGTTGGACTCGAAGCGATGGAGAAACACCATGGGAAAGCGAAGGTGGAAATTTCGATCCCAATCTTATCAGTTCAGGGAATCCACAGGTCGGTACTCTACAATTTGATATTACTGAACTAGCTAAAAAATGGCTAACAGGCGAAACCCCAAATTATGGCCTAATTATTGCTATGCCTGAAGATGTTAGTTATAAAACCACAGCTTATGAATCCAGAGAATCTGCCGATGCCAGCAAACGTCCAAAATTAATAATTCATTATGTGCAATAAGAAACAATTTATTCATTTAGCCTTGAAAATGATTCCTTGATAAAAATTTCAGATAATGTAAATTAAAAAAGAGCTAAGTTAAAAGAGCTAAAAACTAAGATTTTTTTCTTAGTGCTTAGCTCTTAGTTCTTAATTCTAATTCACATGGGAGTCTTCGATAAAGCCAAAGACATGTATAAATTGCAAAAACAAGCTAAAGAAATCAAAAAAAAACTAGAAAACATTCATATCGAATCGGCTGAGGAAGGTGTCACTATCACTATTGACGGGCATCAAACTGTTATTTCCGTGAAAATCGAACCAAGCGCTATGGAAAAAATGGAAATTTTGCCAGAAACACTTAAAAAGGCCTTCAACAAAGCCATCAAAAAGTCACAAGAAATCGCCGCGGCCGAAATGAAAAGCGTAATGGGTGATATGGGATTGGGGATGTAGAAATTCTAAATTCTAAATTCTAAATTTTAAATTCTTAATTTCGAATTTTGAATTATTTCCTTGCCAACACATTTCATAAAAAAAAATTTAGCTTTAAAAAGCTAATATCAATTTTTGTAATAATTTTTATTATTATAGTTTCTTGGTATTTGAAAAATATTAACTCCCCTTTTGACAAAAATAATTCGGAAAAAATTAATTTCAAAATTAAAAACGGTCAAACGGCTAAACAAATTGCACAAAATCTAGAAGATGAAAAAATTATTAATAGCAATTTAGCTTTTTATTTATATATAAGACTAAACAAGTTAAGTACAAATCTTAAATCCGGACTATATAAATTAAGCCCTTCGGAAAATGTTAAATCCATTGCTAATCAGATAACTGAAGGCAAAAACAGGCAAGGAATAATAACTATTCCTGAGGGATATACAATCCGCGATATTGATAAATTATTGACGCAAGAAGGATTAATCAATGAAAATAATTTTTATAATTGCACAAAAACTTGTGATTTTAGCAATTTTAAATTTTTAGCTAATCCAAAATTTCTTGAAGGTTATTTATTCCCTGATACATACTATGTTGATCCAGTAAATTTTGATATCAAAGCTTTCATCAATTTATTATTAAGAACATTTGAAAAAAAACTTTTAGCTGTTTATGAAAAAAGCAACTCAAACAGATCATTAAATGATGTAGTTAAAATGGCTTCCATAATTGAAAAAGAAGTAAGAACAGAAAAAGATCTTGCCATTGTTTCTGGAATTTTATGGAAAAGACTAGATAATGATTGGTATATTGGAGCTGATGCAACACTTCTATATTTAGCAAAAGATAAAGAAATCACAAAAGATGAGCTAGAAGATAACAATCCGTACAATTCAAGAAAAATAAAAGGGCTTCCGCCTACCGCCATTGGGAATCCAGGCGAAAAAACTTTCAATGCCGCACTAAATCCAACTGAAACCGATTACTGGTTCTATTTAACAGTCCCTGGCACTGGCGAAGTAAAATATGCAAAAACTAATGAAGAGCAAAATATAAACAGAGAAAAATATTTATGAGACTCTTAATTATTTTTTCACAATTACAAAATTTACTGTGGATGTTTTGTTCCCCGCATTATCAACTCCATAAACACTAAAATAATTTTCCCCTAAATGTAAATTATCAAATTCAGTTTTTGCAAAATACTTCCATTGACCTGAACCTGAAGAATACTGAGTAAGCTGAAATCCATTAACATAAACTTTAGATATATTTAAAGTTGCACTCCCAATTATTTCAACCCTTTCCTCAGTCGTTTCATATCTATTATTCAAATTGGATTCTCCATTAAAACTAACAACTGACAGCAATAATGCTGACATAGAATCAATAACTTCTTGTGAGGGTTTCTCTTCTTCAACTTTAAACGTCCCAACTGGTACATTAATTTCTACTGTAACTTTTTCTGAAATTTGACCATTTTCATCTTTTGCATAAACAGTGTATTTATTAAGACCTTCAGTTAAATTATTGTAATCTTTAAAGACTGTATAATTCCAGGTGGAAGAACCAGCTGTAAATTTACTTAAAGTATAAACATCCTTAACCCCTTTACCGTTCACAGAATCAACAACAACCGATTTCGCATAACCTTTGATTGCGCCCTGAAGAACATATTTTTCCGCATTTAATGTAAAAGGTGTAGTAGAAGGTTTAGTGACAAAAACAACAGGCTTTTCCTTAATAATTTCCTGAGGTGTTTCTTCTTCTTCAGTTTTAGGCTGATTTTCAGTAGCATTCAAATTCTCAACTACAGCGTTGTTAGTTGTATCAGTAATCTTAACCTCAGCTGTAGGACTAGCAAAATCAGTAGGATTTTGATCTTCCTGCACATTCCAATTATGCCAGGAACTTGTTTCCCATTCATTAGAAAGAGCGGCAATCAAATCTACGACTTTTCTTTCTTTAATGGACTCCAAGGCATCCTCATTCAAAGTTAATTGTTGACCGATTCCAACTACATAACTTTCTAAAACAACAATGTTATCACCCTGCTGTTCAGTTACATCAAATTGTACATTACCCTGTAATACCCGTAAAATTTCATTGGCCTTATTATCTATCGCAAAAATAGTACCCACTGAATAAACGCGACCATTATTAATTTTCAAAACATAGTCTCCATCAAAACTTTTTTTATTCATCCACATTTCTCCGTAAGAAAGCTCAATCAAAGTATGAATACCATTTTTCTTACTATGAGTTAGCTGATTAATTACCAACTGAGTATTTTCATTAATTCTTAACAGATTACCATCATTAAACTGCAAAACTGCTTTAGTCGCCGCTCCTGTTCTCAAGGTATCCCCAGCCACCAAAATACTGCCATTATACCCCTTGATCCAGTCTGTTTGCTGCCCGGGTAAAATCTGGATACTATCACCAATGCTATAAACACTAATTTTCGTACTCAAATCTTGTTTATTATCATCAAGAAAAGAAAAAACCAGTTGGGTAATTAAAATAATAATAATTCCTATACATATAATGATCAGGAAAGGCAATAAAAATTCTTTTTTCTGCCTTTGTCTCCTATAATAATAAGGTGATATGTGTTGCATAGTGAGATTAAAACTATTATCTAAGTTAACAAATTGTACCGTAAATTACAAACCCATTTCTCTTTTTATGGCATTTACATCTCTAACTAAGTTATAATCATCATCTAAAAGTTTTTTAATTTTTTCATAGGCATTCATGACAGTAGTATGGTTTTTCCCGCCAAACTCCAAGCCGATTTTTTCAAAAGACTGATTCAATTCTACCCGACACAAATACATGGAAATCTGCCTTGGCATTAAATACTCACGCTTCCTAACACTGCCTTTAATTTCATCATGGGAAATCTTATAATAAGCTGACACTACTTCAATCACATCATCAATAGTTCTAGCCGAACCATTAGCAGGCATATATTTATGGATATCACCTTGTATTTCCACTTTGGCATCAAATTTTTCTATATATCTGGCTACCATTTTCACGGTTGGAGTGGTGTGTTCAAGTTTTGCTTTAGCAATCGCTTGCAATAAAATTCCTTCCAAAGCTCTGACATTATCTTGAATATTATAGGCAATAAACTCCAAGACATCTAGCGGAATAATCGCTTGATGTCCCATGGTTTTTTGTTGCAAAATTGCCAACCTGGTTTCATAATCTGGTATACCGACATCTACCATCATGCCCATTTCAAAACGACTTCGCAGTCTATCTTCAATTCCTACTAATTCTCTAGGAGCCCTGTCACTACTTAATATAATCTGCTTATGATTATCATAAAGCTCATTAAAAGTATGAAAAAATTCTTCTTGGGTACGTTCTCTGGAAGCCAAAAACTGGACATCATCAATAATTAAACAATCAGCTTTACGATAATTTTTCTTAATATCATTCATTTTAAAAGTTCTAATCCCTTCTACAATTTCATTTACAAAATTTTCCGCAGTAGTATAAACAACGGCAAAATTAGAATGTCTTTTTAAAATTTCATTACCAGTAGCGTGTAAAAGATGGGTTTTGCCCAAACCAACCCCTCCATAAATAAAAAGCGGATTATAACTGCTACCTGGATTAGATGCCACCGCCGAGCAGGCCGCATGTGCTAGACGAGTCCCCTGTCCCACCACAAAATTATCCAATAAATAGCGGGAATTTAACCTTTTACTCCTAATACCCTGAACATTTACTTCTTCTTTATTAGGAATTTTACGCCCTTGAGTTTTGGATTTAGATCTGGCTGTTGTGGCATTGTTATCAACAATTTTCACGCTTCTTAAATCTTCAACGCTAGATAAAACTGAATGAATTTCAAAATCCAAATCAATCACGCTAGAATCAAAACTTCTAATAGCGTCTAATATCATATCACGATATTTCGTGTCAATCCAGTCACGGATGAAGACGCTGATTATCCCTATTTTTGCTACTCCATTATTGATGCCCAGCAGGGCGGTATTATTGAAGAATGTTACAAAATGCCGTCTGCCAATTTTTGGTTCTATGATTTTTAAAACCGGCTCCCAAATATCTTTCAAATTAGTCATTAAAAAGAGAAATTAACGGGCTTTCCATATTAAATTAAATAAATTGCGTTATCAAGAAAAAATTTCTTAAAAAATTCGCGGATCAAAATTATTTTTTAAAAAAAATCAAAAAATTCATCAAAAAACCAGAAAGTAAGAATAAAATCACTAAAAAATTAACTCAACCACTGCCCTTCTCTTACATTAAGAGAAGGGAGAGAAAGCATGCTGAATTTTGAGCTAGATATCCATCTTTTACCTCTACTTTATGAACTTTACAAACCTTATAAACTTTATAACTTCCCTTCTTTTCCCCATCAAATGTCTCTGGTGTGGATTTGAAGGGGAATGGATTTGCAAGAAATGTGAAAAAAATATCACTTTAAACGAATTCCAAAGTTGTCCAATTTGCAAACATGAAAAAACTGACGGAAGCGTTTGCAGTACATGCAAAAATAAAAAATCAGAACCTATATATTTTAACAGGCTTATAATTGCTGCAAAATATGAAAAAGAACATTTGATCCAAAAATTAATTAAAACTTTCAAATATAGGTTTATAAAAGATTTAAATATTTTTCTGGGAGATTTTTTAATAAAAATTATAAAAAAAGATATTTCTAATTTCCAAAATTACATCCTGATCCCTGTCCCGCTTCATAATAAAAAATTAAGATGGAGGGGATTTAATCAATCTGAACTTCTTGCAAAACATATTGCAGATGACTTAAAAATAAATATAGATAAAAACACTTTAAAAAGAATCAAACATACTAAACCTCAAGCAGAACTTGAAAGAAATGAAAGATTAAATAATCTCAAAAATGCTTTTGCCATTACCGATCAAAGTAAAATTTATGATAAAAAGATCATTTTAATTGATGACATCGCCACCACCCTCACGACCTTAAATGAATGCGCCAAAACTTTAAAAAATGCTCATGCCAAGGAGATAATTTGTGTAGTTATTGGCAGGGGGAAGTGAGCTGTGAGCTGTGAGCTGTGAGCTGTGAGCTGTGAGCTGTGAGCTGTGAGCTGTGAGTGTGGCAAGTGTCATTCCTGCGGAGGCAGGAATCCAGTAAACATACTCATTATTTATGCATGAACTTTACATATAAATAAATTTCATCATGAAATTGCGTATTGTTTTTGTTTTAACAAATTCTCAATGTAAAATAAAGAAACAATACTATCGACTAAAGTTCTCCACTGGATACCAGCTTTCGCTGGTATGACATTTGCTAAAAACAATTTAACAATTCCTCTGCTTCCTACTCAAAGCCCAAAACCAATAGCTCAAAGCTCACAGCTTCCTCAGCTTTTCACCCTAATCACCCTCTCCCCCGACGCCTTCGCAATACCGATAGCAAAAATGTCATTTTTCAAAGCACTAATTCTTTTATCTCCAAAATCCCCTTTCACCTCATTATTTGATAAAAATTGTTCGGCTTGCTTGTCATCAAGTTTAATGAAATTCTTAAATAAATATCCAAAAGCATTTGATATGTCTGAAACGAAATCAATGTCATGTTCGCGGCGCTTTTTGGCAAAAGGAAGTCCTAACGATTTAACAGGCAAAAACCTAAAAAAATTCCAAAAAATACTAGACTGGATCCAAAGTGTATTTTCATGTTCAACAACAGTAATATTTTTAAAAAATTCAGGCAATTCAAACCCAAAAAACTTAGCAAACCTTTTCAGAATTTCATGTGATTTTTTGTATGGATAAATATTCCACAATCTTTTTCCTTCAGAAATTTTTCTATTATTTTGATATCTCAAATTAGGCGATACCAATTCATATCCATCAGATTTCTTGGTAATCAAAGCACTAAAAAATCCTTCAACATTATCTTTATGCGGCCAGAATTTTTTAACTTTTAAAACTTTGAAGCTTTTACCATAAATCTTTTCCATTTCATTTAAAACACCTTCATTTTCAACTTCATTCATGGTGCACGTTGAATAAACCATGTGTCCGTCAGGCTTCAAAGCTTCGAATGCTGACGACAAAATTTTCACCTGCATTCGTGCAAAACCTTCAATATATTTAATATCCCATCTTTGCATAACTTCATTCGATTTAGCGATCATCCCTTCTCCGCTGCATGGTGCATCAACTAAAATTCTATCAAAAATATTTCGATAATTTTTTTCAAAATATGATGGATTTAAATTTGTCACCGCATAATTCCATATCCCCAACCTATAAATATTTTCTTTTAACTGAATAATTCTCGCTGGAGAAATCTCATTTGCAATAACAAAACCCCTGTTTTTCAATTTCTCGGCAATATGGGTTGTCTTACCACCAGGAGAACTACATAAATCCAAAACCACATCCCCCTCCTGAACATTGAGAAGCTCTACCGGATACATTGAAGTTGCTCCCTGAATATATCCATAACCTGCCAAATGAGGAATTGTATTGCCTAAAGGTTTATCTAAATTTTCAGGCAAATTTATATAAAATCCATCTTTACAAAAAGGAATTTTTTCAACTTTCCATCCCTCTTTTTTCGCCCATTTCTGAAAATCAGAAACTGTCCATTTCAAAGTATTGATGCGAAAAGCTTTTGGATAAAACTTATTCAAAGCAGACCGAAACAAATCAAATTCTTCCTCGCCAAGTAAGTTCTTATAATAATTTTGAAAATTTTGCGCTGACACCTTAAAAAATTAAAAAACAAAAAGACTTTAACATTTTTTTTCTTTGAAATTAATTTATCCAATTGACAAATAACAATGCTATGTTGGCATAAATTTCTTTTCAAGAAATACTAAACCAAAAAAATATTTCATTATGAAGCTACTATGTAAAAAGGTACCATTAGAACAAGATAGGTTTTTAGAATTTTTAGAAAAACAGGCAGGAAACACAAATTCCAAAACTAGAACACCAGTATTTGCTAGGGAATCGGAAAGCGATAACCATGTCTTACATTATCAATCTGGTGTTAAAGTTGAAATTATTAGCTGTCATGAAATTGAATTATTAGAAATATTATTCAAATTCAGAATAGAACACCAAAAATTACTGAAACAAAAAGGATTGTCACATCATTCTTCTGCTACTTTATACAGTATTTTATACAGAATGATAATTTTGGCTCAAATTTTAGGAATTGAACCTGAGTCTATAAAAAAATTTATGAATAGACTAAAATCTGTTTAAAGAAGGATCTTTGACTTCATAGAAAGAAATCTTTTCAGTTTTTTGGTTTGAAAAAATAATTTTAAAAATTCATAAAAACTCCAGAAAAGATGTATATTATTTGTCGTAAGGTCATTCCAGTGAAGACTGGAATCCAGTAAATATACTCATTATTTATAGATAAAACTTATTTTGTATATATTCTTGCTAGTAAACCTAATGGTACTTTATATGTAGGAATGACAAATAATTTAGAAAGAAGAATTTGATACTGCAATATCAGGAATTGAAAAAGAGAAACAA
>MFXK01000010.1 GCA_001788835.1 Candidatus Peregrinibacteria bacterium RIFOXYB2_FULL_33_20
CCATCCTGT
The DNA here is from genome assembly GCA_001788835.1 of Candidatus Peregrinibacteria bacterium RIFOXYB2_FULL_33_20. Classification (GTDB taxonomy): domain Bacteria; phylum Patescibacteriota; class Gracilibacteria; order UBA1369; family GWF2-33-10; genus GWF2-33-10. The sequence goes on from MFXK01000010.1 coordinate 10, forward strand.
TCTTGATATCCTTGTATTACAGCCTGAGCATATGCTTTCAAAACATATTTAGCATACCAAGCTGATAAATCAATATCTTTGAATGGATTTGCATAAGTTTCATCTCCGATCTTTATATCACCTGCTTTATATAAAATCTTAACAGCCTCGACTCTATTTACTTTATTATCTGCTTTAAATGTATTACCTTCATATCCTCCCACAATTCCTAATTCATAAGCTGTTAATATATAATCATAAGCCCAGTGATCTTTTGTAAGATCAGTGAAAGGATTTGTTATTTCATCAGCAGACAAAGAAATTCCATATAAATTCATAGCTAGTTTAAGTAATTCAGCTCTTGAAATTTCATTATCTGGACAGAAATTGCCTTCTTTATCACATCCTTTGACAGCTCCTTCTGCATATAATTCTGTAATGTATTTTTCAGCCCAATGCCCCTTATAATCTGCTGTGACTGGAATTTCATATGATTCTGTTGATAATGACGTGTCAGATCCAGTTTCTGTTGCTCCATTTTCATCTCCTGCTGATTCATGACTATCTGATGTGGTTTCTGCGTTTTGATCAATAACTTCACTTAATGTTAGTGTCCCTTTTGCTCCACCATTACCATTACTTGATTGTTGTTGTTGTTGTTGTTCTTCTTCTTCTACTGCTTCATCTTCAATAATAGGTGCAAATATCGTAAAGTGGTCTGTAGTTCCAGAATAATTAATTGAACAATCATTCCAAGTACTATATTCCGTATCGTAATCAGCATTAAATGTATCTCTATTTATATGTTCATAATCATCTCCTGAATTTTCCTGACATTCAATTGTAGTACTTGTTGAATCAAGCATTACCCATGACTGTGAAGATGTATCATAATATCCAAGAGGTAAATCAGTAGCATCAGACACATCATTAATAATTCCTGCATCTATCATTCCTTCTATTTGATCAATACTATATTCAAGTGTTACGACACCATCTCCATCAAAATTAGAAATCGCTGTATCATTAGTATCTGTAGCTGTAAAATCAACACCTATATTACCCAAAGGTCCTCCTGTTGCTCCTCCTTCAGATACACCCGTTGTTACTTCAATGCCAAGCGAGATTGTGTCATCTCCCAATGCTCCAGCTTCTGCTGAAAATGAAGCGAAATCTCCTTCAACAGCAATTGAATCTTCAGGTTCAAATACTGAATTAATTGGATCATGAGCTTCAAAATAATCTATTGTCTGATCTAATGCAACTTCAACAGAAGTATCTCCAGCAACAACACCTGTAGTTTCACCCCATGTACCATTCATACCATGAGCTGTTAAATCCCATGTTGTAGCTTCTGATACATAAAGAGTGAATTCACCGCTTCCATCAGCTCCTGTATTAGTCCATTGATTATCAGTATTATTAGCATCAACCCATGCATAAGGCATAGGATCACCCTCAGAATCAACTACAGTACCTGTAATTGTTGCATCTGCTTCTTGCATAGTAATTATATAAGAAGTTGTCCCAGTTGTAGTTTGTGTATTAGAACTAATATAATTTGGTTTATTTGCTTGAATCATATAGGTATATCCGCTAACTACATTCAATGTTGCCTCACCATTTCCATCAGTAAATGCATCAATAAATATTTTACTTGCTGGACTGAATGCATTAATAAATGCATAAGGTACTGGATCTCCATTACTATCTTCAACTGTAACAGTGAATTCTTGCATTGAATAATCACTGAAATCAATTTCAACACTTGTTTCTGCACCGTCAACAGTAAATTCTTGTTCTAATCCTCCTATACCAGGAGCAAACATACGCAACATATAATCTCCATCATCCAAACTAACAGTTTTCTCGCAATCACCATCAGTTAAAGGACAATCTGCCCATGTCATTGTTCTGGTTGTAGTATTTTGAAGATCCATGAATATTCTATCCATATTAGTATTTGGGAAGTTCAAAATAGATAAAGCAACATCATATCTTTGAGGTAGGGTAATTGTTCCTAATTCAGCATTTGCTTCAGAAACATCTATATCAGTTTCTATTGTAACTTCACCTAAACCATTCCATGATCTAAGTTCATAGACTTCATTTTCTTGATTTTTTTCTACAATAATTCGGAAAGCACCAGTACTATCAGTGCTTGCTCCATTTCCTGGACCAGTCCACTGTCCAGTAGTTGAATTAACTTTATTTGCCATTACCCAATTATATGAATAAGGATCGCCATTTGCATTATGTATAATGCCACTAATTTCAGCAAATGCATCTGGGTCATACTTGAAATTAATTGTTGCGTCAGAAGCAATAGAAACATCACTTGCATCAGATCCGTCAGCAACTGGAACCTTACCATACATTGGAGCCCAAGCCTCACAATTATAAGTACCTGCATTAACGAATAATGTATACTCTCCATTACTATCAGTCATAGCATTAGCCCCTCCGAATCCATTATTACTCCAGCAATTAACATTTGACCATTGAATAGGATTATCAGAATTATCTGTTATAGATCCTGAAATTGCTATACTTGGTTGTTTAATAACGAAATTTAAAACTGCTGGCACATTAGCACCTTCTTCTGGGACCAAAATATTCATTTCAGTTTGAGAAAATATACCAGGCACATTTGCCATAACTTTATATTGTCCAGGAGCTACAGCAATTCTAAATGCTCCAGATTTATTTGTTTGACCTCCTGCCCAAAAAGACATATCGCCTTTTTGCTGATTAGCTGTAACTTGCACCCAAGCATTAGCAAGAGCGCTTCCTTGATCATCCACTACTGTACCTGAAATAAATTTATCTGCGGCTATCAAAGCAAGATTAACAGTTTCATCTCCGTCAACATTAATAGATGTTGGAGGAGGACTAACGAATTCAAGTTCAGCACCACCATTTGATCCATACCATTTATCAATACCAATATTACAGAATCCTCCACTTGAAAGTGAAAGACTATAAGCTGTTGAACCATCTGCATCCAATGTAATTCTTTTGCCAACCCAACTATTTGAACAACCTGCCCATACTTGTGCATGTTTACTACCTTCAGTTCCTATACCAGTATGAGTAATTGTTCCGCTTACTGTATAAAGAGCTTCGTCAAAATAAAAAGTAACTTCTGCACTTGGATTGCTTTCAGATAAAGTAAAATTTCCATTATTACATCTAGCTACATAACCTTCTGGAGCTTCCATACAATCTGTCCATGCATTGCCCCATGCATCCCATGAACCAACTGGAATACCTGTAACTATAGCTTGTCCTGAACCATTAGTTAATGTTTCCTGTGTACCAGCGCCAGGAGCATTTATATATACAGTAGCATTAGCTATTGGACTATCATCAGTCGAATTAAGAACTGTAACTGTTACAGAACCATCTCCAGGTTCACTTAACCATACTGGATTAAGTGAAATTTCTTCAATTGTTTGATCTGAATTTGTCAATGTATTTACATTAATTTGATAACTGGAAGACACAGTTGATGGATTGGTAATATTTTTTAATTTAAACGATACTTGGGAGCCATTATCCCCAAAATGAGCATCAGTATCAACATCCCCATCATTATCAGCATCAATTGCAATAGTCAAAGTAACTGATCTGGTTGATTGACTTACAGTTGCATCTGTAACATAAATTCGTCCATTTTCTGAATAATCATCAGTACCAGCTGTAAGATATGCCCCATCCCATTGATTTATATCATTATTCATCCAATCATCATCCATCTCAGCATTTGACACATTATATCCAGTTGGGAATACAACTTGTATTTTATATCCATTATTAAGAGCTTGTGTAATTGGAAATTCAATATTGTAATCAGTTGTGCATCCTGCAATATTACATTCCGCCCAAGCATTCATTGGATTATATTTTTGAACATATTTATCATCCCAAACATCACCTGTAAATCCAGCCGACATTTTAAACCAATCACCTGAACCTTCTGCTCCTCCCATCATCCCACCTTCTCCACTTGAAAAATCTTGATAAAAATCATTACCTCCTCTTTCCATATGAGTACTGCCTTCCTGTGTACGATCAGCTTCAATTATTGGCTGATTATTTAAGGCAACTATATTTGTAGATAAATTTAAAAAACAATCTTGGTCTTGTGCTAATGGAATGCCAAATACTTGTAATTCATATCTATCTGAATCCCAATCAAATGTAGCATTTGCAAGACTTACTGGCATATTATCACAAACTAATGTGTAATTTGATACAGTTATTAATGGAGAATTTTTCATTGGTAAATCAAGTCCAATTCGAAATCCATCAAGCAAGAAATCTGTAAATTTAACTGTTGGAGCAGAAGTATTTGCAGTTAATTGAGTATTAAAATTAAGTACATAATTTCCTCCAGCTACTTCATTATCATCTCCATCTAAATTATTCCCAGCGCTATCTTTTATAACACTACCTAAAAGAGTGATTTGATAGCTAGTATTAGCTTGTAAAGCTGAATTATTAAATTCAATTACCAAGCTCTGATCCATTGGTTCATAATATGAGCTAGCAGATATTTCTGGCGTAGCTACCCAAGAATTTGTAAGAAGGGTTGTCGGATCTATCATCTCAGAAAATCCAATTTTAATATTGCTAAGCAAAGTATTTACATTTTCCTCTTCATCATTTGGTTCTGCCCACCATATTGTTGGAGCTTCAGTATCTGCTGAATTATTTGTATAAAAATTAGTTGTATAAGAAACTGTAACGCCATTTGAATCTTCAGCATTTAATACTTCAAATACCAAAGTTGAATTTGCTGTTAAAGTTTCATCTGTTTTGAATATTGCAGATAATTCATCTGAATTATAACTAACAGTACCAGCTATATAATCTCCATTAAGCACTCTTAATGTGATGGTTTCATCAGTAATAGTAGTTGAATCCATTGGAGCAGAAAATCTTGCCACAAATACCTTATTATTTGTGTTAATTGTACTGTATGAATAAGGAATAGTCCCTTCTACAAATGTTGACCGCCAATTGTTATCTTCAAAAAATCCTTGATCAAAATTATTATCAGGCGTGAAATTTATAGGACTACTTTCTGTTGTTAAACAATCAATCTCTTCAGCATTACAAACTTCAACTACTGCTTTGTATGATTGATCTTGCATGAAATAATAATATGGCCAGAAATTATCATAATCAGATCTGCTATCTCCTTGTATATAATATGCACTATCAGTACCATCATAACTTACTTCACTAATATCAATTGAACTGCTATTAATTGGATTAAAATTATCTCTATTATCAAATACTTCATCTGCTGGTAAGATATAAACATTAACATGATCACCAATATTAGCTTCACTCCAAGCAACTGTTATATCATTACCATCAATGCCTGAATTAGTTGAATCATTATCTGATAATTCTACATAAGGAACTCTGCTTACAGCAGATATGCGAACACGTGGTTTTGGATTAAAATTTAATGCACCATTACCATTAAGATCTTTAATATCTGGAGACAAAGTAACTTCAGCTCCAACAGAATTTGTTTGTTCTGCATTTAAAGTAACTTGCAAAATATTATCATCCATCCAAACTAAAGCTGGAGTAACAAAATTAGTCCAAGTACCTTGACTAAGCGTAATTCTTGTATTTATATTATCTGATCTCAATGTATTTTGATCAACATCTTTATCAAAAACTAACATTATCTTTTCTCCAACTTCTGTGAATTGATTATTAGCACCAATATCATTTAATACTACAACATCTTTTAAAGTAGGACCATTTGTATCTAATAAAATAGCATCATTAAAACAACGATAATTGGAAGCGCAAAAACTTGGCCATATTCTATCATCATTTGCAATCGTTGGAGATCCGCCAAGAGTAATAATAACCTTATCATTAGAAACATAATTTGTAACAAAAGCTGCTACTGCACCAGTTCCATAAGAATGACTTAAATATGTATCAATACTTTGAGCATTTAAAATTGCATCAGGTGAATAACCACCTTCAACAGTAGCCCAACTTATTGTAGTTAAATCTATAGCTTGATCAAAAAATAAAGAAAGGTGAGTGCCTGCATTACTTAAAAGACCATCTGCAGTTAATTTTACTAATTTTGGACGATTTGCATCCATTTGAATAGATTGAGACAAAACTTCACTATGTGTTACTGATTGATTGTCACCAAATTTTGTTCCATTTTGAACAATACCAATTTGAAAACGACTTCCATCTACGACTCCATATTGCGCAGTTTTTAACGCCAAAAAATAGACATCCCCAGCTTCTATTGGATCAGCATTAACCAATCTAAGATTAGCCCTATAATTAGCCCCATCAATTTCATAAACAATATTATTATTAAGAGATAATTTCCTATCATTTCTACTTAATGAATCTGATTGGAATTCACTTTTCCATATTTCTAGTCCAGCTGGCAAATATTTTAATATATTAGAAGTGTTTTGATCAACATCTACACTCGCACCATCATCCAAAACAAGCTTAACATCTAATCCTTGGAAATTACCTCCTGGAGCATCTACAAAATGCACAGCAAATATTTCAATAGATTCACTGTTACTATTTACTTGCTGTCCTGCGTGACTTTTATCTACAATATAAAAAGGATCAGATTCACTACCAAATGAATTTGTTTGGATATCCTTTCCTTTAAATAAATGAAAAGAATCATATGCAGTAGCAACTGCAAAAAGTGAGGTAATTATAGCTACCCCAATAACGGCTTTAAGCCATTTTTTGGTACACATATTTGTTTTTGTGTTAAGAAATATTTGTTTTTGTTTTTTTAAAAAACATGTGTGAATTTGCAAAAATTGCAAATCTTAATATAATATCAAAAATTTGTCTTACACTCAAAAACATTGTCTTGTCATATTTCGTGTTTATATTTTAATTTTTAAAATCGTTTAAAAAACTCATGTCATTGCTAAATACTAAATTTTTGGCTGTGCCATCCGAAGCTTTAGCGTAGGATGGTGCACCCAGCAGGATTTGAACCTGCAACCCTCAGTTCCGAAGACTGATGCTCTATCCAGTTGAGCTATGAGTGCTGATTAGAAAAAAATAAAAAAATGAAGTCAGAAGTGAGTAGTCAGAAATCAATAATCGACTACCAACTACTGATTACCGACCACTGACTACAACATTCAACATCTAAAGTATCTTATACTATAGCTAAATATAAATACAAGATCAGCATTTATTTATTGATTTGATAAAACTTACGACTTTATTTACTTCATTGAATCCTAAATTTCCATGAAATTTCTGACTATCAATATTTTCTAATTCAGCATCAGAGGCTAATTCTTTACAACCTTTTTCTAAAGCCCATTTTTCGGCTATTTTGATGAGTTTTTTGGCTATTCCTTTTTCCCTATATTTAGGCTTTACATAAATTCCTTCAACATATGCAACAGGACTACTTTTTGCACCTTGTACATAATCGCTACGCAAAGATAGATTAATAAAAGCTACATAATGTTCAGTATCTTTACAAATATATGTTGTATTTTTATTAGACAACATTAATTCCCTAAATTCTTTTTCTAATTCTTCTTTTGTGTGATTTGGCCAAAAAGCTAAGCCCATTGAGACCCAATCATTAAAATCAATTTTAGAAATTTCATGAAAATTCATATTTTTTGCATCTGGTCTACGATGAGGACAACCAGGCCAGCAACATGGTCTACGCTTCCCCTTCAAAAGATCTGAACATAATCTCTCTATATGATTTTTTCTTGTTTCTGATTTTTTGACAATAGTAGTCCAACAAATCCACTCGTTGCGCGCAAGAGATGTAAGTTTATTCCATTTCGCAAGTATGTCTGGACTGGAAATTAAAGTTTCTCTTAAATCGTTTGGAACTTTATGAACTACACCTGTGGCGATTATTTTATCAGTCATATTTTTTCAGGTAAAAGTTAAAAGTTTTTTCACATGTATTCCCTACAACGTTCGCGTGTATCTGATGTTGCGTAGCAATATAGGCGGAACGAAGTGAAGCCAGGTACACGCTGTTATCGGATGTATGACTTACACGGTCATTTTATCATAGACTGCAAAGTTTTTATGCATAGTGTTGCTCGTCATGGGAATACCTGCTAATTCACCTTGTTCTTGAATGATTGGATTTTCAAAATTAGTACGCTTCAAAAAAAAGACCTCAATATCGTATTTTTTATCAACAAATTTTTTGTTTCTATATGCCAAATTCATTGTATCTTCTGAAAAAGGTTTTCCATCAGGTTCCCTATTAAGCCAGTCGGGAATTATATAGTCATCCTCTACAAAAATTATAAAATCAAAATCTGAAAATAAGCTTCCCCTAAATCCTGGCGGATCATATTCTCCAAAAGAATCTTTAATAGATGAGCCAATAAGTATAATTTTGATTATTTTTTCATCAGGAAGAAGTCTTGATTTGATTTTATCAATAGCTTGATTTCTAAGACGATCAATTTCTATTTTTTGGAAAACTTTTTTATGAGGTCTTTTTTTTAGATATTCTTCCATATGTATTTAGTAGCAAGTAGCGTAAGTCATATTTTCAATAATGTTCGAGGATATGCAAACTAGCGAAATAATACAATCTTTCTGATCATTTTGCCAGTTGGGAAAGCAAAATTTTAAGCTTTAAATTTTTAAAAAATCAAAAAAAATTGTTTTAAATCATAATTTTTTGTGCTACTCTCGTTTTTTGAATTATTTGTACTTGCCTTCAAATTTCCATCTAGTGAGGATTGTTGTAAGTTTTAGTTATTTAATAGATTTACAGCAAGTTATTGGCGACTTTTGTCGCTCCATTTTTGCCAAGCAACACGAGTTAACTGTTGTTCATTTTGAATAATCGTTATTGCCTTACATTCAGGACATTTTATGCAAGGCTCATCTCCAGTACTATCCATACCACTTCCTGCAATAAAAATATCATTTTCATTAATTCTAAGTGTTGAACCACAACCATTAGAACCACTGCCATTGCCACTACATTTAACGTCAATTGTTGAGGGTTTTTTAGTCCCAGGAAATAAAACTTCCATAATCTAATATTTATGAATTCAAATTACATGCGTATAATAAACTCTATTTACCTTTTTGTCAATTTTTTTAGGCGTAAAAACGGATCAAGCGGAAAATGGTTTGAAGAAATTTTGATTTATCGTTAGCAGTCATTCCAGATTTAGTCTGGAATCCAGTGGAGGATTAACGTCGATAGTGTGGAAATTTATAATGTCCAGAAATTTGTTAAAACAAATAATACAAATCTTTCCAGTTAGGATTCTCTTTCTCAATTAAATTTATTTTCCATTGTCTTTGCCATGTTTTAATTTGTTTCTCTTTTTCAATTGCTGATATTGAAGTATCAAATTCTTCATACCATACTAATCTTGATATATTATATTTTGATGAAAAGCTTTTATTAATTTGTTCTTTGTGTTCATGAATTCTTCTCTCTAAATTATTTGTCATCCCTACATATAAAGTACCATTACGTTTACTAGCAATAATATATACAAAATAAGTTTTATCCATCAATAATGAATATGTTTACTGGATACCAGCCTTCGCTGGTATGACCTTGCGACAAATAATATCCTATATTTCTGGTCTTTTCATGAATTTTTAAAATTATTTATTCAAACTATTTTCCGCTTGACCCGTAAAAACTCACTAACCCTCCCAAAAAATGATATGCAAATTAAAAATTATACTGATAAATAGATAAGGAAAGAAAACATGGAACTTCAAATAGAGAATGAAAATCTTCAAATGTTTACTGGATTCCAGCCTTCGCTGGAATGACAATTGACAATTTCTCCCTCTCTTTAAAGAGAGGGATTTAGGGTGAGTTTTTATTCCACCACTCCCGTTACAACAACATTTTTAGTTGTGGAGTCGGTAATGCCATTTTGGTCTCTAACTTCTAATGTAATTTCATAATTTCCAGGTTTTGAATATGTAGCTATAGGTTTTCGGTCTCTACTTGTTTTGCCATTACCAAAATTCCATAAATAATAAGCAACAGTACCGCCGGCACATGAAGCATCAAATTGGACATCCAAAGGAGCATCGCCAATAGAGGGTGTCATGTTAAAGCAAGCTTTCAATGAGACAGGTCTAATACTGACTACAACATTAGCTTCAGATTTCGAACCATCAGATCCCACAGCAGTTACCTTGGCAGTATAAGTGCCAACAGCATTATATGTATAGCTAATTTGACTGATGTCTATTCGTTTCGTGCCATTACCAAAATCCCATTCATAGCTAATAATTTTGCCTTCTGGGAAACTTGATCCGGAAGCGTCAAAATTCACTTTTAACGGCACTTCTCCTTCAATCGGACTAGCAGTCAATACCGCCTCAATGCCATGAGCCTTTACTTTAACAATAATTGAAGCTTTTGATTCGTTTTTTTCACTATCAATGACTGTCAAAGTCACCTGATATTCCCCTTGTTCTTTAAAAATGTTTTTCACCACATCTCCACTATCATCAGTCACGCCATCGCCATCAAAATCCCATTTATATTCAATAATATCTTTATCTTTATCCCGACTATTAAGTCCACTGAAAGTAACACTTAATGGCGCTTCCCCTTCAATATAAGTTTGCTCTTTATCGGTAAATCCTGGAGTCGGCATGATCACAGCAATTGGTGCTGATTTCGGTTCTATAATGGTGACATCAGAACTATCATCGCCTTTTAAACCATTTTCATCAGTCACAGTCAGTTTGACGGTAAATTTACCAACATTTACAAAGCTGTGATTGGCTGTTCTGGTATTAGCTACAGAACCATCACCAAAATCCCATAAATATTTAACAATTTGAGCATCGACTGGACTGGCTGATTTGCCGGCATCAAATAAATATGATTTGCCTTTTTCAAATTGTCCATTATCAGAATTAATAGTAATTACCGCTTGAGGATTTTCACCAGCTTTGATCGTAATTTGCTTTTCCGCAAAACTATAATTATCATTATTATCAGTCACCCGTAATTTAGCGGTAAAAGTACCAATTTTTTCATAAGTGTATTTAACATTTTCCCCCTCCGCATCATCAAAAAATCCATCTTCATCTAAATCCCATTCATATTTTGCAATTGTTCCGTCAGCATCAGCAGATGATGAAGCGTCAAAAGTCACTATCAAAGGCGCTGGCCCAGATTCGGGATTAATCGTAAAACTGGTATCGGCCACTTGATTAGAAAAAACAACGTCCCGTTCAAATTTATCCTGTTTTTCTGAGCCATCTTTCAAATCTTTGTAAGTGACAGTCAAAGTGACTTTATATCGGCCAGCATTAGGCCCTTTTTCTTTATATAAATGAGTAATTTTTTGCCCAGTGCCGCTGTCACCATTATCGCCAAAATTCCACTCATAAGATAAAATTTGATATCTGGCGGGATTCACAACTTTGGCTACATTAGAAGCATCAAAACTAATTTCTAACGGAGCAGTCAAATCAACAGTTTGTTCTGGAACTGTTAAAATAAAATTTTGTGGGTTAACGGTACTGGTTTTTCGAGAACTTAAATTAAGGTAAACAAACATCCAACTAATAACTAGTACCACAAATAATATTGCTCCGATACCAGTCATCATGCCACCTTTCAGTTTAGCCTGCTTATCATCTTTTTTGCTCATAGCAATCTTGAAAATACCAATAATAGCAATAATAAATGAGACAAAAACCATGAAACCAAAAGCCGCACTAGTCAGATTAATTAAAAAAGGGATCCAGTCTTCAGGATTAATGCCAAAAATTTGGATAAAAGGATTAGAAGCGGCATCGGTACTTTGATTAATCAAAAAGAATAAAACCAAAAAAGCCAATACAAAAAAGCTAAATAAGCCTAATATTAACCCTATAATTAATTTTTTATTTGTTCCTGGCGGTGTTTTTTTCACTTTTAACTGAGAATTTTGTGTGTTTTGAACTTGAGGCGGTTGTTGAGTTACAGCCTGTTGTAAATTTGGAGAAATAAAATTTGTTTGTGGTTGAAAATTTTGATTTTGATTTGTTGGATTTTGTTGTTTGTTTTCTTCAGACATTTTTAGAAATTTTAAATTTTAAATTTTGAATGTTGAATGTTGAATGTTGAATGTTGTAGTCAGTAGTCGGTAGTCAGTTCAAACTGACTTCTGACTACCGATTACTGACTACTGATTACTGACTACCGACTACTGATTACTGACTACCGTCCACTGATTACTGACTACCGTCCACTGACTACCGTCCACTCATTCCTTACTCTGCCTTTTTCCCAAATATAAAGCTAGTATCAATATACCAAATCCCCCCAATACTTCAAAGAAAATAACCAGGTTAATCTCATTTAAATTGAAAATATCTGCATAAATATTAGAGATATCAAAAGCAGTTTTATTGGTGTCAAAAACAATTTGTATTGTAGTTTTGTCTGTCGTGCCTTTCGCATCAACCACTTTCATTTGCACTACTATATTTCCCCATGATTGATCAAAATCCATTACAGCAGTATCATGATAATTATTATCACTATAAGAATAACTATAATTAGCATCATTATCTTTTACGCCATTGCCATCGCTGTCAAAATTAGTATTTTTATCAAAATAAAATTGATAAGGGACTTTGCCGCCAGTAGCTTTGAAGGAAAAAGAAATTTTGGCTGGACTACTGGTAAAATGAATTTTACCATCACTTTGTGATAAATATTTTGAATATTGGCTACTCGGTGTCATAAACATATCCAAAATTCCCGTATTAGATGAAACTGTGCTAGTAGAGCTAGCATCAAAAACGATATTTAAAGCTGTTTGATCTTTATTGCCTTTGGCATCTATTACTGTGTATTGAGCCTTAAGATTACCCCAAGCACTATTATAAGTTAATTTATAAGAACTGTTAATCTGTTCACAATCATTATCACTTTTGCCATCGCCATCATCATCATAATAAGCATTAAAATCAAAACATTCTTCGATTTCGCCTAGCCCGCCTTTATGTGAAGGCGTGAAAATTACTGTAGCCTTATCTTGAGTTAAGTGAATTTTGCCATCGCTTGGATTAGCTTTGGGATCGGACAATAGATAAACAGTTAACTTTTCCGCATCAATAGTGATAGTCTCTTTAATAGTGAATTTATCGCCTAAACTGTCTTTGATTAATAATGAAATATCGAAACTAGAAGCTATGGTAGGCTCGAATTTCACTTCATCAATGCTAACAGTTTCCATATCTTTAATATCACCTTTGTAATCTTCATCATCATTAGTTTTACCATTGCCACTTGAATCCCGATTGACATCAGCATCTAAATAATATTTATAAGGAGCAACTCCTCCGGTGGCTGTTACTCGGAAATTCACAACAGAATTGGTTGCCTCTACATGATAAGAATTGTCGGAACCAAGTGTAATTTTATTTTTATCATTGGAATCATAAGTCATCATTGTGCCACCTAATTCTACAGCTTGCACTGTTACATAATTAATTACACTATTAACACTGCCTATGCTATCTTCCACTTTTAATTTAACACGATAGGTGCCAGGCTTGGCATAAGTGTATGTGCCTCCCTGACAGGAATCATTGGAAGAATTTTTATCAAATGTTTGATTATCATTATCTTTGTTGCCATCTCCATCATAGTCAATATCAGCATCAAAATCCCAAGTGCAATTAGTGAGTTCTAAAGAAGAACTACTTGATGTTTGTTGACTTGATGAAACTTTTTCATCAATGGTGGAGTTATTTTCAAATGTTACAATCAAGCCGCTAGTTGTAGCAACAAATGCAGCTTTGGGCGGATCAGTCAAAGCATCAATGTAGACAGTCACTGGTACTGAAATATTGGTAGCGTTATCATTATCCGTCACCTGTAAACGTATTGAAACACCTTCATTGGCGACTTTATCAAAAACATGGGAAGTGCTAGCATAATCCAAGGTCTCATCATCATAAAATCCATTGCCATTAAAATCCCAAGTATATTTTATGATTTTACCATCATCATCATGCGATGAACCAGCATCAAAATTAACCTGTTCTCCAACATAAATGCTTGCTTTATCAACATTAAAAGAAGCAACTGGATTTTTATTCGGGCCATTTTTTACATCCAAAGTCGGTTCGGTCAAAGTGCAACTTTTGGCCGATTTATCACTATCCACAGTGGCTCCACAATTAAGACCTTCTAATATACTATTATTGGTACCGGTTTTATTATTATCATCATCAGTAATTACTAAAGTAAAAATATAATGTTTGACCTTACCCTGATCACCATTATTGTTAATAGTCATGATTGTTTCCGAGCTATCAGAACTTTGAGAAGCGACATAACCATTCGCAGTATTATCAGCATCAATATAACCCCATAAGTATTTCCCTACTTGACCATCAATATCATTAACATTAGCTTTTAATTTTACCTGGACCGGGGTAGTAACATCATCTGGATTCGTCGCATTAATCACATTCTGAATGAAAAAATTACTAATTTTTGGCTTTTCTTCTTGAATTAAAACTTTTAAATCAGTTTTATTGGTAGAATCATTATTTAAATCCGCCAGTGTTAAATTAACAATATAAGGTTGATTATTCACTGAAACTTGATCATAAGTTTTGGTAAATACTGGAATGGTTCTGGCTGAAATATCATCCCCAGTCCAGCTAAAGGTGAGATTTTTGTTATTTGCGCTGTAACTTTCTCCATTCACATCTTTGGAAGCGGTAGCATCAAATTTAAAAGTAGTGGTTTTATTGCCATAAATAATATTGTTTTCATCAGGGATGAATTCTGACCCGCTATATGAATCATACGCTTTAATAACTGGAAAAGGTTTATCACTTTCCGCAACATATAATTTTCTAGTTAAAACGTTAAAATTTTTACTAACATCAGTATCGCTAATCGTAATAGTCACTATATATGTACCAGCAACTGTATAATTACAATAATAATCCACCGTGCTGCTATCAAAAGACCAATCTATATCATTAATAGAACTATTGGCCAATTTACCTATACCGTCATCACCACAATCAACCGTCAGATCAATGCTATCAATTTTATCCTGATTTTCAGCGATATACAAACTATGCAAATCAAAGCCAAATTTTGGCGCATCCAAAGTAGCCACATTGCCAAGAATATATGAATTACTGTTGCCAGAATCATTTTCTGGTGGGTTGGTCTGATCAGTTGAGCCAACAGAGGCAATATAAACTATCGCATTTACATCCATTAAGTTATTAACCATGATTTCCCCAGTCGTAGTATCAGTTTGTTCCGTGCCTTCAGATCCATTATTGACAGTTAACGTAACTTTATATTTGCCTAATTTTTTAAATCGTACCGCTACTTTCTGTTCATCCAGAAAATTTTGATTAGCATTAGTATCATAAGGATTTCCCGCACTATCTTCAGTCAAAATAACATAATTATCAGGACTAGCATCAATCGTCCAAGCATATTGTGATGAAGTTAACTCTCCTCCAGTGCTGCAACTGCCATCAAAATAATAAGTAGCAGGATTATGTTTATCAGGTACATCATAAATAAAACAACTAACCGGCGGCTCTGGCAATATAGTCACATCAACTTCAGTGTTATCGCTCACAGGATCAGCATTGTTATCTTGTCCATTCACTACTAAGGTGAATTTATAAGTGCCTGGTTCAGTAGGAGTCCAATCATATTTAGTTTGATCCTTGGCGTCAGCAATTTCCTGAGAATTAAGCAACCATTGATAACCGCTAATTTTACCTTGAATGGAAGAGGTGGAAGCATCAAAATGCCAAGTCTTGCCAACATACATATCAGTTGGCGCTTGATAATTTAGTTCCGCATTAGGGTTTTTTATAATTACTTTAAATGGAAAAGTATCACTAATATCACCCTGTTTTAATATCAATTTGAGATTATATGTACCCAAAGCCACTTCTCCGTTAGCATTTTTTGGGAAATAATATACAAATTTGCCATCGCCGTTTTGCATTGGTTCTTTATCACCATCAACCTGTAATTCAAAATCATTAATCAATTTATTATTTTGACCAAGAGACTTGCTGGCATCAAAAGTAATGCCCGCCGCCGCATCAGCTGGAGAAAAATCAATCACCGTATTTTTCACTGACGGTTTGGCAATATAATCGTAAACAATTTTCGTTGTCTGCTGATCAGCAGCGCCACTTGAATAAGCTACGATATTTGATTCGGTATTCGCAGGTTCAACAATCAGTCTAGCTGTGGCAATACCCGGAGCATATTTATCTGGATATTTACTATTAACTTTTAATTTTACTATATAAGTAGCAGAATCATAATAAGTACAAACTAAATTATTAGAGCTGCCATCTTCGGCATCGCCTGAACTATTAGGCACTTCATTGCACATGCCATTCTGGAATGGATCGATTTCATTATATTCGCCATTGCCATTTAAGTCCCAAAAATGTTGTAAACCCTCTACAGTTTCATTTGATGGATCAATCGTGCCTAAACTATCAAAAGTCACAGTGCATGGAGCTTTGCACTTCAAAGTGGAAGCATTTAATTTAACATTCACAAAATCAATTTTTTGCACTCCTTCTTGTAATTTATTAAGAGAATCATTGGCAGTGACGAAATTACTGTCCTTTGGATCATCAGTTAAGGTAATCATCAATCCTTGAGTACCGCAACTTTTTAAGCTGCTATAATCAATATAAACACAAGGATTAGTGGTGCTATTAGGCAGTGATAAAATAGAATTATATAGTTTCTTAACTGTATTACTATCATCCAGATCAACAAATATGCTATTCATATCAATATATTCAACCATCATTTGATACATGCCTTTCTGATAATCAGCACTAATAGCTGTGTTTAAATCTGTAATACATTGATCATAAGTATCCACACCACATAAACTGGCTGGTTTAGCGTAAATTTTCTCAATCCAATCTGGTATAAATGAAGTGGAAGGGGCAACATTAATTGCATCTTTCACACTTTTAGCACTGTTATAGGTTTCGCTATACTGATCCACGCTTTTCATGATGAAATCCAAAGTATTATTAACCTTTTGTAAATCATCGGCAATAGTGGGATCCAAGGCTTCCAAATCAGGAATCATAGGACTAATCACCTTCATGTATAAACCGTAAACATTATTCAAATTACTAGAAACCGTGCCTAAATCTGCTATTACATTATCCTTGGTATCATTATTAAAAGCGGTCGTGCCCTGAGTGGTTTCAATTTGTCCAGTGCCGGTTCCAATAATCTCTTCTTCTTTACCAGTCGGCGCCTGAATGACAGTATTGACTATGGCGTAAGAAGCCATAATTACCAAAAGGCCGATTATGGTATATTTAATCCCCTCTTTGCCCTTGTCAGCTGTTTCAGAAACACCGGAAAATAAATACAAAGAGCCGGAATAAATAATGCCTATCACCGCTACGAACCCCAAAAAACCTAAAGCAAAATTAATCACTGTCGTGATATAATCCCTGATATTATCAGATCTAGTAATAGCTGGATCATAAGCTTCCTTCTGCAGATCGTTTAATTGACCATCAAATTGCGTGAAACTCACAAATTGCTGATTGCCATACAAATATTCATCACAATTATAAAGATCATAAATCACATCATCAAAATTGACACAGTAACAAAAATAAGAACCGCTACTAGTATCATCAGAACTGGCCTTACAAGTAGCATTATCACCGTGAACTTGCTTGACATAGCTCTGAGAACATTGCGGACTGAACCAGTCTACATAAGCAGCACAGGCTTCAGAATCAAACACTGTTGAATTTCCATCATCAGCTAAAGCTGATTTAGTTAAAGGTCCAAAACACACAGTCACTAAAATTAATAAACAAATTTTAAGACCTAAATAATGATTTGCTTTGATAAACATAATTTATACATAAAATAATCTTTATATTTTAGCATAAATAAAAAGAACTAAGAACTAAGAACTAAGAGTTAAGAAATATTTGATGTAGATTTTTTAAAAAAATATTGCCTGACAATGATTTCAAAATTAAGAATTAAGAATTTCTTCTCTCACACTCACCTGATCAGCGGAATCTTGAAATTGGATTAAAGTTTTGGTTACCGCGTATGAACCGGCAGCCAGTAATATACCGACAATCGCGCCGATCATGGCTTTCTTAGCTTTATCATTCTGTTCGCCGGCAGCATAAGATGCTACATACAAATAACCAGCATACACAAAAGCAGCCACCGCAATAATAGCAATAAAAGATACCGCAAAGTTGCTGATGGAAGCGAACAAAGAATTAGCTTTTGCGACATTAATAGTCGTACCATAATCAGCAAAAATAATATCTTTCATAAATAATTCCGACAACCCAACCGTCATCAGCCCCACTGAAGCAAAACCAAGGTGTTTTTTCTGGGAAGTCGTATCTTCGGTGCTTAACATCATGGTAATACCATCTATAACCATGGTTAATACTGAAATCGCACCAATCAAAATTTCAATAAAGGTATATATACCTTTAAGTTCATACCCTCCGGCCAAAGCGGCTTGTCTAATGGAGTCAATCGACAAATAAACTTCTCCTCTTTCGCCAAACAATACTTTTTGAATAGCAATATCCGCTATGTATATCAACAACAATCCAATAATAATAGATCCAAGATATTTTTTAAATTCGCCAAGTTTTGATTCTGAATCAGAACTTGTTACCAAACTAACCCCCATAATAATTATCATCAAAATTGCTAACGGCGCTAAAATATATTTAACTAAATCCAATAAATAATAAATACCGCTAGTAATGTTTCTGATGCCTCTCTGGTCAATTGCCTTGGAGTTAATATCGCCTTCATAATTAGTTAAGCCTGTTTGGTCACCAATTTCCGTAACAGTGTCAGTAATAGCATTAGCATGTATTAACTTTATGCCTCCAAATATATTTAGAGCTAATATTAAGCCGATCAAACCAATTTTTATTTTTTTATTCATAAATCTACAAACTAAAGACTAATAACTACCCTCCCACTTTTCCACTCACAAAAGTCCCCACGATGGCAAAGGCTCCATAAACCACAACTAAACCAATAAAAGCATTAGTCATCCATTTCTTAGCTGTTTCACTGCGGCTTTCATCCTGAAAACTGATTACATAATAAATACCGGCTGCGATAAAAACCAAAATCAGTAAAGGTCCAATAAAACTGACCACAAAATTAGTTGCGCCAATAATTTCTGATAAGGCGGCATTGGCATCAATAGTTGGATTAAGTCCGCTAGTCTTAGCAATCTGATTGATATCTACTTTATATATAATTTTATCTATAAATGTTCCTGAAAAAAGCACGGTCAACAGTCCCAGGATACTAGCATATAATTTCTTTTTGGCTTCATCCAGAGCACTGTCATTCTTAAGCGCAGTCACTAATTGACCACCAGCAATAGCGGTAAACAAAGTAGCAATACTTCCTAAAATATACTTAATAAAAGTAATCACTATATTCGTCGTGTTCTTAAAAAGAGTAACTCTTTGACTGATTTCATAACTACTGCTGAAAGGTCCCCCATTTTTGAAATTTACGATTTCCGAAATTGGCATGGCCAAACCAAGAAGTGCTAATCCCAATACCATGTACAGTAACCCTTTTTTCGTTTCATCCAGCTGATCACCGCCCAAACCCAAAGCTACCAATTTAAAACCTGAATACACAATTAGAGCAATAGCAATCACGCCAATAATATATTTAGCATTTTTGGAAATTTTATCGACTAAATTTTCCGCACCAATAGTGCCAGAAGTCCCTACCGCATCAGGCAGATCACCAAACTGACTGGCATTAGGCAGTGGAAAAAATCCAGGGTTATTATCAGCGGCTGAAACTTTTATGCTATAAAGACTCAGCAACAGCAGTCCTAAAATCAAAATTTTTTTACCAGAAAACAATTTCATCCATTCAAAATTAAAAATTAAGAATTCAAAATTTCTATAAATTATACCTAAAATTAACCAAAACATCAATTTTTGCTTGAAAATGGATAACAATTCAGTCTATAATCACTCAGGATTAATTCCCGCTTTTTAAAAGTTAAATATGAAAGAAAATTTTATCAAAAATTATCTAAGCAATACGATTGAGGAATTTCATAAGATAACCTGGCCAACCAAGGATAGCGCTATCAAACTTACCATGATTGTTTTGATTGTTTGTGTGATTGCCATGATTGTGAACGGAGTGGTGGACTCTATTTTTCAACAATTATTTTCATATTTAATTTTAAAATAATTTATGAACCTGTCCCGTACGAAAGAAACGGGATTTAAAATTTAAAATCTCTAAAATGCCCAAAAGCACCAAAAAAATAAACAAAGCTGCTAAAAAAAATGATCAAAAAATACAGACAGGCTCTGATCAAGAAGAATTGCAGATTGATGATCAGTCGAAACCAAGCTTCTTTACGAGTACAGGCAAACAAGATCCTAGCGCTGGCAGAAGATGGTATGTTGTACATACTTATTCTGGCTATGAAAATGCCGTAAAAAAGGCTTTAGAGCAAAGAATTGAAACCATGGGCATGCATGATTTTATTTTTAATGTTATCGTGCCAACTGAAAAAGTGATGGTTATGAAAAAAGGTAAGCTTGTAGAAGAAGAAAAACGTATTTTTCCAGGTTATGTTTTGGTAGACATGACTGTAACTGATGCTTCTTGGTATGTAGTCAGAAACACGCCTAATGTTACCGGCTTCGTAGGGTCAGGGACAGTGCCTGTGCCTGTTTCCGCTGATGAGTTCAAAATTATTAAGCGACAAATTGGACAACAGGAACCAGTGTTCAAAATTGATGTTAATGTTGGCGATACTGTCACAATCCGCTCTGGACCGTTTGCGAGATATCAAGGCGTGATTAACTCTGTCGACGATGAAAAAGGTAAAGTTAAAGTGTTAGTTAGTATTTTTAATCGAGAAACTCCAATTGAACTTGATTTTGATCAAGTGCAGAAGAAATAATTTTAAAGGATTAAGAACTAAGAATTAAGAACTAAGAAAAATAAAGTATAAAAAAACACTTAGATCTTAACTCTTAGCTCTTAGTTCTAAATTATGCCTAAATTCACGTGGATAACTATATTTCTATCAATATTTATCACTGTGGTGGTAACAGAAGTAGTTATCAATGAATATACATTGAATCAAACAGGATCTCTGGCGGCTAACGTCTCTCAAACTGAAACTAATATCAATAATGAGAACGACACTAGTGTCGCGGACATTGCTGCTCTGACAACAACTGATGAAAAAATTGAAAAGAATTCCACAACAGCCAATGATCAAATTATTCCAATTATTGATCAGCCAAGTATTACCGAAACGATACTAACTAGTGCTAAAATTGCTAACGCAGTAATCAAAGAAATCGAATTCAATGGTCAAATGTTTGATTTCCTCAAAATAGACTTTCCAAGCCAATACATAATCCAACAGAATATATTCAGCGGCCAATCTTACATAGGATTAGCTTATGAAATACATTTTCAAAGCCCTCTGGATGCCGAAGAATATTATATGGAATTAAAAAACAAATCTGCGGCACTGGACTTTGCAAAAGTTAATGAGAATAATAGTTTTGGAGAAAAATCCTTTTATATAAATAATAAAAACAAAGAAAATACCGTATTTCTAATTTGTAAAGTGGGAACAGTTATATATGGATTTAACTATCCCCATAGCAGTCACGCAATTTTCAAATCCATAGTCGCCTATTTTAAATAACATTTATTATAAATTTATGTCAAAAAAAGTAATTAAAATCATCAAGCTACAAATTGGAGCTGGTAAAGCAAATCCCGCTCCCCCCGTTGGTCCAGCTTTGGGTCAAGTTGGCTTGAATATTCAGCAATTCTGTAACGAATTTAACGAAAAAACCAAAACCGCCGGCGATTCTATTCTGCCGGTTGCCATCACGGTATTTGACAATAAAACTTATACTTTTATTGTTAAAAGGCCACCTGCCGCAGAATTAATCAAGAAAAAAATAAACTTAGCCAAAGGCTCAGGTGTCCCTAACAAAGACAAAGTCGGCACTCTCACCCAAGCACAATTAAGAGAAATTGCCATCGAAAAAATGCCTGATCTTAATGCCAATGACGTTGAAGCCGCGATGAATATAATTGCCGGTACGGCTAGGAATATGGGAGTAAAAGTAGAGTAAAAACTTTACAAACTAAACCTGTGGGAGCCTTACCACTCATAGCCCAAAGCTCATAGCTCAAAGCTAAACAAGGCGCCATTACCACTTAAAATTTTTTTATATGAAAAAACACGGTAAAAAATATCTAGAAGCAATCAAAAAAATCGCCAAAAACAAATATTACAATTTGGAAGAGGCGGTAACTTTACTTCCACAAGTATCCACCACCAAATTTGATTCCAGCTTAGAAATTCATATCAAATTGACAGTTGATCCCAAACAAGCAGATCAGCAAATTAGAAATACCGTAGTCTTGCCTCACGGTACAGGAAAAACCGTGAAAATTATTGCCTTTGTTAGTGATGATAAGGTAAAAGAAGCTTTGGAAAACGGTGCCATCAAAGCTGGCGGGGCAGAATTAATTGAAGAAGTGCAAAAAGGTTTCTTGGATTTCGATAAAGCCATTGCCACTCCTGATATCATGAAAGATCTAGCTAAAATCGCTAAAATTCTTGGTCCAAAAGGTTTAATGCCTAGTCCAAAAGCCGGAACTGTCTCAAAAGATGTCGCTAAAACTCTTGGAGAAATGATGAAAGGACGTATTGAGTATCGAAATGATAAACAAGGAATTTTGCATAATTCTATTGCCAAAATTTCTTTCTCTAAAGAAAAACTTTTGGGAAACATCAAAGAATATTTGAAAGCAGTCAAAGCTTCTAAGCCAACATCATTGAAAGGCACTTTCATTGAGTCTATCACCCTTGCTCCAACCATGGGTCCTGGTATTAAACTTGATGTTAATACCGTAATGAAAGAAGTGTGACCCCCCCCTTGGGGAGTCGTCTAATGGTAGGACAGCGGCCTTTGAAGCCGTATGTGAAGGTT
This sequence comes from Candidatus Peregrinibacteria bacterium RIFOXYB2_FULL_33_20, assembly GCA_001788835.1. Taxonomy (GTDB): domain Bacteria; phylum Patescibacteriota; class Gracilibacteria; order UBA1369; family GWF2-33-10; genus GWF2-33-10. Next base: position 23,092 of record MFXK01000010.1, read on the forward strand.
CGATTCCTTCCTCCCCAGCCATCTGCTATATATAGAGTTAATTTCTGGACTTTGTTCTTTAGTCATGCCTCTTTTCTCTGGTTCTAACCCTAAGTATTCTTCTTCAAGAGATTTATAGCTCTTTTTTATAGGCACAAGACAATCTTCAAGGTTAATACTTAATCTGGCATCTTTAAGTATAAAGTTCTGACCGAGAGAAACAAAGATCTCTCTTTTCTTATTAATATCGCCTTCATTAAAATGACTTCTAGCATAAGTAACAAACTTAAAGGTCTTCTCAGTTAATTCAAACCACCTCTCCCCTCTTTGCTCTGTATTTTGAATACTGCCTTTAAGCTTGGTTATTTCTTCTTTTAGTTTTGCTCTTTCGCTTACGAATTCTTCATCACCTATAAAATCTCTATATCGCATTCTTGTAAGATTATCTAACTGAGTTTGCAAAGTATTTAAGGTGTTTAATTGATTCTCATAGATTTTGCCTTTTGTATCGACCTCTTTGTCATTATTGCTATTTAATATTTCCATGGACCAATCATAGAACTCAGGCAGGATTGTTAAGCTTTCCAATTCTTGATCTATCTGTTTCTCTAACTCATCTGAGCTAATAGATTTGTTTTGTGAACACTTATAATCTTTTCTCCTCTTAGTACAATGATAATAAGTATAGCTCTTAGTCTGATTTGTCTTTTTGATATATTTAATTTTTGTTTCTGCGGTAATCATACAGCCACATTCACCACACTGAATAACACCTGTAAAAGGGAAATCATGAGTCTTAGGTCTAGGCTTACCTTTTCTACCCAAAATCTCTTGGACCCTATCATATTCTTCAAGAGTAATCATAGATTCATGTTTCCCACTATAAACAGTACCTTTCCATTCAAAATTTCCAGTATAAAAGATATTTGTAAAAAGTTTATAAATACCACTTGTAGATAAACTCTTATTCCCTAACCTCCTTGTTTTTCTGGTTTTAAATCCCCATTCATTATTTGCAATAGCAAGTATTTTTGGTGGCGTATAAGCTCCTGTAAGCATCAAGTCCCACATCTTTCTTATTAAATCGAATCTTTCAGGATCTTTTACAATAGTCTTCTCTACAAGATCAGGCATATAACCTTGAGGTGGTAATGCGGTAAACCAGCCTTTATCTCTTTTACTTTGCATACCTCTTTTTACATTCTTACTCAAATCAAGAATAAACTGATTAGCTATTCCACTCTCCACATTAAATATAAGAACGTTATCTTCTGGTCTATATTCCCTATCAATTGTTTGAATTGATTTCAAGATTCCTCTCTGAAGTAACCATTGAATCCTTGCACTATCAATAGGGTTTCGACTCAAGCGGTTAATTTGCCAACACATAAGCCCTTCAGCTTCCCCTCCTTCTATCCTTTTAAGCATTTCATCAAATACAGGTCTATTCTCAGGCATTTTTGCAGATTTGGATTCTTTGAATATCTCAATTATATTCAGGTTAAGATTCTTAGCTAACTCTTTTAATCTATCTATCTGATCATCAATAGATTGCACTTGTCTGTCCTCTGATTCGGAAGACTTACGAGCGTATAAGAAATATTTTGGTTTTTCCATATAATATATTACAAAATGGGCAACTCTGGCGACCCAACATCAACCCAAAGGCTTTTGCTGGCAGAATTGCCCACTTTATACAGCAAGAAAGAGTCTTTAGGTATTTTCGATATTGGGTCGCATCTAAATTTTAAACACTTAAATTTTCAAAATCAATCATAACTTAAGTTATGGGGTAGCTATAAATGTTTATCAATCTTTGCCTTAGCTTCTTCTTTTTCCTCTTCAATTAGCTCTAAAGCTTCTTTTATATCTTGTTTTAAAGAATCAAGAAAAAAAGGTGATTTAATATTTGATTCCTTCATAAGTCCAAATTCAAAGAATTTTTTATATAACTTCATTATTCCTAACAACCCTTCAAGATTACAGAATGATTCTAATTGTTTTTTAAATAAGTCCAAAAGTTTTTGATCTTCATTACTTATAAGATTAATTCCTGCTAGTACATTTACATATTCGACCATATACATTTTTTTGCATAATTCCTTATAGCAATGGACCGCATTATCCCATTTTGCTTGTAAGGTAGCATTTGGCTCTCTTATGTTAGGATCTGAAGACGTAAAATAAGATGATTTATCATTTACACTTTCATTATTAACTTTATCACGGTGAGTTTCTATAAGGTATATAGTCATTACATATGTATCCATATAACTTATAGCTAATTCAAGATTTAACGCCGCAACCCGTACATCTATAATTAAGAGACCTAATAGATTGAATAAATTATTTATTCTATTAAGCTCTCTTATTTGATTATTCTTTTGAGCATCTTTTATTAGCAAATCTTCTTCACCCGCAGTAAGAAGACTTTCTTTGCCTATAGTGTCATATTTCAAATTCTTGTCTGCAAATAGCAATTTTGCTTTGTCTTGTAATGACATGTTAGGCGTTATTTTTTTAAAATTAATTGTTGATGTCATATTTTTAAATTTTAAGTTTTGAGTGAAAGCTTTTTAAATAAGCATTAGTAAGTTCAAGATTAAGTGATTCTGTAATGAAACCATTTGTTTCATCTATATTCCTCATAAATTGACTCATTATAATTGATTCAAGCATTTCCAAATTATCTTGGTTAGCCTCTAAAACAGTTTTAACAAGCTCTATATCTTGATTTAAAGTTTTTGATACTTCTTTTGGATTATTTTTAATAAAAGTGAAGTATAGAATTTGATAAACCAAACGTGTAAATTGTTTAATTTGCTCTTTAGTTAAACTCTCAAAATTATATGTAAGTTCTTCTTCAAGATCCCGTAAAAATTCATCAAGTGTATATTTTACTTTACCTTGCAAAACTTCTGTAGCTGTAAAGTCCCATTCCATAGTAATAAGGTTAAGAAATAGTTGTTTTGCGTTCAAAGATAGCTCTTTCTATAATTTCCATTTTATTTGCAAGCTTGGAAATTTCTATAGCTTTAATAGCCTGTCCTGAAAGAACGCCTATGCAGTTTGCTATTTTCACATCCAACTCTCCGCTTCTGACTCTGTTTATAGTATCTTCAAGTAATATAAGCACATCATTTGCTTCTTGAATTTTTATAATAGGAAGAGGGGTTTGAATTTTTATTAAATTATTTTTTCCTCCTTTTGATTGAGAATTGTTTTTCTCTTCATCTGTAATTTCCGGATTGTGAAAGTAGCAATAATCGCTATTTATCATTGCATTAGATGAACAAACGCTACTATCTATTTTTATAAATTTACATTTCATTAGACTAAATTAATATATAAGAATTGACCTTCACATATTCACAAAAGCTTAAGTCCAAGGACTTATCATTGGATTAATAGGCTTTGTGAACTTGTGAACTTTGTTTCAGCTATACTTCCAATAAGATCTTTAAATCCAGATCTTTCTATAATATCTCTAATTCTTTCTCTAGGTATCAAATATAGTGTATTGCCTTTACCACCTCTTCTTTTTCTGTCTTTTTTATCGCATATCAACTTGCTCCTTTTAAGAAGACTACCAATACTTTTTGCCGTAGGAGCATATTGATCAAACACATCAATTTCTAAGCCTTGAATTACAAAATTTCTTAAATCCTCATTAGAAAATTCCAAAATATGCTCTTCTGAATTTTTCAAAAGATTAGAAAGATATTTCAGCGCATGATAAAGCCTGTCATTATCAGTACAATCTTCTTCATCAAGCTCTTCTTTGCTTATAAGATATTCAAACAAATCGGCATCATCTATCGTGAAATAGCTCTTAATACCGCAAATAATAGCAAGAATATCCGACCTTCTACCATAAACACCTTTATCTTCAAGCCTTAGCTGCTTACATTCAATTTCTTTAATTATCTCTCTGCCATATTTGAGGCATATACAAAAAATATCATTTGTTAGATTTTGAAATGAGCTTCTCTCATCTTCTGTTAAAGCATAGATGCTTTTCACTTTCTTTGTATTTCTGACTGTATTTATCAATATTGCTCTGCTAATGAAACTTTCATCAAAAGAAGCTTTATTTACACTAAATGTTTTAGTTCCGAATGTCCTAAATATCTGTATTTGATTTGAGCTTCCTTTATTATCCAAATTTACTATTTCTTTTGTACCAGACGCGTAAGCTCCAGTATTAAGTATTCCCGTCATTACAGACTTCTCATCCTTATCTAATTTTTCAAACTCATCTAAATTCACAGAAGCTCTTAGGTAATGAATTTTCCTTACAATTGAAGCTATACTGCTCTTGCCCCCGAAACATCCATGATAATGAAGCTTTGCCATTAAATTCTGCAATGTACTTTTGCCAGTGTTTCTTTCTCCGTCGAGTAACAAATAAAATGTTTTGCCTAGCAACCCTAATAAATAGCTATGGATGATATGACAAACTACAATATCTAACTCATTTAGATTTATAAAATCATAGTAGTTACTTATTTTTGTTTTGATAGCATCATAAACAATATTTGGCTCTTTCATTTTATTTTCCAAGAAATTCTTTATACCTTCTGCATTAACGGCATTTACTATGTTTCCTTGAAACCAAAGATGATCTTGGGTGTTGATGACATACCTCTTACCGTTATAGTCAAAGAAGCTATACTTAGCTGTTTTACCCTTACTATCTTTAATTTCTACATGGTCCCCATTTTCAAATATAGCAAAGGCTTTATACTTCATTTCCATTGCTATAAAGACTACATGGTAAAACTTAGATTCAATTATTCCAGACAAACCGACATAATTAATCTGTGAGTTGATTTGTAAAAGCTCTTTAAGCATAAAATTTTATTTAATAGTAATATTTTTATTTCTGCCATATCTTGCCCAGTAAGCATAGAATGTATAGCAAGGGAGATAATGTCCTTGATGGACCTTAAGAAATTTATCTTTTGACGACACCCAATCCATTTGAATTTCTTCAGGGATTTGGTAATATTTTTTTGTAAACATGATAGTTTGAATTAGCGATTAATAAGTATTTGTTTGAAGCCTGTACTTATTTTTTCGCTATGGCGGTTTATATAGACAATGGATCATATAGAACTTGGTTTAGAATATTTTTCGTACTGTTCTTTTGTAATTGGTCGATAGATGCAAGTCATCAAAGTAAGCAATTTAGTTGCTTTCTCAAGAGCTTTATCTCTAGCTATTTCTATTCCGAAACGCTTTTTATAAAGCTCAATAAAAGAATCAAGTTGTGCTTCTGTAATCTGCATCTAGATAGCTCAAATTAAGTGTTATAGATTCTTGTCTTCAAAGCCTTAATTGCATTAGCAAAATCCATGGGCTCTACTCTTATCTCTTTACAAAAATAAGCCCTTATAAGTTCATCAAGATTCTTATCTCTCTTAATATAAAAAATTGCTTTTGATGGATCTTGCTTATTTACATAGTGGATCTTGTATCCATAACAACAAAAACTGGCTATCAAATTAATATCCGAAGAACTGAAAAAATACGAATCAGCAAATTTGTGTTGCTCTACAAACTGCTTCTCTGTGGTTTGGTTTTCCATATAATATAATTTAGGAAGTAAATGCTTTTAGATTCATGCACAATAAAAAAGCACTAATAGAAATAGTGTTAAGCATTTAGGTTAAACAAATTGAAATTAATCAATTTCAATCAAAACCATGATTTATATTGCCTTTTAAAGGGATAATTATATGGCAAAAAGCATATTTATATTGCTAAATAAGCATATTAATCATGTTAATTAATTAACACTTTGATTAATGCTCAAAGAGCTTTCATGCAACTTAAATCAGGATTTAAATATTTTTTTGTATCAACATCACTCAATATAATTTGCTTCACCCCAGATTTATCGCAAATATCATTTATTTTTTTGACAGCGTTACTTATAGTAGACCTTTTCCCATTTTTATCAGCTAACTCTTTACACCATTTCTCACCTAAATCTTTAAGAGACATGTGTTTCTTCTGATTTTTTGTATCATAGAAAAATTTAATAATTTTTATACATAAAGGAGAAAGACTACTGTATTTCTCTGATTGATTGCTATTAACTAACATATATAAACCTTTGGAAGTATCTTTAAAATTATCACCGCCAAGATACAAAAATATGTGCTCATCCAATTCAATACTTCCATTAGGAATTTTGTATAAATCTTTGTCATTTTTTTCTTTTGGTTCTATTCCTTCTTGTAATATATCCTCACCATTAATGCTCTGATACTCTTCAACAAATAAACAAATATCATCAAAAACATTCTGAACACTATGTTTTAACTTATCAAACTGTTGTTTATCATAATTTAATTGAGGTAAATCTAGATATAATGAAGCAAGTGGTTGATTATAATAAGCACCATAAACATTATACAATCTAACGTAATCCCAACAATTATGCTTAGTTGGATATGTTATCAGTATATCTTTTAAATCCCCATAAAGCTTAGTATTTATATCAAAAAATTGCTCTATAAATTTATTATGGAATTCATCATCGTTCATTTGCTTTTGTAAACAGTACATAAAACTAGTCAACTCATTAACAGCTTTTTGCACTTTAGAAAGAATTTCCTGTGAATATGGAAATGAATTATAATAATAATTAACATCTACAATATTTTCTAAAAAAATCCTAAGCTGATTTTCGCAATTTTCATCAGAATACCAGCCAATGCCAGTATGCTTTAAACAATATTTCCTATATGTAGGAACAAATGAGTGTAGATTATATTTATCATAAAACAAGATCTTAAAATCAGAAAATATTGGCAAAATTTTATTTATAATTGGTAATGTTAATTCTTTTTCTACTTCATATGAGGTACGTCTATTTTTATAATCGAAGTCTGTTTTCAAGACATTATTATTATAAATTGCATCTACAAAATAAATGGTTATGTATTTGATTATATTGTCTTCATTTTGATTAAACACACCTGATTCTTGAAAATTTAAATTTTGTATTTTTTCGTTTGCAAGCCTCAATCTATTTAAAATATATTCTAACTTAACCATCTAATATTAATTTAATCTAACAGCATTTTATCATTTGTACTTTTTTTGTGAATGTAATAAAGTAAATTTGACCTCATAGATCGGGAAAAATGCGCTATTTTTGTGCATTTTGCATACACACCAGTAAGCTGGGGCATCCAGTGGTTCATGGTGTGTTGCGCAAGCTCGCTCTATGAGGTCACCCACGGATGTCCCTTTTGCTATTTAAATTATGAAAAAAATATTGTTTATTGTCTTATTACTTACTCTAAATATTTTAAGCATTGATCAAACTAAAGCTTTTTCACTAGAATGTAATGACTTAGATGGCTCATCTATATTTGGTTACGATAGCTTTGAAGATGAATATAAATATATTGGATCAATAAGTAATAAATACGATAGTAATTCAATAGCAAATGAATATGGAGCTGGAAGTAAATACGAAACAGATTCAATTAACAATGAATATGGCGACTTTGGTAGTAAATATAGCTCTTATAGTGCATTTAATGAATATGCAAGTTATCCACCAATTATAATTAACGATGACCTCGAATTTATAGGTTATTTAACAATCAATGAATATACTACGCCTGCAATAAATTCTTATAATGCACTTGCATGTGCATCTGAATCGCTACAATCTTCAATATCAGAACATGAAGATATAACTTTTGAAGAAATACCTGAAAGTTCTTATATATACGAAGATAACAGCACTGATTCGGTTTGTATTGATACAGAAAATGGATTTTTAGGCTCTGATGGTATGTGTTATTGCAATAAAGGATATGAATGGAGCGATAATGAAAATAAATGTATTGTTATTATTAATAATGAAGTTTGTGAAGATTTATATGGAAATGCTTATTCAAATAATGGAACTTGTTCCTGCAAAGAAGGTTATTTAGTGAATCAAGATACCACTGCTTGCATTACACCAACAGAAAGTTGTCAAGAATTATATGGCGAAAGCAGCTATAGTGATGGAGTAAAGCAAGACAATGGTTTATATAATTGTTACTGCAAAGAAGGCTATTATTTTAATGATAATATGCAATGTGCTTTAAATGTAATAGATACAACAGAAAACAATACTAATAAAACTGATCAGTCTCCATTTTATGACTTATTAATATCAAATAAAAATTATACAGCTATAATTTGGCTCTACAATCACAGTATCATCTCTGGTTATCCTGATGGCAGTTTCAAGCCAGAAAATACGATAAATAGAGCAGAATTATTAACTATTCTTGTTAGGACAACGTCTGCAGCAGAGGATTTAAATTATGCAGGTGCATCAGTGGAAACTCCCCCTCCTTGTTTTACAGATGTAGATGTGGATGCTTGGTATAATGCATATGTTTGTACAGCAAAAAAATATGGTTGGGTAGAAGGATATGATAATAATACTTTCAAACCAGATCAACCAGTAACTAAAGCGGAAGCGATCAAAATGTTATTAGTTATACATAATATACACACAACTAGTATTATATATAATTCTGCATTTGAAGATGTGAAAGCAACTGATTGGTACGCTCCTTATTTACAAATCGCAAAAGACAAAGCCATCTTAGAAGAAACAGGCACATACTATGATCCAAATGGAAATATGACTAGAGGGAGTATAAGTGAAAGTTTATATAGATTAATGAACCAATAATTTTATGAATTTATTACAAAAACTTACTTTAAATAATGTTTTAAAAATCGTAGCAATCATAGCTATTACATTTATCACAGTTTCTATTTCATATTATTTTTTAGTAAGCAAACCAAAGATTGCTAATGAGAAATTAGCATTCGATAAGGAACAACAAATTGCATTCAAGAAAGATGCAGAAATGAAAATTAAACTTGAAAATGATAAAATAGCAAAAGAAACACTGTTAACTAACAGCAAAGAATGTCAAAATTACCAAACCGAAATAGAAAATAAGCTCAAAAAGAATGATGTTTCAGGATCAAAAGGTGCAGTAGTGAATGAATTAAAAATGATTTTTTATAGTCCAAAATTAAATACTTGTTTATATACATATAGAACATTTGTAGCAAATTTTACAGAAGACGCTTTCACTATTATTAATGACAATTATAGTTTAGTGAACATTTATACTAATGAAATTTTAATGACTATTAAAACTAAAGGTGATCAAGATCCATCATATCAATTTCAAAAATCTGAATTTGATAATTTTGTGGATTTATATAAATAAAACTTAATTATTAGCATCTAAAGCCTAGGTTTGGGATTTAAATTTTACATATCCAAAGCTATAATTTATATTCTGAATTATGGAATATTTCAGGATTTTTTGTTAAATTTTCATAAAATAACATCTTATAATTTATGAAAAAACTTTTAGCTTGGCTATTCGGAACTAAAAAAGGATTAGCTACTGTAGCCATAGCTTTTGTAATAGCTTCAAATTCTAATAACAACACTTCACAAAATACACAAACTGATGCTCTTCAGCTTAATACAAAACAAGATACTGAACAGACTATAAATTCTAGATATCAAAATAATTTAGACGAAAATGCAAATACTGAAACAATAAATCAACAACAGAAATTATATCAAGAATCTTCTACTTATAAAAACCAACAGCAAACTGCTCCACAACCTACAAACGAAATCAAATATTATACAAATAGCAAAGGTAATACTATTCAATCCCCTACCTATTATAATTCAGCTCCGTCAGGTGCAACTGCTAAATGTAATGATGGAACTTATAGCTTCAGTCAAAGCAGACGTGGCACTTGCTCACATCATGGAGGAGTTGCTCAGTGGCTATAAATTGATTTGTTATTCAATTAATCAATTATAAAGAAGCCATCATAGGTCTAAAATTTGGCGTTCTAACTTCAAATTCATGTGATGGAATATTAGTTAACCCCAATGATTCCAAAAGCATATCTTCCCTACATAAGCCAAGTAAGTTCCAATCATTTTCTTCAAGTAAAGTACTTAAATCACTCATCAAAACCATAAGTGGATCATTGGTAATACCCATAATAGATCTATACATAGTAAAACCATGCTGTTTACTATTATCTGTAAAATCAATAACTACTCTATCAGTAGGATCTTGTAAAACAGCTGAATCAACAAATATTCTTCTAGCACCATCAAATCCTTTAGGAGTTATTGCGGTTACAAAATGGTATGGCGTAACCAGTCTTTGGGGTACACATAATGCCGTTCTTATATCAAATTGATCTCTAGGAAGCTCATTTCTTAACCAATAAGTAATCGTAGATGAAGTATGTCCGCATAAGCCAGATTTATAACCTTTCTTTTCTAAATATACCTCTCGTAACTTATCCCTAACTTTAATAAACCTATCTAACAAGGGCTTCAATTTTTCGATGGCTGTAGATAGATTTGGTATGCTTTGTACATATTCTCGAACTGTCAATGGACATTCTATTAATAACTGATTGAGCATTAAATGTAGGGTTAATTTAAAAGAAGTGATTCTACCATATTAGAGCAGGTTGTCAAATACGCTTTAAGCTAATTTGAATATAAACACTTTTCTAACATCCTCCACCACGCCCAGCCAAATTGAATAAATAATTTATTCGTATTTTTAAATAATCTTCATTACATCATGATTTCCAGCTCAACATCTTTATATTTCTATAGTGCTTTTTTACAAGGCAATGCAGCCTTAATCGGTTTAATAGCAATATTTATAGTTTACAAAAAACAATATCTAGATGCATCATTTAATAATTTAGAAAAAATAATTATTAACTTTCTAAGTGAAAGATGTGGTATCGCGATTCTTTATAAAAATATTTTTGAATATGAAAATTATAATGAAAAATTTTTTCAAGTAAGAGAAGAAGCTAAAATTTCAATAAAAGAATCTATGAATAGCCATGTATGGCATAATATCTTTGATGAACTTAAAAAGATTAATAATCAAAGAGAAACGCTATGGGAAAAAGCGTCTTTAACTATTAAATTAATATTTATCATTTTAAGTGCAAGCATTATTAGCCTTCCTTTAAGTGACTTAATCCATTTAAACATATATCTGGAAATTATGCTTTTTATTATTTTTGTTATTGCGGAAAGTTACACATTAAGATTACTTTTTATTTTTATTAAAAATCAATTATCAAAATAATCACTAATATAAGTCTTTTTAAGGGGACTATAAATTAATTTGTTTTTCAATTAATCAAATATTCTAACTATTACATGCGAACTTAAATTAAATAAATAATAAATTAAAAACTAGAAAAAAATCAAAAAAAATTTCCAGCCCCATTGACCCCTTTTTGAAAATCCAATCAAAGCCCGATCACTGAATATAATTTTCACATTTTCAAATATATCAGAAAAATAATCTTGCTTTTTGTCAAATCTATAAATAGAATAATATCTAAATTATTTTTTATGATTATAATCATATGCACTATTTGAAAGATCCACAATCTGAAGAACTAGATTTTGGTTATAAATCACCAATTTCATCTGCTCAAGATGACAGATTATCTCTGCAAGATACTTTCAGTAGACTTGAAGATGGAATTTTTACACCTCAACAGTCCAATATTCAAGTCACACCTCAACTCATTCAAGCTCAAACTTTAGATGACCAAGCTATACTAAAAGCAGTAGCATCTGAAAGGACTCCTTATAGTAGTTTTGATGCTTTTGCTCAATTAATAGCTAGAAAAATGCTAGCATTAAGAATAGAAAATGGAGCTGAATTAATCTTACCGCTTGTATCATTTATAAAAAGAACTATAAAAGCATTAGGTAATGATGCTCCGCAAACATTAGCTGGATTGCAAGCTCGTATATTAGAAGAATCAAACTTAGATTCTCGTATTCAATTATCAATGCTACTCGGAGATACGGCTACTTCATTTGCGGCAGGATGGATTACCAATAGACACCTTCATAGAGTAATGAGAAGTGAAGAATTGTATCGATACGCTAACGGAATGGCAATTGGAGGCTATGTTGAAGCGATAAGCTTAGCTTTGAGAGATGTATTACATAGTAACAGCAAATCAGTACCAAACAAATTACAACCATTAGTAGATAGATTTCCAAGTGGAGTACGAGTGTTACATGCTTTACAGCCAAAAAAAATACCTAAGGATATGATTAATTAATATTTACAATGTTATTAGATAACTTTACTTATAATAGAGCCAAGGAATTGTCGAGAGAACCATTAAATAGTGTGGATATAGAATTAGACTCCACTCATCCATTTGTAAAATTTATAAAAGACAATATAGGTAAATTTACAAGCACATACGGGATAATATATATATATATATCTGTCAAGCAAAATGCGAAAATTATTGCCTAATATGGTTTTTAAAATAATTAATTTGATTTAAAATATAGTTGTGCAACATTGGATATCTATTATTGAAGCTTCTTTTCTAGGATTCAAAGTATTGCCCTATTTTAACAATTTCAAAAAAAGAATTATCAGATCACCAAAATTTTATTTTAGCGATACTGGTCTGGCAGCTTGGCTACTCAACATAAGACAGGCCGATAGTATTTGGTCAAGCTATATGAATGGAGCTCTATTTGAAAATTTGATCATGTCGGAAATACACAAATTTATTAATAACAATGGACTGCATACCCAAATTTATTTTTACAAAGATTCAAATGATTTGGAATGTGACTGTATTATCGAATGGGATTCAAAACTTTACCTAATTGAAATCAAGTCTGCACAAACAATAAAAAAGGAATTATATGCAAATTTATTGAAATTTAAAAAATTAGAGAGAAATGTAGATAAATTATATTTAATTTATGGTGGAGATAAAAATTACAAACTTACCGATATAAATGTAATAAGCTGGAAAAATGTTTGCCAAGCTATGAAAGAGATTTTTGTCAAATAGTGAGGTAGAAGTTTAATTTATAATGGTCCCGCAAAATTAGACACGAAAAAATGAAAAATAAGATAGAATGATTTTACAAAATAATCATTCTAAAAACATGGGAAATGGTAAAAAACACTATCGATGTTACTCCTCTACTGGATTCCTGCCGGAGTTTACCCCAATGGAGATGGGGGCAGGAATGACTGCTGACGATAAATTAAAATTTTTTCAAACCATTTTCTGCTTGATCCCATATCACCAGTAAGAACTAAAACTTCCATCTTTTCTTTCAAATATAAACTGAGTATATCTATATGTTCACGCCTCTCAGCTATAAGAAGAATTTTACCTTTATCTTTATTTTGTAAAGTATGTTCACAAATCAAATTATTTCTATAGAATTAAATTTGTTAATCACAGTGCTAAATGTTTTAGCAGGGATATGATGACATTCATCTACTATCTTATATACATATTCAAAAGTAAATGAAGGATATTTCTGATACGAACGATCTCTGCATTTACCTTTTTGGAGTTTTAGACAAATTCCTTCTTTCCATTCATTATCACAAACAGGCATATAGCCACTTTTACCGCTACTTCTATTCTCCCACCTCTTTGAAAAAACATCTTTCCTGCCTTTAAAAATATCAATAAATAATAAAACTTTTTCTTTGGAGGAAAGGTTAGACATATAATTTTTTCATAAATCACTTCAAATCATATCTTGAAATACAAATTTTAAAAAGTTCCTTCATCTTTACTAAATATACCACTAGAAATTGGTGTTCTGGTCTTTGCAAAATATTCACATAAAACTTCCCAAGCTACTTGATATACTTCCTCTGAAGTTGAGGCTCCTGACACTTCCCCTGATAACGGTTTACTCATATAATTTGAACTAATATGATATTTTTTCCCTTCAACTTGAATTAAAGGCTGTTGGCCATATATTTCCTCACCTTTCTCGTCTCTCCAAAATAACTGTAAATGATAATAAACTATAGTTCTTTTAATTTCTGGCGCTTTAGTGGATTCTGCCAAAACTTGTTCTCTTGTCTCTAACGTTATTTTGTCACCAGATTCACTCAAGTCTGCCTTATTACCGCTTCCGTCAGTAATAATCTCAGAGCCATTACCGTCTACTTGCCCCAATTTTATTTCTGTCATAAATTTATTAATTAGGAAACAACACCTAGACCATAGCATCTCTCTTTCTCTCTGTCAAGTTTTATTTTGATGAAATCTAAGATAAAATTAATTATTTAAATTAATATTTAAACACGCCTATTATTTCAAGATTTTATGGAAAAATGGTGCTGATTTTGCTCCTGAATTTTTGTATCAAATAGCAAAATAAAAATTTAATTTATTTCTAATTCCATTCTTTAAATTAATATCTTAGTTTTTATTTAAATTCTGCAATTTTCATTTCCCCGCAATATCCCTTAATATATTGTTCTAGCCGGATTGATATTTCAACCAATTGAGGATTTTCCTGAGATAGTTTTTTGCATAATAAATAAAGAGCAACAGTTACACCGAGATTACGAGTTAACTGCCGCCTCCCCCAACTTGGCGTAATATTTTTCGAGCGATCCACCTCAACTCTGGCAGTGATAGTAGAAATTAATCCATCTGATTCTTTGGTACTAACGCCAATAGAAAAATAATCCGCTTTCCCTTTTTCCCAATAATTGGCATAACCAGTGGTGCCGATTGTTATTGATGTTTGTGTGTTGGACCTATTGAATAAACCGCTACTTGCTAAAGCTATTGTGTCTGGCTCAGCAATTCTATCCCATTTCAAATTTTCATTGGGTACCCCGACATACGCTTTCAAAAGAGGATCGTACCAATTCAAATATGTATCCAATATATTAGTTGCCCCCTCAATAGATGTCATTAAATTGGCAAGTAATCCACATGTGAAACTCTCACCAATGGAAATCTTTCCTCCATTTAACTTTTTTTTAATTAAAAGAAAGATTTCCTGCCAGACATGCCTATTGAGCTTCTTAGTATCTTGAACATCAGGCGTCAGCGGATCTTCTACGGTTTGAGAATCATACAAAAGAGCATTAATCCTACTATTTGCGTCTTGAATCACATCCAGAAACGCCATTATCTGATACATCGTTAATATGGCGGCAACCTCTTGGATTGCTGTCCTTTTATCTTCTGGGCTCTGTATAGTTTTAGGTGAAAAATCAAAACATTCTGAAACAAATGTTCCATGATTCCCAGCAAATGACATGATTTCACCAGCTCTTTCGCCACTAGCGAAACCATGAGCTCCAGCTATTATCTGGCAATTGTTTAACCCAGCTTCTTTCGCCAAAGAAAATCCCTCTGTAATACACAATGAAGCGAGTGATCTCAAATCGCCTGGTAAACTAGAATATCTTACTAAACCACCCTGTAAATATTGTGAACTTTTATCATTTGAAGCTAAAGCATCTGCCTCCATACCAGGAGCAATACCACTATTACATAAAAGGCCAATTTGCTGCTGTAATAGCATAGGATGTAGCAATCCCCCCAGTCTATATCTTAAATTTCTAAGCTGGGAAAGATCAAAATTCTCTAATTGCTTAACTAAACTGTGTATATCTTTACCTCCCAATATTTCCGGATCTGAATTCTGCTCCATGTTAAATTTTAATTGTAATTATATTAATTTACCACTTAAAAAATAAATGTCAATATCAATGCCCCAAAAAATTGACTTTCCCAAAAAATACGCTATTATATTTTCTTCTTATTATTTTATTTTTTTCAGATGTTCAATTCAAATGATAAAAAACTGCGAGCATTTGCTCAAACAGATACAGATAATATTCTAAATAGAAATCGTTTTAGACCAAAATCATCTATAAATAGACGCTCAGGTAAGTTACTCGCAATAGGGACTTTGTTTGCAATGGGACTCGGCGGTCAATGCGCCTATCAACACGGAACCAGGCAAGAAATTCAAGCCTGCGTAAAAGGCCTTGAAAGCAGAGTTCATACTAACAACACAATACACGAAGGCAGTGATGGTCGTCATTACACCACTACTGATGTATCGACCCAATGGATAGTTGCTACTGATCAAGGAACTTTACAAAATAGTTCTGCTTGGCTAAGTGGCAAATTTGATTCTAGTGAAATACAGGGGGACCTAAAAGAAGGCCAAAAATACCTGTTTAAAATTTATGGCTGGAATATTGGTTTTGACAGATATTATCCAAACATATTAGAAGCACAACTAATAGGCAGTTGTGATGATAAGGCTGATGATAACCTAAAAAAATAAATTAATTCAAAATTCTGGCGTATACATCGGATCAGCTGATTCCAAGTCCTGAATTAAACCATCTGCAAAATCTAAATCAGCGAAATAGTCTGAAATTTCTGCATATTCTTTTTTGCTCAGTTTACGATTGATTTCAGGAAAATTTGCGGCTTTATAAGTTGGATAATATTGTGCCATGAGTGCGATGTAGGCTTTTTCTCCAAATTCTTTTTTTATCCAATCGAGAATTTTTTTACTATCTTCTGTGTGTCCGGGCAAAACCAGGTGTCGAATTATTAAACCGTTGGTGATGAAATTATTTTGATTTAATTTTAGCCAGCCGACTTGTTTGTACATTTCTTTGACTGCCTCTGAAGCAAATTGAAAATAATTTATGAATTTGGAATATTGGAGAGCGATTTGATTGTCAAAATATTTAAAATCAGGCAGGTAAACATCTACAAGACCATCAAGTTTTTTCAAAGTTTCTACTTTTTCATAGCCATTGCTGTTCCAGATAATTGGAACTTTTATTTGTGATTTGTATTTATTTAAAAATTTACAAAGCAAATTTGAATATGGAGTCGGACTTACAAAATTTATATTATGAACTTTCTTTTCGTTAATTAAATTTAAACAAATTTCCAAAAATTTTTCTTCGCTTGTCTCAAGATTTATTTTTTTCCCCCAAAATAAAGGATCTGAAATTTTATAATTTTGACAAAACACGCATCGACCATTACAGCCAGTAAAAAATATTGCGCCAGATCCGCCCAATCCATCTTTCAAATCTTCACCACTGATCATTGGTTCTTCAAAAAAATGCTGCTGGACACGCGACACAAGAATTTTTTTTGGCAACTTACAAATCCCAAAGTTTTCAACTCGATCTACATTGCAGTTAAAAGGACAAATAGTACAGGTGGAAGAAAATTTTGAATTAAACATTCTTAACTCTTAGTTCTTAGTTCTAATTTATTCTAGTTCTCTTTAAAAAATAAATAAAGCATGTTATTTTTGCATCGTGCTTGGATTTTTTTTTATTCTTTTTTCTTTTTTCTAAATTATGAAAAAATACGAACTTTTTGATAGAAACACACAAAGTTTTATTTATAGTTTACAGCCAAAAGCCATTCAGAGAATGCTTGATTTTGATTTTCTGATAGCACGCAACCTCCCATCAATCAGTGCAATCATTCAGCCTGGTTCATCTGGTTTTCATAAAGTATTTTTTGGAACCAACGAAATCTTAATCCCAATTTATTCTGATATTGAGGAAGCTAGTAAAAATCATCCAAAAACTGATGTTCTGATTAATTTCGCTTCAATGCGTTCTGCTTATGAATCTAGTTTGGAAGCGCTAAATACTGATCAGATCCGAGTGATTGCTATAATTGCTGAAGGTGTGCCAGAGAGAAGATCAAGAGAACTTGCTATGATAGCAAAAAAAAAGAACAAATTAATTATAGGGCCAGCAACTGTTGGTGGAATTAAGGCTGGAGCTTTCAAAATTGGTGACACAGCAGGAACAATTGAAAATATTATAGATTCAAAATTACATCGTCCTGGTTCAGTTGGTTTTGTTTCTAAGTCAGGTGGAATGAGCAACGAAATGTATAACGTTTTAGCTCAAACTACAAATGGTGTTTATGAAGGAATTTCAATTGGTGGAGATAGATATCCAGGTTCACAGCTGATTGATCATATTTTGAGATTTGAAGCTAATCCAGATATTAAGATGATTATTTCATTAGGAGAAATTGGCGGAACAGAAGAATATGCAATTGTTGATGCTTTGAAAAATGGTAAAATTAAAAAACCTTTAATTATTTGGGTGACTGGTACTTGCGCTTCAGTTTTCCCCTCAGAAGTTCAATTTGGTCATGCAGGAGCAGCCTCAGGCAATAAGGAAACATCAGCCGAAGCAAAAAATAAAGCATTAAAGGAAGCTGGAGCATATGTGCCAAATTCTTTTGATGATTTTCCCGATTTGATTAAAAAAGTGTTTGTTAAATTAGAGCAAAAAAAGAAAATTCCTAAAATTATTGAGCCAAAACTTAATATAGTTCCTGAAGATTATGTTGTTTTGAAAAAAGCTGGAAAAGTTCGAAAAGCCACAAATTTTATTTGCACGATTTCTGATGATCGAGGAGAAGAATCAAAATATTTTGGTGTGCCGATTAGTGAAGTAGCAGAAGGGAATTATGGCATTGGTGATGTATTATCTTTGTTATGGTTTAAGAAAAAATTGCCTAGGGAAGCTACCAAATTCTTGGAAATAGTGTTAAAAAATGTAGCTGACCACGGACCGGAAGTGAGCGGAGCCCATAATGCTATTGTGGCTGCTAGAGCTGGCAAAGATTTAATGTCTTGTTTGGCTTCAGGAATTTTGACAATCGGTCCAAGATTCGGCGGAGCAATTGCTGACAGCGCCAAATATTTCAAGGAAGCGCTAGATCAAAAGATGGAACCAAGAATTTTTGTTTCTGAAATGAAAAAAAAAGGCCTTAATATCCCAGGCATTGGGCACAGAATTAAGAGTATTCACAATCCAGATAAACGAGTTGAGACTTTGAAAAAATATGCTTTTGCCAATTTTAAATCCAATAAATATTTAAATTATGCTTTATCAGTAGCGGACATTACCACTCAGAAAAAAGCTAATTTAATTTTAAACGTAGACGGTTGTATTGCCATGTGTTTCTTGGATTTTATGGACAGTTTTGATTTTAGCAAGCAAGAGACGCAAGATGTTTTGAATGCGGAAATTCTGAACGGACTTTTCGTCTTGGGAAGATCAATCGGGATTATGGGACATGTGTTTGATCAAAAACGTTTGAAAGAAAAATTATATAGGCATCCGGAAGACGATGTTTTATTCCTTTAACTTTTGTCACATGCCAAATTCAGTGAAACTATCAATGCCTTAAAAGCCTCGGCAGAGGAGGTGGGATTGAAAGGGAATCTTTAGCCTTGAACATTTCATGATTATGAATTTATTTCCGATTGAATTATCGGCAAAATATATAGAGAAAGCGCAGGAATTGTATATCCAAAATAATGATATTATTGAACAATTTATTCATGGTAGCGGTCATGGCGGGCAAAAAATAAACAAGACCTCGTCTACAGTGTATTTAAAACATTTACCAACAGGTATTGAAATTAAATGCCAGGCTTTTCGTGAGCGGGGGAAAAATCGGATTCAGGCTTACAAACTTTTGATAGATAAAATTGAGTTTTTGAAAAAAGGCAAAGAATCCGAAAAAGCCAAAAAAAACTATAAATTAAAAAAACAAAAACAGAAACGTTCCAAAAGAGCCAAGGAAAAAATTTTAGAACAAAAACACCTTCGAAGTGAGGTGAAAAAAAACAGGACTCAGGTAAAAGCTGGTTTTTAGCTTAAAAACTTTATAGCAACTGATAATGATTTTAATGAAAAGATCAGAGTACTTTTACATGTTATCAATAACACTATTAAAAGTCAGGCTGGGGCGCATTACGGCTGACATTTTTTTGGTATCTGGCTTGTAGTAACCGCCAAGGTCAGCTGGTTTGCCTTGAACACTATTGAGTTCTGCCATAATTTTATTTTCATGGCTGGCTAGATTTTGATAAATTGAATCAAATTTGGCAGAGAAATCTTGATCATCAGTTTGCTTGGATAAGGCTTCCGCCCAATACATCGCCAAATAGAAGTGACTGCCTCGGTTATCAATCGTTCCTAATTTTCTTTGCGGAGATTTGTTGTTTTCTAATAATTTGCCAGTGGCTTGATCAAGAGTCTTGGCTAGGATTTTAGCTTTGTTGTTGTTATCAGTTTCCGCAATTTTCTCCAAAGATGGCGTCAAAGCCAAAAATTCTCCAAGCGAATCCCAACGTAAATAATTTTCTTGGATAAGTTGTTTGACATGTTTTGGCGCAGATCCGCCGGCGCCAGTTTCATATAAGCCGCCACCAGCCATTAATGGTACGATAGAAAGCATCTTGGCGGAAGTGCCAACTTCCATGATTGGATATAAGTCAGTATTGTAATCTCTAAGTACGTTGCCAGTGACAGAAATGGTGTTTTGCCCAGCGCGCATTCTCTCGACAGAGGTTTTGGCGGCTTCTTTGACAGACATAATTTCAATATCGAGTCCATTTAGATCGTAGTCTTTCAAATACGCATCAACTTTTTTTCTTAATTCGATATGATGAGCTCTGTCAAAATCCAGCCAAAAAATCGTTTTCCATTTAGTGGCTTTGGCGCGGGCTACCGCTAATTTAACCCAATCCTTAACTGGAGCATCTTTGACTCGAACCACCCTCCAAATATCACCGATTTCAACTTCATGCTGAATAATTATATTATCATTGGCATCAATTATTTTGACAGTGCCGTCACTAGGGATTTCAAAAGTAGTGTTATGTGATCCATATTCTTCTGCCGCTTGAGCCATTAATCCGATATTAGGTACAGTGCCGATTTTGGTTGGATCAAGCGCTCCATTGGTAAGACAATTTTTGATGGTTTCATCATATAACGGCGCATAAGTGCTGTCTGGAATAGTCAGTTTAACATCACGAGCTTCGTTATTCTTGTCCCACATTTTACCGCCCACCTTGATAGCAGCAGGCATAGAGGCGTCAATGATTACATCGCTTGGAACATGCAGATTGGTAATTCCTTTGAACGAATCAACCATAGCCAACATCGGTCTGGATTCGTAAACAGCTTGAATGTCAGCCTCAATTTCAGTTTTTTTTGCAAGAGGCAGGGATGACATTTTATCATAAAGATCGCCAAGTCCACTATTGAAATTTACGTTTAATTTTTGAAAAGTATCAGCATGCTTGGTGATTAAATCTTTGAAAAAAACTTTGACCGCGTGTCCGAAAATAATGGGATCGGAAACCTTCATCATAGTTGCTTTCAGATGGATAGAGAATAATATCCCCTTATTTTTGGCATCTTGCATTTGTTCTTCCATGAATCGCACTAAAGCTTTTTTACTTAAGAAAGTTGCATCCATGATTTCTCCTTTTTCTAGAGATAAAGCGTTCATTAGGGTGGTCTCCTCTCCATTTTTGGCTATGAAGATAATTCTGACAGTAGTCGACTGCGCCATGGTAACTGATTTTTCGTTATGCCTGAAATCATTATCAGACATGGTGGCCACATGCGTTTGTGAATTCGCCTCCCATTTACCCATGCTATGCGGAAATTTTTTGGCATAATTTTTTACTGAATCTGGGATCCTTCGATCAGAATTGCCTTCTCTTAAAACCGGGTTCACCGCTGATCCCAAAACAGTTTTGTAGATTTTGGCTAATTCTTTCTCTTCATCGGTTTGCGTGTTGTCTGGATAATTTGGGATGTTATAGCCTTTGATTTGCAATTCGGCAATGGCTTCCTTGAGTTGGGGAATGGAAGCGGAAATGTTTGGCAATTTAATGATATTGGCTTCTGGTTTTTTAGCTAAGGCACCAAGTTCGATTAGGTGGTTCCCTACTTTTTGTTCATTTGGAAGAGTATCCGAAAATAAAGCTAGGATTCTTCCGGCTAAAGAAATATCACGCGTTTCAACTTCCACAGCGGCCTGTTTGGTAAAGGCTTGAATAATGGGAAGTAAGGAACAGCTGGCTAAAGCTGGAGCTTCATCTGTTTCTGTCCAAATAATTTTTGACATAAGTGTATTTTATTGTTTTAACGTGTCAAGCACACACTTCACATTCGCTTCCTTCACTTGCACATCTGGAATCGTACTTGGAGCGCCAGTCATTAAATCTTTTGCTTTGGAATCTTTTGGGAAAGCAATAACTTCTCTAATATTTGGTTCTTTTTGCAAAATCATTATCAATCTATCAATCCCCCAGGCAATCCCTCCGTGTGGTGGCGGACCATATTGAAAAGCTTCAAGCATGTGTCCAAATCTATGTTTAGCCTCATCGTCAGTTATACTTAAAGCTTTGAAAACTGTGCTTTGAACCTCGCTGTCATGGATACGAATACTTCCCCCTCCAATCTCATTGCCATTCAAAACTAAATCATAGGCAATTGATAAAACTTTGCCATATTCACCTTTTTTCAAAAAATCCAAATGAGCCAAATTAGGACTGGTAAAAGGATGATGAGTGGCAACATATTTATTCTCTTCTTTTTTCCATTCAAACATAGGGAAATCCGTTACCCAGCAAAGTGCAAAAACATTGTCATCCATAAGTCCTAATTTTTCTGCGCAAGCAAGTCTAACATGCCCTAAACTTGCACAAACAACTTCAAAACTATCAGCTCCAAAAAATATTATATCACCAGGCCTTGCTCCAGTTTTAACTTTAATATCATTTTGTTCTTTTTCATTTAAAAATTTCAAAATTGGCGATCTGACTTCACCGTTTATATCATATATAATATAGGCCAAACCTTTTGCTTCATAAACTTTGGCCACTTCTGTAAATTCATCTATTTCTTTTCTTGTAAATTTCGCACCACCATCCACTTTCAAAGCTCTGACTACGCCACCATCTTTAACTGCATTTTTAAACACTGAAAATTCGGCATTTTTTAACTCTTCTGTTAAATCAACAATCTGCACGTCAAAACGTAAATCAGGTTTATCAACTCCATATTTATCCATGGCTTCCTTCCAGGTAAGTCTTGGAATAGATTTATCTAAAATTTTTCTGTCAGACGCAAATTTATCCAAAATTTCAAGCATCAGTCTTGAATTAAGTTCAATCAAATCTTCCTGCTCCACAAATGACATTTCTATATCAAGCTGGGTAAATTCAGGCTGTCTATCCCCTCTTTGGTCCTCATCACGGAAACATCTGGCAATCTGAAAATATTTATCCATCCCTGAAACCATCAAAAGCTGTTTCAACTGTTGGGGAGATTGTGGTAAAACATAAAATTTTCCAGCATAAAGTCTGGAAGGTACCAAATATTCACGAGATCCTTCTGGCGTTCCTTTTATAAGAATAGGAGTTTCCACCTCAACAAAATCCTCTTTATCCATAAAATCACGTATAAATTTCACAATTTTATGTCTCATAACCAAATTGTTTTTCATCCTTTCTCTTCTTAAATCCAAATATCGATATTTTAGCCTTAATTCTTCATTTAAAGCCTTATCCTGATCTATTTCAAAAGGGGGAGTTAATGATTTAGATAAAATCTTACATCCTTTAATCAAAAGTTCAACCTTGCCTGTTGATAGATTCTTGTTTTCCATGCCCTCCGGTCTTGCCCTCACAATACCTGTCACCTGCAAAACATATTCAGTCCTGACTTGTGATGCTAAATCCAAAGCCTCCTTATATTGAGGGGCAAAAACTATTTGGCTAAGCCCATATCTGTCTCTTAAGTCTATAAAAATTAATTCACCATGATCCCTTCTCCTATGAACCCATCCAGCCAAAGTAACTTCTGATCCAATCATTGTTTCAGAAATTTCAGTACAAGTATGTGTTCGGTGCATAAAAAAAAATTAAATTTTGAATTTAGAATTTTAATTGCTTTAAAACTTCAAAAAACATTCTAAATATATAGAATTAAACAATCAAGAAAAATATATGAAATTAAATTATTAACAATAAATTTCCTGGCGTGCCAATCGAAGCTTAATAAGCGAAGATTGGTTGCGGGGGAAGGATTCGAACCTCCGACCTCCGGGTTATGAGCCCGACGAGCTGCCACTGCTCTACCCCGCGATGATTATGGTCTTTTGCGAACTGAATTTTAACAATAATTGTAAATATTAACAACAGATAATTAAAAATTTATTTTTAACAAACAGGTAAATAATCTTAAAAAAAACTGTGACTTTGAAAAAATTCTGATATTTTATAACGCATTTCTGTTTCAGCCTTTTTAGAAGCTTCTGTTTGTATCTGAGTTAATAATTGATTTCCTAAATTTGGAAATTCCGCCAAAAATAATTCTGAAACCTGCCTTTGTTGCTCACTTATTTGACATTCTATATTTAATCTATCTCTTAAAAGAATATTTGGAATACCTAAGGCAATTAATATATCTATAACACCTGCTGTATTATATCTGGCTGAACCATTTTCTATACAAGTCACAATTCTTTTCTTTATTTCAGCAAACCAAAATTTTCTTATAATTGTTGATTTATACATCACACCGCTTTCCACTAAATTACACAAATAATTTGCTACACCACCAGTGGTAGTAAATAAACGATCGGTAAATTCATTCATTAAGTCAGGGGATTCCCTATAAATTGCTTCTATATCTGCAAAATTGGCATCATCAACTTCTCTATCAATAGCATATAATAATTTAATATGTTTAACTAAAGTTAATTTCTCTAACCATTGATTTAAAAAACTGGGCGTTAAATGTGGAATCTTATCGCTATTTCTTTTTGCTAATGGTGAAGCATCAGTAATCATGGCAGCAACTTCTGCTGGTTTATTATTAATTGCAGTCCTCAATTTATTAAATTTATTACCACCATTATTTGCAACAAATTCCAATACATCTCTTTGAAATTGCCCAAAATCAGTTTCAGGTAAATTTACACTAAAAACTTTTGCCAAATGCCAAAGTGTAATAAAATTATAAAATCCAGTAAAAAGAGAAGCTCTTTCTCTTATCCACATTTCAGCTAAATCAGGTGGTAATAACGCCTTAAATTTATTTTTTTTCAATTCTCTATCTTGTTGTTCTTGTTCATCTCTTTTTAGACTTAATATATGTCTTTTTAGAGCAAACTCTGAAAAATCTGTTATTAAATCAGGGAATCTAGTGCTTTTTAATAATTCATCTAATTCACTGCGACTAGGTTGAGCCTTTACTGCTTGCCTGGCTTCAATAAATTCCTGCTTTTTCACTGATTCAAGCCCCTCTTCAAATTCTAATAATTTTCTTTCTAACTGAGTACGTGAAGCTAAAGATACCTGAAAATATGTTAATTTTCTTCGCAGAACAATAGCCAAAGTATTACAGAAATGCGTTCTTGTCGCTCCAAAACTTTCATCACATAAAAGACCCTGCAGTTCTACAAGTCCTAAATTCTTCAAATTATCTAAAATATCTTGGCAAGAACTATTTTTACTAAAAGAAGATAATAAACGCATGGCATATTCTGTATATAAAATTCCGTTTAATTGATCGATATCAGCTCCCGCTAAGCTAGAGATTTCCTGATTAACATTTTCTGCAGAAGCTGTATCAAATATATAATGTAAAATACTAAACAAATTAGTTTCTCCATTCATAGCATTAATAACATCAATATACGATATTGGTAATTTTGTAAAACTACTATTTTTCGATGGAATATATTTTCCCCATTTTTCACCACACACAGCCTTTCTGACTCCAGGACTCACTGGTCTTGACAATTTATTATTAACATGAGCGGCAATTTTTAATTGAGCTGTAGCTCTTTCTTTTGTATGTTGGGGAGCATGACGCCTGTTTAATAATTCAATACCATCATCATAAAAATCAGAAAACGTAAACGTATTAAGAATCGAAGAAAAAACTGATCCCGGGAGTCTGCCTTCTTCATCAAATGCAGATCTAACATCCATAAAAGCACATATAGCATATTCTATCATCAAATCTTGTTCCAGTTCAGTTATCTGATGTTCCGTAGCATATGCCTGCCAAGCTTCAGATAATCTTAATCTTGTTGTAAAGGCCTTATGTAAAGTATTATAAGCTGGAGAGGCATGATCCTGAATAACTTGGACGCCAGATTCTGTTTTAGATATCATGTATTCGGCTTGAGGCAAATATACACTACTATAATTATATGGATTCGTAACACTATAAGATACATTAGCTCTGATTGATTGGATATCCTCATTACTTCTTTCTACCTCCAAGGTGACAAGAATATTTTTTTCACCTTCTTTGTAACCTAAAACTGAAAACATAAGATAAAGTCTATAATTATGATCACCTGTTGGTTCAAAAAACATTTTGCTCGGTTTAAATCCACTATTATTTATATCACTACCCAGCCTATATAAAGGAGATTCTCTAGGTGTATTTTCTTCAATCCATTTTATGGCAACACGAAAAGCTTGGTTATCAGTGGATATTTCAGTGAATGATAATTTCATATCTAAATCCTGAAAAGAAGCCATTTGTGGCATATATTCACCAATATAGGCAAGAAATCCTTCCAAAGAAATAGGGGCAAAAGCTTTTCTTTTTTCTCCAGTCCCTCCCTCAGCTGTAAATTGATATTGGGAATGACTTGATAAAATCAACTCCAGACATAATTGTGCCAATTTTTTTGGCTGTGGATATTCGGCCATTGATATGTAATAAAAAAGTTTATCTTTACTCTCATCTTCAGGAACAAAATCAACAGCCTCTTGAACTTTCCTATTATTAGGGAATCTAGAAAGCAACTCTGGTGTATATAAATGATCATATAATTTACCTATGGCAGTTAGTGCCGGAGAAAGTCTTCTCATTATAAGGTAAGTACCAAATTGGGATCTTCCTTGTTTCATCAAGGTCTGACGTGCTAATAAAGCAGTTTCAAATGGAGATCTTGTATCCAAAATTCCTTGATCTGCAATAAATGATGATGACATAACTTCGGGAAGTAAACCTGCCAAGCTAGTTCTTCCTAATCTATGAAAACCTTGAAGTGTTAAAGGTGTACGACCAATATCTCTTGATGGATCCTTAACGCCTTTTTGTTTTAAAACATAAGTCAAAGCAATTCTTGAATCTGTAACCGTCTTTAATTCATTAATTCCTAATTTAAACATAGATTTAACAAATTTCTCCAAATCTTTATCATTTTTAGTCATTAGATTTTCTATCTGAAAACTGTACCATTCATCAGTATTTATAGTACCTTTGGCTTGGACATTGGTGATACTAATTAAAAAATATCCTAAAAGATGTCTTAAATGTTTAAAAAATAAATGTCTTAATTCTGCAGAACTTCTGTCTAGATATTCTTTTTTTTGCAAAAGATTATTACCAGGCAAATATTCCTCATAAAAAACTTTTGACGCTATTTGATTGAAATGCTCAAAAAAAACCTGATTAGCAACAAATAACCTGTTTAAAAATTGCTCACCACATTGGTATGTAAGACTTTTTTCTTCATATTCACATTCAAAATCATCTACCTCAGAATCAGGGCTATTTTTTGCCATAAAAATATTTTGCTTATTAGAAGGTCATCTTAGATAAATCTACAAGATTTTCTGGTGGTGTCACTTCTGTTGGAGGGACATTATCGTTGTCCCCAGGTAATAATTGTGGTGGCCCTTTTTTACCCTCTCTATCACCCTCAAGAAGTTTAATCACTTGCTTTCTTGCTCTAGCCAAATTTATTTCAGGGAAAAGTGCTCTAAGAGCGTCTTCAAATGCTTGTGTACTACTAATTTCTATTGTCGGTCTTTTCAATGTTGTTAAAGAGCCACAAGCTGATTGTTTTTCTTCTCTTTTTGTAAGCCTTCTTTGTCGTGGAGGGTATCTAAGTTGAGTTTTGATCTCACTTACTAAATCTCTATAAAAGCTCAGATCAATTGTTTTAATAGCATCCAAAATCCCTCTGGTAGAATCACCTATACCAGTAAAAACCTGATCAAGCTCTAAATCTCCGGCACTACCATCTTGATCTGCAATCTCATAATTACAATACCTGCCTGATTCCGCCTCATTTGAAACAAGTTCATTATCTTCTAATTCCAAAGCAAAACCTAATAATTCACGACAAAAAGCTACAAATAATTGTTTATATTTTTGGTCATCCTGAGCTAATCTAGCAAAATTATCAATAAGAGTTTGTACTGAACTTTCTTCATGTAAAGATTTTTCACCAACCAACATTTCAAGTACAGACCGTCTTGCTCGATCATTTAAGTTAGTTCCTGACCCATCATACATCAAAGCAATTACACAAGCTGGATTAGTTAAATCAAGTAAATCGACTTTTTGAAGTTTGTGAGGATCCTGTAAAAAAGCAACTACAGAAGGTTTATTTTGAACTGTAGTTAAAAAATCAATAACCGCTCTTACAGCATCTTCCAACTGCATATCCGCAATACTTAACATCAAAGTACCTCGAGTTATGGCAATATCCTTTATACGATCTTCGGGATGCTGATGCGCTTGTAATTGCAAACCTAATCTATCCAATAGAACGCTTAATTGAGGAACTCTATCTTCAAGAGACACTAAACTACCACCATCAACATTACTATCGGCATCTTGTGAAGTTAAAGGTAGAATCTTCTGAATTGAATTATTTCCTTGTCTAGTTAGTGAAACCATAAAAATAATTTAATTTATAAATAGCCCATTAATTACATGGCAATTATACATGTTTTTGCTAAAAAGGCAAATATATTATGTGGAATATTTTTTTCTTTTCCACTTTTTTCTTTTTTCTTATATACTTCCCCCGTTAAACACTTTTTTCTTTCTTAAAATGCTTGCCTTAATTCTTGCCGGCGGATCTGGGACAAGGCTATGGCCTCTCTCGCGGCAAAAACACCCCAAACAATTACAATCACTGGTTAGTGACAAAACTTTACTGGAAGAAACAATTGATAGATTAGATTTTCTGAAATCGAATCAAATATTTATTGCTACGAATCAAGATTATGAAGATGAAATAAGACTTCAAGCAAAAACCATTCCTGCTGGCAATATCATTATCGAACCAGCCATGAGAGATACCGCTACTTGTATTTGCTATAGCCTGCTCTTTCTACAACAAAAATTCCCAGATGAAGTTGTGGCAATTATTTATGCTGACCATTTAATCAAGGACAAACATGAATTTGTTGAAAAATTAAAAATAGCTGAAAAAATTGCAAAAAAAGAAAACACTTTGAATATCATTGAAGTAAAAGCCAGATTCCCAAATACTAATCTTGGTTATGTGAAAATAGGAAAAATGCTTGAAAGTGTTAATGGCCATGAAGTTTATGAATTCCTTGCATTTAAAGAGAAACCTGATCTTCAAACCGCTGAAAAATACTTGGGAAGCTATCAATATCTGTGGAATACAGGTTATTATGTGTGGAAAATTGCAGACATTTTAGAACAATATAAAAAATATTTACCAGAAACAGTTGGAAACCTTAATAAATCAATAAAAGCATTGAATAAAAAAAATACTCAAGAAATTAAAAAGAATTATGAAAAATGCCAAAAGATCTCAATTGATTACGCAATAATGGAAAAAGTAAATCCATCAAAAGTTCGCATTATTCCAGCAAATCTTGGATGGAGTGACATTGGCACATGGGATTCTATCTATAACGAACTGGCGCAAGACCAAATCGACAAAAATATCATCAAAGGCCAATCTTTAAATTTAGCTACAAAAAATTCCCTTATTTACAATTACACTGACAAACTCGTCGCCACTGCCAATTTAAACAACATGGTGATAGTGGTGACTGATAGAGCGATCCTAATCACCAAAAGAGACAAAGATCAAAACGTAAAAAAAATTGTAGAAAAACTAAAAGAAGATGGGAAAGAAGAATTATTATAAATAACGACAATAACTGTTAAGCATTTAAACTAATCTCCCCCTTGTCTTCCAAACAAATCATTGCCGGTGCCATTTTACTTGGACTGTCTTCCTTAATAAGCAGACTGCTTGGTGTATATCGAGACCATTTATTCGGTATCATGTTTGGCACTACTTCTACCGGCATTCATGATATTGGCGTTTATTTAACTGCTTTTCGTATCCCTGATTTTCTCTATACAGTGTTAATATATGGAGCAATATCAACAGCTTTCATTCCAATATTCACTGAATTAATAACAAAAAAAGATGACAAAAAAGCATGTGATTTTGCTACAAACATAACAAATACTTTAATTTTATTTTTATTAATTTGTGAAATAATAATTTTTATTTTCACTCCATATTTAACAAAAATATTTGCCGCTGGATTCACAGGTGAAAGGTTAGATCTGATGATAAAACTAACAAGAATTATGCTTTTATCTCCAATATTTTTTGGTATAAGCAGTATATTTCAGGGCATACAAAACACTTACAAAATCTTTCTCTATCCAGCTCTTGCGCCAATTTTTTACAATCTTTCTATTATTATAGGCACATTATTTTTCGCAAAAAATTATGGAATTTATGGTCTTGCAATTTCAGTATGTATCGGAGCTTTTCTTCACATGCTTATACAAATCCCACAAACAATTAAACTTGGATTTAAATATAAATTTTCTATTAATTTAAAAAACTATGAAATGAAACGATTTTTTAAATTAATGATCCCAAGAATAATTGGACTTTCAGTGGATCAATTAACTCTTATTATCAATTCAAACTTCGCAACAACCTTATCATATTCAGCAACAACAGTGCTTCCATATGCAGTAAATATTCAAAGCTTACCACTCGGTCTTTTTGGCATTGCTGTTGCCATCGCATCATTTTCAACATTTTCAGAAATGGCGGCCAACAAAGATCATGAAAAAGTTTCTTATGTTTTGAAACAATCTATTTCCAACATTCTTTTCTTTGTAATTCCGTCTGCAATCGGTCTTTATATTATAAAATACGATGTAATCAATTTAATCTTTGGAGGAGGAAAATTCACACAAAACGATATAATATTAACAGGTGATACTTTGAGTTTTCTGTTAATAGGCTTAGCCTTTCAATCAATAACTCCAATCTTAGCAAGAATTTTTTATAGTTACCATGACACCAAGACGCCTCTTTATACGGCAATTTTTGCAATATTAATTAACATCATAGCAGTATTCATAACTACAAAAATTTTAAATCTTGATGTAAAAGGAATTGCTTTAGCAATAAGTTTAACAGGAATTTTTAATTCAATTATTCTTGCAATAGCTTTGAAATTCAAACTAAATCTTCAAAATTTCTTTCCATTCAAAAACACAATAAAAATTATAATCTCATCATCTTTAATGGGAGTTTTTGTTTACAAAATTTCACCACTTATTATTAATCAACTACATTTAAATTTCACCGGCTTAATTTTAAAAATCACAAATCTCGCCATCCCAATTTCACTTGGAATAATTCTTTACATCATATTTGCAATACTTTTAAAAATCCCTGAAATATACACTCTATTAAATAAATGTTTCCCTAATTCAAAATTCAAAATTTAGAATTTAGAATTTAGAATTTTATATACCCTTCCCACCACAAATCATCATCGACTTTCGTTATAGAAATATCTTTAAATTTAAAATCAGCTAAAATTTCATTTGCAAAAAGATTTGGTGCGTCAATTTTACCTGATATTTTTGGGCTATAAATAATATTTATTTTATCAACTAATCCTGCATTTAAAAATGCGCTATTAATTGTCCCCCCACCTTCAACCAAAACACTGCTTATATTTTCTTCACTGCATTTACAAATTAAACCATTTAAATCTAAAAAACCTTCTTTCTCTTCATTCAATTCCCAAATTTTTACATTTTTCATTTTCTCCAGTTCTTTCCTTTTCCCCCACTGATCACTGACCACTGACCACTGACCACAACAAATTATCGTTTGCCCCTCCTCTTTAAAAATATTTGCATCCAAATTTACCCGCAAATTACTATCCAAAATTATTTTTATAGGGTTTCGAACATTTTTTTTATTCAATCGGCAAGTAAGTCTAGGATTATCAATTAAAACTGTATCAATTCCAATTAAAATCGCATCATAAAGATTTCGTAATTCATAAACTTTTTGCCATGATTTTTCATTACCTAAAATAGTTTTTTTATTTTTTTCTAAAGAAATTTTACCATCCAAAGTAGATGCAGTTTTGATAGTTACAAAAGGTTTTTTATAGCTAATCCATTTAACAAAAATTTCATTTAATTTCAAACATTGTTTTTCCAAAATTCCGCAATGGACTCTAATATTTGCCTTTTCAAGCTCCGAAATCCCCTTTCCAGAGACCAAAGGATTCGGATCTTTCATGCCAATAAAAACCTCGGATATTCCTGATTTAATTATTTCTTTCGTACAAGGCCCAGTCTTGCCACTATGGCAACATGGTTCCAAATTTACATACAATATTGCTCCCTTCGGATCTTCAATACAATTTTTCAATGCTTCAACCTCTGCATGCTGATCTCCAAATTTTCTATGAAAACCCCTGCCAATAATTTTCATTCTTCCCTTATCATTTTTTACAATCAAAGCCCCAACCATCGGATTCGGACTCACAAAACCAGTCCCTTGTTTCGCAAGAGCAATAACCTGACTCATAAACTCCTCATGAATTTCTTTGTTAAGCATGGAATTTATTAAAAAATCTTAAGCTCAGAAATTTTATAGAAATTTAGTCAGTTTAGCAAAAAACTAAGTTTAATTTGATTCTCCAGGTACTTCTCCTGACAATGAAATTTCAAATTGCAATTGACCTTCATCATCACAAAATAATTTTGCCTTATAAATAGATTTTCCTTTCGCAAGTCTATTAACTATTTCATTTAATTGTTGAGAAGCAATCTCAATTAATTTTGCAATAAATGCTTCTTGTGTGACTCCTAATTTCTGACAATTTTCAGTATAAAGAATTTTTGCTAATTGAGTTAATTTTCTTTCCGCAAAAGTTTTTTGATATACGAAAACCTGCTCGGCATCTGGAGATATATGTCTTAATCCTGCCATCTCTGCTTCAACAACAAATACAGCTTGCTCTGCATGACCTCCTGTAAGTTTTTTTATATTTACTCCATTTGCTTTTGCTCTTTCAAATAATTTCAAAATTAAAAGTATATCTTTCTCTGTTAAATTAAATGCCTGTACAGATTTAATACAATTAGCACAAAAGCCACATCCTTCATATTCTTTTCCTTCTTCATTATGATGATCGTCTCCATGTAACCCTAAATTTTGTATTCCTCCTTCAACCTCAATAACATCATCTATCAATTTCTCTGTAGGTTCTACGCCAAAACTTCTTAAAATTGCAATTCCTGCCATTAACAAACCAGCACTGCCTCCTTGCATTGATGTTGGTTCATTATTTTCTATAATATCTCTTCCATCTACACATCCACTTTTTACATTTTCAGATTTAGAAGGATCTTCTACTAAAAATGCATTTTCTTTTACAAAAGATTCTGCTTGTTCTAATGACATCTTTCGCCTTGTTTCTTCCTTAGGATTATCTATACTCATATTTTTATAAATTTAAAAAATAACAAAAATATTTTAAATATATTTTTCAAAATAGTCCATATTTTTATTTTTAATTTTTAATTCCACATTCTATATTCCATATTCGCCCTCTCCATCACACTTCCCCCAGCAAATGCCCCATTTTATCTTTTTTTGTTTTAAGGTATTTTGCTGTTTTTCGATTTATTTTTTAAATATTATTTGCTATACTAATTATAGTTGATAGTTGACACTAAACTATCAACTATCAATTTTACATTTAATCATGAAAACCAATACAGCCAATAAAATTCTTGATTATTTGACAAAGCAAGGACCAATTAAAGCAAATGATATTATTCAGTATCTACAAATAAGTCCACAAGCTACATTCAAGCAACTTAAGAATTTATATTCAAAAAATTTAATTACGAAATCAGGAACTCCACCTAAGGTTTTTTATCAAATCGCAAAAACTAAATTAAAACCACCAAATATTAATTTACCAAAAAAAATTGATGAGACCTATCTTATAATAAGTCCTGAAGGTGAACTTTTGGAAGGGACGCAAGGTTTTGGATATTTTTGCAATAAAAACAATTTAAATATAAATAAAACTGCTGATGAATACTTAAATACATTAAAAAAATATGATAAATTTAAAAACAATGGATTAATTGATGGCATGTCTAAGCTTAAAAAAACTTTTAAAAATATTTATTTGGATGAAATCTATTATCTTGATTTTTATAGTATTGAAAGGTTTGGCAAAACTAAACTTGGAAATCTCGTGCTTTATGCTAAACAAAGTCAAAATAAAGCTTTAATTTATAAAATTTATCAACTTATAAAAGAAAAAATATCAAATTTAATAAAAGAAAAACATATTGATGCTATAGCCTTTATTCCACCCACAATACCAAGAAAAATACAATTTCAAAAAGAATTGGAAAAACTTTTGACACTTAAAATACCAAAATTTAATATTGTAAAAATTTTGAATCAAATCCCAATTGCACAAAAAACTTTAAATAAGCTTGAAGACAGAATTGAAAATGTCGAGACCACAATATTTATTGATGATAAAAAATCTTACAAAAATATTTTACTTATTGATGATGCTGTTGGATCAGGTGCAACTCTTAATGAAACTGCAAAAAAAATAAGAGAAAAAAACTTAGTAAAAGCAAATTTAATAGGACTAGCTTTAGTTGGCAGTTTCAAAGGATTTGATATAATAAATGAAATTTAAACTTTCCTCAACAAATGTCCCATTTTATCTTTTTTTGTTTTGAGATATTTTGCTGTTTTAGCGTGAGGTTTGATTTCAATTGGAACTCTTTCTGTAATTTCCAATCCATACCCCTCAAGCCCAACTATTTTCTTGGGATTGTTTGTCATCAACCTAATCGAGCTTAAACCCAAATCAACAAGTATTTGGGCGCCAATTCCATAATTTCTAAGATCAGCTTTAAATCCTAATATTTCATTTGCTTCCACCGTGTCATAACCTTTATCTTGTAAATCATAGGCCCGCAATTTGTTCAAAAGTCCAATACCACGGCCTTCTTGTCTCATATATAAAAAAACTCCAAGCCCTTCTTTCTCTATCATTTTCAAAGCATACTCCATTTGAGCTTTGCAATCACATCGCATTGATCCAAATGTTTCACCTGTCAAACACTCGCTATGAACTCTAACCAAAACATTTTTCTTGCCTGCGACCTTTCCTTTGACTATTACTAAATGATCTTTATCGTCAACTTGATTCGAATATCCAATTAACTTAAATTCTCCGAATTTTGTTGGGAAAGGTATTTCCACTTCACGTTTAATTAACTTTTCATTTTGTCTCCTATGTTTAATTAAATCCTCAATTGAAATAATTTTTAGTTTATGTTGCACAGCAAATTTACGAAGATCAGGCATTCTGGCCATCTCGCCATCTTCTTTTGCAATTTCACAAATAACAGCAACTTCTTTCAAATAAGCTAATTTACATAAATCAATAGAAGCTTCAGTATGTCCAGCACGCACTAAAACTCCACCATTTTTTGCAATCAATGGAAAAACGTGCCCAGGTCGTGAGAAATCATTTGTTTTAACTTTATCTGAAGTCAAAGCCATTATTGTTTTAGCTCTGTCTGAAGCTGAAATCCCTGTTGTAATTCCTTTTTTTAAATCAATAGATACAGTAAAATTTGTTTCTTTGCGATCAGTATTCCTAGCTACCATTGGATCCAAATTCAATTTTTCAGCAATATCCTGACTAACTGGAGTACAAATAAGTCCTCTAGCCTCTTTTGCCATAAAATTAATTGCTTCTTTCGTCACTTTTTCCCCAGCCATCACCAAATCACCTTCATTTTCCCTACCTTCATCATCGACAACAATAATCATTTTCCCTGATTCGAAATCATTAACCGCTTCTTGAATGGTGTTTAGCATTTATATAAATTTTGAATTCTAAATTCTAAATTATGGTTTTAATTTTTATAAAATAAAAATTTATTTTATAAATTTTAAGTCCTTCATTCAAAATTCAAAATTAAGAATTTAGAATTTTTACCCAAACTCCACCTCCTTCCCCTTCCCTTCCCCAACAATCCTTCCTTCCCTCATCATCACTTCCCCTCCCCTTATCGTCATTACTGGCCAGCCTTTACAAATTCTACCAGCATACGGAGTCCAGCCACATTTTGAAACAACATTTCCATTTTTAATTTCTTTTTCTAAATTTAAATCAACTAAAACCAAATCCGCATCAAATCCTTCTTTTATTTCCCCTTTGTTTTTTATGCCAAAAATTTTAGCAGGATTATAAGACATCAATCTTACTATATCTTGCAAAGTTAATCTTCCCTTAGAAACTTCATTTAACATCAAAGGCAGTGAAAATTCAACTCCAGGAACTCCAAAAGCAGGTTTTTCAGATTCTTTTTCTGCTTTGGTATGAGGGGCATGATCTGTAGCAATAGTATCAATCGTATAATCTTTCAATCCTTCCCAAAGTGCATTCTGATCTTCAAGACTTGCGAGTTCAGGCTTCACACAACAATATCCGCCATGTTTCTCACGATCTTCTTTATTTAGAAATAAATGATGAGGACAAGCTTCCATAAATACTTTTTTATTTCCATTTTTTTTCAAATCTCGAACTTTATCAACTTCACGTTTCAAACTTGCATGACATAAATAAAATTCATTACTGCTTTCTAATAAATATTTCAAAGCCAAATCAAAAGTTTCACCTTCAGCATGAAGAGCATATCTCTGTTTAACTTTAAATAATTTTTGCAAAACTTCAGGATCAGTAATTAACAAATTTCCTGTTGTAACATTCATATAAACTTTCACTCCAGCAACATTTTTCACTTTTTTTATTTCATCCAAATTCTCTCCATTTGTACCGAAATACAATCCAAAAT
This sequence comes from Candidatus Peregrinibacteria bacterium RIFOXYB2_FULL_33_20, assembly GCA_001788835.1. Taxonomy (GTDB): domain Bacteria; phylum Patescibacteriota; class Gracilibacteria; order UBA1369; family GWF2-33-10; genus GWF2-33-10. The sequence goes on from MFXK01000010.1 coordinate 59,841, forward strand.
CAACTAAAGACATTTTTGAAACTATTGCTCTTTTTTTCTCCAAAAGTTCATTTGTGAAAATAGGTGGCACATTATTTGGCATATCCAAAACAGTTGTAACACCGCCCATCAATGCCGCTTTTGAACCACTTTCAAAATCCTCCTTATATTCCTGCCCAGGCGTACGGAAATGCACATGACAGTCAATAATCCCTGGCAATAAAAATTCCCCATTCCCATTTATCACTGTCATTTCTGCTTTTTTTCCTGTCATTCCTGCGGAGGCAGGAATCTTACCAATTTTCAAAACCTCCCCATCCTCAATCAAAACATCCTGTTCCTCAGAAATTTTCTCACAACTTACGATTTTTACATTTTTTATTAAAAGCATTTTTTATATTTATTTGGATTTAGTTCTTTTTTTAATTTCTTTTAAAAATTGTTGTTTAGTAAAAAGAGGCGTTAAAATTATATCCCCATTATTTATCTTGCAGTCAAAAGCATCTACAGAGAAAGACTCCCTAATTTCTTTAGGGATAGTAATTTGTCCACGCTCTGAGATTTGTACTGCAATCACACTGAAAATATGAATTACTGAAATACTGTATTAATTTTAATACAAAAAAAACATAAAATCAATTATCGTTCAGAATTATTTAGGGATCAAGCGGAAAATAATTTGAATAAATAATTTTAAAAATTCATGAAAAGACCAGAAAAGTAGGATATTTTGCCTTTAGTGTGTCATTCCAGTGAAGACTGGAATCCAGTAAACATACTTATTATTTATGGATAAAACTTATTTTATATATATTATTGCTAGTAAACGTAATGGTACTTTATATGTAGGAATGACAAATAATTTAGAAAGGAGAATTACTGAACATAAAGAACAAATTAACAAAAGCTTTTCATCAAAATATAATATATCAAGATTAGTATGGTATGAAGAATTTGATACTGCAATATCAGCAATTGAAAAAGAGAAACAAATTAAAAAATGGAAAAGAGAATGGAAAATAAATTTAATTGAGAAAGACAATCCTAACTGGAAAAATTTATATTATTTATTTTAACCAATTCTGGATATTATAAAGTTCAACACTATCGAGGTTAGTCCTCTACTGGATACCAGCCGGAGTTTACACCAATGAAGATGGGTGCTGGTATGACGACTAACGATAAATTATTGTTTTTTAAACCAATTTCTGCTTGATCCATATTTTTTCATTCTATTATTATTCCGGATTACTTGTATAAGGAGTTGTTGGATCAAGATTTCCATCAACATTTAAATTGTTATTAGGGTTTGTAGTTTCAGGCATCATTTCAGTATTTAACCCCTCAATATTTGTATCATTATTTGGAGAGGCTACATTCGAATTAGTCTCTGAACAACTATATAAACTTGAAACAACAAAAACTAATAATATTATTAATTTTTTCATAAAATATTATTTAATCATCCCCTTAATTAACGCCATCCTCACTATAACTCCATTTCTAACTTGTTCAAAATATTTAGCACGTGGATCTGAATCCACTTCCTCCAAAAGCTCTCCAAATCTAGGTAGGGGTGCAATAACAATCATTTCTTGTTTAGCTTTTGTCATCATTTTCTTGTCTATTTGATAAAAAGTTCTATATTTCTTAAATTCCTCCTCACTCTCAAATCTTTCTTGTTGAATTCTAGTGTCAGACAAAACATCAAAATCCCCTATCACTTTTTCCAGATTTTCTGTTTCGCTAAATTCACAATGATTTTCTTTCATTAAATCTTTATATTTTTGTGGTAATTTCAAAGCATTTGGTGCAACTAAAATAAATTTACATCCAAAAAACTTCAAAAGTTCAATTTGTGAATGTACAACACGGCTATTTTTCAGATCACCTACCATGCCAATCGTTAATTCCCCAAAAGCGGATTTAAAATCAGAATAATTTCTCCATTTCCAGATAGTATAAATATCTAGCAAAGCTTGCGTTGGGTGATCTCCAGAACCATCGCCAGCATTAATAACTGGCACGCTTGATCCTTTTGCAAATTCCGCTACAGCCCCTTCTTTTGGATGTCTCATGGCAATTATATCCGCAAAACTTGAAATGGTTTTTGCTGTATCATATAACGTTTCTCCCTTAGTAATTGAAGAACTTGTTTCCATTGAATAATTTGAAATTACTTTTCCACCTAATTTCAACATTGCAGTCTCAAAACTAAATCTAGTCCGTGTCGAAGGTTCCCAAAAAACTGTTGCCAAAATCTTCCCATCGCCAAAATTTTCAATTCTTAGTTCTGAATTCTTAACTCTTAGCTCTAAGCTCTTAGTTCTTAACTCTAGCTCCCTCGCTTCATCAAAAAGAATTTTTAATAAGCTTGGGTCAAATTGACTGGCTTTTAACAAATGTTGGAAAGGTAATTTCATAAAAAAACAATAAACTTTATAATTATTATGCAAAATATAAAAATTTATATCAACAAAAAATAAAATTTTACAAAATCTAAAAAATTACATAAAATTTAAATTGTTCTATTAATTTAGGATTTTTGCATTGTCTCAAATAACAATAATTCTCGGTGCTCAATGGGGTGATGAAGGTAAAGGTAAACTTGTAGATATTTTAAGTGAAAAATTCGATATAATAACAAGAAGTGCTGGAGGAGCAAATGCTGGACATAGTGTATACATAGGAGATCAAAAACATGTATTTCATTTAATCCCATCAGGGATTTTGAATAATAAAACAGTGTGTGTAATCGGTAATGGATGTGTAATTCATATCGAAACACTTTTAGAGGAAATTAATAATTTAAAAAGTAAAAATATTAAAACAGAAAATAGAATTTTTATATCTGACAGAGCTCATATTTTATTTGATTATCACAAGGTAATTGATGGCAAGCAGGAAGAAATGAAAGGAAAATTAAGTGTTGGTACTACCAAAAGAGGCATCGGTCCCTGTTATGAAGATAAAATTTCTCGCCGAGGAATCAGATTTTGCGATTTAATGGAGTGGGAAATTTTTGAAGAGAAAATCCGCAATAATGTTAAAATTCTTTCTCAAATGTATGGCGATTTAGAATTTGATTTAGAAAAAGAACTAAATAAATACAAAGAATATTCAAAAACATTAAAAGAAATGATTATTGACACAACTTTTTATCTAAATGCCTCAATTCAAGAAGGTAAAACTTTGTTGCTTGAAGGGGCCAATGCAATTATGCTTGACGTTGATCATGGGACATATCCTTATGTAACTTCATCGAATCCATCGATTGGTGGAATATATACTGGCTTAGGTATCGCTCCGCAAAAAAACACAGAAGTCATTGGCATTGTCAAAGCTTATACTACTAGAGTCGGAGCCGGTCCTTTCCCAACCGAACAAGAAAACGAAATTGGCGAACATCTAAGACAAGTCGGCGGTGAATATGGATCGACCACCGGACGACCAAGAAGATGCGGTTGGCTTGATGCCGTGATGTTGAAATATTCTATGGCAGTGAACCATTATGATATTATTAATTTGACAAAAATTGATTGTTTAACAGGACTTAAAACGTTAAAAATAGCAGTTAGTTATTATCGTAAAGGAGAAAAATTAAACTCTTGGCCTGCTTCATTGCAAGTTTTGAAAGAATGCGAAGTCGAATATCTTGAACTTCCCGGCTGGGATATTGACATCAGTGCTTGCCGTAATTTTGAGGAATTACCGGTTAATTGCAAAAACTATATTCTCAAGATCGAGGAATTAATGCAGTGTCGCATCAAATACATCGGGGTAGGTGTCAGAAGAGATCAAATAATTATCAAGTAAACCTATTGTTTGGTTTTATATTTCTCAATTTGGTGCTTTAACTTATCCACCAAAAGATCAATAGCTTCTGTAACTTGCAAACTATCAAAAACTTCAGCGTATAAAAGATTATTGGGAACGCTGATTGATACTTTCATCTCCACATGAGAACCGTGACTTTTGTCATGGCCTTTTTCAATATGAACATCACATTGTACTGAATCATCCTGTAAATGAGCTGACAATCTAGTTAAATGCTCCAATTTATGCCTAATATATTCCTCATGTTCAGGATTTAAAGTGATGTTTTTGGCGTGAAAATTAATGTTCATAAAAAATAAATTTAAAAATTATGACAAAGCCAAAATTAATATATAAGATAATTAAGATCTTGGAAATAATTTTAAAAAAAAATTTCATAATTTCATTGACTTGCCAATGAATCATTCCCCTACAAACTTAATCGAAATTTTCCTTAATTCTGAAAAAGCTGATGGCGCAATTTTGCAAAATATTTTTGACCACTATCAGCGAGTTACCATGTCCGTAAAAGCTATTAATGAAAATGATCAACATTTTAAAACTACTGATGCCGAAGCCTGTTTCTTGGATTTTCAGCGCACCTGGGTTTTGGGACAAGCCTTAAAATCTTTTTTAAGAACTAAAGCCAAAAAACCCAGCAAAATTTTACACATGCTGGAAGCTGGTTCTGGCACAGGAATTATGGCAATTTTTGCCGCTATTTTGAATCCCAATATCCAAATTATTTGTTTGGAAATAAATCCCCTTTCCTGTCAAAAATCACAAACTTTTATTCAAGCTTTAAAATTATCAAATCGAATTAAAGTTTTCAATCTAGATGCAACCAAGTTAGATGCAGAACAATTACCGGAAGCTAAAGATTTTGACCTTATTTTTTCTGAAACTTTGTCAGGCGGACTTTTTTTTGAACCGCAACTGCAGATCACGCAACATATTAAAAAATTTCTCAAAACAAATGGATTTTTAATACCTCAAAAAATCGAATTATTTCTCCATTTAGAAGATCCTTGGCAAAAAGAACCACTAACGCAAAAAATAAAATATGCGGAAATAGATTTTTTAAATTACGAAAAAAACACTATTACTGCTGATATAAATTTAGGAATCCTACGCTCGGGATCGCCAAATATAGTAGTAATCACTAGTGAATTAACTTTAACCGAAAATTTTAAAATCACCACTGATCCCAAATTTACCAACTTTTTAAACAAGGCCATCATTCTTATTCCCAAATCTCAACAAAAAATCTTTCAAATAAACGATATCGTAAATCTACAAATGCAATATCAAGCTGGAGCAAATACTAGTAGTTGCCAAATAATTTTGCGGAAATTATAACCACCTCGTCTAACAATTTTTACACCTTGGCTGACAAATTATATCGCCCTTGGTCATCAATTTTGATCAATTTCACTTTAATCGCGTCGCCAACTTTCACAACATCAGCCGCGCTCTTCACAAATCCCTTACCTAATTCTGAAACGTGCACTAATCCTTCTTTGCCTGGCAAAAATTCCACAAACGCTCCGAAATCCATCAAACGAGTCACTTTGCCGTCAAAAACATCTCCGGCTTTTGGTTTGTATACCAACTGTTTGACCCAATTAGCGGCTTTATTACCACTCTCTCGATCAGGCGCGGTAATCGACAAAAGTCCATTGTCGTCAATCTGCATTTCCACATTGCATTCCTTGCTAATTTTTTGAATCATTTCACCACCTTTACCGATAACCACTCTAATATCATCACTTTCTAATTGCATGGAAGCAATCAAAGGAGCGTTCTTATTTAATTCTTTTCTAGGTTCGCTAATCACCTTGCTCATCTCTGTCCAAATATAATCACGACCTTCTTTCGCCTGTTGTAAGGCTTCTTTCAATAAGGATAATTTCAACCCTTTCACTTTGATATCCATTTGTAAAGCCGTCAGGCCTTGGTCAGTTCCAGCTACTTTAAAATCCATATCCCCCAAAAAATCCTCTTGAGCTTGAATATCCGTTAAAATTTTATATTCGCCAATCTCTTCATTAATAATCAATCCCATGGCAATCGCAGTCACTGGTTTTTTGATTGGCACACCTGCATCCATCAAAGCCAAAGTTGAACCGCAAATAGAGCCCATGGAACTGCTGCCATTACAAGCCAACGTCTCAGACATCAAGGCAATCGTGTATGGAAATTTATCTTTTTCTGGCAAAACTGCTTTCAAAGCTTTTTCGCCAAGTTTACCATGACCAATTTCCCGCCGACCCACTCCTCTATATGGACGCACTTCGCCAGTCGCAAATGGTAAAAACGTATAGTGATGCCAAAAATGTCTTTCCACGTCATTATCCATACTATCTTCCACCAAAGCATCCTGCGGTCCACCCAAAGTCAAAACACTCAAAATTTGCGTTTCACCTCGATTAAACAAAGCTGATCCATGAGTTTTTGGCAGCAATCCCACTTCCACTTTGATCGGCCTCACATCTTTCACTCCTCGTCCATCCAAACGAACTTCCTCTTTTAAAATCTTCTCTCTCATGTATATCTTTAATTTTTTATAGACCGCTTCCTTAATGTCATTTTCTAAAACCTCCTTTTTTTCAATTGCTTCCGTAAAATTTTGGATAATGTGCTCGTTTAAAGTTTCTAAATTTTTCAAAAATTCCTTTTTACTTTTGTTATAAAGGTCATTCATCATTTCCTGACTAATCATCGCTCCAACTTTTTCCACCAAAGCCACATCCAAAACTTGCTCATCAATTGTTATTGGCTGAACATGGCATTGAGCAATCAAATCTTCCTGTAATTTACATAAATCCTTAATATGTTTATGCGCGAATTCTAAAGCTTCTAACATCTTCTCATCAGAAATTTCTTTGGAAGCCGCTTCCACCATTGTAATCGCATCAACCGTGCCAGCCACCACTAAATCCAAATCGCCATTATCAGTTTGTTCGTAAGTAGGCATTAACACAAACTCGCCATTTTTCATCCCCACTCTCACCGCTGACACAGGTGCTTCAAATGGCACTCCCGTCAATAAAATTGCCGCTGAAGTTGCGATCAAGGCTATCGGACCAGCATTCATAGATTGGTCAGTCGAAAGCACGGTAGCCACCACCTGTACTTCATTGCGCATAGTTTTGGGAAACATCGGTCTGATTGGACGATCAATCAGGCGAGACGTCAAGATACAATCATCGCTAGGCCTGCCTTCTCTTTTAATAAACCTACTGCCTTTAATTTTACCGGAAGCATAAAATTTTTCCTGAAAATCCACTGATAAAGGTAAAAAATCGACTCCTTCGCGGGCTTTGTCAGATACTCCCACTGTCACCAAAATATGAATATCGCCAAACTTAGCCAAAATACTGCCTGAAGTCAAAGTTGCTAATTTCCCAGTTTCCAAAGTTAATTCTCTATCTGCAAAAATAGTAGATACAGTTTTAAATTCCATAAAAATAAATTTAAAGTAATAAAATCCCGTTGTGGGAATGAAAAAGTGTTAGAACCGATATATTGGCATAGAGGATTCAGATGTAATAATACCTCAAGTTTCAAGCAATCTTTGACATTCTCTATCATGGATTCAAAGACAACCTGTCTACTTGGAGTATTATCACCAACAAAACTTTCTATACCAACCTCAGTTATTTTCTAATACCTAACTTATTAATTAAAACTTCATAAGCCTCTTTTTTCTTAGTTCTCATATAATTAAGAAGTTTTCTCCTTTTGCTTACTATGCCCAACAAGCCTCGTTTTGAATGTTCATCTTTCGGATGATCCTTCATGTGTGCTGATAGAGATTCTATTCTATTGCTTAATATAGCAATTTGCACCTCTGGGGAACCAGTATCTTTGGTATGTCTCCCATGAGACGAAATAATTTTTTTCTTTTGATCGCGTTTCATAATTATGTGATTAAAATTATTATTTTTATTAAAAGCTTCGCTAGTTTAGCATATATTATTTTTTAAGCAAAGTAAAAATTTACTCTTTTATTCTGTGTCTGCCTCATTCTCAATTTCTTCTTAATATTCATTACTGAAAATCAGAAATATCCAAAACGTTGACTCCTGTAAAATTTTGACCAATTTGCTTCCATCTGGAAACATCAGCTGGCTTATCAGCAATGTAAACATTATACTTAGATCCATCTGAATAATCATAAATCTTTACCTTTACTGCATCACTTGGCACTGCCATTACTAAATAAGAAGGCGAGCCTGTTAGTAAATAGGTATTTTTCTTTCTGGCCACATAATCAGGTTTACCAAAACTATTTCTCAATATTTTATTACTATTGGATCTCAAATCATGATGCAGCATGTAAGCAGTTAAATTTTTTGCTGTTAAGTATGAGACCTCACCTGTAGCCTGAGTAACTTCAACAGCGTCCAGAACTAGTCCATTACTTAAATAATTAGCATCACTGCTGGCAGAATAACTAGTCACAATTAAATAATGATAATCTCCGCTACTGCCTAAATCTCTATTATAAAAAGCAACGGTATTAAAAATCTTAGCCTTGAATAACATTTTGGCAAACTGAGCTCTATTCACTGGTTGGTCAGCGTCCAGTGAAGATGTTCCATCATCATGTGGCACGCCACTAATAAAGCCCATGCAGGCTCCCAGCATAGCAGTTTTGTAATACCAATCATCACTAGTTGGCGCATCAGTCCAGTCAGGCATTTTACAAGATTGTCCGTAAATTTTTGTATACAAGTCATATAAAAAAACTTCTCCGCCCAAAGCATTCAAAATGACCTTAACCGCTGTAATACGATTCAAAGCGCTCACTCCCAAATTTCCAGTATTGCCTTCCCCATTAATAATTCCTAAAGATGTTAAAGCACAAACATAAGGCCCATACCATTGTCCAGACTGCAAATCTTTATAATTCCTCTCACAACCTAAACTTGAACTTAATTGAATAATTCCTCTTTTATTCAAAATTGCGCCAATTAATTTTGCCGCTTGTAATTTATTCACTTCACTATTTCCATCAAAAGCGCATTTTCCCGTCAAAGCACAACGAACACCTGTCCATTCTTCAGTAATATAACCGGCATACCACTTATCTTTCGCTACATCTGAAAATTTAGAAACGCTATCTTCAACATTAGTTTGATATTCAGTATCTTCGGTTGTATCAGCCAAGGCATAATTAGATAAAGATAAAACACCAATCATAACTACCAGCAAAAATATAAATTTCTTTTTCATAAAAATTATTTTAAAAAAAATAATAGCTAAAATAGCTTACTAAACTAAACCGCGAAATTCAAATATTTATTCTCATTTTATGTGTATTTTCTAGTTGCAATTGAAATTCTAAAGCAGTGCGATATAAAATTACTGTAGAAAGTTTTATTTCTTCAAACCCTGCCATGCCTGAGATGCCAGAAGTTGAAACCGTACGGCTCACCTTACTTCCTTATGTTGTAGGTAATCCAATTACAAAAGTGCAGATTTTAAATGATAAAATAATTCGCGGGGAAAAAAATTTCCAAACCAAATTAATCGGGCAAAGCTTCACGACTATCAACAGGAGAGCTAAACTCCTTTCTTTTCCGCTATCACCTTCAGGTTTATATCTATGCGCTCATCTGAAAATGACTGGACAATTAATGTATAGCCATCAAGATATTTTAGAAGGCGGCGGGCATAGTTTAAGTTCAGCAGATTATGATTTGCCTAATAAACATACTCGCGCGATTTTTACTTTCCAAAACAACGGCAAATTATTTTTTAACGACTTACGCTTATTTGCTTATCTCAAAATTATCGACAAAGAAACCTTGCAAAACACTTATAACAAATACGGTATAGAACCGGGCCTTCCACATTTCACTCTGGAAAATTTTCAAAAAGCTTTCACCCACTCCACTCGCAGTCTAAAATCTTTATTGCTTGACCAGAGTAAAATTGCCGGACTAGGTAATATTTATGCCGATGAAATATGTTATGAAGCCAGCATTAAGCCAATGCGAAAAGTCTCAGACTTATCGTCTGTAAATATTAAAAAACTATACCAAGTCTGCCAGACAATTATCACCAAAGCCATCAAACATTGCGGTACGACTTTCCAACACTTTAAAATTCTCAACCATGGTCAAATACAAAATGGCAATTTCTCTGATTATTTACAAGTGTTTCGAAGACAAGGACAAACTTGCAAGCGTTGCGGACCAAATTATCTCATTAAAAAAGTCAAATTTGCCGGCCGAGGCACTCATTTTTGCGATCATTGTCAAAGATAAGTAAGGTGAGTCAATCATTCCTTAATACTACAAACACTTAAATCCGATAGTTGCTGAAAGCTTTTAACACCTGGGAATGGTTTGTTTTCAAACATCCAAACAGGATAAACACTAACTCCTAAATCTTGACAAATAGCACGGTTAAAATCACAATTAATGTATTTGATATATTTAAAAGAATCACCAAACATTTGCTTTTGATTTTGACAACTCTGACAATAATCAACTCCATACATAACAACATTATTCTCTGTCAGACATCTGGCGAATTTATCCACGGCATTAAAATCTTTATTTTTATACCAGAATACTAAAATAATCAACAAAAATAATATCGCTAATATAAATAATCCTCTTTTTAAAATTACATTTTCCATTCACCACAAAATTTAAAATTCAAAATTTCATTTCCACCCCATCAAATGCATATGCAAGTGAAAAACTTCCTGACCGCCTTTTTCATTAACATTGAAAACCAATCTATATCCTTCACATTTTTCTTTATGAGCGATTTCTTTAGCAATTTTTATCATATGTCCAACTAACTGTTCTTCATGATCATCAATATCAGACAAGGTGGGAATATGTTTTTTTGGTACCAGTAAAAGATGCACAGGCGCTTTGGGATGAATATCATTGAATCCAATACAAAACTCATCTTCATGAACAATCTGTGCCGGAATCTCTTTAGCAATAATTTTACAAAAAACACAATTAGTCATGTAAAATAGCAAATAAATTTCAAACTTTTCGAACAAAGCCCCTCAGCTAGACGCTACAAACTCTATCTTCTCACTTTTTTCAAAGCCACTCTTTCTGGTAAATCATAAGTAGCGCGACCCACACGAGCAAAATGTTTTTGAAGATTCAAAGAAATAGTCCCATGTTGGACTGAGCGTGTAGCCATCACTTCTTTCATGATTTCCTGTTTAGACATTGGACCTCCTTTATTTTCCAATAATTTTTTGATGACATCTTTAACAGCCCCTGGTTCAATTCCCCATTCCCTTAAGGCATAAATACCGCGTCCAACTAACACAAATTGATCCTTACATCGAATAAGTTCATTATGAAGAGCCTGAATTGTAAATTGTTTTTTATCGAAACCGGCTTTGTTGACTTCATTCACAATTTCCACGAAATGCAAAGGTTTATTAGACCTTTTCAAAACGATATAAGCTTTGTCGCGCACGCTTCTTGGATGCACAAATCTCCATTCCTTTAGACCAGCGCCTTCCGCTACGATTTTAAATCTTAAATCCACCTGTAAACAAGCTTTGAAAAATTCTTTACTAATAGTCCTATCCTTGCTTTGAAGAGCTAAAAAAGCATTATAAGCCTCTTCCAAAAGCATTATCTGATTTTGTTTTTTCAACATCGTGTAAGCCTCTTTCAAAACATTTTTAATGATTTCAAGATCCACCTCATTCAAAGCATAAAAAGTCCGGAAAATATTATTCTTTTCAACCTTCTTTAAATTAGAATCAATATCAATAGCCAATCTGATAAAATTCACGTCAACTTTGGAAACATTATATAATTTTTTCAGCATTTCATTTACTAAATCATCAATCACCATTAGTCCGCCATTGCTTTCTATCAATAACCTAGCAGTCTCATGAATAATTCTAAGTTTAGTGTTAGCAGCAATTCTTTTTAATTTATGTTTACCGCCTTTTTCAATTTGCCTAACTCTTTCTCTGGTAACATTAAATGATTTTCCTATTGATTCCAGAGTGCGCTTAACCTCTCCATCTAATGAGAAACGTTTGGTAATAACTTGCTTTTCTTTTTCTGTCAGCACCATTAATATTTCTTCCATGAGTTTTTGTAAATCAACTTGCTCCATGCTCATACCATTAGTTACCGGCGAAAATGTTGTATCCATAACTTTTATAATTAGAATTTAACTAGTTATCATATTAACCAAAGCCTTGAATTAATGTCAAGCAAGAAATTTGTTTTCATTGCAAAAATGTATTTTTACAAATTATAAAACAATCAAATATTAAATTGTAAAACCACTAAAAAAAGAATATAATAAAAAGAATAATTTTTCTCCCCATGACCTCATCCTGCCGCCCCTCAAAAATCGCCATCATCGGAGCTGGACGTGTCGGTACTAGTTTTGCTTACGCTCTGATGATCCGTAAAATTATTTCAGAGATTGTCCTGATTGATATTGAGAAAAATAAAGTGAAAGGCGAAGTCATGGACCTCAACCATGGTCTTGCTTATGCGGAAAATTTGAAAATATACGGCGGGGATTTTTCAGACTGCAAAAATGCTGATTACATTGTCATTACAGCTGGCGCTAGTCAAAAACCAAGTGAAACCAGGATTGATTTAATTAATAAGAATCTAACCATTCTGAAATCAATGATCCCGAGTATTCTGAAATACAACAACACTGCCAAAATTATTCTGGTGAGCAATCCTGTTGATATTCTTACTTATATCACGTTAAAAATTTCCGGACTACCTGGAAATCAGGTTTTTGGTTCTGGAACTGTGCTAGACACATCAAGATTTAAATTTTTATTAGGACAGCATTTCCAAGTCAGTCCTGACAGTGTTGATGCTTTTATTGTTGGTGAACATGGCGATAGCGAGGTGGCAATTTTTAGCGAAGCACAAATTGCCGGCATCCCTTTAAAAAATTTCCCAAACTATTCCAAAAAAAGTATGAAAAAAATTTATGAAGAGACCAAAAACGCCGCTTATGAAGTGATTAAATACAAAGGCTCTACTCATTATGCCATTGGACTGGTGCTAACCGAAATAATTGAAGCCATGCATCACAACGAACATCAGGTTCTACCTGTATCAAGCCTGCTCAATGGCGAATTTGATCTAAAAAATATTGCTTTAAGCCTGCCTTGTACTGTTGGCTCAAACGGAATTGAAAAAACTCTAGAAATCAAAATGAATAAAACCGAACTCAAAGCTTTCCAAAATTCCGCTAAGAAACTTAAAAATATTATTAAAACATTAAAAATATAAATATATGACAACATATCATTACAACGAACAATTTGAGAGAAGCAAAAGGGAAGAACCACACAAAAGAAAAAAATCTGAAAGAGCGGTAGAAAAAAAATTATTAAAGCAAGGCAGTAAACAAACTATAGAGCCATATACAATTATCAAAATGACCGCCTTACAAAAATTTCTAAGAACTATTTTAGTCTCAATCCTAACATTAGCCAATCCAGCAATTGCTAATCAGACACAACATATAGAAAAACCTGACATCACTAATCCTTTATCACCTAAAAAGCCTTCAATTCCTCAAACTAAACCCATAATAAAGATTGGTGATCCTTCAATATCTACCACTATACAAAAAGCATATCCTCACTCCACTTTCAATATAGAACTCGGAAAAAAAGAAGATACTGAACATAAAACCGAAGATTTACATGAACCTGACATGTAATCCTGATTTTTTATTTATCACATATCACTTACCACCTTCCTTTCCTCCTTCTTCAAACCTTCCCCCTTTCACACTTTTTCTATTCTTCATTTTTCATTCTTAACACTCATAGCTCACAGCCCAAAGCTCATAGCTATTCTTTTTCATTTCTTTTTCTCAAAACCGCCACCACTTCTTCAAAATCCACATTTTTCTCAACCAAAAGCACCATCAAATGATACAATAAATCAGCGCTTTCTTCTGCTAAACGTTCTTTAGTTTCCTTGGTCGCCGCCTTAATCACCTCCCCGCTCTCTTCAGAAACTTTTGTACAAATTTTATAAATCCCTTCTTGAAACAAACTTGTAGTATAAGATCCTTCAGGCATTCTTTCTTTCCTCTCTTTAATCAAATCAAAAAGCTCTTTTAAAAATGTCATTTTGACCTCCTTTCCTGTCATTCCTGCGCTTTTTTTTGTCATTCCTGCGAAGGCAGGAATCTTAGTTTCCCCAAAACACGACCCACTTCCACTATGACACGTCGGCCCATTTGGTTTCACCTGAATCAAAATAGTATCTTCATCACAATCTATCTGAAAACTAATTAAATCTAAAAAGTTCCCTGAAGTTTCTCCTTTTGTCCAAAGTCTATTCTTGCTTCGAGAAAAAAAGGTAACTCGTTTTTCCTTCAAAGTTTTTTCAAATGCTTCCTTATTCATATACCCCAACATCAAGATTTCTTTAGTTTCAAAATCCTGAATAATTGCCGGTAAAAGTTCTGATTTCTGAAAATTTGGATTTGTCTCCATCAATTTTTTTTAGACCAAATCCAGTTTAATGTCAAAATAACTTTAATACAAATTTTTTAATATTTCATTTTACCACCACCGAATGCCCGGAACTGATCAAGACCACCGTAATTATCTGGATTGCGGTCATAGAAGCCCAACCTACCACCGCCCCAACCAGCATCGACGAAACGTTCTTTTGTAGAGGCAGGATCAGTTGGAAGTAATGTACATGTTTTTGTATCAATTAGAACTTCTCTATCAATAGCATTAGTAGCACCGGCGAAATAAACTCTGCTATCGGCAAATTCAAGACCATATTCATCTAATTGTTTTTGATTTATCTCAACACGCTTACCAAAAGGTTTTGTCATATCTGTATCCTTACCCATCACTCTAGGATAATCTGCGCCGTCCCATATACCCAATCTAAGTTCAATAGGACTAGGAACTTGAATAGCTCCCCATTGCTCTTCAGTAAATGGAGAAATATATGTTTCATTTTTTTGTATTGCAGCTTTATTTGCGTCTAACTTTTCTATAAGTTCAAGTAAATTAGCGTCAATAGCAATAACCAATTCAGGTTTTGTAGCTAACTTTTTTAGACCTTCAAGTTTTTTTCTACCTTCCGGACCTTTATAAATCTCATAAAGATTAGTTAGAATTTGTGCCTTATTTGGGAGCCTAAGTCCAGGTATTTGTGATAATTTACGAACTTCCCATCCTTTCATTATTTCTTCAGCTTGCTGCTCAGGATCTATTCCAAGTTGTTCAATCAAAAATTGTTTTATCTCTGCTTCTCCAAATTCTTCTCTCAAGGTCGATACTTCTTTTCTAGTAGATAATTCTTCTACTCCTGTTCTAGTCCTTTCTGCATTTTCAGCAAATACTTCTTCAATTACAGCTTCTTTCATGTCATTGCCTTCACTAAATTTTGCTCTTCCTGTTTTCTCTGCTTCTTTTAGTAAAGTCCCATCTTCTGCAGCTCTACTGGCATGATCTGATAAAGACAATTCTGTTCTTTCAGGATCAACAGTTCTTCTTTCTGGACCAGAATAATTTGGATTAGACATGTTTTAATAATTTAGCGCGCCTTCAGAAATTATATGATAACATATATTTCCGATAAATACAAAGGAAATTTTTATTTTTTCACACCAATCTTCCAAACACCTTTCTCCAAAAAAGCTTCTATAGTCTGGCGATTAGCTTTATTAATCAAATTAGAATGAGAGATTTTCTTCTTTTTTGCATAATCAACTAACGTCAAAACCGTGAAAAAGTAAGGAAAAATACCTTTTTTCACGGTTTTGAATATTAATACAAATTTTTTACTCTTTTTAAAATATAGAAATTCCTTGCAAAATCTCTCCATCTAAATTATACTTTGTATAGATTTGTATAGATTTTTTAAAAAATGTATAGATATGGAACGGGAACTATTTAGTATCGGAGAAACTGCCAATATGCTTGGATTATCTATCCAAACACTTCGCAGATGGGATGCCAGTGGTAAATTCAAAGCATTTCGTCCTGATCCAAACGGTCACAGGTATTATAAAAAAATTGACATTGATTTATTTCTGAATGACATAGAAACTCTAGCTGAAATCTGGGTAAATAAAGAACAAGGAACTGAACCTAACTCTGAATTTTATTGCACATACAGCAACATATTTAAAATTAGACTAGATAAAATGATGGCAGATTTAAAAAATATTAGTGATTTAAAAACCGATACCTCTCTAATCACTGCAATAACAGGAGAAATAGGCAATAATTCATTTGATCACAATTTAGGACAATGGCCTGATATTCCAGGAATATTTTTTGCTTATGACTTGAAAATGAAAAAAATTGTATTGGCAGATCGAGGACAAGGTGTATTAAAAACCTTACAAAGAGTAAAAATGGACTTAAAAAACGATCAAGATGCTTTAAAAGTTGCTTTTACTGAAATTATAACAGGAAGAGCTCCAGAAAGACGCGGTAATGGACTCAAATTTGTAAAACAAATCATATTAACAAACCCCATAAAATTTCTATTTAGAAGTGGCGATGCTGAATTAGACATAGGGGAAAAAGATAGCAAGATAAATATTAAAAAAACAGAAAATCAATTTCATGGCTCTTTTGTTATCATAAATTTTTAAAATTTAAATATATGCAAATCTTTCTAAAAAAATTTGGCGAAATCCTTACATCAAGAGATACTGGCAAAGAAGCTTTTTCCGCATTTCAACCTGTTCTAAATAACTTATCTGACAACGAAAAAATTGAAGTAGATTTTGAAGGGGTTTCTGTTTTAACGCCATCATGGGCAGATGAATTTTTAATTAGATTAACAGAAAAATTCCCAAACAAAGTTACGTTTATAAACACTGAAAACGCATCTGTCCAAGCAACCTTAAAATTATTAAAAGATATAAAATTTACAAAAAAAATCTAAACACGTTAAAAACTTTTCAAAAAATTATTTATCTCCACGTGTTTCATCAATAACTCGATTAATAGCTTGCGGAACATCTGGCTGTAGATTTTGAAAAACTTCTTTTTCTCTCGTCAATTTAATTTTTTTCGAACCCATTATTAGGAAGTCCTCCTTCTATTATTTCATCTGAACCATCTATCCTACTTCTAGCTAAAATATAACTTCGACCTGTCTCGACCACATTTATTAATTCTGCCGTCGTTCCAATTTGTTTTCGTGTGTCTTCATTTTCAACAGGTCTTTTATCAATTAATAAACTTGAGGTAATTTTTATTTCATCTGGATTCGCTCCATCTAAAACCGCTCTATCTATTAATGACCTAATGTGTTTTACACTACGCTCATGCTCTTTTATAAAAGATTCACTTAAGCCTGCATTTCTAAACTCTTCAAGTCCTTTTTCATACAACTCTAAAGCTCTGTTCACATCTCCATTTTTTATGAAAACTCGATTACCTTTAAAAAATAAACGATTCCCCTTAGTTAATGCTTCGTAATTCATATATAATATTGATTAAAAACTAATAAAACATCTATACGATAACATCACTCCCCCTCTCTGTCAAGTTTTATTAAGTGATTTTTATGTAGACTTAGTATATTCTGTATACAGAAATACTTAAAAATTTCAGGTTATTTTTATATGAAATATACTCTCACTTCATCTAAAGATAGTAAATTACTAGAAAATCTTATTATTAAATATGGACAGATTGTAACTATTAATCAGATTTCTGATGAAGCTAAAAAAAATTTAAATCAAAGTCAAATTGAATATCTTATTTCAAGTCTTACAAAAAAAGGCTGGTTAATTCGTGTCAAAAAAGGGCTTTATGTAATTTCAGATTTAAGTAATCGAGGATTTTTATCATTATCTTCATATATTATTGCAAATTTATTGGTTAAAAACTCTTACGTTTCTTTTGAATCAGCACTTCAATATCATGGTATGTTTGATCAATTAACAAATAAAATTATTTCTATTTCTTTAAAAGAACATAAAGATGTAAATCTCCAAAATACTGAATATAATTTCATCAAAACAAAAACTGATTATTATTTTGGTTTCAAAAAAATTATAATAGATAATCAAAATGCACAAATTGCAACGCAGGAAAAAGCTCTTTGCGATATTATTAATTTTCATCGAAGCATTTATTCTATTGATTTAGTTATTGAAAAATTAAAAAATTATAAAAACAATATTAATTTTATTCAAATGCAAAATAATATAAAACAATTATCAATGACTACCTTGAAAATCTTTGGTTTTATTTTTGATCTTTTAAATATTGATTCATCAGAGTTACTAAAACAATCAAAAACAACTAAAACAGCTCATAAAATGACATCTGATTCTAGAATTTTTAATGCAAAATGGAGGCTTTATTATGATAGTTATTTTGGAAAATTATTAACACTCAAAAACAAACTGAAATGATGCAAATCTATTATTCAAAAACAGTTGAAGATGAAAAAATTAATGAGATGATTGAGAAATTACCGTTTAAAGAAATAAAGTTATAACTTATCTATAGCATCTAATTCCGATTGTAATCTTTTTACTTCTTGATTTGCATCTCCAAGTCTTTGCAGAGTTATATTAATTGCCCCCATATCCTGAAAGCTTCCATATTGATCTGTCCTTGCAAATCCACCTTTTTGTGCAACATTAGTCATAGTCTCTAATTCGTGTTCCATTCTTTCTGCAAATTCTTTAGCTCTTTCAAGTTCTTTTTCTAATAATTCTTTCGTTCTTAGCGGTATCTGTGGTTCTATATCATCTTCTATGACTCTTGTATCTTTCTCCAATGATTCCTCACTTTTTGGTCTAAACCATTTTTTTAATCTTTCTCTCCAGCTACAACGTTGACCATCTACTTTAGAGTCATGTTTTGACCTTCTGTCATCACCACAATCTAAATCATTAGGGGCATATTTTTCTTGATTTTTTCTCATAAAAATATTTTTAACCAAATAAAACGTCTACATCATAACATTACTCTCTCTCTGTCAAGTTTTATTTTTATAAAATTTAAGGTAAAATTACTTAAATATTTGATCAAAATTCTTTCATTGACCTTAATCACCCAAATCAACTCAGAATTAAATAAACTCAAGAAATTGCGACCATTAAATCATGGAGAAATCAAAGCAATTCGAAAATGGTTTAATGTTACTTACACTTATAATTCAAATGCAATTGAAGGCAATACCTTAAGTCTTGGCGAGACAAAAATGGTCATTGAAGATGGCCTGACAATCGGTGGCAAAACTGTTCGTGAAATTCTAGAAGCCAAAAATCATGGCAAAGCAACAGAACTTTTATTTAATATTGTTGATAAAAAAATAGATTTAAACCTTGAACTTATTTTGAAATTGCATAAAGAACTTTTATTTGATATAGACCAAGAAAATGCTGGCGTTTTTCGCAAAATTCAAGTTTATATTTCAGGATCAGAAGAGAAATTGCCTACCGCAAAAGAAGTCCCAAATTCAATGAAATCATTTTTTAAATGGTATGAAGAAAATAAAAGCAAACTTCACCCATCTACTCTTGCAAGCTTAGCCCATTTCAAATTTGTAAAAATTCATCCTTTTGTTGATGGCAACGGAAGAATTGCCAGACTTCTTTTAAATTTAATCCTTTTACAAAATTCTTATCCTGTAATTATCGTACCAGTTATATTAAGATCAGAATATATTACAAGTCTCAAAAATGGCGAAACAGATTTTTGTGACTTTACTTACAAAATTATTTTACAAAACATCAAAGATTATATTTCAATGGTAAAAAATTAAATTCTAACATCAACTCCTTTCCCTTTCAAATACTCCTTTATCTCACTAATCCTAAACTTTTTAGTGTGAAAAACTGACGCCGCCAACACCGCATCGCTACCCGCCATAATTCCATCATAAAAATGTTCTAGCTCTCCTGCCCCACTCGAAGCAATCAAAGGAATATTCAAAACCTCACTTACAGCTTTCAACATTTCCAAATCATAACCCTGATTCCTACCATCCTCATCAATTGAATTTAATAAAATTTCTCCAGCACCACTCTCCTGCATCTCTTTCAAAAATTCAATCAAATCAATTCCCGTATTTTCCCTCCCCCCTTTAATCCACACTGTCCATTGCTCCTCCGTCATTCCTGCGAAAGCAGGAATCTCATCCTTCTGAGATCTGAGTTCTGAGTTCTGAGTTCTCTTCGCTGAAGCCGAAATCACAATCGCCTGTGACCCAAAATATTTACTTGCTTCTGAAATTAAATTTGGATTCAAAACCGCCACAGATTCAATTGAAACTTTATCAGCACCAGCTTTCAAAATATTTTTAATATCATCAATAGTTTTAATCCCGCCTCCAATTGTAAATGGAATGGAAATTTCTTTTGCAACTTTTGAAGCCAAATCAGCAACAGTTTTTCTTTTATCTGATGTTGCCGTAATGTCCAGAAAGACTAATTCATCAGCCCCTTCTTTTTCATAAAATTTAGCAAGCTCAACCGGATCACCTGCATCTTGCAAATTCGCAAAACTAACACCTTTCACAACTCGACCATCTTTGATATCAAGACACGGAATTATTCGTTTGGTTAACATGAAATAGTTTTTAAAAAATCATTAGCATTAAGAATTTTAATGCCTCTAAATTTCTTCAACTCAAGTAAATGTTTATCACCAGAAATAATATAATCCGCATCCCCTTTAACAGCTGTAGAAACGATAATATCATCATCAGGATCGTTTTTTACAGCTCTAATGATTCGCGATAATTTTACAAAAATGCAATTAATATAAATATTATAAAAAAATCGTTCAATTTCATTTTGAGTTACTGTTAAATATTTTTTAATACGAAGTCTTTTTAAAACATCCTGAATTTCCTGAAAAATTAAAACAGAAAAAACCAACTTAAACTTATCTTCCATTGCAAACTTAATAAGTTTTGCTTGAGTGCCATCAGGTCTAAGAATAGCACTGACATAAATATTTGTATCTAATACAATTCTAAGCATCATTTAATTTTAGAATTTTTACGTACCGCTCTAACTTCTTCTACAACCAGATTTTCAATATCTTCATCTTTATTATAAACTTTTTTCCTTTGCGTCCAAGTATCAAACAGATTTTTCATATCTTTTTTAGCTAATCCTTGAATACGAGCAAAATCATAAATAGAAACCATCGCGGCAAGAGGCTTTCCGTCTCGCTCAACAACAAAATACTCCCCTTGCAAATTCACCCTATTCAAAAATTCACCTAAATTCTGTCTAAATTTAACAGCTGGAATTGCCGATAAAATTGCTTCATCTGTTATCATTTTTAAATAAATTAATAATTTTAAACATTATAAGTATATATTACCATATCAATCATGTCAATCATGCCAATCATATCAATCATTATGGTCATATCGGTCTCAATTCTTTCAGCTCAATCTTCCCCTCGTATACCGCCTTCCCAATTATAACCGCATCACATCCAATTTTTTCTAATTTCAAAACATCATTTTTACTCGAAATTCCTCCTGATGCCACCAATTCTCCTTTAAAAATACTTCTTATTTTCAACATTTCTTTTAAATTTGGCCCTTTCATCATGCCATCAGTAGCAATATCAGTATAAATAATTGTTCGAACGTAAACTTTTTCTAAATTTTTTATTAAATCAATCGCCTTGATTTTTGAAATTTCCTGCCAACCTTTTATCGCAACAAATCCATTTTTTGCATCCACTCCGACTACAATTTTTTCAGCTCCAAATTTTTCAATCATTTCTTTTACAAACAAAGACACTAACAAGGGGTTGCAACCCCTTGTTGATTCACCACTCGTTGATTGACTTCTTGTTACTCCTTCCAAAGCTTTTGTTCCGAGAATTATTCTATAAACTCCTATATTTAATAATTTTAAAATTGCTTCTTCATCCCTTATTCCACCTCCAACCTCAACTGGAATTTTTATATTTTTCACAATATTTCTAATCGTTTCAAAATTTTCCTGAGTCCCCTTTTTCGCTCCATTCAAATCAACAATATGAATCATATCCGCACCATCTTTTTCAAACTTTTTCGCAACTTCAACTGGATCATTTGAATAAATTTTTTGTTCAAAATAATTGCCTTGTTTGAGGCGGACACATTTACCATTAATAAGGTCGATTGCTGGAATTATTTTCATTTTTTAAAAAAACTTAACGTTTTAATACATTAATACATTATTATAAAAAATAAAATTGTCAATATTTATTGTAAATTATTCATCCAAAATTTTATATATTTTTAGACCCTTAGCAAGCGGAGTACTCCAAGAAAAAGAAAGTGAAAGTCAGAACCAGTGTCAGCAACGTCAACTCCACCATAATACGAATTTAAGCAGGCACAAAGAGGAGAATTTGACTTATTCGCTAACCATGTTCCTTCTTTTAAGTCCCAAACGATAGGCTTGTCAGTAGCTTGCATAGCTTGTAAAGCTTCTTCACTAAATTTTCCTGATTTTAATAATCTCTCTAAAGCTTCTTCACCTGATACAAGATTAGGATATTCACTCCTATCATCTGCATCTTTCCTTAAATCTATCCAACCACGTTTATCTTCTTTATTATGCTTGAGCATGTCAAATCCAGTTGTTTTTATCAAAAAATTAGCTTCTTCGTATATAAGATTACAAGTTGTAACATTAAGTTCTCTTTCCAATAACATAAGCCGTCCTTCGTCATCAAATCCAAGCATATCCGCCACACCACCTTCCCGCTCTAAAACATCTATTAATTCTAAACATGATTTTTCTCCTCCTGTTGGATTATTGCCAAACATATCATCATTTGGCTTATAAAGCTTATTCTTTTTCGTGTTTAACCTATTAAATGCTATAGCCTTAACCGCTTTTAATTTATCTTCTGGACTCTTATAAGCACGTATATCCTGAACTGTTTGGCCTTCTAAATTGTCTGTAGGTTGAAGATTTGACAAAAAAACATCTAAATCTAATAAACCCTTATCTGCTAATTCATCAAACTGTTCCATGTATTTTTGAAGCCTTGGATTGTCAGGAAGTTGCCATAAGTTTGGATTTATTCTTAAAACAAAATTTTCTCTAACTGCTCTTTTTTCAAAGGATAATTTATCTACAGGTTGATCATTTACAATACTCGTCATATCATCTCGTGAAGATTGAGCTTGTGGCAAATAACTTACAGAACCTACTTGTTTCAAATCACAAGCGCTTACTCCTCTATCTATCCCTTCTTCTTGACCATTTTGCTCACCCATATTTATAAATTTATGTTATAAGACATTAGCCTAGTATATGTTTTATATTTTGTAAAAGGACAATGCAAAAATCTCCTATAATTGAATTTAAAGAAAAAAGATTAGTAATATTATCAATTAAAAAATTATAAAGTATACTTTTTTCTTATAAATCACAAAAATTCTTCAACAACTTCATCCCAACCTCCCCTGACTTCTCAGGATGAAATTGAGTACCATAAAAATTTTCTTTTTTAACGACCGCACTAAATTCATTTCCATACTCACAAGTCGCCAAAGTATATTCATTTACTGAACAAAAGTAAGAATGCACAAAATAGAAATAAGAATGATTAGGGATGTTTTTCAAAATTCTATCCGTTTTTAAGATTCCTGCCTTCGCAGGAATGACAGGAAAGGAGACGTTATTCCATCCAATTTGCGGAATTTTCATTTTTTTATACTGACCACTGACTACTGACCACTGATCACTAAATTTTCTCACTTTTCCTTTCAAAATCCCCAAACATTCCGTCTCCCCTTCTTCCGAAAACTCATACAAAAGCTGCATCCCTACACATATTCCCAAAAATGGTTTTTTGAAATTTTTTATAACATCAACTAAATCCAATTTTTTCAGTTCTGTCATTGCCTGAGCGTTATGCCCCTGCCCTGGAAAAATAATTTTATCTGCTTTGGCAATTTCTTCTTTTTTTGAACAAATTTTGTATTCAAACTTCAACCTTTCCAAAGCATTTGCAACTGAGGTTAAATTACCGGAATTGTAGTCAATAATTATAATCATATTTCCAAATGTCATTCTGGCCTGCCCAGAATCTAAAATTAAAGACTTCCCTTAGTTGAAATAATTTGATCCTTCGCTCTTTCATCAAAGCTACATGCTCGTCTCAAAGCTCTTGCGAAAGATTTGAAAGCGGCTTCAATCCTGTGATGTTCATTTTCACCAGGATTTAAAAATTGAATATGCAAATTCATACAGGCCTCTGAAGCTAAAGATTTGAAAAAATGTCGGAACATTTCAGTGGAAAAATCATTTACCATTTCTCTTTTTGGATCATAATTTGTTTCAAAAGCAAAACGACCTGATAGATCAACAGCACAAACACAAAGAACTTCATCCATAGGCAGAACCATATATCCATAACGATTAATTCCTTTTTTATCACCAACTGCTTTTTTGATTGATTGACCCAAAACTATCGCTAAATCTTCAATCAAATGATGATTATCAAATTTCATATCCCCTTTTGCTGTAATTTTCAAATCAAAAAGTCCATGTTTTGCAAAAAGTTCCAGCATGTGATTAAGAAATCCAACCTCAGTATTAATTTCATATTTCCCACTGCCATCCAAATTTAGATCAACTGAAATTTGAGTTTCAGTAGTATTACGAGTTATTGAGAATTTTCTGTTTTCCATAATTAAGAATTAAGCATTTAAAATTTAGAGTTTTTTATCCCTTCATTTGTTGTCGCCTTCACAAACCTCACTTTAATATTTTTTGCAAACTGCCTATCAGTTTCACGATCTCCATACATAAACGATTTTTCAAAATCTATATTTTCTGTTTTTAAAAAATCTTTTAGCATTCCAATTTTCGGTTTACGACATTCACAATTATCTTCTGGAAAATGTGGACAGATAAAAATTTTATAAAATTCAATTCCATTTCTTCTGAAAATTTCGAGCATTTTATTTTGTGGGATTTCAAAATTTTCTTTTAGAAATGATGGAGTCCCTACTCCATTTTGATTTGAAACCATTACAAGTTTATATCCTTTTTTAATCAAATCCTGCAAAGCTTCTATTACACCATCCAAAATTCTTAATTTTTCTAAGCTATCAATTTGAAAACTATCTTGAGGTTCAAATATCAAAGCGCCATCACGGTCGAGAAATGCAATTTTTTGTTTCATATTGCTCTATCATTCCTGCGAAGGCAGGAATCTATAAATAATAAAATATTTTCAACTACTGGATTCCCGCTTTCGCGAGAATGACAGTGGAATAAATTTCTATAAATTTTTTCATTTGTTCAACCGTTCCAATCGTGAGCCTGATTGTTCCATCAATTCTTGAACCTTTCCTTGGTCTTGTTCTCACTCCATTTTTATCCAAAATTTCAAAAACTTGTTCAGGACTATCAGGCTTAAAAAGTAAAAAATTTGCTTTGCTATTATCAAAAAATTTAATTCCATTGTCTTTAAAAAAATTCTCAATCAAAGGTTTAGATCCATTCATAACCTCATCTCTATATTTTTGCATATATTCAACATTATCCAAAGCAACCTGTGTAGCTATTGAAGCAATCATGTTTACATCATAAGGACTTCTTATCTTAAGCATCTCGGCAATATGCTCTTTCGAAGCCATTGCATAACCAATCCTTAAGGCAGCAAGTCCAAAAGCTTTTGAAAAAGTTCTACTAATTATTATATTCGGATATTTCTCAATCAAAGGTACTGCTGTTACTTGAGAAAATTCAAAGTACGCCTCATCTATAAAAACAATAGAATTAAATTCCAAAGCTTTCTTTGCTATTTTTTCAATTTCATCCGAGTTTACGATAGTCCCAGTTGGATTATTCGGACTACAAATAATAATTAATTTAGTTTTATTATCAATTTCATCCAAAACTTCCTCAATAGGATAATTTAAACTCTCATCATATATTGGACTTACAATTTCGCAACCTTCTATCTCTGCTGACTGGAAAAACATTGCAAAACTTGGCTTTGGAATAATCACTTTATCGCCTTTATCGGTAAAAATTCGAAAAATTAAATCAATTGCTCTATCAGAACCATTTACTGCCAAGATCTGATCTTCACTAACTCCAGCATATTGAGCAATTTTTTTATTCAGATTAAAATATTCTGGATAAATATTAATTCTTCCATTCTGAGCAAATTCATTCAAAGCTTCAATAATTTTTGGACTTGGAGCAATTGTTCTTTCACCAAAATCAAGAAGCATACCACTATAAAAAGTCCTATCTTCTTTCGGCCCTGCATAAGCTGACATTTCTTGAATATTTTGTTTAGCGAAATTCATAGAAATTTTGAATTAAGAATTTTGTCCAAATCTCACCTCCACCGAATTAACGTGAGCATCCAAACCTTCAGAAGTTCCAATAACTTTCACAATATTACGCAAATTACCAATTCCTTCTTTTGAAACTCTCTGTACTTGCAACCTTTTTCCAAAATTTTCGACACTTAATCCTTCAAACATCTTGGCAAAAGCTGAAGTTGGCAAAGTGTGATTTGATCCTGTGGCATAATCACCAAGTGGTTCAGAAGAATAAGGACCAAGAAATATCGATCCTGCATTATTAATCAAAGCCAAAACTTGTTTCTCAATGTTTTGATCAGCAAAAACTATTTCCAAATGTTCTGGAGCGTATTCGTTGGCAACTTGAGTAGCCTGCTCAATATTATCAACTACAAAAGCAAAGCTTTTTTTCAAAGATTCCTCTATAATCTCTTTTCTAGAAAGTTTCTGCATTTGGATTTTCATTTGATCTATAACTTTTATTGCAAATTCTTTTGAAAAAGTGACAAGTCCAGCCTGGCTATCTTCAGCATGCTCAAGCTGAGAAAGCAAATCCGCAGCAATCCATGCGGAATTTTGTTCTGTGTCAGAAATAACCATACATTCAGAAGGCCCTGCTGGTATATCAATATTAACACTACCAAAAACTGCCATTTTGGCTTCTGTTACAAAACTATTTCCAGGACCAAAAATTTTATAAACTTTTGGAATTGTTGCAGTCCCATAAGCCATTGCTGCAATTGCCTGAGCTCCACCAATTTTGTAAATCTCAGTCACGCCACAAATATCAGCCGCTACCAAAACCGCAGGATTACATTTGCCATCTTTTGAAACAGGAGTCGTAATTATTATATTTTTAGATCCTGCAACTTTGGCAGGCATAGCTAACATCAAAACTGTAGATGGATAAGCCGCTTTCCCTCCAGGCACATAAAGTCCAATTTTCTCAATAGGTCGAAATTCTCTCCAAAGTTCAACTCCATTATTTTCAATTTCCGCATCTTTTGCTTTCAACTGAGCTTGATTAAAAGCTTCTATATTTGCTTTTGCGGCTTTTAAAGATTCAATTAATTCAGCATCAACTTTTACATAAGCTTCATCAATTTCTTGTCGTATAACTTTCAACTGACTCAAATCAAATTCTACATAATCAAATTTTCGAGTAAGTTCTACCAAAGCCTGATCACCTCTTTTTTTCACATCATCAATAATTCCCAAAACAATTTGTTTTATTTTAGGATCACTATCATTAGCTCTAGCAGTAATGTCAGAAAATTGCTGTTGATCAACTTCTGAATATTTATATATTTTCATAACAATAATTTAGAATTCAAAATTCAAAATTCAAAATTTTTCACATAATCATTTTCTCAATCGGACTTACCAAAATTCCACTAGCACCAACTGCCTTCAAATTCTCAATTACCTTCCAGAAAATATTTTCTGGAACAACTGAGTGAATTGCAACCATACCTTTTTTATTCAAAGGAACAACTGTTGGCGAATCAACTCCTGGTAAAATTTTAACAATTTGAGCAACTGACTTTTCAGGAGCATTCATCATTATATATTTATTTTTCTTTGCATATAAAACACCTTCAATTCTCATTTTTAACTTATCAATATAATTTTTCTTTTCTTTTATTTTCAAAGTTTTTGGATTACTAATTAATTTAGCTTCAGATTTATATATTTCATAAATCTCTTTCATATCATGAGCTCTGAGAGTTGAACCAGTTGATGTAAAATCAGCAATTGCATCAGCCATTGATAAAGATGGAGCAACTTCAACTGCTCCTTTAATTGGTATAATTTCAGCTTTAATTTTGTTAATTTCAAAAAATGAACGAAGCGTAGCTATATAAGAAGTTGCAATTTTTTTACCATTAAGATCGAACAACTTTTTTATTCGACTTTCATTAGTAACAGCTATAACAAAACGACATTTCCCAAAATCCAATGACATTAAATCAACTACTTCTGACGAACTTTCAATAATAACATTATCTCCAACAATCCCTAAATCAACAACAAAATCCTGCACCATTTCAGGAATATCATCATCACGGACCAAAATTATTTCCAAAGGAAAATTCTCACATTTCACAAAAAGTGATCTTTCAAAAATCTCAAAATTAAGTCCAATATTTTTTAACAAATTAAGAGATGCCTGGCTTAATCTTCCTGACTTTTGAATAGCAATTTTTAAATTTTCATTATTTGTTTGCATTATATTTTTTTAGAAATCTTGTTTTAATGTTTTAGCGTGCTAAAACAAAAACATGCTATCAGAAAAAACACAAATGTCAAGAAAAAATAATTCCCCCGTTCTCTAATTTAGAATTCAAAATTCAAAATTTAAAATTATTCCTCCCCCATCCTCTCCAGCACCAACTTATATCCACCCATTCCATGATTTAACCAGTGGGCAACTCTTGTTATTGTTGCCGTACTAACTCCAGTTTTTTCATTTATAAATCTGTAGGTCTCTCCCTTATATACTCTTCTTACAACTTCAAACCTTTCACCCATTTCTTTCATTTCAGACAAAGTGCATAAATCCCGAAAAAAAGCCTCACATTCTTTTGTGGTTTTCAAAGTCAAAATTGCCTCATATAACTTTTTCATTTCTTTTGTTTTGAGTTCTTTTTCCATATTTAAAAAACATTAAAATATTAAAATGGACTTCCATTCTTCGTATATCCATTAATATTTTGCTGTAAAAATTCATTTAAATTTCCAAAAAATTCGCCAACAATAGGCAAATCAACTAACATAGTAACAACATAACTTATTATAGCTATAATTATAGTTACTCCAAAAAGGAATCCAAGTCCCCTAGCAGTACCAGCAAGCAAATTTGACCAAAAAATCCTCCATGGATGAGACAAATATGTTGCATACTCATGAAGTCCAACACGGCTTAATTTATTAATAGTTTCATCAATTTTATTTTCCAGATGACCAATTTTTTTTTCAACTTTTTGCTCTGCCTTAATAATTATTTTTTCTGCTTTATCAACATTATTTTTTAGCAATTTCTTATTTTTTGTTTTAGGCATTTAAAAAAATAAATTTTTATTTAAATCTAATATAACAAAACATTTATACTCATACAAATAAATAAACTCACTCTAAATCTCTCTCTTGAAAAAGAGAGACTTTCTACCCCCCTCTCTTTTAAGAGAGTTGGGGGTTAGGGGGGTGAATTTTTAAACCAACACTTTCGCCAAAGCAACAATTGCCGCAGTTTCAGTGCGTAATATTCTTTTCCCCAAAGATATAATTTGGAACTTCTCACTACATGATTTAACTAAATTAACTTCTTTATCGCTAAATCCTCCTTCAGGACCAATGAAGATATTGATTCCAAAATTCTCCCCTTGCCCCTCTCTTTTAAGAGAGTGGGAAAGGGGCTGGGGGGTAAGGGGTGAGTTTTCCCTTTCATAACAAAATAAATTTAAAACATTTTTATCTTTAGAAACTTTCTCTACTGCATCTTCAAATTTAATTGGATCAAATAAAAGTGGTATAAATCCCCTTTCACTTTGCTCTGAAGCTTCTTTCATAATTTTTTCCAAGCGATCTTTTTTTGGCAAAAAATCTCTTAAGGTTCTTTCAGTAACTAATGGAAAAATACCTTTTACGCCCAATTCAGTCGCTTTTTGAGCAATTAATTCAAAAGTTTCTAGCTTTTTTGTTATGGCCTGGTAAAGAAAAACATCATATTTGGCTTCATTGCCATTTTTTTTCTTTAATAAAACATCAAACTGAACTAAATTTTTATTCAATGATTTTATCTCAGATTCATATTCAAATCCTTGATTATCCAATAACACCACATTCTCCCCTATCTTTAATCTCAACACATTAACCATTTGATGACAAAGTTCTTTTTCCATAATTAATACTTTATCTTTTTGAAAACATTCTGATGGCAAGAAAAATCTATGAATTGTCATTTGGATTTAATTTAAGACAAAAATATGATATAATAAAAAGATATTATTTTAAATTCTTAATTTTGTAATCGGTAATCAGTAGTCAGTAATCAGTTCAAACTGACTTCTGACTACTCATTTCTAACTACATCAAACTTTCTAACCCTTACCACATGAAAATTAATTTCTTAGGCGCGGATCGTACCGTTACTGGTTCCAGACATATGCTTGAAATCAATGGTAAAAAAATCCTGCTTGATTGTGGACTTTATCAAGGTACAAGAAAAGATGAAAATAATATAAATTTAAATTTCCCGTTCAGCCCAGTAGAAATTGACGCGTTAATTCTTTCTCATGCTCATATCGACCATAGCGGTAACATCCCTAATTTAGTAAAACAAGGATTTAAAGGACCAATATACTGTACTAACGGCACCAAAGACTTATGTCAATACATGTTACAGGATAGTGGTTATATTCAAGAGCGTGAAGCGGAATATTTAAATAATAAAAAATTAAAACATGGCGAACCTGCTGATATCAAAGCTCTTTACACTCAAGAAGATGCAATCAGAGCTATGCTTCAATTTCGAGCAGTAAGTTATGACATTTCTTTCAAGGTGGAAGATGGCGTATATGTTAAATTTTTAGATGCAGGACATATCTTAGGATCAGCAATTGTAGTACTGGAATTGCATGATAAAGAAAAAAACCAGGAGCTCATCTTCACTTTTACAGGCGATCTTGGTCGAAAATATTTACCGATTCTTAGAGATCCGCAAATTCCAGAATATAGCGATATCCTGCTAACAGAAAGTACTTATGGTAATAAATTACATGACGACATTACCCATGCCAAAATTAAAGTTGCAGAAATCGTTAATAATACCGTAAGCAAAGGTGGTAAAATTATAATTCCTGCTTTTGCTGTTGGTAGGACCCAAGAAATTATCTACACTTTACATGAATTAATCAACGAAAATCGAATTCCCAAAATCCCTGTATTCGTTGATAGCCCCCTTGCTGTCAATACCACCGAAGTATTCAAAAATCACCCGGAATGCTTTGACCAAGAAACCGCCAAAATGTTGATTGAAGATAAAAGCGGTGTATTTGGTTTTGATTTGTTAACTTACGTTTCCGCAGTTGATGAATCAAAAGCTCTAAATAATAAAAATGGCCCAATGATTATTATTTCATCTTCTGGGATGTGTGAACATGGCAGAATATTACATCATTTGAAAAATCAAATCGAAGATCCGAAAAACACTATCATGATTGTCGGTTATCAAGCTCAAGATACCCTGGGGAAGAAATTAGTTGAGGGCTTCAAAAGTATAAACATATTTGGCAAACCATACAAAGTACGAGCAAAGGTGGAAACTACCAATTTCTTTTCCGGTCATGCCGATCGAAATGGCTTATTGGAGTTTGCTACCAACCTCAAAGGCTTGAAGAAGACGTTCATTGTGCATGGAGATGAGGAAAGAGCTAATGCTTTAAAAGACAGTTTTATTGAAAACGGGCTTAAAGAAGTTTATGTCCCAAATTATGGTGACAGTTTTGACATTGTCCTTAATCAGGTAACCCATTTCATAAATCTTAATATCCAACTCCCAAGCGAAGAAAATGCGAAAGTAATGGATGATTAAGTACTTGCATCTTCCTGTTTAGGATTGTAAACTGTCCAGTGTCAAAAACATATTCACATGGACTATCGCCAAATTATCGCTACAGCCTGGAATATCACAAGAGAAAACAAAAGACTAATTAAATGGTATGCTTTCGCGCCAGCGATGATCGCTACGGCCATGGGTATTTTGGAATTTCTATATCAAGTCATTGCTTTCAAAAAAGCTAATATTTTTTCCAATGAGCATCACGCCAGTTTTGCTTATGAAATTCTGCAATTCATTATTGCTTTTTTCCAAAATCATACCTCCCTCAGCATCGCTTTGATCCCATTATTAATTTTTTTGGTGTTTTTTAGCATCTTATTCCCGCCATTTGCCAAAGCGGCTTGTGTCCAAATTGTTGCCAGAATATATAATGGTCAAAATGTTTTGCTCAGAGACGGCGTCAAATATGGCAGTGATTCTTTTATGAGAATGTTAGGATATGAAGCCACAATAAAACATTTCAGCGTGCTCCTAATTATCACGGTATTCTGTTTTGTGATTAGGACCCTAGGAATAGAGGCTTTAAGGATGCTTTGGCTGCCTTTTATCTTGGCTGTAATTTTAGCTTTAATAATCAGCGTGCTTTTGACCTATACTGAATATTACATAGTAATTGATAATTTAAGTATTTCAGAATCTATTTGGAAAAGCTTAAAGATGGTGCTTTATTATTGGGAACACACTTTACTTTTAATGATACTGATGATTATTATCGGCGCTAGAATTATTTTAAATGCCGCTTTTGTATTATTAATCCCTTCAATTATTTTAGTATCCACTACTTATATAGCCGCTATTACTCTTTATCAAATTAGTTTAGTGATAGGCTTAATACTTGGCGGCCTAGCTTTTGTGCTGGCATCCTACATTAATGCCATCGTAGATATCTGGAGTATTAGCGTCTGGACCATTACTTTCCTTAAATTAACCGCTGAAGGAGATAAAAGCGCTAGAGAAACCGAAAAAAATGCAAACAAAGAAATCTTAAAAATTCGGGAAACTCCAGCTCTAACGCCAAGTGAAACACAAATGGCGCTGTGAGAATAAAGCTGAGAACTGAAAAAAAAATGAAGACAGTAATCGGTAATCAGTTAACCTGCCCTCACTGACTTCTGACTACTCACTTCTGACTACTCACTTCTGACTACTCACTTCTGACTTCATCCTCTTTATACTCCACTCTCCCCATGCCCCTTATCACCATCTACGGCATTAACAACATTGGCAAAACAACACATGCAAAAAATATTGTTAAAAGATTAAAAAAATCAGGCAAAAAAGCAATTTATGTCAAATATCCTATTTATGATCTCAAGCCAACAGGCCCATTTATTAATAAAATTTTAAGATCAAAAAATTCTCAAAAAATATCAGAAGAAGAACTTCAAATGTGGTATGTCCTTAATCGTTACCAATTCGAGCCAACTTTAAAAAAATATTTAAAACAAAATTATATTGTAATTGCCGAAGACTATATTGGGACAGGACTTGCCTGGGGCTGGACGAAAGGAGCAAATCTGAAATGGCTGGAAAATTTAAACAAACATTTACTCAAGGAAAATTTCGCAATTTTCCTTGATGGCCAAAGAACTCTTATAGCAAAAGAACAAAAACACATCCACGAACAAAATGATGATTTAATAAATAAATGCACTGCAAAATACCGCTTACTTGCCAAAAAATATCATTGGCAAACAATCAATGCTGGATCAGAAAAAGATAGTGAAAAAACACAGGAAATGATTTGGAAATGTGTAAAAAAAATATCTTTTTTGTTTTAAATAATTTAATTGTATATAATAAGTCTGAAATTTAAATTTAAATGAAAATATTTTTTGTCAATCCACCTAATCATCCATTCACAGAAACAAGTTTGCTTATAGAACCCATTGACAGTCTGACCGTAGCTTCATATATAGAAAGTCTGGGACATGAGGTGAAATTTATTGACATGGATGTGAAAAAAATGACCACCCGGGATTTAAAAAAACATTATGATAAATTCCGGCCTGATTTCACTGTCATAATTTTTGATTATCACATACCGCTACACAATTCTACTGAATGCCTGAACAACAATATTAATATCGCCAAAACAGCAAAAAAATTTGGATCACAAGTGATTGTTGGCGGCAAAATAGCGACATATAAATGCGACACCTTAATTTACAAAAATTCTCCTATAGATATCTGTGTATCATATGAGTTAGAAATTCCCTTAAGGAAATTATTTGCTTTAAAAAAAATAAATTTTAAGGATTTGAATAAAATTCAAGGCCTCTCATTTCTTCATCATAATAAAATTTATAAAACCAGAGGGAAAGAAACAAAAATTGATATAAATAATCTGCCAGTTGTAAATAGAGATTTAATTGATATTAAAGATTATATTGACGTAAGGTCAGTACTTACTTCCAGGGGCTGTCCAATGAATTGCACTTTTTGTCATGTCCCAGGATTCTGGGGTGGATGGTCTTCCATGAATCCTGAAAATATTTTCAAAGAAATTGAATCTCTCTATAAGAAAAACCAGGCTAAAAAAATTATTTTTCTTAATGATAATGCCATAGTTGACCATAAAAAAATGATTGATTTGGCAAAAATGCTAATAAAAAATAAAATAAAAGTTAAACTTGGTTGTTTAGGCTCTATTAATTTGTTTGACTTAGAAACAATGAAATATATGTACCAGGCTGGTTTTCGCTGGATACATTACGGGTGTGAATATGGAGACGATAACGTCCTTAAAAAAATCCATAAAAAAACCACTGTCAGCATGATAAAAAAAATCGTGAAGCAAACCCTAAAACTTGGTTTTAGAGTACGCACAAGCTGGATATTGGATTTACCTGAAACTGATATTCATTCTCTTAAAAAGACCATAAAACTCATCTCTAGTATTAACTCTCAAGAGATCAGACTTCATTTTTTATCATTAAGACTTGGTAGTGCGCTATATCATCAATATGGAAATGATAATTTATTAACTCAATATATTCATCACAGTAATCCGAATAATTTTCTTACCAAAATATCGCAAGATATTTTTTTGGAAAACATCCGAATTTTAATAAACAATCTAAAAAACAAAGGATACAAAATTGTTTATAATGCCAAAGATTTTAATGATTTAAAAACCCTGCAAATCAATAATCCTGAGATGAAAATTGCTTCTTTATGCCCTTTAAGATATGGAATTAACTGGTAAAAAAATTTTCGGCATTACTGGAGACATTGCCTCTGGGAAAACCTTTACTTGTAATAAATTAGTTAAAATAGCAACTAAAAAAAAAATAAAATTACAAATTTTAAGTGTGGATGATATAAGGCGTAATATCTTGAGTAAATCTAAAAAGCAAAAACATATAGACTTAAGAAAGCTTCTGATAAAAAAGTTGAAATTAAAAAAAATTGATAAAAAATATGCTTTTATAAATTTATTAGAAATTTCTAATAGAATTTTTGGGAATGTAAATAATATGAAATTTTTCAGATCTCAAGTAAACAAAGAGATATATTTGATAATTAAAAACCATATTTTAAAAACTAAAGATATTATAATCCTTGAATGGGCTTTTCTTATTGAAGATGGTTTTATAAATCTGACAAATGGTAATGTAATTTTCATCAAATGCCATAAACGGCAAAGGTTAAAAAGACTTAAAAACACTGATTTGCCAAGAAGCAATTTGAGAAAACGTCTGCAAGTACAAAGGAATTTTAAAAAAACAAAAAATGAAATAATTAAATTTCAAAAAAAAACCGGGAAAGGCGCTTTAATTATATTTGATTCCACAAAGAATCCTGATAATAATAAATATACTCAGCTTTTTAATAAAATTATTAATACTTTTGATAACAAAATCCACAAAATATGATTTTTGCCTTTATGGCTTACCGGAGAAAGGCGGCAAAGTAATGTGGCAAATCACCAATAAGTGCAATTATAAATGTTCATACTGCATATTTAATTCACAATTTAATGTAGATACTCATAATGAACTTAGTACGCAAAAGGTTTTTGATATTATTGATAAACTCAAGCAAAATAAATTTTCCCACCTCAAATTTACCGGTGGCGAACC
This sequence comes from Candidatus Peregrinibacteria bacterium RIFOXYB2_FULL_33_20, assembly GCA_001788835.1. Classification (GTDB taxonomy): domain Bacteria; phylum Patescibacteriota; class Gracilibacteria; order UBA1369; family GWF2-33-10; genus GWF2-33-10. Next base: position 95,648 of record MFXK01000010.1, read on the forward strand.
TTTTGTACGAAAAGATATGGTGGAAATCATTAGCTATGCCAAACAAAAAGGATTTTTTGTTGATATCTCAACCAATGCTTCTTATATAAGTAAAAAAATCGCCACGAATTTGGAAAAAACAAAAATAGATTTTGTTCACGTTAGTTTGGATGGTCATAATGAAAAATTAAATCATTTAGTCCGTGGTAAAAACACCTTTAAGGCTACAATTAATGGAATAAAAAACCTAAAAGAAAAAAATATTTATTTGAGATTAGGCTCTGTAATTCATAAATATAACGAAAAATACATTGAAGCTATCATTCAATTATCAATTAAATTAAAAATAAATGAGATAGTCTTTTCAAAAATGGAGGCTATAGGTAGAAATGCTGATGATAAATCTTTAGTTATTACTAAAAATGAAAAAAATTTAGTAAAGAGAATTGAAACATTGCAACGTAAATATGAGCAAAAAATTAAAATTCAACACAATTTCTTGCACTTAAACAAAAAAACAAACTGTAAACTTTGTCCTGGGGGTAATAAATTCTTATTTATTAATAATCAAGGCAAAGTTTCTCCCTGCACATGGATGAGTGGATATTTACCCCAATTTTTAAGTCCAGAAATTTTTAATCCATCTAATGAACTTAAAAGAACAAATCCTATAGCAGAATATTTCCACCTATTAAATACATTAAAAAAATATGGTCTAACTGGCTGCCTGGCAAGAAATATTGAAGAGGTGAAAAATTTTATCAGCATCAATGAATTATTCAATAATAAACTTCAAGAGTTAAAAAATAACAAAAATAAATTTTCAAAATTTTCAAAATTATATTCATTCACCACAGAAAATCTAAAAGCATATTTACAGGAGTTAAATCTGGAAAATAAAAAAATTCTTAGCACTACTTCATCAGGTGATTTTATTTTTAACTCATATTTATTAGGTGCTAAACAAGTTGATTGTTTTGATATAAATCTTTTATCTAAATTTTATTTCGAATTAAAGACTGAATCTATAAAAAAATTTACTTTCCTCAAATTTCAACAATTCTTTTTACGAACTAAACAAAACAATAAATACACATTCAATTATAAAGACTATTTGAAACTCAGGACAAATTTATCAGCTTTAGCAAAATTATTTTTTGATAATTGTTATAATTTCTTTAAAAAAGATGGATTTAAATTAAGAGAATCTGCGATTTTTAATAATATATATGATGAAGCAGAGTCAAAAATCAATTTTAATCTTTATTTAAAAGAGAAAAACTTTTATAAACTTAAAAAAATCCTAAAAAATAAAAAAGAAAACTTTATCAATTCTGATATTGTTAGTTTAACTAAACATCTTAAACATTCAGACAAATATGATCTAATTTATTTATCAAACATAGCTGATTATGCTCATCAATTTTTGGGGAAAAAACATTTAACAATTTTCAAAGAAGAAATCATTTTACTTTTATCCAAACATCTTAACCCAAACGGCCAAATATTAATGTATTTTTATTCTTATGATAAAAAAGCTCCACTCAGAAATGATTTTTATGATTTTGAAAAAGTAAAAAGTATTTTAAGTAATGATAAATTTTTTTTAAAAATACTAAATTTTAACTCAGTAATAGATGGTAAAGATGCGATAGTAATTTTAAAAAATAGACAATCTTATTTTAATATTATATTTAATTAAAATATTATTTTTTTTTAATAAAGCATTGTGATCCACGTAAAGATTTTACATTTTCTATTTTATCAATAAAAAAATCATCAACAGCTTTTCTTACTCCTTCCAACCAATGATAATCATGAATAATAATTATCCCTCCTTTAACCATTCGTGGATAAAAAAAATCTAGACTTTCTAATATACTTCGATATAAATCAGCATCAAGATTAACGAAAGAAAATGTCTCATTTATAATGGGTGCTGATGTTGATGGAAATATACCTTTATAAATAAATATATTTTGATATTTATTTAAATAAGCACACACTTCTTTATAAGAAGATTTTAATCTACCTTTATAATGACGTGGTAAATCAATCTCGCTAACCTCTGGGTGTCCAGAAAAAGTATCAAATAAATAAAATTTTTTATTTCCTTTACTTTCACAAATAAGTTTTGCAGTCCCACCTTTGTAAACACCTACTTCAGCAATACTACCTGTTAAATTTTTTGTTTGTTCAATTGATTTATATATCTGTAATAGCTCAAAGTCATATGAAAGAACTTCTGTCTCTTCCATAATTTTTGCAATAATATTTTTTATATTAGTTATTTTTTTATTCATTATTTATTAAACTTTTTGCATGATAGTTAAATACATCAACAAATATAACACAATTAAGAAAATATGATAAAATTAAAATAATTAAATTTAGAGTTACTTTTCTCAAAATATTGGTAGCAATTTTTAAAAAAAATTATGACAACAAAAAGCTTATTTGAAAATTCAGAAATGTATTATAAAAAATCTAATATTTATGAGATTTTTTCAAACGCTGAAGATAAACCTAACAAAATCTACAAATTCTTTTTACCAATCATAAAAAATAAAATAGTCTTAGATTTAGGCTGTGGTAATGGTAAATATCTTGAATTGTTTTCCAAACACGCCAAACTAATATATGGTCTTGATAAATCCAAATCGCAGCTTCAATCAGCGCAAAAAAAGACAAAAAATTATAGTAATATTATCTTAATGAATAGCGATGTTGAAAAAATACCTTTAGAAAATAATAATGTGGATCTTATTTTTGCATCATGGGTACTTGGGACAATTGAAAATCTTAAAAAAAGGATGAAAATAATAAATGAAGCCAAGCGTATCCTGAAACCACAAGGAAGCTTTTATTTAATTGAAAATGATTATGGCGGTGAATTTGAGGATATTCGGGGAAGAGTGAATGATCCTCTTAAGCGCACTATCAATTATAATAACTGGTTAACAAAAATCGGATTTCAGGAAGTCAAACAAATCAAAACATACTTTGAATTCCAATCTATAAATGAATGTAAAAAAATTATTGGAACTATCTGGGGGCAAGAAGCCTCACAAAAATGCCATTCAAATATTATTAATCACTTAATTGGGATTAAAAAGTTAGACAAAGTTAGGTAAAAGTGATATACTTTAAGGAAGTTTTAAAAAATTTCATTTATATATTCTAATTTTACTATATGCCACTTCACTCACCAGCTGACGATCCAACCAGTAATGTATATGACTTGCTAGATGGTTTGCATTTTTCTCCTGAACTTTGTTCGCAAATTAGGCCTGATCGGCTGTTTGCAGTCCCAGCTAACGAATTAACAGATGAAGAAATTGGAGTAAATGTACTTGATGTATCGCCAAAAGAAAATACAGATGGAACTATAACATTACTTATTCATCCTGTAGATCAGGCAAGACCAATTGATCAAGCTGTTATAGACAGAATTACGGCTCACTTCAATCAATTTGAAGACTATAAAGGAAAGATATCTGGAACAAGAATCCAAGCGCTCCGTTAGTATAAGCTTTTCATAATACAAGTTGGGAAGATTATTCGAGGAGGCAAGATGATGCTGTGATAAGTCAAGATGCTCGTATTTTAACAAGTAGAGTTATAAATAATCCTAAACATACAGATTGATCCGACTTACCACCAGAATATAGAAAAAATTTCACTTTTACGGATGATGATGATGATAAAGAAAAATAAAGTTATTAAAAAATTAGAATCTTATTTATAAACAAGTCCCTCTCTTAATGTAAGGGTCGGGGTGAGTTAACTCGTCAGAAATTTCTTCGAACTAAAAATCAGATGATCCATTTCATCCTCTGGACTCTGCTTTACTAGGGTCTTCGGCCAAGACACCGCCCTTTTATTAAATAGTTAAACTGCGCGCCAGTCACATCGATTACGGTCATCAATACTCCCTGTCTCACGGAAGAATATCCTACAGATGATAAATCATAAAGTGTAAAGTCATACAATACATCACCATTATCATTTACCAATGTTCTATTTTGATAATACACATTCTGATCCTCGAGCATTTGTTGTTCAGTTGTGTCTGGGCATTCTGTGATGATAGGTGAATTACCCAAATAATGATTCAAATCAGAATCAAGTACAGACAATCCATTTGGGTACTGCTTAAACAACAATGTGACTAACTCCTGAGCTCTTAGTCTTAACTTTGTTCCGCTAGACATATAAGAATGTACCTGTAGCTTAAATGTTATGCCATTAAACTGCTTCTCTGTAAGGTTAGAGAGAAGCTCTACATATACCTGAGGAGAGAAGCGTCTTGGTTTATTAAGAGTCCCTGGAGTTCCTGGCGTTCCTGGAGTCCCTGGAGTCCCTGACGCTCCTCTTCCTGAACTTCCTGAAGTTCCTGATGCTCCTGATGCTCCTCTTCCTGAACTTCCTGAACTTCCTGGATTCCCTGAAGCTCCTCCTAACGCTGTTGGCTGAAATGAGGGAGCTATATTTCTTATTTCTTCAAGAAAGGCATTCGTTATGGCAAAACCCCCACGTTTCACTTCTTCAAGTATGTCAATTAGAATAAATTCAGGTGGCTTATTGAAATTTATTCTCCCCATATCGACACCAGCATTTTCAGCTGCCATAAAAAGATGATCTTTGTCATATTTGTTACAAACTTTTCCTCCCTCTTCCACTTTTTTCATTGCCTTTCCAATCGCCTCTCTTAAGGCCTTCCTGTCAGCTGGAATTAATTGCCCAGGATCAATATTGAATGGTATTTTCGGTCCATCTTCATCTTTTTGCTCTTCCCCTCCTTCTTCCTTATCTTGACTTTGGGCCTTCTTCTTATCATCAACATATTCCTGCCATCTTACTAATCTTTTACCACTTGCGGCTTTGACTGGCAGCTTCCCCTTCAAAACATTGTTCATATTAACT
>MFXK01000011.1 GCA_001788835.1 Candidatus Peregrinibacteria bacterium RIFOXYB2_FULL_33_20
CTGGATATTATAAATTTGTACACTATTGAAGTTAGTCCTCTACTGGATTCCTGCCTTCGCAGGAATGACTGCTGACGATAAATTAAAATTTCTTCAAACCATTTTATCTTTGATCCATCAAAAGCTTTTTCTAATTTTTTCAACATTTTAAATTATATAGGTAATTACCTATATTTTACCTATATCGCAAGAAACAAGTGTAATTACATCTATTTTACACTCATTTTACGCCTTTGCTAAAACTATTTCATTCCCACTCAATCGTAGCAGGTGGTTTATTGGTAATGTCATAAAAGACTGCGGATATTTCTTTGTCTTTCATAATTTCTTTTGCTAATTCACGAACTTGTTCCATTGGCAATTGTGCAAAATTGGCTGTCATGGCTTCTTCCGAACAAACTGGACGAAGAATAATAGATTCGTTACCTTGATTAAATTTTTTTCTTCCTCGTATTAAAGCAAATCCATCTTTTAAATCAAATGCTGGATTATCTATCGCTAGAGGCACAAGCACAACTGGCATCTGCCAAACCCGTCCTTCGTTAGGCTTCGGAGGGTAAACCTGTCTAGACGTGTCCACTTTGTCTAGCCATTTCATTGCAATTGAATCTGCTTCTTGCAAACACTGAATACGATCTGAACTTAAAACTCCTTTTACTGGTAATGCATTATTTAAATTATTCGGACTGATTAAATATAAAACTCTATTTATTTCTGAAAATTTATTTGTAATTGCTGGTGAAAGTTCAGCAAGTTTTTGAAAATCTTTTGCATCTCCAATTAAAACCACCGGCTTTTTATAAGTACGAAAATCTCCTTGAACTCCAACAGATTTGATAGGCAGTACTTTTGCCTTAAAATTTGTATTAGCTAAAAAATTATTTATTTCATCGTTTAAATTTTTAAAATTTATCGAGTTTTTTAAGATTCCTGTTTGCACAGGAATGACAGTCGAATTACACAAAATCCTCACTCCAAGTCCAGGACCAGGAAAAGGATGTCTGGAAATTAATTTGGAAGGCAAGCCCAAAGCAAGACCAACTTCCCTCACCTCATCTTTATACAAATCCTTAATTGGTTCTATCAGAAGTCCCTGCTTAATCAAATCTTCAATTTCAGGAACTCTATTATGGTGAGTTTTGATTTTATGTGAATTTTTTGTTCCTCCTGATTCAATAGTGTCTGGATAAATTGTACCTTGACCAAGTAGCCAATTTTCTGGATTTAAATTTAATGATTTTGCAATTTCCGCCTGAACTTCCAAAAAACATGCACCAATAATTTGTCTTTTTTGTTCTGGCTCTGTAACAGCGAAATCCCCATGACCTTTAAGATTCCTGCCTTCGCAGGAATGACAAAGGGCTTTCAAAAAATATTCTTTTGCATCCCAAACATTTATTGCAATTCCTGCATTTTCTAACATTTCTTTCACTTCTTCAGCTTCGTTTTTCCTCATAAGTCCAGTATCAATCAAATAACCAATTACTCGTTTTTGTCCCAAGGCTTTCACCAACAAACTATATGCAACGCTACTATCAACCCCACCACTAATCAACATAAACACATTTCTATCTCCAACCTGCTTTTTAATATCTTCAACAATTTTTTCAATAAAACTTTGCTTATTCCAGTCTCTTTTTGCTCCAGTTAAATCAATAAAATTATTTAAAATTTGCATTCCTTTTTCGCTATGCACAACCTCAGGATGAAATTGTATGCCGTAAAAATTCTTTTTCAAATCAGCCACAACCGAATATGGATCATCTTTGGAAGATGCCAAAATTTCAAAATTGTCTGCTAATTTTGTAACTTTGTCATTATGACTCATCCATACAACAGTTTTTTCATTTTTTTTAAATTTTTTTAAAATTCCCTCTGGCTTCAAAATTTCCATTTCAGCCTTGCCAAATTCAGCGCCAATAAAATCTCCTTTTTCAACAGTTCCGCCTAAAAGATGTGTTATTAATTGATGGCCATAACAAATGCCCAAAATTGGGAGGCCTAATTCAAAAATTCTTTTGTCTAGACTTGGAGACCCCTCTTCATACACTGATTCTGGCCCTCCTGATAAAATTATTCCTTTATATTCTTTCAACTTTTCAAGCAAGATATTATTATCCAGAATTTCACTATAAACGTTCAAATTCCTAATTCGTCTGGCAATCAAATGAGCATACTGGCTTCCGAAGTCAATAATGGCGATTTTGTGCATATTTTATTGTAAATACATTTTAACTCTATCAAAAATCTTTAGATTTCCAACCCATTTTATGCTAAAATAATAAGATTTAACTACTTAACAAATAATATTTATGGCTCCTACAGAAAATTCCTCTGAGATTAGTTCTACTGAATTAATTATAGATCACGAAGTTGGAAAAGGAGAGACTCTTTGGTGGTATTTACATAAAGCCTGTAGTTTTGATCAAGACACAACTCAAAAAATCATTGAAGAGCTAAAAAAACAAACCGATATTGTTGGAAAAAATTTAAAAGAGGCTCAAAACAATAATCTGCCCATGTATCTAGAAAATGGTGATTTAAAATTAAGAAAAGGAACAATTTTACCAGCTAAAAATTTAAAAGAAGCTTTTAGTAAGGCCGTAAAAAATAAATTATATATTTTAGCCGAGGAAATGGAAGAAGCTAAAATGAAAGAATTAGAAAAAAATTCAACTGAATTATTAGCGTATTTACAAAAAAATTACCCAAATTATGAATTTGTAAGGCACTCCGATGGGATAGAGATACAAACTAAAAATGGCGAATCAATTGTAAGTTTAACTCGTGATGATAATGGTTGGTCTCTTGAAGGGACCCCCTCCAAAGTTTACACTTTAAATCCTGATTTTAAAGGTTTTATTTATGAAAAGGACGTGCCAGAAAGAATTTTTAGAGCTAATGGGCTTAAAGAAATATTTCCAAAATTAGATGTAACTCTAGCCAAAGCAGAAGAATATTTCCAAAACTTAGAACAGCGTGAAAATGAGACCTATTCAAATTTAGAGCCCCTAAAAGCGCAAATATTAAGCAAGCTAGACAAAATATATGCAAAAGTACCAAATTTGCAAGGAATTTTTAATGAATATCAAAAAGAGCCAAATTATACTGACCCTAACAAAATACACGAATTAATAACAGATCTTAGTAGAGCAAACATAAAAGATTATGCCATTGTTTATGCGCAGGCAATATTTTTTACAAAATATTTAAATGGTTTAAATGAGCATACAGGTACAATGGAAGAAAGAGAGGAAAGGCTTGGAACTTTAAATCGTACTTTAGAAAATATTAATAACGATTTACAAGATATAGTAGCTAGTTATAGCAAAGAGCCTGAAATGCTTCCTGAACAAGCTCAATCTTTTAGTCAAAAACTCAAAATGTCAGTCGCACTTCTTATGGCTGAACTAACTTCTGAAAAAAATGATGTGTCTTTTGCCAAAACTAAAGTAGAAAAACTGAATGTCCAAATTACCAATTTACAACAAAGAATCAAAGAGGAAGAGCAAAGGAAAAAACAACTAAGAACAGATCGTGATGAAGCTCCTGCAAAATACAGAGAAGCCGTCCTTCGGGTTAATGAAGCCTCTAAAGATTATGCCGCCTGCCTTCTAGCCAATAAAATTATCGAAACATTAAAAACTAACCATAACGCTAGTTTTAAGACTATAAAATTTTCTAAAGAAAAAGCTCAATATTGTATAATAACTAATGAAAATCAAGAGTTAGACTTACCAAAAGATCCTTTAGAATTAACAACTGGATATAATATTTTATTAAATTTACCTGAAAATCTCGACAGGATAAACCAATTTATCAATAATCCTGAGTCAGATAAGAATATGAAATTACAATACGAAACTACCATAAAAGAACGCGATGATAGGCAAAAAGCCATACGTCAAACAAGTTTTGATTATGATAGAATGATTGAAAACTTAAATTCTCCAGAAAAAGATCCTGGTTTGAAATTAGAAACTCAACTTAAAGATGTCAAAAAGAATTTAGCACAAGCTAAAAAAGAATTACAATCTAAATCAGAAGCGTTAAAGCAAAAAACTTTTGAACAGGTAAAAAAATTAATTGAATTTGTGGCGGGAGAAAAATATTTATCAATTGATTTATCGACAACAAAAAACCTCAAAAAAGATGAGCGCGGTTTAGTTATAATCAACAATGATAAAAGCGAAATAACAATATTATCGCCTGAGGAACTACAAATACCGGAAATTCAGGGTTTGCTAACTGAATCAGGTTTATAAAAATTTAAATTAGTGTTTTTTTTACTGAAGTTTTCTATTAAACTTTTAAATGAGTCGCTAATTTAGAAAAATGAATTTTCTCAATTTCACCATCAACCTCGCCCTTCAGGCCGGTAAGATTCTGCAAAAATACTACGGAACTGATCTTAAAATCCAAACCAAATCATCATATAGAGATATGGTAACTCAGGCTGACAAGGAAAGTGAAGTTTTGATTGAAAAACTAATTAAAGAAAATTTCCCTAATCATCGCATTCTTGGCGAAGAAAGCACTCCAAACTCACAGCCAAAAACTCAAAGCTCCTCTTACCGCTGGATTATTGATCCTCTTGATGGAACAGCAAATTTTACAAAAAATATACCATTTTTTGCGGTTTCGATTGGGTTAGAAAAAGCTCAAAAAATGATAATTGGCATAGTATACAATCCCATCCTAAATCAGATGTTTTTTGCAGAAAAAGGCTCTGGAGCTTACTTAGCTTGGGATAAAAATAAACCATTAAAAACTATTAAAAATGTACAAAAAAATGCCAAAAAAATGCATGTTTCTGAAACAAAAACCGTCAAAAATTCTATGATGTCTACAGGCTTCATTCCTTCAAACGAAACACATCTTGAAGAAAACCTGCAGCTATTTGCCCGCCTCTCCAAAAACGCTAAAGCTCTGCGCAGAATGGGAGCGGCAGCCCTGGATTTGTGTTTTGTGGCAGCCGGATGGTTTGACGGATTTTGGGAATACGACTTATGTCCGTGGGATGTTGCGGCTGGAAGTTTAATCATCCAAGAAGCTGGAGGCAACGTTACAAATTTCGACGGATCAAAATTTGATTTAAATTTAGGTAAAATTTTAGCTACAAACGGTAAAATTCACAAGGAAATGATAAAAACCCTCAAATTATCTTGATACTAAATGGTCGGGGTGAAAGGACTTGAACCTTCGACCTCACGGTCCCAAACCGCGCGCACTAGCCAACTGTGCTACACCCCGGCAAAAAAGAGTATATGTAAGCTTTAAATTTAAGTCAATTTGTTTATGCTATAATCTATTTTACCACAATTTTTGTCCCATACTGAAACTTATCATCAATAATATCATGTTCACCCCATTCTTTGGCAAAATCAGAAATTTTAAAAATTTTATATTTGCCATTTTTAAGCGAACAAATTACACGATCAAGTCCGCAATTTAATAGCATTTTTTTACATATAAAACAGGGGAAAGCATCAATCATCTGCTCGGTAACTTTTCCATTCTCATCTTTTATTCTTCCATAAATATACATGTCGCCGCCTAACAAACTTACCCCGGCCCGAGCCGCATTAATTATTGCATTTTGTTCCGCATGAACAGATCTACACATTTCATATCGATGTCCCGATGGAATCCCTAATTTTTTTCTCAAACAGAAACCATGTTCAATTGAACTTTTTGTCCCTCTTGGCGCACCAACATAACCGGTAGCCACCACCTGATCGTCACGAATAATTACAGCTCCAATTTCAACTTTCAAACAGGTACCACGGCTACACACGCTTTTAGCTAAATCAAGGTAGTATTGATCTTTGGATGGCCTTGTATCTTTAATTTTTTTTGTAGACATGGAAATAAATTTTAAATTAAGAAAATTGTTATTTTGACCTTTAGCGACTTCCTCCTTCACACTTTCACGCTTCTCAAAAAACTATTTTTAAATTCCTCCAGCGTTCCATTATTACTTACCACAATATCAGCCATTTTTATACATTTCGCCACCTGTTGTCCGTCTTCCGGTTCATTTAAGCCAAGTTCCCTATCAATTTTTTTTAAAACTTCCTCTTTGCTAACAGGATCATTAGCTCTAGCACGGCTTAAAATTCTTTTTACCAGTAAATTTTTGTCTACTTCAATGGCCACAATCAAAGTGTCTTTTTGTTTCCTAAGTTCCAAAATTTCCACAGGATTGCGTATGCCATCCACTACCCAATTTTGATTGGCTGAATCTTTAATCATCTGTAAAGCTTTTTTTGCCAAAATTCCCGCTCCGCCTATTTTTCTCATACCATTTCCCACCATCATTAAATTTTCTCTTGTTTCTTCAATTCCCCGTTGTTTGGCTTCGGTTCGCACCATAGAAGACAAAGTCACATAATCAAAACCTTTGGCCTGCAAAAGCTTGACGATTTCACCTTTACCGCAACCCATGGAACCGGTAAGACCAAAGATCATATAAAAAATTTGTAATCAGTAATCGGTAGTCCGTAAGACTGTAGCTAACTGACTACTCACTACTGACTACTGACTTCTGACTGCTCACTACATCCTTTTTTCATCCTAGCACTTAAATTTCTTATTTCAAAATTTTATCCGCAACACTGTTCATCTCATTTTCCTCCTTATCCGTATGATGATCATAGCCAAAAATATGTAAAAGTCCATGAGTAAATAAAAACTTTAGTTCATATTCCAAGCTATGATTTAAATCCTGAGCTTGTTTTTTGGCGGTATCAAATGAAATAAAAATTTCCCCTAAATAGTTTTCTTTTGGGTTTTTTTCAGACTCGTTAAAAGCAAAGGAAATAACATCAGTAGCCTGATTTTTGTTTCGGTAAATTTTATTAATTTTTTTGATTTCCTGATCATTTACCAAGATTAGCCCTAAATTAACATTTTTTTTGAATTTCAACGCTTTTTCCGTTTTTTTTATTAAACCTTTAAACATCCTTTCAGAAATTTTTTGCTTGATAGTATTGGTAAAAATTAAATTTATCATAAAACTAATAATCTTCTTTTAAAATTTATTTCCCTGCTTCAAATGTACAGCCCAATCTTTCCAGAGACATTTCTAAGCCCTCAATCCAGTTTAAGCCAAGATCAGGCGATTTAATGCGTAATTTATTACTAGTAATTTGCCATTTACTATTAATATCAATCATATTCATGATATTTTCTGGCTTAACCTTATCGGTCATAAAAAGCACAATTTGACTGTTTTTCTTATCATGTAAGTTTTCCGCCTTAATTAAAGATATGTGTGCTTTTTTAGCCAACATTTTGAGTTCAAGCACTTTAAATAAATTTGCCACTTCCATAGGATAACGCCCGTAATCCTCAATCAGATCAGCTCGTAATTCTTCCAAATATTCTTTACTATCAGCCGATGACAGTCTTTGATATACGGCAATTTTTTCTTTGGTATTTGGAATGTATAAATCAGGAATAAAAGCCGGCACTGGCAACTCAATAGTTACGTCTTCCACTTCAGATGATTCTGCGCATACGCCTTGCTTCAAATCTTCTACCGCTTGATTTAGCAATCTTACGAAATGGCTAACTCCAACCACATTTAAAGTACCATGCTGGTGCACTCCCAAAATTTCTCCTGCACCCCTAATTTCTAAGTCTTTCATGGCAATTTGAAAGCCACTGCCAAGTTCAGTTGCTTCTACCAGAGCTCTTAGTCTTTTTTTGGCATCAACTTTTAATCTTTGCGCGTGATATAAAAAATAAGCATAAGCCTGTTTACGACTTCTACCTACTCGACCACGAAGCTGATAAAGCTGAGCCAAACCAAATCTTTCCGCGTCACTAACTATCAGCGTATTAGCGTTAGGTAAATCAATACCATTTTCAATAATCATGGAACTAACCAAAATATCATAACGCCCTTCTTTGAAGTCCAAAATGTTCTTTTCCAGTAGTTCCGGCTTAAGTTTACCATGAGTGACCACGATTCTGGCGTTGGGCAATAAGCTTCGCAATTTATGAGCTGCACTTTCTATGGTTTGCACTCGATTATGTAAAAAATACACCTGCCCTCCCCTAGCTAATTCGCGATTAATTGCTTCAGAAATTAAACCATTAGAGAAGCGACGCACTTCGGTAATAATAGGCAATCTGCCTGGCGGTGGAGTGGTGATGGTGGTGATATCCCTTAACCCATTTAAACTGATATTAAGTGTTCTAGGGATTGGCGTAGCGGTTAATGTTAAAATATCCACTTCAGCACGCATTTTTTTCAAAACCTCTTTTTGTTTCACCCCAAAACGCTGTTCTTCATCAATCATTACCAGGCCCAAATTGCTAAACTCTATATCTTTTTGCAACAGTCGATGCGTCCCAATGACAACATCGACTAATCCCTTTTTTAGTTTTTTTAACACCTCTTCTTGTTCTTTTTGGCTTCTAAAACGACTTAACATCTCCACTCTAACGCCAAATTGATTCATTCTGGAACAGAAAAATTTATAATGCTGATCAGCTAAAATGGTAATTGGCGAAATAAAAGCTACCTGCCTGCCACCCTGAACAGCCTTAAATGCCGCCCTGATGGCCACCTCGGTTTTACCAAATCCCACGTCTCCACAAATCAAACGATCCATTGGCTTATCCTGTTCCATGTCTTTTTTCACATCTAAAATTGCTTTAATTTGACCCGGAGTTTCCGTGTAAGGAAAAGTTTCCTCAAATTTCTGTTGCAATTCATTATCTTTGGTAAAAGCATGTCCCTTGGCCTGTTCACGCTTTGCATAAAGATCGAGTAATTCTCTAGCTACCTCCTGCGTTTCTTTCTTCACCTTACTCACCAAATTTTTCCACTCGATTGAGCCAAGTCTAGTCAACCTTGGCTCCTGATCAGCTGCTCCAATGTATTTATTAACTTTTTCCGCCTGATCAATAGGCACATACAATTTATCGCCCTCCGCATAAGCAACCTTAAGATACTCTCTGGTCACATTATCAATTGTCCGCTTCTCAATGCCTTGAAAAATACCAATGCCATGATCAACATGCACCACATAATCATTCCTTTTTAAGCTGGTTAAAAAATCCAAATACACGTTTTTGTCGTTTTTTTTCTTTTCTTTATTTTCCTCTTTAATGCCCAATAAATTCTTATCAGTAATCACTGTCAATTTTAGTCGAGGATTTTGAAAAGACTCCACAAAAAAATCATCTTTATCAATAGTCTGTAATCGCAACTGTCCATTTGGCACGTCAAAATCAAAAGCTTCATCGACTAAATAAGGAATATTTTGATCTTTAAATAACTTTTCTAAATAATCAGAGTGTTTGGTCGCGATAAAGACTTTCCAGCCTGATGATATTTTTTCTTTAAGGTCAGCCGCTAAATCAAGCAAATTTTGATATTTAAGCAAAGAAAAAGTATGGAGATGATAATGGTTTGCATCGTCCTCCATAAATGGCGTAATGGTAATTTTTCTACTTTCAGGATTAAGATTTTTCAAAAACAATTCCACCTCTTCTTCGTGTTCATCCAACACCTCCCATTCATCCTCAACAAATAAATCGCGATTTTCAATATAATCCATAAATCCTTGTTTTTTAAGTTCAACATTAATCGGCAAGACGTCAATGCTTTTTATTTTCGCACTGGTAGCTTGCTGTTTTTCATCCAAAACAAAAATATTTTCAATTTTATCATAAACTAAATCCAACATAAAAATTTGGTCATATCCAATGGGTGCAAGATGCATAATTTCGCCTTTTTTATAATATTCACCCTGACTGATTTCCGGATGCTGAGACACCCGGTAACCCAAAGAAATTAAAAACTGACAAAGTTTAAGAGCGTCAAATTCTTCTTTTTCCGTCAACACCAGCTTCTTACCGGTTAAGGCGCTTTTGTTGGGAAATGGCCGCAACAAATCCTCGTAGGTCAAAACAAAAAAGCGGCTTTTTTCTTGATTCAAAATCTGCGCCGCAAAATTTACCAGTTGCGTCTTTTTTTGAACTTCGTTACCGGACTCGCAAAAACTATTTAATATCGGCTTATCAGTCCACTTCTGCAAATTAGGAAAAAGAATTTCTCTTTCCGTTTCAGCACTGGCCACCCAAAAAATATTGCCTTGATATTTTCTAAGTAGTCCTGATAGTAAAAAAGCTTTTACCGAAGCGTTGGCCGCCCCGGAAATGCTTATTTTTTGATTCTCAGAAAAAATTTTAGCCACCTCGCTTTCCGCTTTTGGAAAAAATTTAATCAATTCTGTAAGATCTTTTGACAATTACTTGTTTGTTAAGAATAAAATTTCTGTCCCGAGAATTAAAAATTTGAAATTTTGGAACATTTTTCGCAACACAATTCGCAAAACACTAAGCAAAACCTATAGTCAAAAACTATATCATTATTTGTAGTAATTAAATTTCAAAATCTAAAAAACTTTCCGTAAAATAAGTTTTAACTGGTTTCCTTCGTCAATAAAAACCTATGGCTTATCTAAGCGGCATAATTATATTTATATATCCTTCTTTATTCAAGGGTTTTATTGCCACCGGGGTAAGTTTTTCTCCCATTTCAATCTGAACCTTGGCTGTTTCTATATTATTTAAAACGTCAATTAAATAATTAGCGTTAATAAAAACTTTAGTGTTTTGCCCATCAATATTGGCTGGTAAATCCTCCTTCGACTCACCGGAAAGAGTCTTTTCTGTAAATAAATGAAGAGTGTTATCATTGGTGGTGCTCATATTAATGCTGCCATTCTTTTCCACCGCAAAAATAGAAAGTTTTCTAAGGGCAATTAGTAAATCAGCTTTATCTATGTCAACTTTTACATTAAACCCTTTAGGAATAATTGGGCTATAGTCAGGAAAAGCGCCCTCTATCAGTTTAGAAATTAATTTAACATTTTCCCACTCAAACACCACTTGATTTTTGGCAAAATAAATTTTTGCCTTTTCTTCGCCGCTAATAATTTTTGATAATTCTAATAAAGTTTTGGCTGGGATGACTGACTTAATATTTTCCTTGTCTGAATTTTTTAATTTTAACTTTCTTTCTGATAATCTATAACTATCAGTTGCGGCTAATTTTATTTCATCTCCTTCTTTTTCAAAAAGCACACCAGTCAAAATTGGCCTTGCTTGGTTATTACTAGCGGCAAAAACTATCTGAGAAATCAAAAGTTTTAAATCATTAGCCTTAATATCAACTTCGGTATCTTTTTCAATTTTCGGGATAATCGGAAATTCATCTACCGCTATGCCTTTAATCTTGGTTTCAGAAATACCTTGTGACAAAACCAAAACTCCACTGGCTTCTAGCTGAACTGATAAATCGGCATCTTTTAGTAACCCAATGTAAGATGACAAAATTTTCACCGGTACTGTAAATCCGCCCTCGTTTTCTATTTTTGCTTCAAAACTAGACTGAATGGCTATTTCCAAATTTGTACCACTTAAAGTAACTTTGCCGTTTTCCGCTTTAATCATTACGTTATTTAAAATTGGCAAGGTGTTGTTTAGTTGTATTGCCCTATTAACATTCTGTAAACTAGCAAAAAATATTTTTTGCTGACATTTAAACTTCATAAAAATTTTAATTTAAATTAAATTCAAGTGTTAGTGTATTATAAGTTTTGTTTAAAAAAAAGCTTAAATTTTAAAAAAATCAATAATTAAATATCTAGAAATAAATTAATAAATTAAATTTTAAAAATTAGTAGTAGTTATAGGGACTTGTGAAATAGAAAAAAAGTGGTGCTTTGTTGTTTTACGTTAATGACTTGTAAATTTCTTTTTAGTAGACAGGATTTTGACACAAGATAGACAAAAAAAGTATTCATAAAAAGTCTTTATTATAAAGAAAAACTTTTCCACAGAGAGAAGATAATGTTTGCGTGAATATAGACAAAAAAAATTCAAACTAAACTTCTTAAAAAGTATTTCTATGGCTGAATAAAGTGAACAAAAAAAACACTCAAGATGACAAAAATGATTCAGTGCGGTTTCTGTGGAAAACTCGCTGAAAAAGCAGTTTTTGAGATAGAGTAAGTTTAATTGTAATTATTAGTTTTGTGGGAAAAATTTTCTATTTTGTTCTTGTTGCATAAAAAGATATGCACAAGATTAGCAATGAAAAAATTAAATTTGTTATAAATATCCTTGCCAAATCATGAAAACGCTGAAATTAAGAATAAAATGCTGTTTGACAAATTCAAAAAACATGATAGCATGTCAATCTGTAAAATTTAAAACCATGAATAACGTATTGCGGTCTATGCCATATCTTGGAGAATTTGATCCGACAATTCAACGGGAAAATTTTGGAACAGCAATAAGCTATTTAAATGCTATTAATCAACAGGAAGGAATTGGACCTTTATCGGCGGAAGTGAGAAGAGTGTTATCTTTTTCATTAGCGATGGGTCTTCGTGAATTTGATGAATTAGGACGGTTTAGGCCAGAGTATAGGCAAGGGTTGGCTTATTCGCCTGATGCCTTTACGGAAAGATATGAGTTCATTGATTTATCTGGGCATCTTCAGTTAAACCATAATATTCTAAATTTATCTTTTAGTGATATAAAGCCAGCTTTGTATGATGCAAGATATTATAGACCCAGTATTGAATCGATTGTACAAACAAGAATACAAGTTGTTCGAGCCGTTACTGCTGAACTAGGATTTGGGACTTTTCATTCTGGAGAACTTGTGACTTTTGATGATTATAAACAATATCTTGAACGATTCCATCCAGATCTTTTAGCGATAATTTTACAACACGTTTTTGCAATAGAACCAAGCACTCATTGCACGGGACCTTGTGTAAAGAATTGTTTTGCCGGAGCTTTTAGTGGGAATGGCCAGCACATGCCATTTTCGGTAGTTGAATTGTTATTAAAAACTATACAAAATTATCAGTTCAAAAAAGAAGTGGCTTTTTATGGACCTACAGATTTAGTTGATTATCAAGATGGCGAACATGATGGAGTGGATTTGTTAAAAATGCATAGTAGGATATTAGGGGAAATTTCACCTGTTTCCATTGCTTTTCGCACCACAAGAAGAGCCCTTAGTTTTTTATATAAATTATTAAAGGCAGATAATTTAATTCTTGATAGAATTTCCAGACTTTCAACTGGCATTGAAGATACAGCAGTTGACGATTTGATTAGTAAATTAAAAAATTATGCAAAAGAGCAGAAAGGTGGATGTTTTGATTCAGATATGGAAAGGGCTTTAAGAAAAGCATGTGTAATTGGTGAAAAACCTAAAGGCGCTTTAACGTTAGGTAATGCAGTGATCGCTGAGACAGCAGAACGTGACATTGATAATATTCAAATAGGATGCGTACATGGAATTAGTTTTAGAGCCGGTAAGGGATTTATTGCCACCACTATGCGTCCGCCTTCTAAATTATTTCCTATTGGCCTAATAGAGTGGCGATTAATTCCGGATTTACAAGGGAACATATGTATTCCGAGACTTACTTATTTAGAAGATTATAATTTGCCAACCCCTGAACAATTTAGGGCTGTGGTTGTCGCTCCTAAATTTATTGTCGCTAATAATAATTCTGGTAAAATTGTGAGCGAAGATACAAATGAGTCACAAGCTGAAATTGATTTAAGAATATTAAGTGATTTTAGAAGAAATGTTGTTGAAGAATTTAAAGCTAAATGCCAGGACCAAACTTTATCTGATCAAGAGCAAAGAGTATTAATTTATAATATTATCAATAGACTTAGATTTGGCAGATATAGTAATAGCTTGATTTTACAAAAATTATGTAGGAATCTGATTTGATGATTATTTAAAATTATCTATCTTACCACCTCAATAATCGGCATAACAAGTGGAGCGCGGTCAAGTTTTCTGCTGATGAAGTTAGTTAAAGTTCTGGCGATGTAGTATTTTAATTCTCCAAGGTCGGATTTGGGGTTTTTGGTGGTAAATTCGTTAAAATTTTTCATGAAATTTTCGATAATTTTTGGTTCAAAGGTGCTGATTTCGTTATCATAAAAAAGCCCTTTGGAATATAAGAAAGGAGTTTTGAATAATTTTTTATTTTTATAAATTTTGATATGAACCACCAAGACTCCGCCTTCGCTTAAGATTTTTCTGTCTTTTAAAACAATTGATCCATCTACCCCCTTGGAATTACCGTCCACAATCACATATCTTGCTGGTAATCTTTCTTTTAATCTGTTAATATGGCTGTTATGAATTTCCAAAATATCGCCGTTATCTATTAAGAATATATTGTTTTTGTCTATGCCTTCAGACATGGCAATGTCTCGATGCGAGGAACGCATGAAATGATTGCCGTGAATTGGGGCGAAATGTTTGGGCTTAATAAGCCTGATCAGCTCTTTGCATTCTTCGACATAAGCATGGCCGGAAGTGTGGACAGGGATGATGTTACTATGAATAATTTTGGCGCCAAGTCGACTTAAATTATCAATCATATTGTGTACCTCAACTTCATTACCTGGGATTGGTGAAGAGGAAAAAATGACCGTGTCAGTTGCTAAAATTTTAAAATATTCATGTTCTTCTTTGATCATTTTAATTATGGAAGCCTGCGTTTCACCTTGACTGCCAGTGCAGATAATCATGGATGAGGACAGGGGGGTGTTTTTGGCTTCCTTAGAGTCTTTAATCAGACCTTCGGGATATTTGATATAACCTAAATCTTTAGCGATTCTTAAATTGGTTTCTATGCTTCGGCCGCTGACAAAGACAGTTTTATGATGTTTGATGGCTGAATTTAATAATTCCTGCATTCGGCCTAATTGTGAAGAAAAAGTGGCGACAATGATACGGTGCTGGCATTGGCTGATAATTTTGTCTAAATTTTCCGCAATTATTTTGTCAGGAATGCTTTTACCTGGTTTCATGGTATTGGTGCTGTCGGAAAGAAGTAAATCAATATTTTTTTCTCCTAATTTTCTCATTTTTTCTAAATCTTGGGGAATGCCATCAGAAGATTCATCACAAAATTTGAAGTCTCCTGAATGCACGAAACTGCCAGTATCAGTTTTGACATAAACACCAACGCTATCTGGTATGCTGTGAGCTACCCGGAAGAAACCCACTTTTATTCCGCCAAACACCAAAGTTTCCATGGGGTTGAAGGTTTGGACATTGACTAGTTTATTTAGTTTAAATTCTTCCAAGCGGTTTTTGATCAGGCCGGCAGTGAGTTTGGTAGCGTAAATTGGAGGCAGGCCTAGTTTTTCAATCACATAAGGAATAGCACCGATGTGATCAAGATGGCCGTGGGTGATAACGATTCCTTTTAAATTTTGCGCATGTTTATAAACATATTCAAGGTCAGGTATAAAATAATTAACGCCTAGAGAGTCCCGGCCAGGAAAAGCCAAGCCTAAATCAATCAAAATCATGTCCTGTCCGTATTCCACTAGCATACAATTTTGTCCCACTTCATTAGTGCCACCAACCGGAGAAATTCTTAATTTGGGAGGTTCATTTTTGCTGGGGCCCTGATAAAAAGGCCTGGAGCTATCAAATCCGATTAAACCACGGGGATTGGGGGAAAATTTTAAATTTTGCTTGGGGTTTGATTTGGGATTGAATTTAGAATTGTTTTTTTCAGGTTTTTCAAAGCTATTATTTTTTTTAAAAGACCTTTCAAAAGACTTATTTGGTTGTTTAAAATTAGCATTTGAATTTTTGAAAGGGCGATTTTTTTTATTTTTCGGGAAGTTTCTAAATTTTTTATGATCATCAAATCCGTTAGATCCTGTATTTGGATTGGAAAAGATTTTTAAGATCGGTTTTTTTTGCGTATTTTGCGCTGGTTGTGTTTGGTGATTTTTTGGTTTTAAGCTGATTTTTTCGCTTAGCCAATCGGAAAATAATTTCAAAATATAAATTTAATATCTAAAAGCGCTTTTATTTTATAGGAAAATTAAATTTTTAGCGATGAAAAATAATAATATTTCTTATACATACTCGTCCCATGATTTAATTTTGATGTCGGCTGGGGTAAGTAATTTTAAGGTTTTGACAATTAATTTGGCGACCTGCAGATTGGTGATAAGCGGGATATTAAGGTCTATGGCGGCACGACGAATTAAATAGCCGGCCGTGACTTCTTCATGCGAATAATTGCGCGGCACATTAATTACTAAATCAAATTTTTTTTGTTGCAAATATTTAAGTAAATTAGGGGATTGTTTTTCTTGAGCTTTATAAACAAGAGTAGTTTTGATGTTTGATTGATTGAGAAGTTCATGAGTGCCTTTGGTGGCGTAAAGTTTAAATCCCATATCAGTTAAAGTTTTAGCACTATTAATGAAATCCGCTTTATCTTCTAATTTGCCGATAGAAAGTAAAATGCTTTGCCGAGGGATTTTGAAACCTACAGAAATCATGGCTTTAAGGAAGGCCTCTTCCAGATTATCGCCGAAACAGGCTACTTCGCCTGTCGATGCCATTTCCACGCCCAAGACCGGATCTGCACCTTTCAGTCGGGAAAATGAGAATTGGGGAGCTTTGACTGCTACATGGTCGAGGTCCAGAGTTTGATAATGTTCTTTCCGGTAAGTTTTGGGCTTTACTTTCCCTAAAAAAGCTTTGGTAGCAATATCAATCAAATCATGTCCAGTAACCTTGGATGAGAAAGGAAAACTTCGAGAAGCGCGAAGATTACACTCAATGACCTTGATGTCGTTGTTTTTGGCAATTAATTGAATATTGAAAGGGCCGGTGATTTCGAGGCCTTTGGCGATTTTTTTGGCGATCTGTTTAATGCGGCGGATAGTTTCCAGATAAATTTTTTGCGGCGGCATAATAATTGTGGCGTCTCCGGAATGAACGCCGGCATTTTCTACATGTTCACCGATGGTATAAATGATGAGTTCGCCTTTGTAGGCTACGCCGTCAAATTCAATTTCTTTGGCGTTTAACAAAAATTTGCTGATAACGACCGGTGCTTCTGTGGAAATTTTAGCGGCTTTCATCAGATAATTTTGTAAATCTGCTTCATTTTGAGCCACGCTCATGGCCGCTCCGGATAAAACATAGGAAGGTCGAACCAAAACTGGATAGCCCACTTTTTTGGCGAAATTAAAAGCCTGTTTGATATCCGAAAATCCTTTCCACTCTGGCTGATCAATATTTAAATTATCGAGCAGTTTGGAAAACAAATTGCGACTTTCAGCTTTGTGAATGTTTTTGGGGTCGGTGCCAAAAATTTTTACTTTTTCTTTGTAAAGTTTCATTACTAAATTATTGGGGATTTGTCCGCCCATGGAAACCACCACGCTGTAAGGATTTTCTTTTTCGTAAATATCCAAAACCCTTTCCAGCGATAATTCATCAAAATACAGTTTATCGCAAATATCATAATCAGTAGATACGGTTTCAGGGTTATAATTGATCATGATGGTTTCAAAATTTTCTTTTTGCAAAGTTTTGACACAATTGACGCAACATAAATCAAATTCTACCGAAGAACCAATACAGTATGGTCCTGATCCCAACACAATCGCCTTTTTTTTCTTGGATTTAAAGCTGATATCGTCTTTAGTTGCGTGATAAGTCAAATACAAATAATTTGTACTGGCTGGATATTCGGCTGCCAGAGTATCAATTTGTTTAACGTATGGAATAAGGTCAAATTTTTTTCTCATTGTCCTGATTTCATTTTCTGCCTGGCCCAAGATACTACCGATTTGCCGGTCAGAAAATCCCTGTTTTTTGGCTCGCAGTAATAAACTTTTATTTACAGCTGATTTTTTATTTTTATAGTTTGCTAGTTCCCGTTCTGTTTCAATTATGTTTTTCAATTTATATAAAAACCAGCAGTCAATGCCTGATAATTGGTTTATCTTTTCTACGCTCCAGTTATTTTGCAGGGCTTGAGCGACGGCAATAATGCGCTTGGGAGTCGGTTTTTTGATTTCATTTTCTAAATTTTTACTATCAATATTCAAAATCTCATTAGCCACCAGGCCGTGGAAACCAATTTGAAGCATACGCAAACCTTTTTGGATCACCTCTTCAAAACTGCGACCTAAAGCCATAATTTCCCCTACGGATTTCATTTCCGTGGAAATTTGCTTGGAAACTTTACGGAATTTATCCAGATCCCAGCGCGGGATTTTCAAAGCTACATAATCAAGCGCCGGCTCAAAACAAGCAGATGTACATTTGGTAATGGAGTTTTTGATTTCAGTTAATTTGTAGCCCAAAGCTAATTTGGCGGCGATATAGGCTAAAGGATAACCGGTAGCCTTGGAAGCTAAGGCTGATGAGCGTGATAGCCTGGCATTGACTTCAATCACGCGATAGTTATCTGATTTTGGGTCAAGAGCGTATTGAATATTACACTCGCCCACAATTTGGAAATGTCTGATGACCTTAATGCCGATTTCTCTTAATTTATGATATTCGTGATTGTTCAAGGTTTGGGAAGGAGCAATAACAATACTTTCACCAGTATGAATCCCAAGCGGATCAAAATTTTCCATATTGCAAACAGTTACACAATTATCTGAAGAATCTCGGATAACTTCATATTCGATTTCTTTCCAGCCACTTAAATTTTCTTCAACCAAAACTTGCGGGCTGAAGGCAAAAGCGCTGTCTAGTAATTTATCTAATTCTTTTTTGTTGTTAGCACAGCCAGAACCTTTGCCGCCAAGGGCAAAAGCTGCTCTGATAATTACCGGATAACCGATTTTTTCCGCGGCTTTAAGTGCTGATTTTTTGTCTACGCAGGGAATGCTTTTGGGAACATTAATGCCGATTTTATTTAGTTCTTTATTAAAAAGTTCGCGATCTTCAGTTAATTTAATAGTTTCTATAGAAGTTCCTAAAACCTTTAATTTATGTTTTTTTAAAAGTCCTTGGTCATAAAGTTCCACGCCACAATTTAAGGCTGACTGTCCACCAAAACTCAAAAGCAAGCCATCTGGTTTTTCTTTGGCAATCACTTTTTCTACAAATTCCGCATTGATCGGTAAAAAATAGATTTTATCGGCCAAACCTTTACTGGTTTGATTGGTGGCGATGTTTGGATTGATCAATATCACCTTGACACCTTCTTCTTTCAAAGCTTTTATCGCCTGCGAACCAGAATAATCAAATTCTCCAGCTTCTCCGATTTTTAAAGCGCCGGAGCCAAGAATAAGTACTTTCTTAGGTTTTGTTAATGATGGTTTGCTCAATTTTTCAAAAAATTATCTTTTTCTTGCGCAGTTTAGCAAAATGATTCTTAGCGGGCAAGCAAGTTTAAATTAAACTTCAAATCCTCCCAAGTTTTTTATTTTATTTTCTAATGTAGAATTTAAAATGTCTTTTTTACTAATTTCCAAATTAAAACTAGTAATTTCTGCTTGAAAATTACTTAAATCATTTATTAATGAAGTTTTCATTTCATCTGTTATATCTTCTGAAATACCATCTAAACTATCAAGTATATCTATAATATATTGAAAATCTTGGTTAGGATTTAAATTTGTTAAATATGATTGGTTTCTTGCCTCTTTTAATAATCTAAGGCGAAATACAGGATGAGCAAGTTTAATTGTTTCTGCAATTCTTTGATTTAATCCTTCTGTGTTTAATAAATCTTTTGACGTACCCCATTCTGTTGCTACATGCCTGACCTGTCCAAGTGTTTGAGTTACTCCTTCATTTTGCACTCCAGTCGCTATTTTTGATACTAAAAATTTCGCCCAATAATGTCCAGCTTCATCTTTTACAGGTGTTTGTTTTGGCCAAAAATATAAATTGTTTGAATCCCATCCATTTGGCACAGCATGCAGATTATTATTATTTGGCATAATTGGGTTGCCATTTTCATCCTTATTACACAAAACATATTCTTGTAATGTTGATTTAACGGTTACTATTGATCCGGATCTTGATTCCTTACCTTCTTCTAACATACGACCATAACTTGCATTAGCCCCTTCAGCAAAATTACTTTGTCCTCCCGGACCACTTAAAGGTCGACCATTTACAGTAAAAGCCGTGACCTGTCCTCCAATTGTAACTGTTAAGCCCATATTTATAGCTTTCATATTGTCTATTTTAGCTATTTTTGTTGGGTTATTTACGTTAACAGTAGCGTCAACATAAAATAATTGAGGATATTTTGCCATAAAATTGATTAATTTTTGACTACCAACAACAATTCCAACAGTAATTTTTCTGCCTTTTTGGATAAAGCATTCAATATTTGTGCGCCCTTGCTCAGTTGAATCATCAAAATAAGCACAAATTCCATCTGCTAATACTTCAGAATGTATATTCACATCAATTCCATTTTTTTTTAAAGATTCCATTAATAAAGTAGGAATAGCACCAATCCCCATTTGCACAGTGTCCCCACTTTGAATTAAAGTAGCTAGATTTTCGACAATTTTTTGATTTATTTGATCTGTTTTCGATGTCTCTAATTGTTTTTCATTTTCTAAAGTCCCACTCTCAGCTTGTTTAACCTTTTTAGAATCTCCATTTGGAGTAGCCTTAAGATCACTTCTTCCTTGGACAAAACATACTTTTAAATTATTTTGTCTTAATTCCTTTAAATTTATTTCTGGACCTGGCATATAAGGCAGAGCAGGATTAACTTCAAATATAATTCTACCGCCAGTTTTTAACATGCCTTTTATCATTGCAATTGTAACACCAACATCAAATCCTAAATTAATTATGCCATTAACTGGCGGTGGTATTTGAATAATGGCTGTATTAAATTTATATTCGCCATTTTCAATAGCCAGTGCTTGTTGGTACAGCGGATTATAAACAACATCAGTAGGATTTTTTCGGGAACAATGACGAGTCCTAAAAAAAGGAATATGCCTTAAATAAGCCTGATATTCCTCTACCGTCAAATTAGCTTGCTTTAATAACTCATCAGATGGCGTACATGCTCCACAACTTAATAAAGCACTAGTAACCGCAAAATGTGAAAGTTCCAAACCTTTAACTTTCTGGTCTAATGTTTTTTTTGAATCAACTAATTCATCATTTACACGTTTTACTAATGCTTTGGCAGTGACAATTGGGCCTGTAGCATTAGAGTTTAAACAAATTTTGGAATTTGTTTCAATTCCCGCTACAGCTTGTTCCGCTGTTTTACATTCAAATTCATATTTTGCTATTTCTGTTTGCCAGTCCCGACCTTCTTTAAAATTATATCCCCCCGATAAGATTTCTGCTGATTGAATCATGTGTTCAACAGTTTGAGTTAGCATAGCAAGATCATAAGCCATATCTGTACCATGAGAAGGACTAGCATTTGGACTAATGCCTGCTTGTTTTTGTCTTAAATTTTTTAAAACCTCTTTTAATTCCTCTAAATTCTCTCTTTCTTGCTCATTTAATTCCAATGGGACTTGATTTCTCTGGTTTTGAGATTTCATTCGTGCTTGAGCATTTGTTAAGAATTTTTGACGGAATGGTTGAGCTAAACATTCAATACTTTCCTGTATTAAATGCGGAGTATCTCCAATTGCAAACATTGTTAATAAACTTGCTATTTTTTGACGTGAATTTTTTTGTTGAGCAATTATTTTTAGCAATCCTTTTAAAAAAATTTCTAAATCTTCTGAACTTTGAGCTAATCCAGTCAATTGTTCTGTGATTGCACTTAAATTCGTTACGGCATCTGTTGTGACCATAACAAAAAAATTAGTATTTTTTATAAAGATACTAATATATAAAATTTATTTACAATATGTCAAATTTTTGATGAAGTTTTCAATTTTGCCTCTATAAATTCTTGTACTAGTTCGCCATCAAGCATTTTGCTAACTTGGCTGGTTTCGTAATCGGTGCGGTGGTCTTTAACCATTTGGTAAGGTTGCATGACATAGGAGCGAATTTGGTTGCCCCAGGAACCCTTCACAACATCCCCTTTGATTTGGGTGATTGATTCCAATTGTTGTTCCTCTTTGATTTGCAGAAGTTTTCCTTTAAGCATATTCATGGCCTGCTCTTTGTTTTGTAATTGACTTCTTTGCGTCTGGCATTGAACAACTATTCCGGTTGGAAGGTGTGTGATTCTTATTGCAGATTCAACTTTGTTTACATTCTGACCGCCAGCTCCTCCAGATCGAAATGTATCAATTTTTATTTCACCTGGATCAATTTCTATAGAATTGTCATTTTCAACTTCAGGGATCACTTCTACTAGTGCAAAAGATGTTTCACGCGAATGTTTGGCGTTAAAAGGAGAAAGTCGAACCAGCCTATGCACTCCCCTTTCGTTTTTTAAATATCCATAGGCAAAGGATCCATTGAATTTTATTGCAATTTTTTTAATTCCAGCCTCTTCTCCATCATTTTTATCCAAAATTTCTGTTTTAAAATCTTGAATTTCTCCATACCTCAAATACATTCTGGAAAGCATGGAAGACCAATCCTGAGCTTCAGTTCCGCCAGTTCCAGCGTGAATGGTTAAAATCGCATTATTTTGATCAAATTCGCCATTAAGATATAGATTAATAGATGCTTTTTCAAAGGTTTTCTCTAAAACTGCAAAATTTTGCTCAATTTCCGCAAAATCTGCTGAATTTTCTGTAACTAAATCTAAAAGTTCTAAATTTGCTTGAGAGTCGCTTTCCAAAATTTCCCAAATTTCAATCTGTTTTTGAATATTTGCAAATTCTTTGGAAATTTTTTGCGCTTCTTCGGGACTATTCCAAAAATCAGGAGCGTCCATTTTCATTTTCAATTTTTCATTTTCAATTTTTAATTTATCGATGTCAAAGAAAGTCCTTTCCTTCTTTTATTTGAGAAAGCAGTTCTGTAAGGTGTTGTTTTAAAACTGATTTTTCCATTTTTTGAAAGGAAAAGGAGTAGGTGCAGATTTAGAATAAAGGAAAAAAGAAAAAATATAAAGTTTGGTTTGGGTAACTGCTCACTATGTTTTTAGGATTCAGGTGGAAAATAAAATCATTCCCCCATCTTCTCCGCAATAAAATCAAAGGCTTTTTCGGTGCGGTAGGTTAATTCATAAAAATGAGTATGTTTGCGGTCTTCTAGTTTTTCTGTATAAAAATCTTTGTCTTCTTTATTTGGATAAAAAGATGGCGTGAAATTAATATCAAAATCTTTTGTTTGTTTATTAATTTGATTTAATAAATTATCCAAATATTTAGCATTATATTGCAAATTATATTCATCGTCATAACCAGCCGCCTGACCATCAAAATAAATATAGCTATCTTTCCAAATGGCTGGAGTTTTTAAAATATTATCTGAAACATCATTAACAAGCCAATCCAAAAGATCTTTTGGGTTAATCATGCCGTAAGGATTTAATACAAAATCAATATTTTCATCCTCAGAACTGCAAACAGAATATGTATTAGAAACTTTATTATAATTCCTAATAGAATTTTTATCCATAACGGCTGATAAGGCAAATAAAATATTAGTTAATTTGGGAATTGTCCAAGAATAAAGACCATTTTCTGTGCTTACTTCATCTTTAACAACAGAATTATCAAATTTATATTCCAACATGCCTTTGTCATCACGCTCATTTTCAGCTACAACTTTTAACGTCAAACCGCTCGAAGCTATCCATGAAGTAACTGGATTATTAGCGGCAACTATCCCGTATGAAACATTTTCAGCCACTGTAGGACTATAGATTTGTGATAATCTTAAGGCCGCATAAGCACCCATAGAATGCCCTGTAAGAGCACGTTTATATGGATTTTGAGAAAATTTTATTCCATATGTTTTTTCTATATAATTTGGTATTTCTTCAACTGCCCATTGCCCCAAAGCACCAGTATAACTTGAATCAATAAAAAAAGTACCATTTAAACAATTAGTGCCGTCAATCATTAACACCACCCAATCTTTCGCTTCTTCTCTCTTTTTTTGTTCGTTAATTAAAACCTGATTAAGTATTTTAATATAATTACTGGTTTGATTACTAGTCATATTGATAATACCATTTACATCTGTTTCAGCATTTAAATTATAATTGTAACCATGAAAATAAAGAATTAATGGGTATTCTTTGCTACTGTCAATATTTGCAGGTGCAAACATAATAATTGGTCTTTCTGTGCCATCATAATCGCCGTTTGAAGCTGGCATTACAAATCGATGCGCTATATAATCACTTGTAAGAGTATTTTCTGGAGTTTTTGCTAACGAAAATGGTAAAAATATACCAATAACAATACTTAAAAGAGCCATATAAATAAGTAATTTTTTCATATGCAAAAATTATTATTAAGTTAAAAATTAATTTAGTTAATTCTTATTCTTAAAGCCCCACAATAACAATATTTTATGTCAAGTTGCTCTTGCGTTGATTGATAAATATTGGTCTAAATTACAAAAATCCCAACTAGTTTTTAGTTGGGACTTTTGAGAGAACGTTTTTGTTTTTGTGTTTTTTTGAAGGCTGATTATTTTTTCTTTTTAGAAATAAGACCGCCAATGCCGAAGGAAATCGCGATCAAACCGGCAAGTCCAGCGCCTGTTTTTGGTAAAGTGATCGAAGTGACTAGGCCTTCGGTTTCTTTACCAGTTAAATCTTTGGCTGTTAATTTGAAGGTATAGGTTTTGCCTGGAATAAGATTGGCAATTAAATATTCTCTAACTTTCGAACCAAGGCTTAAACCTTTGGCGTATTGTTTGCCGCCGTCTTCACTTTGATATAAAACCTGATCACTTAGATTGTCGGCACCCTGAGTAACATCCCATTTAACTCTTACTTTATTTTGTTCTTCCACTTTGGCCACAAAATTAGCAATTATTGGTGCTAGCAAAGTTGATAACTGTTCGGTTGGTTGCGTGGTGGTAACTGTAGCTTCGATAGTGTTGCTATCAGTATTAGTTTGACTTGCCTCATTACTAATTTGGGATTCCGAATTAGTAGTAGAATTATCTTGAGCAGTAGCGGTGTCTACAGTGTTGTCAGTAGTATTTTCTGGCTGCGCTATCGTTTCAGAGGGTTCATCATTAGTTGATGTGCTGGCGGTGGTATCTTCGTTATTTAACGAGTTATTATCTTGCGAATCAATGTTTTCGGAATTTTGGTTATCTGTTGATGTGGTGGCGGCTTGATCTATCATGGCGCTGGAAGGTGTAGCGCTTACTTCCATACTGTAAAATTCACTTTCATTTCCAGCCTGATCCAAAGCAGTGATGGAAAAATAATAGGTAACATTATTATCAAGTTCATCAACTGTGGCAGTTAAAACATTATCAACATCTTTGGTATACATATAAGTACCACCGTCTTTGGTGACAGAATCAAGTCCATAATTAATGCGATAGCCAGTTACGCCAGTATCATCAGTGGCCGCATCCCAAGTTAGAGTTGCTGATTGATCATTAGCAATGGCTTTGATGCCTTCAACATCGCTAGGAGGAGTGATATCAGCGTCAGCGCCATAAGCAAATGGAGCAGAATATATGAAAGTAAATAAGCTAATTAAGCTTATAAAGATAGGCAATATTTTTTTGTATGTGTTTTTCATTTTGGAAGAAATAAAGTTTAAAAGGTAAAATGATTTTGTTAAATCAGATAATTATAACATAAAAATTAATTTTATTGGGAATTATTATATTGACCAATCCAAGAAAACATTGTTTGAATTGAGATTTATCAGTTAAAGTTCTTTTAAAAGTGGGATTTTTTTTGTAGTTTTGTTATAGATAAAAAATTATATGATTCAATTAATAAAAAACTCATTACAAAAAGCGGTTTTGGAAATCTATCCTGATTTTTCAGGGGAAATTGAATTAGATGAGCCAAAAGATAAATTACATGGAGATTTTTCCAGTAATATTGCAATGAAAATTGCCAAAGATTTAGGTAAAAATCCAAGGGAAGTGGCAAATGAAATTAGTGATAAATGGTCAGTGGCAAGTGATAAGTGGTCAGTTTATTTTGAGCAGGTGGAAATAGCTGGGCCTGGATTTATAAATTTTAAACTTTCTAAAAAAGGTTTAAGTGAATTTTTAGGAAATATTTTAAAGACAAAAGATGATTTAATTGGGACAAAATTATTAGAAAAACAGAAGTTTTTCGTGGAATTTGCGCATCCCAATACACATAAGGCTTTTCATATTGGCCATTTAAGAAATATTTGTTTGGGCGAATCTTTGGTCAGAATTTTTGAATCACATGGTGCTGAAGTTTTTCGTGCAAATTATCAGGGAGATATTGGTCCGCATGTGGCTAAATGTATTTGGGCCATACAAAGAGAAGGCATTCCTGAAAATTTAAATGATGCGCAGAAGAGAGCCGAATTTTTGGGCAAGGTCTATGCCATAGGAGGCAAGGCTTATGAAAATGATGAAAAAGCAAAAGCAGAAATTATTGAGATTAATAAAGATATATATATAGGGGAAAATCAAAATTTAATTAAATTATATAAAATGACAAGGCAGTGGAGCCTTGATTATTTTGAAATTATTTATGCAAAGCTTGGGACAAAGAAATTTGATAGGTTGTTTTTTGAAAGTGAAGTTTTTCAAAATGGCAAGAAAATCGTTGAAGAAAATTTAGGCAAAATTTTTACAAAATCAGAAGGAGCCATAGTTTTCGAAGGAGAGAAATATGGTTTGCATACCAGGGTTTTTGTAACGAAAAATAATACTGCGACTTATGAAGGCAAAGAGCTTGGTTTGGCTTTTAAAGAGTATGAAGCTTGTCCGGATATGGATAAAAAAGTTCATATTGTTGCCAATGAACAAAGCGGATATTTTCAGGTGCTCTTCAAAGTGATTGAGATGCTTTTGCCGAAGCTTATTGGCAAACAGGTTCATGTTGATTATGGAATAGTTAAACTTACAACAGGCAAGATGTCATCAAGGACCGGCGATGTAATTACAGCGGAATGGCTTATTGATGAATTAAAAAATGAAATTGCCAATGTTATCAAAAAATCAGAAGAATTTAATTTAGATGAAATTGAAAATATTAAAGAAAAAGTGGCGATTGGGGCAATTAAATTTGTGATGCTTTATAGTGCTTCGAAAAATGACATATCATTTGACTTGAAAAAAGCGGTCAGATTGGATGGAGATAGCGGACCATATATTCAGTATGCTTATGCGAGAATAAGAGCGATTTTGAGAAGAAAAGAAGACAAATCCCCCCAGCCCCCTTTGTCCAGGGGGAGTAAAAGTCCCCTTGATAAAGGGGATTTAGGGGATTTGCCTTTCAATGAGAAGGATTTTGGACTGATTAGAAAGCTTTTGTATTTTGAAAAGGCAGTGAAAAATTCAACCTTAAACTATTCACCACATTTTATTTGTCATTATCTTTTGGATTTAACTTCTGAATTTTCATCATGGTACGCAGTGAATAGGGTTTTGGATGAGAAAGAGGATTTAAAAAATGCCAGACTCCAACTCTTGGAAGCTGTGTCAAAAGTTTTCAAAAATGGATTATATTTGTTAGGGATTGAGACGTTGGAAAGGATGTAGGGGAAATTTTTTGCTTTGGCGGATTTAGAAGATGTTTTTTAGTATAAGAAAATTACCATTTATCATCATCAGTTA
This sequence comes from Candidatus Peregrinibacteria bacterium RIFOXYB2_FULL_33_20, assembly GCA_001788835.1. GTDB lineage: Bacteria > Patescibacteriota > Gracilibacteria > UBA1369 > GWF2-33-10 > GWF2-33-10. The sequence goes on from MFXK01000011.1 coordinate 27,512, forward strand.
CATCATAAATTTGATTTGGGCTGTGAGGGTTTACCCACATAATTCGAGATTGCCCTGTGGTTAATAAGTTGGTGGTGACTGTGGCAGTGAATAAATGATCTATTTTATAACCATTTATTGGGGTTGTATTGGGGGCTAAAACTATAGCATTTGTAGATATGCCTGTTTGGTTATACCATGAATATTTGCATGCTGATCCTTCATCAGGCATGTCAGTAGCAAGCATGTAAATGACAGGTGATTGGCCTTTGTTTTCAAAAAAAGATCTTAATGTCCATCCAACAATTCCTAGCCTATTTGGACTTTTAGATAATTCAGCATCTTTTCTGAACGAATATCCTTTTAATATAAATTTTCTATCCAATAATTCTGGAGAACCATCATTCATAATTTGACGACAAAGATCTCTAAAACTAATGATGGGGACTCTTAATCTATCTGTAGTAAGTTTAGCTAAACGATCTATTTCGGTGGGTGTTAAACGTTGAGCTATTATTATTGGTGGTGCTTGCATAGCAAAAGCATCCCATTGTTGTTGACTGCTTATATAGCTAGCCATTCCCTCAATTAGCTTATCTCTATCGGTTATTATATTTTGCTCTACTGTGATCATTATTTTATGGTGTTTAGGGTTTTAAATTATACCTTAAATTCCAATTTTGTAAAATATTAAATTTCCATTAAATTTTAACATTCTTTGCCTTATAAAAAAAAATTTTAAGGCTTGACTTTTTTCTTTAGCATTTTTAAAATCCTCCAGACGTTAAATTAAGAATAATTAATTAATTAATTTTTTTTGTTAAAAATTCGTATTTTTTGATAAAAAATTTCTTGCGAAACTGGCTGAGTAATATAAACTAATGATGCTATTAATTTAAATTTAGATTTATGGGAAAAACAGAAGATAAGCGGTTAGCGGAAAACTATGATAAATATTTCAAATCAAAAAGACTGCAGGCTTCAATGTATACTTTTAGTATCACGTTGAGCAATGTCGCCTTCTTTTCTTTCTTAGGCTACCTTGTTGATAAATACTTCCCAACTGAACCATACGGCCTGATTGTCGGGATTGTAATTTCTTTTCCCATCGGACAATTCATGGTTTATAAAAAACTAAAGCAATTACTTAAAAAATAATGTCAGAAATAGAAATAAATGTCGAAAATGTTCAGGCTGAAACCAGCGAAGGTCATTCCGGAGTGCATGTCCCGGCTTTGAAGCCGGAAACCTTGTTTAATATCGGGCCGATAACAGTAAGTAATGCCATGTTTTCTGGTTTTATAGTTACGATTTTGATCTGTATTTTGATTGCTTATGTGAAAAAACATATTCGTTTAGTGCCAACCAGAGTTCAGGTCGTGGCTGAAGCGGTGGTAAATATGTTTTATGAACCATTAATTGATGCTTATCATGATCGTGCCTTAGCCAAAAAACATGCGGCTATTATTACCAGTTTTTTTATTTTGATTATTGTTAGTAATTTATTGCCAGCCTTGCCAATTATACCTAGTTTGCGATGGGGGCATGAGGTGGAAGTTGCTAGACCAGTTACTTCCCATTATTCTTTTACTTTGGCGTTGGCGATGATAAGCTTGGTTATTGCTCACATCCTTGGATTAGCTCATCATGGCTGGGGGCATGTGGGTAAATTTTTTAAATTTGCAGAACTTTTCAAAATAAAAAAAATAATGGATCTCCCTAATGTGCTTATTGAAATATTTGTTGGCATACTTGAAGTGTTTGGGGAATTTTCAAAAATTATTTCACTGGCTTCCAGGTTGTTTGGTAATTTGCTTGCGCACGAAGCGATTATGGCGGTGATTTTTGGCATTTCGGTTTATACGCAATTTTTGGCGCCGATCCCTTTTTATTTGCTAGGATTTTTGGTAGCCTTCATTCAGGCAACAGTGTTTTCATTGCTGAGCATGACAATATTGATTTCTCATGTAAAAGGACACTAGTTACCATGTCATTCCCGCCAAAGCGGGAATCTTAAGATTTATAAGCCTTTAAGATTCCAATTTTTGCGGGGATTACCCTTTAAATTTATTATTTTTTAATTTTCATTTTTATGGAATTATCAGTTATAAAAGCTATTGCAGCAGCAGTATGTATTGCCGTTTCAACAATATCTCCAGCTATAGCTCAAGGTAAAATCGGTTCCAGCGCTTTGGAGTCAATGGCTAGGAACCCTCAAATTGCAGATAAAATTGGTTCCAGTATGATTTTGGCAATGGCGTTGGCAGAAGCTCTTACTATTTACGGATTAGTAGTGTCTTTGATTATTCTTTTCGTTTTGAAATAAAGTAAAGTTTAGCGATTTTCTTTTTACTTTCAACTTTTTTTAATATGGAAGCTTTAAATTTACTCGGTATTGATCCATGGAGCATATTTGTATATATAATTAATTTTGGGTTAATTCTTTTCGTGGTTTGGAAATTTTTTACCAATCCCATTATTGAAACCTTGGATAAACGCAAAAATCAAATTGAAAATAATATTTCTGAAGCGGATAAATTAAAACATGAATTGATGAAACAAAAAGAAAGGATGAATAAAGAAAAAGAAGAATTAAAACAGTCTATGGAAAGCGAAATGGACGCTTTAAAAAAAGATTTAGAAAATAAAAGAAAAGAAGCGGAAACTGATATTGAGAAGAAACGAAATAGAATGCTGGAAGAAGTAAAAAAGACCATTGAGGAAGAAAAAAGCAGCATTAAAGACAGTGTGAAAGAGGAAGTTTTGAACATGGTTAAGAGAATGATTCTTCATGTTGTTTCTAATAAAATTTCACCAGAAGTAATTGCTGGCAGTGTTAATGAGGCCTGGGATATGTATAAAAAATAAATTTTATTTATGTTGCAAGTTTTGACAGTATCGGTAATCAGAGATTTGTTAGTTTTATTGGGTCATAATAGAGATTTTTTTCAGCTAGCTCGCGAGGGAAAATCATCCAGACTTAAGATGGCATTGGGGCAAAGTTATCCGTCAATTTTTGCTGATTATTTATTGAAAATGTCCGAGAAAGAATTTTTTCATGATTTAAAAGCCAGTGTCGGTTTTTTAAAAAATAAAAGCCTTGATGCTGATAATGGATTTTTTAAAGCTATTATCAAGTATATTGCGGAAGAATTTGCTTACTTAATTGATGACTTAGATGATGATTTCTTTTTTACTGATTTGAAGAAAAGACATGAATATTTAGCAAAAATATTTCCACATCAAAATTTTTTGGCTCAAAATTTGTCAGAATTAATAGCTTTTTCCACTTACCAGGAATTAAATGAATTATGCTATCAGGCTTTGGCACAGATTTGCGATTCCAGGCTGATTATTGTGCAATCACCTATCCAAATTATCGGCGTTTTGAAAAAAGATATTAGAAAATATTTTTTAGATAAATATGCCTATTCTTTTGTGGACTTCAGGGTAGAAAAAGATATTATTGGCGGAGTCAGAATAGTTTCCGCTGGAGATGTTGACGATTATTCTTGGGCTGATAAAATAAAAAAACTGAGTTTGAAAGTGTGAAGGAGGGGAAAGGAGAGGAAAAGAGGATGTAGCCAGAAATAAGTAGTCAGAAGTCAGTTCGAACCGACTACCGACTAGTGATTACTGACAATTGATCACAACATTTAAATTTAAAACTTAAAATTTCAAAACCATGTCTACAGACACCTTAAATTCATTTTTAGAAAATATTGAGCAAGCTTTTTTAATACAAGATAGTTCGGGAAATGCTGAACAAGGGAAATTTGGAGTCGTCGGTTCATTTAAAGATGGCGTTATCCAAATCAAGGGGTTGCCTGGCTTAAAAATGGGCGAAATTGTCAGTATCCAGAATACTGATGTTGAAGCTTTAGTGTTAAATTTGGAAAAAGATTTGGCTTATGCTGTGGTTTTGCAATCAAGTTCGGCGGTCAAAGAAGGTTTTTTGGTCCAGTCAAAAGGTCAAACTTTGAGTATGCCGGTGGCTGATGACTTGATTGGTAGAGTATTGGATCCGTTAGGTAAACCTATTGATGGTGGTTCACCGGTGAAAGCTTCCAAACGTTATCCTCATGAAAAAATTGCGCCAGGCGTGATGGCCAGAAAATCTGTTCACCAGCCAGTACAAACTGGATTAGTGGCCGTTGATTCCTTGATCCCTATCGGTAGAGGACAAAGAGAACTTATTATTGGTGATAGGCAGTCAGGCAAAACTACTATCGCCATAGATACAATTTTGAATCAAAAAGATCAGAACATGATTTGTATTTATGTGGCTATTGGCCAAAGAGAGTCAAGAACAGCACAAATTTATAATACTTTGAAAGCCCAGGGTGCGATGGATTATAGTTTGATTGTTTCAGCGCCAGCTGCTTCATCAGCCGTGCTACAATTTTTAGCGCCATATGCTGGATGCGCTATCGCTGAATATTTTATGGATCAAGGAAAAGATGTGCTGATTGTTTATGATGATTTATCAAAACATGCGGTGGCTTATCGTGAAATGTCTTTACTACTCAGAAGACCGCCGGGACGTGAAGCTTATCCAGGCGATGTTTTTTATTTACATTCTAGATTATTGGAAAGAGCTGCTAAACTTAATGATCAGCAAGGTGGCGGTAGTATTACGGCTTTGCCAATTATTGAAACGCAGGCGGGTGATGTTTCTGCTTATATTCCAACTAACGTGATTTCCATTACTGACGGACAAATATTTTTGGATACAGACTTATTTAATCGAGGCGTCAGACCAGCCATAAATGTTGGTATTTCAGTTTCACGTGTGGGTGGAGCGGCGCAAACTAAAATTATGAAAAAAAGTTCCGGAACTTTGAAACTAGAATTGGCTTCTTATTATGAATTGGAAGCTTTCGCTCAGTTTGCTTCTGATCTGGAAGAATCAACCAAAAAGACCTTGGTTCGCGGTAAAAGAATTGTGGAAGCATTGAAGCAAAAACAGGGCTCTCCTTATAAGTTATGGCAGGAAGTGGTTATAATTTGGGCGGCTACCAAAGGTTATTTAGATAAATTAAATGAAAAAGACGTTACTCATAAAATTGCTCAATTATTGGTAAAAGTGGAGGTGGATAATAAAGATTTAACCAAAATGATTATGGAGAAAAAAGAACTATCAGATGAAATTAAAGAAGGGTTGGATAAGGCGGTTAAGTCTTTTTTTGAATAAAAACTCACCCTTGATTACTCTCTTGAAAGAGAGGGAAGGGAGACAAAAAATTTAAAGTTCAAAATTTAGAATTTAAAATTTCTTAAGTGGCAAATTTACTTTTAATTCGGAAAAAGATTAAATCTGTACGCAATACTCGCAAGATAACCAAGGCAATGCAATTGGTGGCGGCCAGTAAAATGCGTGTCTTTCAGAAAAAAGCGATTCATGCCAGAATGTACAGCCAGGAATTGTTAAATATTTTGAGACTTAATTTAGCAGATATTAAGGATACTATTCTAACTAAAACGCGAAAAAATGGTAAAAAATTATTTATTTTATATAGTTCTGACAAAGGGTTATGCGGTCCACTTAATTCTAGAATGATCAAAGGCTTGTTTAATTCTAAAGTTTGGAATGAACTGTCAGTCCATGAACGTTTGTTAATCACAGTTGGTAAAAAAAGCTATGATTACGCTAATTATAATAAAATTAACGTGGAAAAACACTTTAAAGGCTTAAAGGAAGACATGACACCGGTTGATGCTTTGGCGATTATTGATGAGATTATGGCTTACTGGAAAACAGAAGACGTTAAAGAAATCATTATGGTCGCGCCTCATTATAAAAGTCCTTTGGTGTTTTATCCAATGTTAAAAACTTATTTGCCTTTTTCCGAAGATATGATTCATAGACATATAGCGGCAGAAGAAATTGCGGAAGGTAAAACTGATGAAGATCGAACTTTTAGGAAAGAAGAATTTATGCTTTATGAACCAAGCAAAGAAGAATTTAAAGAAAGTTTGATTCAGCAAATTATCCAAACTTTGTTTACTCAAGCTTTTTTTGAACTGAAAGCAGCGGAATATTCAAGTCGAATGATTGCGATGCAAAGTGCTACAGATGCGGCTGATGATATGGTGGATAAATTGACTTTGTCTTTAAATAAAGCTCGTCAGGCAATCATTACCCAAGAAATTGCTGAAATCGTCGGAGGCAGTGCGGTCTTAAATTAAATTTTTAATTTTGGATTCTTAATTTTTAATTAAGAATTTAAAATTTAAAATTTAAAATCTCTTATTTTATGTCAAAAACTGAAAATTTACCAAAAGGTAAAATTATACGTATTACAGGCGTGGTTGTGGATGCGTATTTCAAAGATAACATCCCTAATATTTATAATGCTTTAATTGTCAAAAAAGAAGATGGCTCAAATTTGATATTAGAAGTTCAGGCTCATTTGGGCGCTGGTACGGTGCGAACGGTAGCCATGTCTACCACAGACGGACTGTCCTGCGGAGAAGATGTGACTGATACGCAAAGCCCGATTCAGATTCCGGTAGGCAAAGTGGCTTTGGGTCGAGTTTTTAACGTAACGGGAGATTTAATTGATGGCGGTGAACCTTTGGATAAAGATGTAGAAAAACGACCAATTCACGTTGCGCCTCCGACTTTTGTGGATCAAAGTGAAAAAGTGGAAGTATTTGAAACTGGCATTAAAGTTATTGATCTATTATGTCCTTTTGTAAAAGGAGGTAAAATTGGTTTATTTGGTGGTGCGGGTGTTGGTAAAACTGTTTTCATGATGGAATTGATTAATAACATTGCCAAAGGTCATGGGGGATATTCAGTGTTTGCCGGCGTAGGAGAAAGATCTCGTGAAGGTAATGATTTAATTAATGAAATGAAAGAGGCGAATGTCATCGATAAACTAGCTATGGTCTTCGGGCAAATGAATGAACCACCTGGAGCACGTATGAGAGTTGCGTTAGCTGGTCTGACTATTGCGGAAAAATTTCGTGATGAAGGTAAAGATATTTTGATGTTTATTGATAATATTTTTCGTTTCACACAAGCTGGAGCTGAAGTATCGGCCTTGTTAGGACGTATGCCATCAGCCGTAGGCTATCAACCAACTTTGGCGACTGATATGGCCATGCTTCAAGAAAGAATTGCGTCTACTAAAAAAGGTTCTATTACTTCGGTGCAAGCTATTTATGTGCCTGCTGACGACTTGACTGATCCAGCGCCAGCGACAACTTTTGCCCATATTGACGCAACCATTGTGTTGTCTAGACAATTGGCGGCGATTGGTATTTATCCAGCCGTGGATCCGCTTGACTCTAATTCTTTGGCCTTGAAATCAGAAGTTGTCGGCGATACTCACTATAAAGCGGCTACAGAAGTGAAACAGGTATTGCAGAAGTACAAAGAATTGCAAGATGTGATTGCTATTCTTGGTATGGATGAATTATCTGAAGAAGATAAGTTAATTGTACAAAGAGCCAGAAAAATTCAGAAATTTTTGTCACAAAATTTCCATGTGGCCGAACAATTTACAGGCGTGCCTGGTCAATATATAAAGAAGGACGATACTATTAGAAGTTTCATTGAAATTTTAGAAGGCAAGCATGATCATATTCCAGAAGAATGTTTCTATTTATCTGGCGATATTGATGATGTAATTGCGAAAAACAAGAAAAAATAATGAATGGACAGTGTCACTCAAATTAAAATTTTTCAAATTGCACACTCATTTCAAATTAACAATTCGCACTCCTGAAGCAGAAATTTTGGAAACAGAAACGCCGTCTTTATATTTAAGCAATGATTTGGGGGATTTTATGATTTTACCTGATCATGCGTCTTTTTCTTCCACGATTGGCTATAGTCCGGTTTTTATTAGTCATAAAGAAGTGATTGAAGAATATAGTGTGAGAAACGGTTTGCTGACTTTTTCCAACGCGCAAAATCAAGCTACGATTCTTTGTTTTGAAGCGAAGAAAAAAGAAGAAGTTGATTATAGCAGTGTAAAAAAATATTTGAAGTTAATTGAGGAAAAATTGGCTCAGCACGAATTTAGCGAGCTTAATGAATATCAATATAAATTTTTACAAAATGAGAAAGTGGTACTAGTTAAGCAAATTGAAAACGCGGAAAAGACTGTGGAAAAATAAATTTTTACTGTTATTTTTATTGCGAAGGAGGAAAATGTTTGTTTTTATAAACCTGATTTATTTGTCCTAAAAAAGATTTAGGAGTATTTTAATAAACATTTTATTTGTTAATTTCATGATATGGAACAAAGCATTTTGGACAAATTAAACTGGCGATATGCCACCAAAAAATTTGACCCTAATAAAAATTTACCAGAGAAAGATCTTAATATTTTATTGGAAAGTTTAAGATTATCAGCTTCTTCTTTTGGACTTCAGCCCTGGAAATTCGTACATATTCGAAATAAAGATTTACGAGCAAAGCTCAAAGAACCAGCCTGGGATCAAGCGCAAATTATTGACGCTTCGGATTTAATTGTGTTTTGTGGGCTTAAAAATTTGAATAAAAATTATGTGGAAAAATTTATTGCCCAGGTGGCGCGAGTGAGAGGAGTAGATTTTTCCAGTTTAGATGGATATAAAAAAATAATGGTTGATTTTGTGGAAGGCTTGAGTTCAGAACAGTTAGAGGCTTGGATTTCCAAGCAGGTTTATATTGCCTTGGGCAATTTGTTAACAATTTGCGCCTTGAACAATATTGATGCTTGTCCGATGGAGGGGTTTGATCCGGTTAAATTTGATGAAGTTTTAGGTTTAGAGAAAAACGGAATAACGTCAAAAGTTTTATGTACAATTGGCTATAGATCAAAACAAGATCAGTATGCCACTTTGAAAAAAGTTAGATTTTCGAAAGAAGAGGTGGTGATAGAGATGTAAGGTGGCATTTAAAATTTTTGTCAAAAATTTTGTTTTTTAATTCATTACTGGAGATAAAAAACCGCAATTGACTAAATTCTCTTCATTTTTCTTAGTGGATGTACCATGTTGGCTTAAGATAACAAGGGCTTCGGTAAGACCATTCATACATATCCATAAAGCATAATTTAGCGTGTTAGAAAAATTAGGTAAGCGTGATTCATATTGATTACCAAAGAATTTTACAGGAACAGCTATTAAATATATTCGACTATCATTATCTCTAAGTAATTTTTCTACTTCAGCCAAGTCTGAACGACCAATTTCATTAAATACATTTACTAAAAATTGAGCTACAACAGTGGCGTTGTTGTACTGTGGTTGTTTGATAGTTCTTTCCAGAATGGTGAGTGCCTGTCGAATTTTTTCTATATCTTCAGGTGAGTAGGTTGTAGTTTTTTGCCGATCAATCATATTTTGAAAATATATATTTTTGAGTTTCGTTTAACATTTAGGTATAATCGATGCTTAACACTGCTATAATATGCTGAAGGTGATTACTATGCAAGTTGGCGGCTTAGTATAAATGTAAAATTTTGAATTATCATTCGTACTTTTTGGTGTATAATTTGGACAGTTTTTTTTTGAATTATGCTGGATTTTTCGCACTACATTTCGACCGATAAGAAGGGAATTTGGAGGTATCAAGTTTTGCTTGGAGGAAAAAGGAAGAAGGAAAAAGGGGGGGATTTTTTGAAATTAAATTTAGAAAATAAACTAACTCCTTTCGAAAAAGGAGAGGATTTGGGAAAAATTTTAGGTATAGAAAATGTGTATTTAAAAAGAGAAGATTTGAATGAGTTGGGGTCTTTTAAATCACGATCTTTGGCTTATCAGGTTTCATATTACAAAAACTTAGGTTATAAAAGTTTAGTAATTTCGTCGTCTGGCAATGGGGCAATTTGTGCGGCGAAGTATTGTGATTTGGCGGGGATTAAACTTTTTTGTTTTATTTCGAAAGAAACAGATTTAGGCAAAAAAGCAATTTTGGCTGAGACTAATGCAATTGTTGTCGAGACAGAAAGAGCTATTCGATTTGGAAGTTACGTTTCTGCAAAATATAAAATGCCGAATTTGAGGCCGTCTGTTGATGATGTGTCTTTGATTGGGTTTGAGAGTTTGGCGTATGAGATTTGGGAGCAAATTAGAATGACAGATGTTTTTTTGGTTTTTAGTTTTGTGACCAGCGGATCATCGTTTATTGGCATGTATAACGGATTTAAAAAACTTTTGGAGCTAGGGGCCTTGAAAAAATTACCAAGAATGTTTGCCGTGCAGGGTGGCGCAGGAAAATTGGGAGTGAAAAATAGCAGAAGAATGGCTGAAATTTTGAGAATTGTCAAAGAAACTGGAGGGCGGATGATAGAAGTTACGGCAGAAGAGATCTTAAAGCAACATAGACAATGTCTAGACATAAGTAGACAGGTATCGGAAGAGGGGATGGCAGTCTTGGCGGCAATAACTCACTCCATATCCTTTCTTAAAAAAGATAGGACAGGTTTAAATGTAGTTGCTATTATGTCTGGTAAAAATTGGCTGAAAAATGTGAAACAAAAAAGAAAATTTTTGAAGGCTGAAAGTTTTGAAGAAGTGGATCGGATAGTTAAAATTATTTTATAATTTTCTTTTTAACTCCTCAATTTCATCTCTCAAATCAGCGGCTTTTTCAAATTCCATGTTTTCTACGGCTAATTCCATTTCCGCTTCTAATTGCTTGATGAAATCCCTGATGGCCTCTTTTGGCAATTTTTGCTCTTTTCTTCTTCTATTATTAGCATCTGGATCTTTCCCGCCCATGCTGATGTCCTTAACGGCCTTTTTGATAGTTTCAGGGGTAATGTTGTGTTTTTCGTTGTAAGCCATTTGAACGGCACGACGCCTGTTGGTTTCATCTAAAGCGCTCTGCATGGCCGGAGTCATTTTGTCGGCGTACATTACAACATAACCGTTGATATTTCTGGCGGCGCGACCAATGGTTTGAATCAAGCTGGTGGTTGACCGTAAAAATCCTTGTTTGTCAGCATCTAGAATGGCAATAAATGAAACTTCTGGCAGATCTAAGCCTTCTCGTAATAAATTTATTCCCACTACCACATCAATTTCGCCCAGCCTTAATGATCGTAAAATTTCAATGCGCTCCATGGTATCAATATCAGAATGCAGATATCTAACTTTGACATTGGCGTTTAGCAAAAATTCAGTCAGTTTTTCGGAATCTTTTTTGGTCAAAGTGGTGATGAGAATGCGATCTCCTATGGCAATACGATTCTTGATTTCTTTCAAAATTTCATCAATTTGATGGGCGGTTGGTTTTACTTCGACTATTGGGTCAAGTAGTCCGGTCGGACGGATGATTTGTTCCACAAGGTTTTCTTTTTTAGTGTGTTCAAATTCGTATTTGCCTGGAGTGGCGGAAATAAACATGGCATTTTTCATATATTTCTCAAATTCTTCAAACTTTAATGGCCGGTTATCAAAAGAAGATGGTAATCTGAAACCATAATCTACTAAATTTTTTTTTCTGGAAAAATTGCCATTATACATACCTCCAACCTGTGGGATCGTAATATGAGATTCATCAATCATTAGAAGAAAATCATCTGGAAAGTAATCAAGCAAAGTGCAGGAAGCCTGTCCAGGTTCAAGTCCGTTCAAATATCTGGTGTAGTTTTCAACACCGCTGCAATAGCCAGTTTCCATCATAATTTCTATATCATATTCTGTTCTGGTTTTGATTCTTTCGGCTTCAGCTAATTTGCCCATTTTCAAAAATTCCTGATATCTGATTTCCAAATCTTTTTTGATTTGTTCCACGGATTTTTCGATTTTTTCTTTGGTGGTGACATCATGCTTGGCCGGGAAGATAATTACATTGTTCATTTCATTATAAACCTCGCCGGTAAAATGATCGATTTCCGTGATTTTTTCAATTTCATCACCAAAAAATTCCAACCGATAGGCGATATCTCCGCCAGGTGGGAAAATTTCCAAAACATCTCCCAAGACATGAAACATTCCCTGTTCAAAAGTTAATTGGGACCGGCGATACTGAATTTCCGTTAATTTGCGTAATAATTTGTCCCTTTGGATATTTTCGCCGACTTTGAGTTCAATAGCCAAAGCGCCATAATCGTCAACCGAACCCAATCCGTAAATACAAGATACTGAAGACACAATAATCACATCACGCCTAGTTAAAAGATTCATGGTAGCGGCATGGCGGTATTTTTCAATTTCCTGATTGATGGAGGCGTCTTTTTCAATATAAGTATCTGAATGAGCGATATAGGCTTCAGGCTGGTAATAATCATAATATGAGACGAAATAACTCACCGCATTATTTGGAAAAAATTCTCGAAATTCGCTACAGAGCTGAGCAGCTAAAGTTTTGTTATGAGTTAAGACTAGGGTCGGCCTTTGTAATTTATTAATGACATTGGCCATGGTAAACGTTTTACCAGAACCGGTGATACCCAAAAGCGTATGAAACGGAATATTTTTTTCAAAACCTTTGATTAGTTTTTTTATAGCCTGAGGTTGATCTCCAGACGGTTGGTACGGCGAAACAAGATTGAATTTTTTATCTATTTTTTTAAGCATTATATTTTATAAACACAATGAAAAGATGCTTTTGCAATTTTATCAGAAAATTTTTTTTATACAATAAATTATTTAATCCGCTTATTCCTGAACTCTTTCGCAGTATTCTAAGGTTTCGGTGTTGATTTTGATCAGGTCGTTTTCATTGATAAAAAGAGGGACATTAATAGTTAATCCTGTAGACACAGTGGCTGGTTTGTAAGCGGTACCAGAAGCTGTATCACCTTTCAAACCCGGCTGGGTTTCAATTACTTTCAAATTCATTTTTGGCGGTACGCAAACGCTGATTGGCCGGTCTTCGAACATTTGAATATCAATATCAGTCCCTTCAATTAAGAAATATTTTTGATCACCGATCATTTCCTGATCCAAGTCAAACTGCTCGTAAGTTTCGTTATTCATAAAAGTATAAGCTCCGCTGTTTTCATATAAATACTGGCATTTAACAAATTTAATATCCGCAGCCTCAATTTTGTCATTGCCATGAAAAGTTTTCATAATGTTGATACCGGTTTTTAGGTTTTTAAGGGTGCATTTGGCAACTGCCTGGCCTTGTGATTTTTTGGAAAATAAAAATTTAGTTACTAAACAAGGATCGCCAGCGTCAATAATAATTTTGTTTTGGATTTGAGAAAGTGGGTAAAACATTATAAAAATTTTAAATTATATAGATGGTCAAATTTTGGTACAGGTATAATAGAGATGATTTTGCTTTTTGCAAAACAAAATTAAATTGATTTATTTGACAATAATTGACTTACGAGGAAAAATTGTTAAACTTTGATTGCTTGACTAATAGTTCTTAAAAAAAGTTTAATATATGATCGGTATTTCTTCCAAGGTAGATTACGCCTTAATTACAATTGTGGAATTAGCGGCGGCAAAAAATGGCAAATTTTTGTCTTTAAGTGAAATTGCTAAAAAAAGACACATGTCCGCTAATTATTTGGCGCAATTAATGCTGGCTTTAAAAAAGAAAGGCCTTATTGAAAGTAAAGAAGGTAAAGCCGGCGGGCATCGTTTGGCTAAATCGCTTGATAAAATTTTTTTGGTTGATGTAATGTCCGCTTTTGAAGGTGGAATTGCTTTGTCGCCATGTTTGCATCGGTCAGGGAGATGCAAAACTCAGGCTGTCTGCACGGTTAAGCATGTATGGCGCAAGGTCCAAAATGATTTTGTTGATTATGCCAGTCATAAAACTTTGAGCGAATTACTACTCCAAAAATTTCTAATTTAGAATTTAAAATCTTCCGCAAGGGTTATTTTATGCCTAGAATTTTACTTAATGTCGTTGATTTGCATGCAGAGATTGATAATAAAGTAGTGTTGAAAGGGCTTAATCTTAAAATTCACGAAGGCGAAATTCATACTATTATGGGGCCGAATGGTTCGGGTAAAAGCACTTTGTTAATGACTCTTATGGGTCATCCGAAATACCAAATTACCCAAGGGGAAATTATTTTTAAAGGCAAGAGTTTAGGAGAGATGAGTGTTAGCGATAGGGCCATAAATGGCTTATTTCTGTCTTTCCAATATCCCAGAGAAATTAGCATCCAAGTCGGATCATATTTACGAACCATTTATAATCACTATCAGCAAATTTTGGATTCTAAATTTGAGATCTTATCAGTATTTAAATTTCAAAAATTGTTAAGTGAGAAAATTTCTGAGTTAAAAATAGATAGAAAATTTATATATAGGAATTTAAATGAAGGTTTTTCAGGCGGTGAAAAGAAAAAAATGGAAATTTTGCAAATGGCTCTTTTAAATCCAAATTTGGCGATGTTGGACGAGATTGATTCAGGACTGGATGTCGATGCTTTGAAGGTGGTTTCAAATGGGGTTAATAAAATTAAAGATAAAAAAATGGGAATTTTACTGGTCACTCATTATCAAAGAATTTTGAAATATATTGATACGGATTTTGTGCATGTCATGAAAGATGGTAAAATTGTTGCTTCTGGAGATAAAAAATTTGCAAAAAAATTGGAGAAAGAGGGGTATGAGGGAATAGAAATTTTAAATTCTTAATTTTGAATTTTGAATTTAAAAAACAATTAAGAAGAAAAAACTAGATTTTGTTTTGTAAATTTATTTTTTTAAAGATATATTTTTGATGAATTTAAAATTTAAAATTTCCTTTATGGATCAACTTCGTTTTTTCCGACATTGCAATTTCAGTTCTGGTGAATTAGCGAGAATTAGGCAAATTTTGAGACCAAATGGCACAACAATGATTTTACCTTACGATCAGTTTATTGAGCATGACTGTCGGCATTTGGAAGCAAAATCTGACGCTGGAAATCCTGATTATATTATTAATTTAGCTTTGAAAGGACAATATAATGCTATTGCCATTCATTACGGTTTGGCAAAAAGATTTTGGTCTAAATATGATGGTCAAATACCTTTAATTTTAAAAATAAATGGCAAAACTTCTATTCCGTCTGATAAACACGCTTTAAGCACTTATACGTCTTACGTTGAAGATGCAGTGAAAATAGGAGCGGTTGCGGTTGGATATACGATGTATTATGGATCAACAAGACAAGATGAAGATTTGCCACAATTAGCAACTGTTAGGAAAGTGTGCGAACAATATGGTATGCCTTTGATTGTGTGGGCTTATCCAAGAGGTGAAGCTATGGAGGCAAAAGGTGGCAAAGACAGTAACTATGCTTTGGAATCAGCGGCCAGGCTGGCGATGGAAATGGGGGCCACGATTATTAAATCAAATTTACCAAAAACTGCAAAAACTGACTTTTTTGAGAATGAAAAGGTTCCAGAATATTATCGAAATTTAGAAAAAGAATTACAAACGTTAAATCCAGCAAAACAAAAAACGGAAAGGGCAAGAAGAGTTGTATCTTCAGCGCAAGGAGTGCCTGTATTATTTAGCGGTGGAGATTTGATAGAAGGATCAGCTTTGGATGATAACTCAAATGCGTGTATTGAAGGAGGATGCCTTGGATTTATTTATGGCAGAAATATGTGGAAAAGACCTGAAAATGAAGCTATGCAAATGAGTACAGAATTACAGAAATTATTGGACAGTAAAGGCAAACCAATGTTTGCATAAATTTTTAAATTTGTATTATGGAAGCTTTAGATATTGAACCTGTTTTAAATAGACCTAAAGGAATTTTTCGCAGAATAGCTGATACGGCAATTCGTTCAGCTATCAAAAGTCTTTTGCTTTGGTTCCCGAATGAGGTAATCAGCAATGGCATTAATAATTTTTTTACATATATAATTGATGATGAACGAGCGTTTGAAGATAGAATGAATTTAGACGCTTTTGTAAATAGAATGGCGGATTTAATCAAACGACAAACCATTGGAAGGATATCTAGCTCGCAAGAAAGACCTCAAATCAGGGATTATTTGAAGAGATCACTGCTGCTTCTGCCTTCGGGCGCTTTAAATTGTCTGTATTTAGAAAAACAGAGCATTATTCAAAGCACTATTGATGATAATATTTCTGGTAATGAGGAAAGGAAAAAAAAATTTATATTCTGGTTGACTGAAGCTAGCAAAGCTATTTCCGCACTTGGAAATAAACAAGTTGAAAAAGCTTTGCGATCAGGGGATAACGCTGAATTTTTGATACAACTACAAGCTAGGACACAGAATGTAGCGGTAGCGATGTTTTTGATGGATATCTTTGCCAATAATAACCGGCAAGCAATTTTACCGGAAATAAATTTAGTGGTTTTGCAGGTACTGAGGGAAATTGAGAAAACAAATTACTGTTGATTTTTTTAAATCAATTTTTTTATTTCATTTTAAATTTTCCATTTATGGCTACTTTAGTGCAATATCTTAAGTCACAAGATGTCGAATCAAGTTTAATGGAAATTTTTTTAGCTTTTGAAAAAGCTGTGAAAGAAATTGCCAAAGCCATTAATTTTTCTGATGGCGGATATGCTGGCTCGCAAAATGCTTCGGGAGAAGAACAATTAGCTTTGGATATTTTGTCAGATCAGATTTTGGAAAAAGCTTTTAAAAAGACTGAGAAAGTTTATTTAGTGGCTTCAGAAGAAAAGGAAGAGGCGATAATTTTAAATGAAAATGGACAATATAGTGTGGCTTATGATCCTTTGGATGGATCTTCTTTGGTTAATGTAAATTTTGCAGTTGGTACAATTTTAGGTGTTTTTAAATTTAAAGAATTTTTAGGCAAAACTCCAAAAGAAATGTCAGCGGCCGCTTTTGCAGTTTATGGCCCAAGAACAACCATAGTTTTATCAATTGGGAATGGGACTCATGAATTTACTTTGCGCCATTCCGAATTTGTGATGACTAGAGAAAATTTAAAAATAAAAGAAAATACAAAAATTTTTGCACCTGGGAATTTAAAAGCGGCTATTACGGAAAATTGGTATAGGAATATTCTGAAGTATTGGCTTGATAGCGCCTATAAACTTAGATATTCGGGGGGGATGGTCCCTGATATTAATCATATTTTAGTTAAAGGTGAAGGAATTTTTGCCTATCCTGGGACAAAAAAAGAGCCTGATGGCAAGTTAAGGTTGTTATTTGAATGCGGGCCAATGGCTTATTTAATTGAAAACGCAAGAGGAGCAGCCTGTGATGGTAAAATTTCGATTTTAGACAAACAAATTAGCTCAATTCATCAAAGAACCCCAATATTTATCGGTTCGAAAGCAGAAGTAGAAAGATGTAAAATGTAACTTCTTTCAAATTGCAGACGTTTTAATTTAAAGATAGTATTGAATTATGGATAAAGATAAAAATAATCTAAATTTAGAAATAGATGCTTTAGTCATTCGTTTACAGCAAGATGATAAAGAAGCTTTTTCCGATTTTTATAATTTATTAGTCAAACAACTATATCGATATTTGTTTTTTTCTGTTGATAAGCATGATATTGATGATTTAATTGCGGTAATTTTTATAAAAGTTTGGGAAAAAATTAAATTTTATCAAGTCAAAGGTGATGCTAGTTTCAAATCATGGTTTTTTCGGTTAGCCAAAAATACGGTAATTGATTTTTATCGATCTTCCAAAGTTGTGTATGAATTAAAAGATTTTTTGCCAGATAATTCGGAAAAGAACGATCCTTATCAAAATACTAAAGAGAAGTTAATGCAGGAAAAATTGAAAAAGTGCTTAGATAAACTGAATGAAAACTATCGTGAATTTTTAACTTTGAAGTTTTTGGGAGAATTCTCCAATAAAGAAATCGCCGAAATTTTGAAAAAAAATGAAAGCAGTTTAAGAGTATTGCAATTTAGAGCTTTGGTGGCTTTAAAAAAAATTATTGAAGAAGAAGGAGGAATAGATTTTTAGTGTAACACTTTGGTATTTAGATCCGTTTATTCATTAGACAACAATTTTACTTTATATGCAAAAGAAAAATGATTTAGACAATTTGTTGCGTAAATGTGAGAAAATCTGTTCTGATGTTGATCTTGAACAAGATAAAATTTTGCATATTGAAAAATTTTTAAAACAAAAGATTTATACGAAAAATAATTTTGTTTTTAATTTGGAGCAAAGTTTAATCAATAAATGTAGGAATATTTTTGCTTCTGTTAATATAGATCAGATTTTGGCCGCCAAGATGAAGGAAACTATTTTCTATAATCTTTCTAATCGAAAGCCTTGGTATTTTTTTCATTTTATTTTTTCTCATAAAAAAATCTGGTCATTTCTTGTGCTATTAGCTTTTACCGTGGGAATTTTTGGCTCATTGGTAATTACGACCGCACCTGAAGTTTACGCCAAAGAAACGATTTTGCACATTGAATCTGGCAATGTGGAAGTAAGAAGAGACGGACAGCCTATTAATCCTAGTAATGGATTTTTGGTTAAACAGGGTGATGTGATTAAGACTTTTGATAATGCGAATGTTTATTTAGAATATCCTAATGGCAATCGGTCAGATATGGATAGTAATACTTTTATTTATTTGGAAAGGCTGGATTTTAATCTTAGTGATGATACTAATTCGGATGTAAAAATTTATTTAAATGACGGCCGGTTACTCAATAATATTTATAATTCAATGTTAAGCGACAGTAGATTTGAAGTTGATGCTTTAAATGTGAACATTGAAGCGATACAAGCGGTTTTTGATGTGGAATTAAATAAAATTAAAGAGCAAAAAGAAAGAAATGATGAGCAGCAAAATGAAATAAAAGTTTCTGTATTAAATTCTTTTGTTGACGTGAAGGTTAGCAATGATGAAACTGGCGAAATCGTTGCCAAAACTTTATTTGAAAATAATCAATTGCAAGCTAGTGGCAATGGTGAATATAAAACAGTTGATCTTAGCAATGAAGCGATTGAGAAGGATCAATGGTTAGCTAAAAAAATTAAAGAACAAAATCAAAGTAAAAAACAAATGGCTCAAAATACTGATAATCTCGGACCTGATAATTTGAGTCTGAAATCTATTGAAAATGTCGTTTCTTCTTTTTTGCCAAAGGATAAGAGAGAAGAGTTGAAGCAAGAATTATCTGATATTCGGATTTTGTTTAAAAATGCTGAATATTATCGAAGCAAAGGTTTACTTGGCAATGCGGAAGACGTTCTAGAGGAAATTGAACAAAGGATGGAAAATATTTTCAAAACATATAATGATCTAAATTCGATCGATGAAGTAGCCGGTCAAATGGAGGAAATGATTGCTTATTATCGAAGATATAGGACAAGGTTAATTCCTGGTATTTCTTATGATAAATATTTAAATAGCTTCAATAAGCTGGAACTTTTGATGATAGATGATGAATTGGGGCAAAATAAAATTAAATTAGACCAGGCTTTTGAAGATAGTTTGGTAGCTTTGAACGGCGATAATCTTGATACCCAAAATAAAGCGATCGTTCATTATATTGAACTGTTTGCAGAGGCTCTAAATTTCGCAGCAGGTATGGATGAAGAAGATTTGAAAACAGATTTTTTAAAAAATTGTGCTGATAAAAGCCTTAATCTTGTTAAATCAATTGCTGTTAAATATGGTAATGATAGCTATGAATATCAAAAACAAGCATTTGCCTGGCAAAGTAATATCCAAAATATCATTGAAGATTATTTAGATAATTCAGCTAATTTAGTGTTATCTAATATAAATAATCAAATTGCCGGTGTCTTGATTAATTTGACAGATAGTTCCAATACCCAAAGCAATATCGACACTTCTTCAGAAGCAGTGGATTCAATGGAAGCAACGCCTGAAGTGAAGAAAAACGGCAACAATTAATCAGCAACTAACAATCATAATAGTCCTGTGAGCCGCATAATTAAGCCTAAGATGGCCACAAAAGCGCCGATGATCCAAAAGCGCATGGTAATTTGACTTTCCGGCCAGCCGAGATATTCAAAATGATGATGAAGGGGGGCAATGTGAAAGACTTTTTTGGTGCGAAATTTTTTGGAAAGCAATTGAATAATTACGGATAAAGTTTCCATGACAAAAATGAACATAATTAAAGGGAATACCGCTACAGAATCAGTTAACATCGCAATCACCCCTAAGGTTGCTCCTAATGATAAAGCGCCGGTATCGCCCATATAAAATTTGGCCGGTGGAATATTGAACCACAGAAAAGCGGAAGTTGCGCCAATTATAATGGCACAAAAAGCGGTTAAAATGACTAAGCCTTTGGCATAAGAAATTGCAGCCAATACGCCAAAAGCAATAATACAGAGTCCTCCTGCTAAACCATCTAGCCCGTCAGTGATGTTGACCGCATTGGCAGAGGCGATAATTATGAATATAAATAAAGGAATATACCAAGCGCCTATATAAACGTCGCCAATGAAAGGCACGAAAATTTGATTAATGCCTAATTTAAAATGAAACCATAGCGCGCCTAGCACTGCAAACAAAGTTAGCCAAAACAATTTGGGCTTAATATTAATTCCCTTGCATTTACCTAGTCCGGCGATATTAAAATAATCATCAATCAGACCCAGAAAAGCGGTAGCGATCAAAGTAAAAAGTGGCAAATAAGTTTCGTTCCTGTTTAGCAAAGATCGATCAGTCAGGCCAATTACATACAATAAATGTCCAAATAGAATAATAAATAAAGCGGTAGTCCAAATCATAATACCGCCCATAGTTGGTGTGCCGGACTTTTTGGCATGTAATTGATTAAATAATTTGGCTTGAGTGCCGTCGCTGGCTAATTCTCTAATTTGTTTTTTTAGTTTAAATTTTTTTAGCACTTCAATTAAAATTGGCGCTACTAAAATTCCAAGGCCAAAAGCAAATAAATTTGAGCCAAGAATAATAAACAAATGTCGGACGGTAGTAGGAATTTCGAGAGAGAACATGAGGAAAAAATTAGTTTTGCATCACTACCTTTTACCATATATAAGAATGCCATACCCAATCTATCAAAGTTTTAGATTCTTGAAAACGGTCTTTGCTGTTCAAAATCACGGTAATGATTTCATGGCCTTGATCATTCTTGGCTAAAGAAATGACGCATTCGCCTGCTTCATCAGTGCTACCGGTTTTTACACCATGGACATCCAAATAGCTATTTAAAAGTTTATTTGTATTTTTGATTTGTCTGGTAATGCCATTTTCGCTAGTGATAGTAATTTGTTTGTGATTAATAATATTTCTTATTAAAGGTTTTTGTAAGGCATAAGCAGTTAAATTGGTTAAATCCAAACTACTGGATTTTTGATCAGCAGATAGTCCGACCGGATCAGTGAAAATAGTGTTTTTTAGTCCCAATAATTTAGCTTTGTAATTCATTTTCTCCACAAATTTAGCACTTGACCCACTATTGGCGATTGCCAGGGCATGAGCGGCATCATTACCGGAAGGAATAAGCATCAGGTATAGAAGATCTCTATAAGTTATTTTTTCTCCGGCATTTAAATAAACTTTGGAGCCTTCGATTTTAGTAGAAGCATTATCGATGGTCACTATTTCATCTAAATTATTTTCTTCAATGATAAGACTGGCCACCATTAATTTGACGATACTGGCAAAGGGTACGGCTTCATTAATATTTTTACCGTATAAAATCGTATGAGAGTCAAGATCCATGGCAATCGCTGATTTGGCATTAATTACCGGCTTAAATTCCTTTTTAATTTTTTGAGGGACAATCGAAGTTACTACTTGAAAAGCAGGATTGATTTGAAAGTTATGATTGGCAGGCACCTCAAATGAAGACAAAAGCGTTGGTATGAGAAAAAGCAACATGGCTTTAAAAATAAAAAAAGAATAACAATCAAAATATAGCATTAATCAATATTTTCAACAAATTTAAGCTTATAGAAATATCAGGTTAAAATGTCAAAGTTTAAATTCGTATTTATATCGTTCAAAGGTGTTTGGCCTCTTCAATACCGCCATTAACCGAAGCACGAAAACAGGCAGCCTTATCTTGGGCATCAGCCTTGTAGCTAAGTAAGTAAACCATGCGTTCTATAGGGCCGAAATCGCCACCAAGCAAGAAAAGATCTTTTTCCTCTATTAAGACACCTTCTTCATCTAAAATAGTAACTAACCATTGTTCACTATCTATAATATCAGTTGCATCATCTTTAAATTTAATATCAAGTGGTTTACCTTTTTCTAAAGCATCTGCTATTCTAGTGGTCAAACTAGACAAATCAGTCCCTTTCATTCCTTTTGGCAATTGTGCCTTAAAAGCTTTTTTGCGTACATCAACGCTTAGTTCAAGATTATCCCAGGCTTCAGGTTTCATTATTTGTTCTCCTTGAAATAATTCCCATTTCCATTCCATTTTTTTAGATTCTGTTTCTGTAGCTAAATATTGAGCCACTTTTTCTTTTATATATAAATCTTGTTGTTGTTGATTAGGGATATTCATACGCTTTGGTTGGCCATTTATAAGTTTTCTTGCTAAGCCTAATCTGTTTGAAGTTGAAACTAATTTAATTTGAAAAGTAAAAGGATTTATTTCATTTTTCATCATATAATCGACTTGCTCTTTGGTTAACTGTTTAAGAGCTGAGTTAAGAGAAGCTTCTCTGGAAGGAAATTGTGGCACGCCTTCTTCTTCAAATAATGGGGCGTTAACTAATCTTGTACGATCATAATTTTCTTCTATATTTTTTTTTACCCACTCAATTTGATGTCCTTCTAGCTTAGTTTCAAAGCTAATAGTTTCTTGAATTGGCGGTCTAACGGTTAATGTTGTTTTTTGAAATTGTTGACTTGCTTTACTTTGATCACCTGTTTCTAACTCTATAGAAAGTGAACCTAAAATTTCTGGGGCTGTTTGAGTTTGAGTAGGATTGTCATTCATAATTTAATAATTGGTAGGGTGAAAATCAAATTATACCAAAAATAACATTAAAAGTCAATATCTAATACAATATTTGTAGAAATTTTTATAAAAATTTGCTTTTTTTGGAAAAATATATAAAATAAACAAGCTTAAAAAAATTAGTTTGTAAAGTTGTAAGAATAAACTTGTTATTTGATACTTTATGAACTTTAAAACTTTTAACTTATCTTATGTCACGCGTTTGTCAACTTACAGGGAAAAGGCCAACCAGTGGTAATACCAGAAGCCATTCCATGAGAACTACCAAAAGAAGATTTTTGCCAAATCTTTTTAAGAGGATTTTGGTTAATCCTTTTACCAAAGAGAAAGTTAAAGTCAAAATTTCTGCTTATGGGCTTAAGTGTTTGGTAAAAAATCCTTTGAAATACTGGAAAAAACTGGAAAAAAATGTAAAATAAATCCGTAGAGCTTTAAATTTTTTGATTTTAGCTTATGGAAGCCACATATCAGGCTTTAATTCAGCGTTTTTTAGAGATTAAAAAAGATGAACTTTTAAGTAAGCACACCACTTTGATGATTGGAGGGCAGGCTGATTTATTTTGGGAATGCCGAGATGTCCGCAAATTGCCGGAATTTTTAGATCATTTAAAAAAATTGTCGCTTAAATTTTTTATTTTAGGTGGCGGCAGTAATGTGCTTTTTGATTCTAGAGGTTTTAGGGGTTGCGTGATTAAAATTGTTGATAATAGTTTTGAGTTTGATGATGACAATCTAATTGCAGCTAGCGGGACCAGAATGACGATTTTAGCCAAAATGACCATGCAACAGGGCTTGTCTGGACTGGAATGGGCCAATGGTATTCCTGGAACTATTGGAGGGGCGGTGTTTGGTAATGCTGGTTGCCACGGACAGGATATTTCACGGAATTTAAGCAAAGCTGTTTTATATTCACCAAATAAAGGAATTTTTGAAGCTGAGAAAGGTTATTTTCAATTTAGTTACCGCCATAGTATTTTAAAAACAAGTCAGGATATTGTTTTGAAGGCATATTTGAAACTACAAAAAAAGGCGGTGAATTTTGAACAAAGCCAGCAAGCAGTTTCTTTCAGAAACGACAAACAGCCCTTTGGGTTAAGTAGTGGTTCGTTTTTTAAAAATTCTCTGAATGATAGCGCTGGACGATTGATTGAAGCGGTTGGCTTGAAAGGATGTCAAATTGGACAAGCGCAAATTTCCCCTAAACATGCCAATTTTTTTATGAATTTAGGGGGAGCCACTAGTGATGATATCTTGGCTTTGCGTGATTTAGCAAAACAAAAAGTAGCGGAAAAATTTCATATCAATTTGGAGGAGGAAGTCGTTATTGTTGATTGTTGAACGTAGAGACGAAATTTTTTTGTCTGCACAAAGCAAGTTATGGACAGTTTACAGTTTCTTTATTTCCCTATAAAATCTGTTTGTTAAGATTTTTTAAACAATCGTTTTTTAAAAAAATATATGAAAATTTCACTTCAATGGCTGCAAGAATTTGTTGATTTTAATATTATTGAAAAAGAATTTTTTAAAGACCTAATTGTCGGCGAAATTAAAGAAATTAATAAACACCCAGAAGCGGATAGTCTGAAAATTTTGAAATTAGATATTGGTAAAAATGAATACCAGCAAGTGGTTTGTGCTGGTACTAATGTTCAAGTTGGAGTAAAAACTCCAGTGATTTTGCCGGGCATGACTTTGCCCAATGGCTTCACAGTGAAAACTGTAAAAATGCGAGGCATAGAAAGCAATGGCATGTGTTGCGGACCTGATGAGTTAAGGATACCGACAGAAAATCATGCCAAGGAAATTATGATTTTAAATACACAAGCTAAGCCAGGCACGCTGCTACTAGAAGTTTTGGAAAAAGGTTATTCTTCCCAGGAATTAAAAAATTTGTTAACCATTCATACTGCGGAAATTGAAGGGATTGAATATCAAGGAAAATATCTTGATTATGTAGTCAGTGGTAAATGTCTTGAAGCAAAGAAAATTGAAGGGACTGATAAATTGCATGTGGGAATTTTTGATATCGGCTGGAAAAAAATACAAATCGTCTATGGTAGCGTTTATTCAATCAAAGTTGGTGATATTGTGCCAGTGGCTTTGAATGGGGCTCATTTGCCGAAAGGAGAAATTAAGGCGACTGAATTTCTTGGTGTTAAATCTGAAGGGATGTTATGTGGCGATGACGAGCTTGGTATAGAAAAAAATACTTGGGAAGGAATTACCCGTTTGCCGGCAGATACCAAACTAGGTAAACCATTAGTGGAACTTTTGGGATTGATGCAGAGTGTAATTGAGGTTGATAACAAATCTTTGACGCATAGGCCTGATCTTTGGTGTCATTACGGATTTGCTCGTGAGCTATCTGCAATTTTAAATAAAAAATTAAAGCCTTTTAAAACTAAAGTTGAGTTTCCAAAAACCGGTGAAATGGTTGAGTTTGATATTCAGGCGCGAGAAGTGGTTAGGGGATCAAGTTTTTGTATTATTGATAGTGTAAAAATTGAGGAGTCGCCGCAATGGATCAAATCAAGATTAATGGCCACTGGCATCAGGCCAATTAATAATGTGGTGGATATCACTAATTATGTCATGATCGAAATTGGACAGCCAATGCATGCTTATGATTGTGATTTGACCGGCAACAAATTAGTGATTAGAAACGCTAAAGCTGGAGAGGTCTTGGAAACCATTGATCATAAAAAACGAATTTTAACGCAGGAAGATATTATTATGGCTAATGACCAAGGGCCGCTTTTGGTGATCGGAGTGATGGGCGGCGCTAATTCAGAAATTTGTAACGAAACCACAAAAGTAATTTTTGAAGCGGGATGCTGGGATCCAACGATTGTCCGCAAAGCTTCGCAAAGAATTGGACTTAGGACAGAATCCTCACAAAGATTTGAAAAAAGTCTGCATCCTAAGATGTGTGAAATTGCTATTAAAAGAGCTTGTGAAATTTTATTGCAAATTTGCAAAAGCGCAAAATTAGTTGGGCCGATGACCAGTCAGATTTTGTGGGATCCGGGAGAAATAAATTTGGAAGTGGATCCTGTTAAAATTTGTTCCAAAATTGGGGTGGAAATTTCTGAAGATAAAATGGCAGAAATTTTGAAATTTCTTGAATTTGAATGTCAAAAAACGCACGGCCAATTGAAGATCAAGGTGCCTTTCTTTCGCGCTACCAAGGATATCAGCATTGAAGATGATATTGTGGAGGAAATTGCCAGAATTTATGGTTATGAAAATATCAAACCAAGCTTGCCACAGTTTCCGATTAAGACTCCTAACGATAATTATGAAAGGATCAGGACCCATCAGGCGAGAAGAATTTTAAGTTTAGGTTTGGGGTTTAATGAAGCCATGAATTATTCTTTCTATAGTCAAGCAGATTTTCAAAATAGTCTGTTGGCGGAGAAAGACCATCTTAAAGTGGAAAATTATCTTTCGCTTGATCAAACTCATTTAAGGGTGAGTCTGATTCCCAATTTATTGAAATCAGTTTTTCAAAATCAAAAATATCAAGAAGAATTTAAAATTTTTGAAATAGGCCGAACTTATATAGAAACAGGAGAGTTTATGCCGAAAGAAGAAAAAAATATTGGGGCGATAATCGCTAATCAATCCAAAAATTATAAAAAAGAAATTTTTTATGAAGCCAAAGGTGCGGTAGAAATTTTTTTAAGAATCTTTGCAGTGAAAGGGGCCAGAATAGTCAGCGCCAAAAATCCGCCGACTTATGCTCACCCGAAGAAGTGTGCCGAAATTATGATTGGTAAGGATAATTTTGGGTATGTTTATTGTTTAAATCCAGTGGTAAAGAAAAATTATGAATTAGAAGGAGAAGTGGCGGCTTTTGAGTTAAATTTAAGTAAATTAGCGCAATTAGGGGAAAGTTTGGCAAAATACAAACCATTACCTAAATATCCGGGTATTAATATTGACGTATCAGTAGTGATTCATAAAGCCAAAACTATTGCGGAAATTACAGAAGTTATCAGAAAAGCTGATAAGGTGTTGATTAAGGACATTAAATTATTTGATGTTTATGAGGATAAAAATTTAGGTGATGATAAAAAAGCTTTAGCTTTCAGTATTTTGCTTCAGGCTGAAGATCGGACTTTGACTGACGAAGAAATGGTTAGAGTCCAAAGTCAGGTATTTAAAGATTTAGAAAACATCGGAGGGGTGATCAGGGGAAAATAGCTAGAAAAATAAAAGCTGGTAATTTTGTTAAAATTTTGTTAAAATTAATTCTTATTTAATTAATTTAAGGTAAGAATTATGAATTTTTGCAGGAAATGCGAAACCAAGCATTTTCATTTTTTTTAATTTTATTATGATGCAAATATGAATTTAAATATTGATGAAATTATCGAATTGGCGAGATCCTGGGAAATTAACGGCGAAATGCCTGAAATTTTGGAGGAGTTTTTGAATGTGCTTGCAGAAGAAGAAAACAAGAAATCACAAAGTCTCAAAAATGTAGAAATATACGGAGAAGATTTTATAATTGCTAGTTTGAAAGTGTTGACAGATAAACAGCCATCAATTTTAGATTGCTAATGGATTTATTCTTTGTCAATTTGTTGTTTGTATTGGTTAAACCAAATTAAACAGGCTTCTAATGATAAGGGCTCATATAGATTTATTGACGGCAAACGTCCCAAATATTTGAATAATGTTAGTGAGGCATATCCACTAATGTTACTAAAATACTTCATGGCTTGTGTTATGGCTTTTTTTGAATCCATTGATTCCGAAGCTGTTAATAATTGGGCTACAGCAGATATATCTTCAAAAGTGATAGTTTTTAAATATGCTATGATTTTTGATCTTAAAGTTTTAAATTCTTCAGTATTTCCTAATGTAGCATGAGGATTGGTTTCATCAAGAGAGCCAAATCCGTCTATCGTATCGCACAAATATGTAACTGCGTGCATTTTTTCAACCATATTAAAGTTATCAAATTTATCATGAATAACTATAGCCAGGTCTTTCATAAATTGATTTCTGTTATTACTGTCATATTTATCTAAAGGCGGAGGAAAATCTTTGTTTGTTGGTCTGCCAGGACTTGTTCCGCGAGAAAACAAATAATGATACAGATAAGTTTCTATTACCTCTCTCGGGAAACGTATTTCGTGGTTTTGATTAAGCCAGGATAGGTGCAGGGAGAGTCTCCGTGATAATATTAGATCTGCTATAGGGTCAATTTTCATTAAGGCGAGTTCGGCGTCTAAGACATGGTTGTTGTCGTGTGATTGTAGCTGGGGGTTTTCTGTAGATAAAGTACCCACAATTTCTTCCGCGATTTGTCGTTCTACAGATTGGAATTTTCGTTCTATGTCTTCTAAGATAGGCATATAGTTTATAAACATCCTATAATTCTAGCATAATTTAAATAAATTTAAAATTCTTAAAAACCATGTTAAGCTTTTTTCAGGCTTTCTTAAAAAAATTTATGGGCAATATCAAAACTTTATCGGAGAATTTGATTAACCAAATTGCGGCGGGAGAGGTCGTGGAGAGACCAGCTTCAATTGTGAAAGAATTAGTGGAAAATTCGATTGACGCCAAAGCTAATAAAATTGTTGTTACTATTGAGAATGGAGGGAAGAAATTGATTAAGATTTCAGATAACGGCCTTGGCATGGACAGAGAGGATGTTCTTAAAGCTTTTGAAAGGCATGCCACCAGCAAAATTAAAGATTTGGATGATTTGTTTCAAATTCGCACTATGGGTTTTCGAGGGGAAGCTTTGGCTAGTATTGCTTCGGTTGCCAAAGTAGAGATTCAAACTAAAAGAAAAGAGGATGCTATCGGATCAAAATTGGAATGTGTGGGCGGTAAAATGTCTGTTTTGGAAGAGGTGGGAATGAGCGAAGGGACAGTGATTACCGTGAAAGATGTTTTTTTTAATACTCCAGCCAGGCAGAAATTTCTTAAAACCGATGAGACAGAATTTACCAATATCACGAATATTTTAATTGATTTTGCGCTAGGCTATCCATGGATTGCCTTTAAGTTTATCAATAATGGCAAAGTTTATTTCGATCTGGAAATTACTGATGATTTAAGTTTCAGAATATCTCAAGTGCTGGGTAAAGATATTGCTAAAAAATTATTGAATGTTGATTTTTTTGGTGTTGATCCCAAGGTGACTGGCTATGTTGGTAGGCCGGAAATTGCCAGACGCACCAGGCAAAGTCAGTATGTGTTTGTGAATGGCAGGGCGATCAGAGATGCTTTTATAAGTAATGCGGTAATGGAAGCTTTTCATTCTCTTTTGCCAGAGCGAAAATTTCCTATGTTTATACTTTTTCTTGAACTAGATCCAATGCTGGTGGATGTCAATGTCCATCCGCGTAAAACCGAAGTGCGTTTTGCTTATAAAAATACCATTTATAGCATGGTGAAGGGAGCTGTAAAAGCAACTCTTGAGAAACAACACATTATTCCCGAAATTGACGATGTAGCACGGAGTTATTGGAATAACGAAAAAGCGTATGGAGCGAAAAATCCTTTGGCTGAGTCTTTACCAGTAGCTGGCGTTGAAAAGAATTTAAATTCCGGAAATCTGAAAAGATTTAATGAATCCAGTGAAATTAATAAAGCTTTAAGCTTTACGAAAATTTTTTTAGACATAAATTCAAGTAGTGATAGTAATCATGTCAAAGTTTTAGGCCAAGTTAAATTATCATATATTTTGGCTTATGACGGCGAGGGGCTTTTTATTGTTGATCAACACGCCGCTCATGAACGGATTTTATACCAAAAATTAATTAGAACGGCTGAGCAAAAGACTCCAGCTAAACAATTATTATTAGTGCCGGAATTAGTACAATTATCAGTGGCAGAATTGGCTATGCTTAGACAAAATCAAAGCATTTTTAATAATATTGGTTTTGATATGGAAGAATTTGGTCAGGATAGTTTCCAGATTACCGCTGTTCCCGCGGTCATCAAAAACAGCAATATCAAAGAAATTTTTATTAATATTTTGGATGATATTTCAGCGGGTAAAATGGCTCATAAAATTCAGGATCCAGAGCATGAAATTATTTGTTATACGGCCTGTCGAAGTGCTATTAAATTCGGGCAAAAATTAGAATTAAGCGAACAAATTGCGTTGATTGAAGAATTGGAAAAACAAAGCCAAAAATCAACCTGTCCCCATGGTCGTCCAACCATGATCAGGTTGACGTTTGATGAGTTAGAGAAGAGATTTGGAAGAAAGTGATCATCTCCACCTCCAGAAATATTTGATGGCGCTTGAGACATGTAGCCAAAAGACTTTTTTGGTTAATAAGGTGAAAAATCCATCACCACTGAGTCTTTTATGAAAATGTAAAACAGAAACTTCCGGATAGTAAACGACCTTATATCCCGCCTTATGAACTCTCTGACATAAATCAAAATCTTCCATAAAAAGAAAATATCTTGGATCAAAACCTTTCAACTCATTATAAACTTTTTTTTGCATCAAAAAACATGCGCCAGTGACCAAATCTACATTTTGAATCTTATTATGATTAAAATCATGCATCAAATATTTACTTAATTTTTTCTTAAATTTAGGTAAATATTTCAGAGGAGTTCTTTTAATAATCACATCAGTAAAGGTCATAAAACGTCTGCATGATTCCTGAATATGACCATTATGATACATAAGTTTTGGGGCCAAAATTCCAATTTCTTCATGTTTTTTTAAATAATCCACCAGTTTCTGCAAAGAATCCTGATTTACAAATATATCTGGATTGCATATTAATATAAAATCACCTTTAGCATGTTTGACTGCCAAATTATTAGCCTGGCCATAACCTAAATTTCGATCAGATTCAATTAACTTAATATCACGATTCAAATGAGCTTTTCTCAGATATTCAATACTTTCATCACTTGAAGCATTATCCACAAAAATAATTTCATAATCAAAATCAATTACGCTCTTTTGCAAAGCCTCCACACACATTCTAGGAAAATATTTGTGATTAAAATTAACAACAATTATTGAAAGAAATAGATTTTTTTTCATGTTCATTAAATA
>MFXK01000012.1 GCA_001788835.1 Candidatus Peregrinibacteria bacterium RIFOXYB2_FULL_33_20
TATAGGCAAAAAAAGTCCCTCTCTACCCTAGAGAGGGATTTAGGGTGAGTTTTAAGGAGGATTTATTTCTTCAAACCAAAAATCAGATGATCCCAAAAAAACAAAATTTAACAAACTTTTATTCTAAAAAAAGCTGCCCAAAAGAATCCAACATCTTTCTTCTTACAGTAAAAACCGGCAAAGTAATTCCTTGTTCGCCACGCTTTAAAGCAAGACGTAAAGCAAGTAAACCAGCAAGATCTGCAAAATCCTCCCCTTCATATTGCGTAGTGTCTAAATTAATACCTTCTTCTATTATAATATTTTGCAAAGCATCTTTTCTATCAATTTCATCAAGAAATTCTCCACTTTCATGCCCATCCGCAAAAATACTGTTAGATCTTTCTAATTTTTTTTTAGCAAGAACATAAGCAACGGTGCGTCTATCAATTTGATGTTTATAACAATATGCCTCCAAACTATCCAAGTCCAAACCCTTTTTACGCAAAAGATCTTTTATAGCCACAACACACATCATATCCATTGGATATTCTAAAATTCTTCTTAATAAACTTCTGTCTGCATCGCAAATCCCTTGGATAGCAAGTTCGGTTCTAATAAAATTTTGCTCTAAAGAAGACACCTCGCCATCATACCTAAATAAAGTATTTACTGGTAAAACCATTTTAAGGTCTATACCTGGAAGGATTATATTAGGATCTAGGTTAAAATATTTTTCAATTTGTTTCATATATGATCAAATTTCAATCATGCTCCAATCGGAAAGGAAGCACGGCTAGATCAGTATCACCTTTGGCATAAGCAATGTCTTCCTGGGTGGTGGCGTACATTCTGGAGCTGAAAGTCTGTCCATCCAAACTTTTCATGGATTGGGCTTCCAAGACTTTTTGTGTTAAATCTAAATTTTTATTCTTCAAAACTTCATTTTCCGTTTTAATTTCCGACAAATAATAACCAAGAACCGTTGACTGGGTCTGAATCCTGATATAGCAAAAGGTGAAAACAAAACTTAGGACAGCGATAGTGGCTATTAACATACGATAACCTTCTTTGATTAATTGAGAAAGTCTTTTTTTCCGATAAATAAACTTTCTAACTTCTGGTTTTGGCAGATAAACGTTGTCCATTTATATTAAAAGTATACTGATTAACAATATAGGCTTTAAAAAATAAAATTCAAGAATTTAATTTTAACATATTATTGACATACGACAAAAATCAATTATCAGAACTTACTGAGAAATAAAATAATAAACTTTTAAAACGCCTGTACTTAAATTTCCTAAAGCCTCAAAAGCACTCTTAGAAAGGTCTAAATCCAAATTATCAGTAAAGGGGCCGCGATCATTAACCCTCACTTCTACCGTAGCTCCAGTTTCAATATTCACCACCGTCAACATTGTCCCAAAATCCAAAAACTTGTGGGCGCAGGTTAATAAATTTTGATCAAATTCCTCGCCGCTAGAAGTATGATCACCCTGGAAACTATCACTGTAATAAGTAGCTTTACCGCTATAGGCAATGTCATTTTTGTAATCCTGCAAAACAAAATGATATAAAATATCCAGTAATTCTCCTCTGGTTAAATAGCGGTCAGGCTTGATAGTATAATCAGTATAAGGCCATAAAATATCATTTTTTACCGCATAATAGGTTTCCTGAGAAAACCACTGATCTAAAGAGACATCTTTAATAAAAGCTTTTTTTGGAACTGGCAGATTGTCCAAGCCATTAGCATAAAATGTCATCTTCAGAGCTTCTGCCATATTAACTGGATTTCCCGGACGAAAAGTTGAATCTTGATAACCTTGAATAATGCCAAGTTTGGTGGACTTCCAAACAAAAGGCGCATACCAGGCTTCATTATCCACGTCTTGATATCTCGCTTCTTCTGTAGCTGATGATGTATACTCTAAATCAATTTTGGAGGCTAACAAAATCATTTTTAAAGCTTCTGCTCTATTCACCAACTCATCCACACCAAAATGACCATCAGGATAGCCTTTTACCACATTCTCTTGCGTAAAATAATAAACGCTTGGAAAATGTTTATCAAATTTGCTGATATCTCTATAAACAAGCTTATTATCAAAACTATTAACGGCCAAAACAACTGGTGTTAATAACAAAAAAAATAGGCAAAAATAGAAAATTTTTTTTAACTTCATGAATTTACTAATGGCTATTTATAATTCCTTCGGTTTAATAATCACCCTTCTTCTAAAATCATTACCGGAACTTTCCGTATAAACATCGACAAACTCCTCTGAATCCAGGTACAAATGAACCACTCGGCGAAAATATGGCGACATTGGCGGCAAAGGATAAATATTTTTTGTCTCTCTCACTCTCATTACTCCTTCCAAAGCCACTTTTTTTACATTCTCAATCTGTTTTTGGCGATAATTATTAACATCAAGCTGCAGGAGAGTTCTTTCTTCCTGTCCCTTATCAATAATTAATTTCAGCAAATGCTCTAAAGACTTAAGATTTTTACTGTCTTTGCCAATAATAAATTTCGGTTCGGTATCAGTCGCAATATTTACATAAAATGACCCGTCGGCATTTTTTTCAATCTGAATTTCATTGTAAGCAATACTGAGATAAGCAAGTAAAGTGTTTAAAGTTTGTTTAATATTGTTTTCCATAAATCATAAATTATTTAGATTTTTTATTGATAAAAATCTGCTGAACGATGCCATAGGCTGTTGAACATGCCCAGTATAGAGCAATGCCGGCGGGAAAGCTAGCAGAGAAAAAAGCAATCATAATTGGAAGCACATAAAGCATACTTTTTTGCATAACCTGCATATTATCTTGCATATCAAAATCCTTGACTTTGTTTTCTTTTTTCACTGGTAAATTTTGCTTGTTATTCTTTATAGTTGTTAACTTAACTTGGACAAACTGCAATATGCCAACTATTAACGGCAACCAAAAACGATTCCTTTCCGTCAATTCCAAAATCCCCAGAAAATTCGTTTTTAATTTCAAAATATCAATGTGCGTCAAAAAATCATAAATTAAATATTCGTGGTTAAAAGTAAATCCACTTTGCACGGCATAAAAAACGCCAATCATAATCGGCGCTTGCAATAATAAAGGCAGACAACTACCCATCGGATTGATCTTATACTCTTTCCAAATCTTTACAGTTTCCTCGGCAATTTTAGCCTGATTGCCTTTATATTTCTCCTGAATGGCTTTCAGCCTTGGCTGCACTTCTTGCAAGGCTTTTTGTGACTTCATCGCTTTGTTGGTTGGCAACAAAAGAATCGTACGAATAATAATCGTCAAAATAATAATCGCCAGACCAACACTTTGATTTGGCAAATAATAAGCCAAAACCACCAAGGAATTGTAAATCGGGCGATAAACAATTATTCTCCAGGCTTTAATCAAAAATGACGGTTCTTTCAGATCCCAAGTAATCATGGATTTTTTAATTTCCGGCGAATCTTGATATTTCCAAAACATGCTAATGTTATAATTGCCAGCTTTGGGAAATACTGAGTAGCTAAAAGGTAATAAATCAAAAGAAATTGATTGTGAGGGCGCAAGATCAGAAGTTTTATTGCCATTCTCCGGGCAGGCCTTAAATTCATCAGGTTGATTAACAGAGCTTTCAGTTATATCAAACATTATCTCGCTTTGGCAGGGGTATAAAATACTAATAACTTTCTGCGTGTCATTGCTAATCTTAATTAACATCGGTCTGGTTTCTCTGCCCATTACGAAACTATTTTTACTAGCCTCCACAGTTAATTCTTGATTGACAGGGATGGCCTGCTCTGGGTTTGGCGTTTTTTGAGCGGTAAAACTTTGCCAAAGAAGAAAAAAGGCAACACTTAATAAAATCGCATTAATAATTTGTTTTTTCATAATATTTATGACTGGTTATTTGACTAAGCAGGTTATTTAGATCACGATCTAAATCTTGGAATGTTTTACTGTGAATACCGCTCAAAGGAAGGATAACAATATCAAATGATTTTTTAAAGCCATTATATTGCTTCAAAAATAATCCAGCCATTTCGGATAATTGTCTTTTTAAACGATTGCGGTTATGAGCTTTTTTATCAATTTTTTTACTAATTAAAAAAGCCAATCTCACCTCTTGCGGAATATTCAGATCCAAATTCTCCTTTGTCTCTTTCATAATGTATTTACACAATAAAGCCTCACCTCTCAATTTAGAGCCTTTATTTAAGATATAAGGAATCGCCTTCCTGTTCACAATACGATGTTTACGAGACAGCATTAAATACAATTAGCAGTTTACAGTTAACAGTTTAGATAAATTATCCATACTGCCAATTGCCAACCACTAATTATCTTGATTTAGCTATCACCAATGATTTTCTGCCTTTAGCTCGTCTTCTGTTCAAGACCTTGCGGCCATTCGCAGTCGCTGCTCTTTTGAGAAAACCATGTTCCCTAAGCCTGCTTCTTTGTTTAAGTTTACCTAGCATTTTATACTAAAATTAAAGCTGGGCAATTATATGAAAATTATTGATTAGTGTCAAATAAATGCTCTATTTCTTCTGTAAATCATACTGAAACAAAGCAAAATCGAAAACAGGCAAGAAACTGCTGAATTGATATTTAACATCAAGGCTTTGCTTTACCTGATTGCCAAAACCATCGGCACTGATCAAGACGGTTTGACAAGCAAACTTGGTAGCATCATCAAGGCTTCTGACCCGAAATTTAATTTTATTGCATTCAGCAGTATTGCAAAAAGCCTGCTGTTTATTTAAGTCAACCACATTCTCAATAATCAAATAATTGCTGACATGATTTTCCAAAAAAGTTTTTATTGAATAGTTATCATAAAAAATATACTTAGTAGTTTCTGAAATATTATCGTAAGATTCCGGCTGATAAAATTTAGCCATGGTATAAGCTTGCTCACCGGCCGTGCCAAAATAAGAAGGTTTATCCGCACTAATATTGCCTGACTGTAACGGAAGGTAATCATTAATTGATTCGGTCAAATAACCATTGGCGGTTAACGAGGAAGGATTCAGTCCAATCACACTCCATTTAAGAACATCGTCATTGGCGGGCAAGAAAGTAGCTGATTGCTCCGGCCTATCAACATAATAATCAACTATGAAATCTGTAATATCCTTTTGCTTACCCTGCTCATTAGCAATAAATAACGGAATCTTGATGCTTTTTTGTACCGGAACTTTATACCAGCCATCAACTGAATCTTGCAGGCATGGTAGATTATTGGCTTTAGCGGAAATATTCAAAGTATAATCAGTCTTACTGTCCGCATTTAAATCTGTTTCCTCTTTCACTTCATATCCAGGCAATTTCTTTTTAGTTAAATATATTCCCTCTTCAATAGCGGCTTGGGCGCTATAATAAGCCTGCAAAGCCTGAGAAGATTCATACTGCGATCTGACTTGTCTGATAATAATTTGATTTGCACCAAGACCTAACGTCAAAAGCACCGTTCCCAAAATAATGGAAACTAATAAGGCGCTGGCTGGTTTTTGCGGAAATTTTCTCATTTAAGTGAATATAAAAAAAATAACTTTATTTACCATATATTCTGGTGGAAATTGTAGTCTCAATCGGCACTTTAATTTCTTTTCTAACCTGACTGGAAGTTTGAAAATTGATTTTGATAGTCACCTGAGGCTGGAATCGCAAATCAGACTCAGCAGATTTATTAAATGGATTTTGATACGGAGCAATCAAGAATTTACCATCGCTGATGTTCACATTTGAGGACATTAAATCTTTAAAACCAAAAGGTTCTTTGAGAGAATTCTCAAAACCATCACCTGCGACCCACAAATCATCTTTCAAGCTTTGTTTCAAAACTTGCAGATGCCCATCCTTAATCCTATAGATAATTTTTCCCGTTTCATTATAATTTTTCAAAACCAAATAAGAGCTCTTTAAAATACCGCCTTCACCTTGATTGGAACTTTCAGCCTCAATATATCCACAAAGCGAACTAGAATTGCCGTTATAACAGTCATAATCAACGGCATCTACTCGGATATTATCAGATATAGACTGGACAACCTGCATCACTTCACTGGTGACATTTTTGGTAATTTGTGCATCTCGCAAAGAACGCATTAAAAAAATATAACTAGAGGAAATCACAGCAATAAAAGTTGCAAATATAGTCATGGCCGTTAGTAACTCGACCAAAGTAAACGCTGGATTGTCTTTCTTAGATGAAATCATATTTACTTAAAAAATTAATGCCAATTCATAAACTGACTAAATAATTTAACGGTTTGTTCTTGACCGCGAAAATTATATTTAACAACACTTTCCACATAAATTTCTTCATAATTCTGACTATCACCGTATTTATCCAAAACCGGCTTAACAAATAAATATCGTTTAAAGTTAGTATTTTTAACGGTTAAGTCATCTTGCTTAATATCGACTTTTTGTAAAATCCAGGGACCATGTTCGCTATCAATAGCCTGATTCAAAGCTACCGTATAATAAGAACCGCTAGTACCCATTTGGGAAAGATTTGCCCCCCACAGTTCTTCACTATCCGACAACCAATAATAATTTTGTAAAAAATTGCTATCTCTAATTTCTCTAACCGCTTCCAATCCTTGTTCTGCTAGATATTGAGCCTGCAGGTTATCAATATTTCTATCATTAGTTTGAACATTATACATTGTTAAGGTAGTGATCGATAAGACAACCAATATCAAAACTGATAAAGCAATCATTACTTCAATCAATGTAAACGCTGATTTTTCCGTGTTTTTTGGCGACAAATAATTCAAAATCCAAAATTAATAATTCAAAATTTCATTATATTATACACTAATTCGCCACTTAACTTCAATCTCTTTATAAATTTTCCCGGGAATAGTGAATCCGGAAGCTTTTTTATGGCCGCCCCCGCCAAATATCAAGCTAAATTTAGACAAGTCAATATCATCTCTTTGTGTCCTAACAGAAGCCTTCACTCCTGTCTGATCGTCAGTCAACAACATGCAAAATTTTGTACCAGCAATGCTGTTCATATAATCAATAGCTCCGCTTAAATGTTCCTTCTTGGCACCACATGATTTCAAATCATCATCAGTTACTGCGGAAACCACGATGTTTTTATCATTAATTCTTGCTCGATTCCAAATTAGTCCCCATAATTTCAACTGTTCATACGGCTTGGTTTTATAAAGACTTTTAACAACAAACTCAAAATCAGCACCTAAATTTAATAAATCAGCAGCAATTTGCAAATTTTTGGCGCTGGTATTGGAATGCATAAATCGACCGGTATCATAATATATTCCAAGTAATAAAGCGGTTGCCTGCACTTCATCGATACTCCATCCCACCAAGCACAGAAAATCGTACAAAATCTCACAAGTGGCGGCTGAATCAGGCTGCACAATATTCAAATCAGCAAATTTACTATTAGTGGAATGATGATCAATGCTAATAGATCTCACTTGTTTGGCTTTTAAAACAGAAAATTCTTTTTGCAATCCCGTCTGCTCTATTGATCCGCAATCTAAAATAACTAATAAATCAAAACCAGATGACGGTAGTTCTTGTTCAAAATTTTTTGCTTCTTCAAAAAAATTCAAAAAATCAGCTAATTTATCTACCGCGCAAGCAGTAACAGTTTTACCAAGCTTAGTTAAAGCTCTGTTCAAAGCAATACTGGCACCGACAGTATCAGGATCGGGGCTGCGATGTGAGACAATGACAATTTTGTTTGCTCCCAATAATTGTCTTTTCGCTTCTTCAAATGACAATATAAAATCTTTATTATTCAACGTTATTTTTTAAAAAATATTGTAAAAAGAGAAATCACAAAGGAATAAATTTTACAAAAGATGTTAAGGGATGTAAATGAAGAATTTAAAGCTAGATAATATCTAGTCACTAAAGTCAAGACAGTTAGGAATTTAAAGTATAGCTATCTTAAAGGCTCCCAACTCTCTGTTAATTAAAGTTATATTTTGTTATATTTTTTTTACTTAAAATATAAATTATCTTTTTATATGAAAATTCCTGCCATTAACGAATCGCTTTCTTCAGAAAATATTAATTTTCTTCAAGCCTTCAGCCAATCTTGCCGACGATCAATTATTGAGATGACTGCCAATGCTCAAAGCGGACATCCAGGCGGTTCCTTATCGTCTATAGATTATTTAAGTTTAATTTACACCTTTATTCTAAGCCAAACCGGCGAAAAAATCATTATTTCCAACGGCCATATCTCTCCAGCCGTATATAGTATTTTAGGGGAGCTTGGTTATGCAGACAAAAATGATGTTATTAAAAATTTCAGGAAAATCGGATCAATTTTTGAGGGCCATGTCACCAGACTAGTCCCTGGGATATGGTATGGCACTGGGCCTTTGGGAAGCGGTATTTCTGCGGCTGCTGGTTTTGCTTTAGCAGAAAAACTCAAAAATTCTAAGCAAAAAATCTTTGCCACGCTTGGTGATGGGGAGACGCAGGAAGGTCAGGTGTATGAAATGATGA
Organism: Candidatus Peregrinibacteria bacterium RIFOXYB2_FULL_33_20; assembly: GCA_001788835.1. GTDB lineage: Bacteria > Patescibacteriota > Gracilibacteria > UBA1369 > GWF2-33-10 > GWF2-33-10. The sequence goes on from MFXK01000012.1 coordinate 8,503, forward strand.
ATTTTGCCACTCATTATAAATTAAATAACTTAATTGCTTTTATTGACTATAACCAAGTGCAATTAACTTCAAGCTTAGAAGAAATTATGAATCTTGATATAAAAAAACTTTTTGAGGCAGCTAAATGGCAGGTAATAGAAGTGGATGCTCATGATTTTTCAAAAATGTGGAGGGCTTTGAAGCAGGCACATAAGGTAAATAATAAACCAGTTATGATCTTGGGAAATTCCATTATGGGTAAAGGCGTCCCCTCCATGGAACAGGATGGTCTTGAACGTAAAGCCACCTGGCATGGCAAAGCTCCCAGCCAAGAACAAATACAACAAGATCTTCAGGTCATGACCCTAACTGAAGAACAACTGGATTTAATCAAAAACTTTCAAACTAATGCCATCAAATGGCATCCGCAAAATCCAGATTTTCCGGAAAATTTAAGTAAAATTAATATCAATAGCGGCGAGCCGATTTTGTATGAGGCATCAACCCTTACTGATTGCCGCACTGCTTATGGCAAGGCTTTACTGGATTTAGCCAGATTAAACCCTAATATTTTGGCTTTAGCCGCTGATTTGGAAGGTTCAGTTATGACCAAATTTGTCAATGAAGAATTCCCTGATCGCCATATTGAATGTGGCATTGCTGAACAGAATATGCTGTCTGTTTCCGGCGGGCTTAGTTTAAATGGTTTCATCCCATTTTGTTCCACTTTTGGCGCCTTCATGACCAGTCGAGCAAAAGATCAAGCCAGAGTCAATGACATCAATCGCACTAATGTCAAAATGGTGGCCACCCATTGCGGATTATCAGTAGGAGAAGATGGTCCCACCCATCAAGCTATTGATGATATGGGCTCATTTTTAGGCTTATTTAACACTATGGTCATTGAGCCAGCTGATCCCAATCAAACTGATAGAATTATTCGCTACATCGCTTCTCATTATGGCAATTTTTATGTTCGCATGGGCCGCCATAAGTTTCCCATTATCACCAAAGTAGATGGCCAGCCTTTTTATGATCAAAGCTATGTTTATGAATATGGAAAATGCGACCTCATCCGCAAAGGTCATGATTTAACGATTGCAGCCAGTGGGGCTATGATTTATGAAGCTTTAAAAGCCACAGAAATTTTAGCTAAAAATCAATCAAATTTAAGTGTGGAAATTATCGCTGTTAGCTCCATTAAACATTTTGATGAAACCTTAATAAATTCTATTAAAAAAACTAAAAAAGTACTGACCATTGAAGATCACAATACTTTATCAGGATTAGGCGGACAACTAGCTAGACATTTAACTTTAGAAAATATTCAAACCAATAAATTCTCCATGTCGGGGGTGGAAAAATACCAATTATCAGGTAAAGTTAACGAACTTTATCATAAAGTTGGCATTGATGCGGAAAGCATTGCCGAAAAAATCAGTTCATTTTTTTGAAAAAATTTTAAAATTCAGTATTAACGGCAGAATTATTAATCGAACTTAAAAATTTTCCCACTATCTTGGCAGCTTCCGCCCGATTAAGTGAGTCATCCGGACGAAAATTGCCGGTATCGTCATCGCCGGAAATCCAGCTTTGCAATCTAGCATATTCAATATAATCAGCGTATTGATGATTAATTGATACATCAGGAAATCCTATACTTGAATAATCTTCAGGTTTGATTTTGCCAACTTGTTCAAGTAAATATAAGACATATCCTCTGGAGGTTGAATCGTCATAATTTTGATTGAAATTTATGCCTAACTCTTGAGCTTTTGCAACATAACCAGCTTTTTCTACCCAATGACTGGCATTTGGATTTTGAACTAGATTTTCTGCATTTCCGGTCGCCTCTAAAGCAATTTTAAGTATTTCAGCGTTAGTCAAAGTACCAGCAGGATCATAATTTCCATCTGCTTTTCCGCTTACAATACCCTTTTCTTTTAAATCCTCAACATTTGAATAATACCATGTATCTTCCAAAACATCTCCAAATGAAATAACTCCATTTTCTCGTTTATATTTAATATCTTCCTCTCGAAGATTGAAAATTGTATCAGTTAGTTTTGCTTGATCTTCATCACTTTGGGAACTGTTTAAATAATCTTCAATAGCCTGAATAACTTCTTCGCCGGTTGGACCAGCAAAATTATAATCTTCAAGAACAGTTTTAGCCGCTCTTAAATCCTTGTCATCACTTAATTTATCAATATAAGATAAAATTTCTTTTTTATTATCAATATATGTTTCCAAAACTTTATCGTCTTTAATATGCTCCATAGCATTAATTATTACTGAAATTTCTTTATCACTGCCTTCTCCTTGCATACTATTTATTAAATCCTGAAATTTAGTTAAGTCTACTTTTTGAAGTAAAATCTGAATTAATTTTAAGGCATCTTCCTCAGAAATTTGATCTGACATCACTTGAGCCATATCATCATTCATGCCTATATTTTTAAATTTCTGCCTATTATCTTCTTTTGGCCCTTCATATAAAAATTTTATTTCTTCTTCTGTTAAATATTTCTCAAGTGAATTTTTGTCCAAATCCCTAATTAATTCATCTGTTTTATTTGCTATATCTTGCAAATTTTGTAAAAGATTAAAAACATCTTCATCGTTTTTTATCCCTTTTTCAATTTCATCTATCAATCCGCTAATTTGATCAAGATTAGCTAAAGCTTCAGTAGCAATATTTTGATTATCCGTATTTTCATCTTTATCTTCTATCTTTGTTAAAACTTCTTTTACTGCAGAAATATCTGATTTTGCATTAGCCAATTCTCCTTGAATAAATTCACTTTGTCTCATTGTATCCATGCTCTGTCTAGCTTGATCCATTATCCACCATGGATCATTTTCTTCGAAAGCATCAAACTTATCATTTAAATTATCTTGATAATCCCACATCCCATTTTCAATATCCTGAATATCCATTCTTAAATCATCTTTTTCATCCCAATCCGTAAGACTAAGATATAAATCTAGATTTTCATTATTATCTTCAATATATTTTTCAATTTCGCCACATAAATTATTTGAATCTGCCATTATTATTGTTACTGCCGATTCTAAATTTGTGATATTTTCATCCATTTTACCTCCCATTTTTTCAATTTCATATTTATAATCAGCTATATTTTTCATAAGCTCAACAAGATTAGATCCACGATCAAAAATGTTTAAACAAATACTATTAACATTCCATTTAATATTTGATATCCACATTTTATCCCCCCATTTATAAAAATTTTCTGTATCTTGATCATCAACATAACCTTGTCCTTCATCTAAAGCGGTTTTATACGCATTAAAATCAGTCTCCATATTAGTTTTAATCTCTTCTAATTTTGACCAATTTACATAGTCATCATAATTAAAATCAACAGCCCTATTGTCACGTTTAATTTGTTTTTCAAATTGATCTTTATCTTTTTGAAATCTTGAAATAAGTTTGTCAGCTCTTTCTAAATCGTTTTCTCTCCCTTTAAGATTTTTTGTCCAATTTTTATAATCTCTTTCCATTTGTTTTATTTGTCTTTGGATATCTTCTTCGCTGAAATTTTGACTTTGATCTTGATAATCCTGATTATCTTCATTGTCGTGAAAATTTTCTTGAGAGTTATCATTTTCAGGTCCGTTTGGCATTGGTTCGTTTGCATCCTGAGAGTTATCATTCTCAGATTCGTTTGGCATTGATTCGTTTGCATCCTGAGAGTTATCATTTTCAGATTCGTTTGGCATTGATTCGTTTGCATCCTGAGAGTTATCATTTTCAGATTCGTTTGGCGCTTGATCATTCAAATCCTCCTGCGGCGCTAAACTGTTCTCCGGCATTTGTTCTGCCTGATTATCTTCTTCCGCGACCAAAGAACTACTTAAATCTGCCCGCCCGCTGGCATAATGAAAAAAACGATTATTGCCAATATATAAAAACAAGGCCAAAATCATGACAAGACCAAAACTAATTAAAACATGAGATAAGTGGATTTTTTGAATTTGTTCTTTTAACATATAAGCTAGGGATTTAAAAAATTAGAAAATCTTATTATTATCCCATATTTTTTTAAAAAAAGCACTATTTTCTTCCAATTTGTCAATAAATTTTTCAATGAAATTACTTTATAGAAATCAAATCACAATCAATAAGCAACTCCGGGAAGTTTGGGTCTATGAAATGCGTAAAAAACATTCTTCGGCGCGCCTTAAGGATGACAAAATTATAATTCGTTTAAGTTCCAAAATCTCACGGCGGTTACAACAAGAACACGCTCAAAATCTATTAGAGCGTCTTGTCAAATCATTACAAAAACAGCCGCCTAAAATCACAAAAATCTGGCAGGATGGGGAGATTATCGAAGCGGGAGACAAAAAATATTTACTTCATTTACAAGAAAAAAAACAAAAAACGGTCACTGGCAAACTAATTGCTCCTCAGGCAATTAAGGTCAATATACCCTCAAATTTATCATCAAAAACAAAAAATCAATATATTTTTAAATTAATACGTCAAATTTTGATCAAAGATCAGCAAATTTGGTTAGAAAATTTAAGTTCCGTTCTAAATCAAAAACATTTTAATTATAAATACCGCCAAATTACTTGGAAAAATTTCCAATCCAAATGGGGACACTGCACCTATAAAAACGAAATCGTTATTTGCTCGCGACTGTTATTTATGCCCAGAAAAGTTTTGGAATATGTAATTATCCATGAACTTGCTCATGTTAAAGAAAAAAATCACTCTAAAAAATTCTGGGGACTCGTTCAAAATGCCTGCCCAAAATATAAAGAACATAAAAAAATTCTCAAAAACTGGCAGATATAAAAATACTTTTTTCTTTTTTCTTTTTGCTTTATCCTAATTGCATGAAAATTATCGCCAAAAACAAAAAAGCCTTCTTCGACTTTGAAATTTTAAAAAAATTCATGGCCGGCTTGATTCTCACTGGAGCAGAAGCCAAAGCAATCAGAGCCGGAATGGTTAATTTAAAAGGTTCTTATGTGTCAACCAGAAATAATCAAGCTTGCATTGAAAACATGAATATTGCCGCTTATCAAAGGACTAATCAGCCTGATTATGAAGAGACTAGAAGTCGTAAATTATTATTGCAGGCTAAAGAAATTGAAGAATTAACCTTGGCCAGCGAAAAAAATGGCCAAACCATAGTGCCTTTAGCTATTGGTTTTGAAGGTCGTTTTATTAAAATCGAAATCGCTATTGCCCGTGGTAAAAAAGTTTATGACAAAAGAGAAAGTATAAAGAAACGCGAACTTGACCGATCGATGAAAAATTTTAAATAGCGGTTAGTTATTAGTAAAAATTATTAATCATTAAAAATATTTTAATTTATTAGCAGTTGCGCTATAGTTAGCCTGTTATGTGAGAAAATAATTTTCCTCATTTTTTATGCAACAAATCTACGATACCATTATTAGCGAGTTAAAAACTTATACAAAAAACTGCGGCATCCTCAAAGGCGTAATTGGCTTAAGTGGCGGAATTGATTCCTCTCTAACCTTAAAATTGACAGTTGATGCTTTGGGGCCAGAAAACGTTTATGGCGTACTAATGCCACAAAGAGGACTGACACAGGATGAAAATGTTTACCATGCGAAAGAACTGGCAAAATTTTTTGGCGTAAAATATTTTGAAGTGGCCATTAATAATTTTTTTATTGAATACAGTTTATTACCTTGGAAACAGAATGAAAAAGCGGAAATGAACACTAAGGCTCGAATCAGAATGACTATTCTTTATAACCTAGCCAATAGCTTAAATGCTTTAATGATTGGGACCTCCAATAAAAGCGAAATTTTACTTGGCTATGGCACTAAATATGGCGACTGCGCTTGTGATATTTTGCCAATTGGCGATTTACTTAAAACGCAAGTCTGGGCATTATCCAAGTTTCTCAATTTACCTGATGAAATTATTAACAAAATCCCTTCCGCGGAACTCAAACATGGACAAACTGATGAAAATGAATTAGGAGCAAGTTATGAAAAACTAGACAGCATCTTAGCCAAACTTCCAGCCAGCAAAGACGACTTAATAAATAAAGGCTTGGATCCGATTTTATTGAATAAAGTTTTCAATTTAATTGATAATAATGCTCACAAAAGCAAAATGCCGCCAATAATTAAGGCTCAAAGTACGGAATACAGAATATAAAATATTGTCTTATGACCACCCAACACAAATTATTATTAGTTTTTAGCTCCACCATCATCTTTATTTTAGCGATACTAATTTGGAATCTGGTCCTTAACAAAGGGGCAATTATAGTCAAAGCCACCGCCCCCTTCACAGTGGATTTAGGTTTAAAAAACTTGCAATCTTGTAATGAAAATGAATGTCAATTCAAATTACCGCCAGGTATTTACAAAGTCAAAGCTTACAAAAATTCTTATTCATCTGACGAAATCAATATTCAAATTAAAAGAGGCACAAAAATGTATTGGACGCCTGATTTTTATTATATCCCAACCGTCAGCAAAATCGGCCCTAAAAAAAATCTTGTGCTCCCACCAGATAACAGTAATTATTCTCACAATTTAAACGACGTTACTCTGCTCTTGGATCAAGATTATTTTTTGAAAAATTTACCGCCAGATTTTGTCGATATTGTCTTGAATCAAAATGGCCAAAACGCTTTAATTACTAGTCCACAAAATTATTGGATTTTTGACGTGAAAGACAATAAAGCGAGCAAACTAAATGCTAAAAAAATTGATGCCTTGTCTTGGGCCAGCGACTCTAACAATTTATTTGATTTAGAAACTGATGATTCTCTTCATCAAAGCTTTTTAAATAAAATTTTACTTACCGGCGAAAAACAAATGATAGTAAAATTTATAAAATCCCTTAACAAGGCCGAAATGCAGGCCAGCCCCAAAGGTAAAACTATCATTATTTATGACGAGACCAATCCTGATTCTATTTTGCTCGTTAACATTGAAGCTAAAACTAGACATAAACTTAATCTACCCGAAGACCTTAAAACAAATAAATTAGATATTAAAGCTTTCCATCCTGAAGATAAATTTGTCATTATCGGCGACCAAGAGAAATCATGGCTTTTGGACCTGCAGACAGAAGATTTCCAATTATTAAATATTAGCGCTTCGAATGCTATTTTTGTTTTAAATGACCATGAAATTGTTTTTGTAGAGGGTTTTTTTGAAAATGGTTACAAAGATGCCACTTTTGTTTCTCAAAACGAAGATTCTATTGTTAACATTACATATCCTAGCAAAATTTACGATATTCAATTGGATATTTATAACTTAATAGACTTAAGTTTAAAAAAATTTCCTATTGCCTTAGACAAGGCTTTATATATTCAAAAATTTGAACTGAAAGATCAGAATTTATACTTTGAAGCAGGCGGAGACATTTATAAGATAGAGCTGAGAGCTGAGAGCTGAGAGCTGAGAGCTGAGAGCTGAGAGCTGAGAGCTGAGAGCTGAGAGCTGAGAATAGTAATCGGTAGTCAGTGGTCGGTAATCGGTTCGAACTGACTTCTGACTTCCGACTACTTCCTTCCCTCTTTCTCATTTTTCATTGTTTTTCCCACTTATCACTTCCTATGTTCACTCAATTACAAGAATTAATCCCCAAAATCGCGCAAAAAAAGAAAATGTGGAAAATCATTTCTTCAACTTCAAGTTGCCATGAGCTTCAAAACATAATAAATTATATATGTCACGACAATATGGCTAAACCAAAAGTATTGCATTTAAGAAAAATGAAAGTGACTATTCAATGTGAAAACAGCTCATGTATGCAAGAACTTGATATGTTAAGAGAGGTTATTTGGGAACAAATAAGATTAAAGAAACTAGATAAAGAAATTAAAGAAATGCGTTTTACTCTTGACTCTTAAGCTCGATTTTACTTACAATCCAAAAGGTTTTGATTTCTTAAATTTATTAACTTGCTAACTATACGTTTTACCCGCTGCGGTCGCAGTAAATTACCATTTTATAGAATTGTGGTTACGGAAAAAGAAAACCCAATCAAAGGTAAATTCAATGAAATGCTTGGATATTATAATCCAATTGCCAATCCTAAAATTCCTGATATCAAAGTGGAACGGCTTAAATATTGGATTGAGAAAGGGGCTGTCCCCAGTCCAAGTTGTGCTTCCCTGTTTAAAAAACAAGGCTTGGAAGGTATGGATAAATTTTTAACTAAACCTTCAAAAAAAGGTTTAAAAAAGAAAGGCCAACAAGAAACAAAAGATCAACAAAGCGTGCCAGAGCAAATTCCTACAACGGCCGCTTAAATAAATAGTTTAAATTTGTTTTATGAATGAGGAAAATTCTAAGCCCACTGATTTAGCTTTTATTGAATTTGTCATTAGAAGCATTGTTTCTGAACCAGAAAAAGTAGTAATTGAAAGAAAAATTGATGAAATGGGAGTGCTGATTATTTTAAAAGTTTCCAAAGCTGATATGGGTAAGGTCATTGGTAAGAATGGACAAACCGTTCAAGCCATGCGTATATTATTACATATTATTGGCTCCAAAGAACAAAATCGTGTAAACTTAAAAATAGAAGAACCAATTGAATAAAACTCTCCCCCTTGACAGAGAGGAAGGAAGAGTAATTCAAAATTTAAAATTTAAAATTTCTTCAAATGGCTTCATCTTCGACTTTAGTAGATCAACTCGCAAATTATGACACGGTGGAAATGATTAATCGCACTATCGCTATTGTGATCATTGTGGCCGGCGCTTTAAGCTTAGCTTATGTATTTATGGGTGCCATTAGTTTTGTCACAGCGTCCGGGCAAGAAGATAAGGTGAAACAGGCTATTGGAACAATCAGACATGCGATTTTAGGCTTACTTTTAACCATCATTTCCGTATTTATTGTCGGCACGGTTGGTAATGCTGTTTTTGGACTTAACGTTATTAAATATATCAGCTATAGAGAGATTTTTAGCTTAATTCAGTCTATGACCAATCCAGAGACCGATGATAATGTTCAAAGTTTAGATTGAGAAAACAACACAAACTTTTCCAAGCAAAGGTGTTTTTGTATCCTTAATAATTACTTGATAAATTTTGATCTCTTTTTTGATGTTTTTCCCGATAATTTTAAAATTATCTTTTAGCTTCATACATTCATTTTACAGTTTTTTTAGTTTTAAATTAAAATAAAAAAGAAAACAAAAGATCAAATTCTAAGATTCAATAGACCCATCAACCGCGGCACGGAAACGAGCATCGTCGTCACTGCCATCTGCAAGGTACCTACGCAAGTAAGCCTTACGACCGTAAGGATAGAAATAACCATCAACAAGAAAACGAATTTGATCTTCTGTCAAGACCCCTAGTTCATCTAAAATTGTATATAGAAACTCTTCATATTCACTTGAATTAGTTGCATCATTTGCAAATTTAATATCAAGTGGTTTTCCTTTTTCTAAAGCATCTGCCATACGTGTTGCCCATGTGAATAGATCAGTTCCTTTCATTCCTTGAGGAAGTTGTGCTTTAAACCTTTGTCTTCGAACTTCACGAGTTAATTTTACATCATCCCATGCTTCTAATTGCATAATTTGTTCCCCTTGTCCAAATTCCCATTTCCACTCTATTTGTTGTGTATTATTTTGACTAGTTATATGTTGTTCTACTGATGGATTTATATATAAATCCTGTTGCTCTTGATTTGGCATACCCATTCTCTTTGGCTGATCATTAATGAGTTTTCTTTGTAGGTCTAATCTATTTGATGGTGTAACAAGTTTAATTTGGAAACTAAAAGGATTAGGACTTTCCATCATATAATCAACTTGCTCTGGCTTTAGTTCTTTAAGAGCTGACTTGAGCGCAGCTTCTTTTGAAGGGAATCTTGGTACACCTTTACCTTCAAGAACTGGTACATTAACTAATTTTGTACGGTCATAGTCTCTTTCTATACCCTCCCGTACCCAAGTAACTTGTTCTGGGCTTAGTTTAGTTTCGCAATTATCAATTTTAGGATCTTTAATCATTCTTCTCATGGCTCCTTCCAAAGCTTTTCTATTGTCATCTTGTCTTTCTACTAACAATAATGCTGTTGCCATATCCTTACCGCCATTAGTTTTTGCAAGTAAGTTTGCCGCATCGTAGGCTACTTTCTCATCTTCTGAAGCAAAATCAGTGCGTCTTTTTTGTTCACCTTCATAACCTGCTGGTAGTTGATTGAATTGATTTTGTTTAGTTTCAGACATAATAGTTAAATGTTAGTTAACAAGATTTAAGTTTCCCATGAATTTACAATTTTGTCAACACAAACTTTTTCGAATTATATCAAGCTATTTTTGGATCATCTGATTTTTAGTTTGAAGAAATTTTGATTTATCGTCAGCCGTCATTCCTGCGAAGGCAGGAATCCAGTAGAGGACTAACTTCGATAGTGTTTTTATATTTTATATGGAGGATTAGTTAAAACAAATACGTTTACTAGCAATAATATACACAAAATAAGTTTTATCCATAAATAATCATTATACTTACTGGATTCCAGTCTTCACTGGAATGACCTTACGACAAATAATATCCCTCATTTCTGGTCTTTTCCTGAATTTTTTAAATTATTTCTTCAAACCAGTTTCCGCTTGATCCTATCTTCTCATATCGTCAATTACAAAAATTAGGATCTTTTTAGTGGTGAATTAGTGTCAAATCTATAATTTTCTATTGCAGTAATCAAACTACCTTTTTTTGGTAAATCTATATCTACACAATTCATACAATAATAATATTCTACATGTATATATCTTTTCTCCCGATAATTATTTATATCTACATCAAAAATAGTTATTGTGAAAACAAATCTTTGAAAAATATCCTTCTTCTGAATAGATTCATCATTTAATTCAAGTTGATGCTGTTTCTTCATTTCATATTTTATAGCATTCCAAATTTCTGGATAAACTTCAATAAATTCATGAACTGCATTAACACTAAATGTCTTGCTAGAATATAATTCTGGTCTTAAAAATCGATATAAATTACTTTTTTCTTTCATAATATCTCGCCATGCAAAATCCGTAATAGCATCATAATATTCATAATGATCTAAAGGTCGAAATGTAACCAAAGGCGTTTTTTCATTACTCTCATCAGTAGTCTGTGTTATACTAGCAAGATTTCGTAACTTTTCTTTTTCTAATACCCATCGTGAAAAAGTCGGGTAATCTGGTCCCCTATCTGAATTGAAATACCTCCTCCATTCTAAGCTAACTAAAGGATGAAATTTTGATAAAAATTCTAAATTTTGCCATGCCATCTGTATTAATATATCAATTGAAGGGAGATATAATGGTGTAGAAGGTATAATAGAATTTAAAACTGGTTTAACTGGCAATACGCTTGTTTTTAATGTTTCTCTATCATCATATTCAAATTCCAAAGGATTACAAGGTGCCCTCCCATCATTACAAGGCAATACCCAATAAGATTTACCTTCATATAATTTTGGACGTTGAGGCAATATCCATCTTACATTATTCATTTGCTTTGAAGACTCAAAACAAGGTGAAACCACCATAATATCTACACACCCATCTACTAAATCACCTACACATACTTTTAGCAAATTCCCTCTTATAAAACGCATAGCTTCTGCAGCATTACCGAGGACAATTCCAAGTGCATTTTGCTCTGCTAATATTTTTTGTACATTAGCAAGTACAGATAGCAAAGTTGGATTTTCTCGATTCCTCATTATAAAGTAACTAAATTTTATATAAGACTACTTTATATATTAAAAATTTATTCTTTTCAATAAGAAGCCAAAAAATAAATATCTTTTTGGGAAGCATGTGTTGTATTAATCAAACGAATTATCTAAACTCGCTAAAATGAAATTACTCAATTATTAATAATATGAAATTTTAAATGAATTTGCTGCTAGGCATGACTTGGATTTTAAATACAATGAAAAAAGTTCAGGTTCAATTGCGCCAGAAATGATGGATATTATTTGTCGTAAAGTCATTCCAGTGAAGACTGGAATCCAGTAAATATACTCATTATTTATGGATAAAACTTATTTTGTATATATTCTTGCTAGTAAACGTAATGGTA
>MFXK01000013.1 GCA_001788835.1 Candidatus Peregrinibacteria bacterium RIFOXYB2_FULL_33_20
AAAAGAAAAGCCAAAACTCAAACACGTAATGAGAAATCCGAATGTGAGAGGCATAAACAGAGTGAAGAACAAGTAGCAAGAAAGAGATTTACTATTCCTGAGGGATTAAATTCTTTAAGTGAATGGTTAGAACAGATAGAACGAAAATTTTTAGCTACTCATCGGTTAAAATTTCCTGATTTTAAAGAACGCCCTAAAGTTCAAAAAGGGTTTAGAGAGTATGCAGCGCATAAATTATATGCTGGGCAGGGTGATGAATTGTGTACGTTTCCAGAAGGATTAGGCCTCAATCCAGAAGCTGAATTGATTGCACAAGTTAATGATGTTTTATCATGGACAAGAAGCGGATTAAAAAGATTCCTAGCTGCTTGTATGTTTTTAGGTCCGGTTTATAAAAATAATGCAAAAAGATTTGCTTCTATTCCTAACGTTGCACTCATGCGAATATATGAGGGTTATAGACTTGCCTTAAGTTATAATGCCACTGGTACTTCATTTTTAAGAGTGCCTGGTTGTACTGAAGAAATGAAAGCAACAGCTTTTAAGTTCATTTTAAGGGGTTCTATAATTACCAGAGATTTAATGGATATGGTGACAAAGTTAGAAGGTGTTTTAAGAGCACAAGAGACCGTGCCAACACTTGCTCGTAGTGTGACAGATGGGATAGATGCTTTGGTTCGACTTGCTAATGATCCTATTGGAAATGATTTGCAAAGAGTACTAGCGGACGTAGAACAAAGAGCTCAAGCAGCTCAAGAAGTTGCTTCACTAGGGCAAATGCCAAGAATGGCTTTGCCTGCGCCAGTAGAGCAGGAAGAAACTAGAGCTGCAATTAAACATGTAGCACAGCAAAGAACGATGTAATTTATTAGAATATTTTATTTATTACCTCTGATATTTTTGTTAATTTTGAATCTAAATTTAATTTAAATCCTAAGTTTTGTACTTCTTTGAGTCTTTTTTCGTATTGATTGGTTTTTCGTATCTCTCCGCAAAGACCGATTTCTCCGATTGCCACAAGATTTTCAGGTAGTGGATTTTTTTTGAAAGAAGAAATTATTGCCAAGCAAACTGCCAAGTCTATGGCTGGATCTTTGATTTTAATTCCACCAACAATGTTTACATATATATCCTGATTAGTAAGATTTATTCCGGCGTGTTTTTGAAGCACGGCAACAAGAATATCAAGTCTGTTGGTATCAAAGCCGCTTGCGGTTCTTTTTGGATAACCAAATACGCTTAAATTTGTCAAAGCCTGAACTTCGATAAGCAGGGGGCGATTGCCTTCAATGGCCATACTTAAGCATGATCCAATGGCGTTTTTTTGCCTGCTTTCAATCATTTTTTGTGATGGATTTTTCACTTCCTTAAGTCCTAATTCGTCCATCTCAAAAATTCCGATTTCAGATGTTGATCCAAAACGATTTTTATATGCTCTTAAAATTCTCAGTTCATGGTAGCGGTCTCCTTCTAGATTTAAAACCGTATCAACTAAGTGTTCCAGCGCTTTTGGTCCAGCCAGAACACCATCTTTGGTGACATGGCCGATCAGAATAACTGTTATTCCTTTATTTTTGGCGATATCCATTAATTTTTCTGTTACAAATCTTATTTGCGAAATTGAACCTGATGATGAATCCTGCACATCACTTGCCATAACTTGGATTGAATCAATAATTGCCAAGTCAGGTTTATGCTCAAGTAGTGTGGCAATAATTTCTTCAAGATTATTTGAATTTATTAGCTTTAATTTGTCGTGATTAATATTTAGCCTATTGGCGCGCATGGAGATTTGATCAATGGATTCTTCGCCTGAAATATAAAAAACATCTTGATTTTGCGCGCAAAGTTTTTGGCAGATTTGCAGAATCAACGTTGATTTGCCAATACCAGGCTCGCCGCCAAGAATTGTTAGACTGCCTTTGACGATTCCTCCGCCCAAAACATTATCAAATTCATTGATGCCGGTTTTTACTTTTTGGGCAAAATTTTCTGATAAATTAATATTTAATGGCTGGTGGATTCGCGCCTTTGGTAGGTTTTTGAGAAAATCATCCTTGCCAACATTAATAGCATCTTCCACAAAACTATTCCAAGCGTTGCATTCTGGGCATTTTCCGGCCCATTTTTGGGATTCGTATTTACAGGTTTCGCAGATGTAGATAGTTTTGAGTTTCATAATAATAATTTAACCGTTCGAGATAATGAAGTCCATAATTTTTTTCGCAGGTGAATTGATTTTAAAAAAAATCAACTTGCATTCAATAAGCCTTTTTATTAAGATTTTATCTTATATTTTTATCATTCTAAACACTATTATTATGACTGCAATAAAGGAACCTACTCTTGAAGCAATTGCCGCTGCTGGTACTGACGTTGAATCATTAGCTGGTCGTGAACTTTTAGAAGTTCCGTCTGAAGTTATGAAAAATCTTGGGTTAACTCGTTATTTTGTAGGTGGTTCGCTTAAGGCAGTAGAAATATTAACTGGATTTCAAACTGCATTTCGCAAATCAGTTTACTATAGAAAACAAGCAGAAAAAGGGGGTAGGTCAAATCTTGGTTTAGGAGCAGTTATTGAGTTAGCAGAAGATACCTTAGCTAAATTTCGAGAAGATTGCCCTGATATACTTATACCTGGGGTTTTAGATCGTGAAGATAGTTTTGCGTTGGGGTCAGTTTTCTTACGTTATCTTGTACAAGCTGAGATATTTAGCTATACGGGTTTCGCTAAATCTCGAGATGTTGAGCCTGTATCAATGAGATTTTTATCAGATCCAATGGTCGTTGCTGTGGAAAATTTTCCTGAAAATGATCTCACCCTGCCTTCTTCGTCTTTAACTGGGCAAATAATTGCTAATTATAATAGAGATTGTAAATCTCCTAAATCTAATCCTATTGGAGAGCGTATAAGGCTACCATATAGAATCTTAACTGAATTAATTAAGGAAGAGGGGAGAGCTGTTTTGTTGAAAAATTTTAATCAGTTAGCGGAAGGATTAGAAATACGCCAATTTCCATTGTATTTATACATGCAGGTTGCTAGCTATGAAGATTGGGGGATAGTCAATACTTCATTTGATGACGCTTTAGGTCAGGGGTGGTCTGCGAATTTTGCCAGTCAAATACTAAATGGCAGAAGAGGTCCTAACAAAGATATGCAAGGATTACACTCATTTATATCCCCAGAAAGGTTGCAATGTAAATATGAGTTTCCTGTCTCTGTTAGTAGGTTAGTGATTGTTTCTGATTCAGATAAGTAGAAAAATAATAATCAGTTAGGCCTGTTAAATCTCTATGGTTTTAGCTTTGCCAATTTCCGGGCAGATGATGAAATTAATTTTGCCATTTTTAACTTTTTTATCTTTCATCATAACTTTTTCAATTTGTGGCCAGGTAAATTTACCTGGAATGGCTGTGGGGAGCTTTGCCAAATTGAGTAAATTTTTTATTCGATCGGCGTCATTTTTGCCCATTAAGCCTCCTGAAACAGCTATTTCGTTAATTTTGACCATGCCTATAGCTACAGCATATCCATGAAGAATTTTATATCTACTTAAATTTTCGACTGCATGGCCGATGGTATGTCCATAATTTAGAATCATTCTTATATTTGATTCTTTTTCATCCATTTCGATAATTTTTCCCTTAATTTCGCAGGATTTTTGAATTATAAAAGATAATACTTTAGGATCTTTTTGGAAAATCTGATCAATATTTTTTTCTAAATAGGTAAAGAAATCTTTATCATAAATACAGCCATATTTAATGATTTCCGCCAAAGCATTGGAAATTTGTTTTTGGGGGAGAGTGTTAAGAAAATTTATGTCGATGTAGACTTTTTTGGGTTGATAAAAAACGCCAATCAAATTTTTGCCAATATCTAAATCAACGCCGGTTTTTCCACCTATAGATGAATCAACCATGGCCAGCAGACTAGTTGGAATTTGGATGACAGGGATGCCACGCATGAAAATTGCCGCTAAAAATCCCGCAATGTCACCCACTATTCCGCCGCCCAAAGCAATGACGCAGTCAGAGCGGTTATAAGATTTGTGTAGCATTTTTGTCGCCAGTTTACGAATCTGCGCTAAAGTTTTATTTGTTTCACCAGCACGGAAAGCAAATAAATCGCATTTTATTCCTGCGCTTCTAAGTGCATTTTTAAATTTCATTCCTAGCTGTTGTTGCACGATTGAATCAGTAATAATTGCATATTTTTGTCCATAAGATTTTTCTTTCAGGTAGGCAATTATTTTTGATCCCCAATCTTGTCCGATCATAATTTCATAGGAGTCATCAATTGATTTGACTAGATTTACTTTTATAATTTCCATGCTTTTATTTATTTGCTATAATATACTAGATACGTTATACAAAAAAATTATAAATTAAACAAATGGGTTTAGAAGAATTTGGCTTGGATGGCAGTGATGCAATTAGTGCTGATGCTCTGGAAAGGCTAATGGAGCAAATGAGGGAGAATGCTGCGGTAATTAAGGCCATTAAACAGCAAGAAAAAAAACAGCGGGATAAAGATAATAAATTGGTAGCGATTATTATGAAATTTATTAAGGGTAATCAAAGGCAAGATTTGGTAGCTTTGATTATCAGATTATTAAATGAAAATGTACCAGCCAGTTTTATTTTAACAATTATTTTATTGGGTAATGAAGAAATACAACAACAAGCTGGAATAATTTTGGCTTTGCCAGCTGGTGAGATCGCTAGTGATCACCATGATTTGCAAGAATGGGAAGAGCAGAAAGATCAAAATATGATTACGCTGGAGCAAAAATTAGTTTTGAAAATGTGGACTAATACCATTATTGCGACAGCTTTGGAGAATCCATACAAAATTTTACGCACTGTAAAAGATGCGGAAGGTAAGGTGAAACACACAGCCATTCAACTAACGGCCTTCATCGTGAGAGATTTTTTTGAAAAAGAACATGTTAATCGTGATTTTCAGGAAATTCATGAGTTTGCGACTATGACTTTGCAGGAAATTTTGTCAGAAGTAGAGAAAAAGGTATCGCAGAGTCAATTGGGAGGCAAAACAATGAACGATGAGGGTATTATGTAGTTAAGGTTGGCTATTAAGTTCGATTTTGTAAATATTCAGATTAAGCATGCTGGAAAAACCACTTGATTTATTGATCTTTCTTGCTTAAAATCAGTAAGCTTTGAAAGAAATTTTGAATTTTAAATTCTTAATTTTGAATTAATTAAGAATTAAGAATTAAGAATTTAAAATTATTTTATTATGGCTCAGTCTCCCTCAGTTTTTTTTGGAAAACATTATGTCTATCGTAAAGTCATTCGCAAGAAAGGCGAATCATTTGAAAGATTAGTCAATAGATATAAGAGAATTCATGGCATGAAAATTGTGCCTTTAGTTCGTAACAAAAGATATAGACGTAAATTTTTAACCAAAAGACTGGTTAGGATTCGCGCGATTTATAGCGCAAAATTAAAAGCCAAAGCTTAAAAATATGACTTCGCAAAATTATGACGCTTCAAATATTCAAGTGCTTGAGGGTCTTTCTGCGGTACGCAAAAGACCTGGCATGTATATTGGTACTACCGATATAGCCGGACTTCATCATTTAATTTGGGAAGTGGTTGATAATGCTATAGATGAGGCCATGGCTGGTTTTTGTAAAAATATTGAAGTGGTTTTGAATAAAGACGGTTCGGTTTCAGTGGATGATGATGGACGTGGTATTCCAGTTGATGTGCATGAGAAAACCAAGAAATCAGCTTTAGAAACAGTACTTACTATCCTTCATGCCGGTGGTAAATTTGGTGATGGCGGATACAAAGTCTCAGGTGGATTGCATGGGGTGGGAGTTTCGGTAGTTAATGCTTTGTCTACGAAGCTAATTGCTGAAGTTAAGCGTGATAATAAACTTTATCGCCAGGAATATGTCAACGGGGGCAATCCGGCTTCTGATATTCAAGTTGTTGGCGAATCAGATCATAATGGGACAAAAATCACTTTTTTCCCTGATCCAACAATCTTTGAAAAAATTGAATTTAATGCTAATACAGTTCTCAATAGATTGAGACAACAAGCATACTTAACTAAAGGCATTACGATCAAATTTGTTGATGAAAGAGAAGGTCACGAGGCTAAATATATGTTTTATTTTGAAGGTGGTATCAAATCATATATCCAGCATTTAAATAATAACAAAGTTTACTTGGGGAAAGTTTTTTATTGTGAAAATGAGTCGTCAGATGGATTTATTGAAGTGGCTTTGCAATATACGGAAACGTTTTTGGAAAATGTTTTTACTTACGCGAATAATATTTTTACGCCGGAGGGGGGGATGCATTTGACTGGATTTAGATCGGCTCTAACAAGAGTTTTGAATAGTTATGCCAGGAATAATGGTTTTCTTAAAGAAAAAGATCAGAATTTCAGCGCCGAAGACGTGAGGGAAGGCTTAACAGCGGTTGTTTCCGTGAAATTAGCTAATCCTCAGTTTGAAGGGCAGACAAAATCGAAGTTAGGGAATGCAGAAATTCGCACTGCTGTAGAGTCCATATTTGGCGATGCCTTTGAAACTTTTTTGAATGAAAACCCTAAAGATGCTAATCTGATATTCAGTAAATGTTCATTAGCGCAACGAGCTAGATTAGCGGCTAGAGCGGCCAGAGATACAGTTATTCGAAAGGGAATATTGGAAGGCATGACTCTGCCAGGCAAATTAGCCGACTGTTCTTCCAAAGAACCGGCAGAATCAGAGTTGTTTATAGTGGAGGGCGATAGCGCCGGCGGTTCAGCTAAGCAGGGCAGGAGTAGAGAGATTCAAGCAATCTTACCATTACGTGGTAAAATTCTTAACACGGAGAACATTAGACTGGATAAAATTGTCGAAAATAATGAAATTAAAAATTTGGTGATTGCGCTTGGTACCGGTATTGGTGAAACTTTTGATGTGAGTAGAATTAGATATCATAAAATCGTGATCATGACCGATGCGGATGTGGATGGATCTCATATTAGGACGCTTCTTTTGACTATTTTTTATCGGCATTTTCCTCAAATTATTGAAAAGGGATATTTGTACATAGCACAACCCCCTTTGTACAAATTAAGCAAGGGTAAAAAGACATGGTATGTGTTGAATGAAGAAGAAAGAGAAGAAATTTGTAAAAAAGAGGAAATCGGCACGCAAAACATTCAGCGTTATAAAGGTTTGGGAGAAATGAATGCGGAACAATTGTGGGAAACCACCATGGATCCTGAAACCAGAAGTTTTATCAAAATTACCGTGGAAGATGCGGAATTGGCTGATCAAATATTTACTACTTTGATGGGTTCTGAAGTCGCGCCTAGAAAGAAATTTATCCAGACACACGCAAAGCAGGTGAAGAATTTGGATTTATGACGGACGTAGCTTAGTTGGTAGAGCATCAGATTGTGGCTCTGAGGGTCGTGGGTTCAAATCCCATCGTCCGTCCCATAAGAAAAGTTAAAAGTTGAAAGGGAAAAGTTAAAAGTGTAAAAGTATTGATGCATTAAAACATCTATTTTTAAAATTATTTAAATTTATGCTACAAAATCAAAAAATCGAACCGCGAACTTTACAAGGGTTTGATGATAGGCATGGGGCGGAAATGATTGTGAGAAACCATGTGAAGAATGTTTGGGAAGATATTTTCCAAAACTTTGGATATTCAGCGATTGAAACTCCTTCCCTGGAGTATTCGGAAATTCTAACAGGCAAGTATGGTGAAGAGGAGAAACTGATTTATCATTTTGAAGATCATGGGGGACGTCGAGTGGCTTTGCGTTATGATCAAACCGTGCCTTTTGCCAGATATTTGACTCAACATCGGAATTTAATTGTTTTACCTTTCAAGCGATATGAAATTTCTCGCGTTTGGAGGGCTGATGCCGCCAGGAAAGGTAGACGCCGAGAATTTTATCAGTGTGATATTGATATTGCTGGGACGGATTCCATGATGGCGGATAGCGAAATTTTGCAGGTTTTATATGCTGGATTTATGAAACTTGGTTTTGCTGAACATAAAATATTGTTAAATCACCGCAAATTAGTGAGTGGTTTTATTCAATCGTTAAATATTTCTCAAGAACAGGCAATTGAGGTTTATAGAGCTATTGATAAATTTGATAAAGTCGGTCAAGAAGGTGTGAAAAAAGAACTTTTGGATAGAGGGATCCAAAGCCAATTTATTCCGAAAATTTTGGAATTTATATCTTTGGATGGCGATAATAATCAAGTAATGCTTTCAACTTTGGCGGATTTAGTTAAAGGTAATGAACTAGGCGAGTTAGGGTTGTCAGAACTTAAGGAAATTATTGAGATTTGCGCTTTTGCCGGGATTCCTAGTCAAAATATCCAAATTTCGCCTCGCTTAGTACGAGGACTTGATTACTATACTGGAGCGATTTTTGAGGTGGTGGTTGATGGTTTTCCAGGCTCTTTGGCCGGGGGGGGCAGATATGATGGTTTATGTGGCAGGTTTAGTAATGAGGAAATTCATGCGGTTGGGGTGGCGGTAGGGTTTGAACCTTTGTGTATGTTGATGACGGAAAAGAAAATGGGACCTAAGAATACCGCGCCAGCTGATCTGTTTTTAGTGTTATTTAATAATGAAATGAAGAAGGATGTTTTGCATTTAGCGCAAAATTTTCGAACAAAAGGTTTACGAGTACAGGTGTCTTATGAAGCTTCGAAATTAGGTAAGCAATTTGAAAAAGCCAATAAATTAGGTATTCCTCAAGTGGTAATCTTGGGACCGGATGAGAAGGCTAGGGGAGTGTATGTTGTGAAGAATATGGAAACAGGAGAACAGAAGGAGGAGAAGATTCCTGTGTAATGACTTTTTTTTGGCAAAATTATGTTTGCATACCGCTTACATTGCTGTCTTTACAAAATTTAGCTATATTTTCGTCAAGGAATTTATAGGTTTTGTTAATTCTGGCCTGTGATTGATCATAAATTTCATCTTGTTGTTTCAGATTATCGGCAATTATTTGGTAAATTTTGCCCGTAGTTTTGGAGTCAAGTGTGGGCAGGATTTTGATTAATAACTGTTGTAAATTAGCTTCAATCGAGGATTTTAATATATTTTGAACAAATTGTGGGTCTAGAGGGGACATGGGGGGGCATTAAAAAGTTGAGTGTTTAAGCAAGTTTTATATCTATCTAAGCCTTTTTTTAATCTATCAGCTATCCATTGTTCTTGAGATTTTCTGGCTTCATAATTTGTTTTGCCAGCATCAAGAAAAGTATCACTTTTATATGACAGAATATTTCCTTTGTTTCTTTTAATTCTTTCAATTATGTTTGTAATTGTAGCTTCTCCGTTATTGCCATAAGGATCATCCCGTTCATAATCGCCCTGTTCTGCAAGATACCATTGTCCATTTTGCCAATATATGCCTTTATAATTTGCTGAATCTTTGATAAAATAATTTCTTAGACTTTCCACATCTCCTTCTCCGGTATATCCAAATCCAGTGGCAAGTTCATACACAGCAAATGCAATTGGGTCGTAATCAACTTGCTCATGCTCTCTCCAGGAATTGGAATTATTTAATCCCATCATAGTATCGGCAAAGGCAATCAGTCTTTTTTCAAATTTAATATCATTAGTATTTATATATTCAGATTGTGCATACACAAATCTGATTTTTTCAACATAACTTTGCAGGTAATCTTTAAACTTAAATACATTTACATTATCTTTGTTTTGGGCTTTTGTGCGTGTGAATAGATCAATTAAATTCCAATAATAAAGCAATTCTTCCTCACTTAGTTTGTCTAAATTTCTCATACAAATTTCCGGGATATAAAGTTCATCATTAGAATCTTTAACCAAATCTTTTTTTTGTTGTTCTATATAGGCTTGTAAAAGTTTATTTATAAAATTAATGTCTCTGCTTCTACGAACAGTAAAATCTAAAATATTGTAGGCTTTGCTATCCATTAATATGGTGTATTGTTGTGGTTGATTAGACTTTTTCTGTATTTGTTTTTGGATGATTGAATTTAGCATCATGTCATAGTAAATTCTTGAATTTCGTAAAGCTAAATTACATTGGTTTTCATCTTGAAAATGGAATGTTCCATTTGTTAAAATTTCAAGATATCTAAGCCTATATGGGATTTCCACATCTGTTCCTTGTTCTTCATCTTCTTCCATTTCTTTTAATATTAAAGTTTCACATATTTCTCTTCTTGTTCTATGTTTTGACTTTTTTAGTTCTTCAGGCGAAGGACTCGGTAGGAGTGAGGATTTTGACGTCTCTCCGTCATCACTATTACTTAACACCAAATCACCATAATTTAAAGTATCATCTAAAAATAATTTATGTATCAAATTTCCTCTGCTTTCTTGCCTGAAATCCTCAGAGCGTTTTAAGATTTCCTCTCCTGATTCAAATCCTTCTATTATGACATCGGTTGACATTTCTACTAAGGTTGTAATCGCTAATCCTGTTAAAGCGGCTGGTATTGTAACGACTCCAGCTCCAGAGGCAACAGCTCCCCCTTTTATTAATCTTATTAAACTTTGAAATTTTTTGGTGTCTTTTATTAGCATTATGGCTTCAAAACCGCCTTTTTCCAATTCTACCAAACCTTTATCTAATTTTGTTTCGCCTAAACTTTGATTTGTTGACATAATATCTCTAGCAGTTGATATATCACGCGCACCTTCACCTATATTCATGATTGCGACATACCATCCAAATCCTCTGACAAATTTGACAATTGCAACTTTACCTATACCAGCACCTTTTTTTAGTAGCTCAGGTTTAGTTAATTTAAAAGTATTTTTTAAGCTTTGTGTTTTTTTGCTTATTACACTTATTATTTTTAATCTTCCTGTCTCTTTCACTACTTCACCATTAACTATTTTTGATATTTCTTCAGCTCGAAAGGCATATTTAATACCTTTGAGAGTCAAATGTCCTACAACTGAACTGCTCAAACCCCAAGTAGTCCATCCTAATGTTTTTGCTGTCATAAGAGCATGATCTGGCGTTAAAACTGAACCTATTACCACAAACGGTACTGATGTCCTTCCCAGTTCAAGCACGCCATGACTCAAAGTATTTCCTGTCCCTTCAGATATTGCCCCTTCCGCCATCAGCCCAAGTGATCTCCAAACATTGCAGAAAGTATTACATATTATTTCTCCAGCTGTACCAATAAGAGCAAAACTGCCTTCTTTTAATATTATTCTATAATCTCCATATTTATGAAGCATTGCCCCCACTATAGTAAACCATTCGTATGATAATGGAGTAATATCATGTCTATCTTTTAAAGCATCAATTTCTGAGACCATAGGTCGGGTTTTTTCATGTTCAGATAGATTTTTTTTCAAAGTATCTATGAAGTCATTTCCATATTTGAAAGTATCATCAATACCTTTGAATATATATAATAAACCATCCTTTGATAAAATATCATTTGGTATCTCATCAATTTTTTTACTTTCCTGCCAAGAGCAATATAACATGAATATAACTATTCCTTTCAGACCTGTCCTTAATGTTGTTTTACCTTTTAATTTGTTAAATATGAAATAAGCAAATCCTATTTTTGTCCCTGATCTCAAAGCGTTTTCAATGTCATCAGTCGTTAATTCTTCTTGCATCATGTGGCCTATCAACATTAGAGGATTTAAATTTTTAATATCCCGTAAAGATGGCATTCCTGGTATTTTGCTTATATCACAGAACATCTTGTCTCCATATTTAATAGTAGAGGCAATAGTGTTATCTATAAATGTTTTGGTCTCTGGCTTATTTATTATTTCTAGGTATTTTTCGACTTTTTTGCTTTCAGCAAATGCTGCGATTGTGTCTTGATTTTGTTTTGGTATTATTTCGTCAGCTACAGGTACTTTTGAGCCGGAAACTTTTAAAATAAAATATAATCCACATAAAATAAGCATTAATTTGCCAGGGCCTATGCCTAATTTTTTTGCTATTGCTGTTTTTCCTAGATAATTTATTAACCCATAAGTTAAAAGTCCCAAACCTCCTATTTTTGCACTTTTAGATATCCAATCTGGCAGTTTCCCATCACCCATATCTAAAGCAGTGCCTTCAAAATAACTTTTTATTTGTCCTGGAGTATAACCTGTTGCCTCTAAAATTTTATCAAGTTCTGTATCCAATAATTCGAAAGTTGAATCAGATATGCCAATTTTTGTTAAAGCTCCTTTTAGAACACTTTTAGTTTTTCCCCAGTTTTCTTTAATATCTGGATGTTCAGCTAAGCTTTTTATGTTTGCTTGGGTTTCAGCTGACACGCCTACTTTGCCTGCAACTTGAGTAACTTTTTCTCCAGCTTTTGTTTGCAGTTCAGTTTTTTTATTTTTCATCCAGTTTTTTACTTCAGGCGGTAATTTGTCTTCTTTTGAACTGAATAGTGATAATAAGCCTGAAATTCCATCTTTTTTCCAAGCAGCAGAAATGGCCTCTGAATTATGTATAGCCAAAATAGCGGCAGTACCTGCAGCACTGATCCCGATGCTTCCTAGGATTGTTCGCATTATCTGATTGCTTGTATCTCCTTTTAACTCTGTTATTTTTTTATCAGCCCATCCTGTGATTTCGCCTATTTTTTCTTTCATCTTTTTGAATAATCTGTATCCAATATAGCCTGCAGTAGCTAGCGCCCCTAACGTAAACAACCTATATCCCCAATTCCCATATGTTAATCTATCTTTTAAGCCACTGAAAGCGCTTTTTTTGAAAGTGTGATGACGAATTTCTGCATAAGTTTGCCCTCCAGGAATTGATGAAATTTGTCTCTCTAAATCAAGACGGGTTTTGATTATTTCCACACTGTGTTCTCTTTTTTTTAGCCATAGTTTAAGAATGGGCTGGAGTTTCGTTTGTGTAGTATCCATATCGTATGGTATTTGACTGGCTACAGTTTCAAAAGCTTCAATTAGTTTCAGAATATCTGGTGAAACGTGCAGTTCATTTAAGGCTTTTGCGTGTATCTGTGAAATATATGATGGATCTTTCCATGGTTCTACGGCCGTTTTATCTAAATTATTTAGATAAATTTCATTTAATATCCTGAAATATTGAAAATTTGCTTCATCAATTAAAGCAGTCATTTTTTCTGGTTCTACTTTGTTGTCAAGAATATTTAACAAAATTTGATCTTTTGCTTTAGCCATTTGTAAGGAAGTTGTTGACTTAATTTCAGTTTGTCCGGTTTTACTGTCAACTTCTATCTTTAAACTTCCCAGAGCGTTTACGATATTATCTAAATTTTCTTTGGTTGCGGTTTCTATTTTAGGTCTGCTTAAATCAGAAGTTCTGGCAGTTGGTATTTCGGTCCTAGATTGTTGAGTTGTAGAGGTTACTGTCATGGTGAGATATAATTCTAAGGAATAACTGTTTCATCTTGAACAGAGGTTTGTTGTGAATATTGTACGTTATTGAATTTAGTTTTATTTGGGAAAACAATGGATATTTGATTAATATCTGGATTGTCTGGATGAGTAGCTTTCCAATAAGTGGCGAAACTATCGCTAAAAATTTCTTCTGGTGGTAGAAAAGGCGGAATGGATATTTCGGCATTCGTAGTTAGTTTCTCAATAGTGTCATCCAATGGATTTATAATGGAAGAATCAGTAGCAGGTGTGATACTAGTGGTTGGAGCGGTTTCAGTCTGTGTCTTTGGAGTAGTTGATTCTGTTTTTGTTGCTGGTTTTTCTGTTCGTTTTACTTCTTCTCCATTTACATAAATTTTGATGGGAGTTTCTGGTTCAGTTGATTCTGTTTTAGCTGGTACTGTGATATTCCCTGATATAAAAGAATGATCTTTGTCTACAGGCATTGATAAGATGTCTCCATCCAATATTGCTTCTTCAATTTGTTTGTATCGTCGAAAAATTCTCTTTATATCCGTTGCTTTTCTGCGTACGAACATAGATAGCCATGAATCCGGATCATCAGCTTTTTTACCGCCGAACATTGAACTACACCATTTTAGCAATTTAATAATACCCAATACTGAAGCTATCATTGCTTTATCTATAGGTATTTCGACACCTAATCCGGGAATTTTAACATTCTGAGTTGGCATATCTATTTCATTAGGATCAATGCCGGCCGCAAGGAGATCCTGAGCTTGTTCTAGAGAATAAGACCATGAATTACCCTTATTCCTTTCTTCTTGTTGTTCTGAAAGTCTAGCAGCAGTTTCAGATGATCGTTGTTTTTTGGGATTTGAGGCGATGTTAATTTGTTTGATAATTAATTGATTCTTCATTATATCAATTGTATATGTCCCCTTAGGACTTAATTCAATATTTTGTTGGGCCATTTGATATTGACCTATATATTTGTCTAATAGTGCTAATTGCTTAAGACATCCTTTTATTTTTGTTTGAATTAATGGTGTATCTTTTAAAGCATCAATTATTGTATTTGTGAAAGAAATTTGTTCACCTTTATCGTCGCTTGTTGCTGATAGTGTTTTTCCTTCCAAAATACTAAAAAGCATTTTTCTAAAATCAACTGGATCCATATTTTCTATTGCAGGGATTTCCATTATACTCACTTTATCTATAGCAGCTTTTGTTTCAGGTGATTGAGGAGCAGTAGGTAATCCTGCTGTTGCTTCTTGAGTAGATTTGTCAGGCGTAGTTTTACTAGTTGTAGTTTCTGTACCTGTTATTACTGCAGGTACAGTAGAAGGTTTAGATGTAGGGGCAGCTGTACTAGGTGTCCCTTGCAGGTTGGTTTCGCTATCATATAAAGCATCAACAATATATGGTACTTGTTCAGCATTAGTTAGTGTAGAAAGAAATGACAAATTTTCTTTTGAAGCTTCTTTTGCCACTCTAAGTGCAGAACTAAAATCTGTTATTGGATTTTTAATTTTATTTTTGTTAACAAACCAGGTAAAAACTGAAGTCCCATCTTTATCAACAACATCTTCTTTCAAATGTAATAAAGAAGCATCAACAGTTAAGAATTGATTTCTTAAATTTTCTGATGAAATTAACGTTCCTTTTTCAATGCTGTCTAGAGCGTTAGGTTTGGATTTATATAAAATATAAAGTAATGATATTAAGTTATCTCTTGGATTACCAAATTCTATTTTTTTCTGGAATAGGGAGATGAAGAAACCTTTATCGTTTGTTAATATTTCTGCTATGCTGCTGGCATCTTCTGGAGTTACTGGTATTTGAGCTTGGACTTTAAGTCTAGCAATATTTGATTGAACGTTTGATGTATTAATACCGCTTCTAAATGCCAAAGCTGCTAAATTACCATTAACGGTATTATTGAATTCTTGAGATTCTTTAATGCCTTCTTGAAAAATATTATAATTTTTACAATTTTGTTGTAATTTTGCATATAAGGCTAGAGCTTCTGCTTCTATATTTCCTATTTTTTTTGCTAAGGTTCTTTTATCATCAATGCTTAAATCACCATCGTCATTATATTCGATATTACTTGTCACCCAATTATCTGACGGTGGATTTTGGAAATTATTTATATGATCTGCCGTGAAATTTAGGTTTATTTCTCCCACATCAACATCTTTTGGCATTTTTCTGGTATACGTTGAACCATCAGGCCTTATGAATTGCCTTGGGTCTGTATATCTGCCTTCAAGAACCACCTCTGGCTTTAGTATTTTTCCTAGAATGGTCCTTTTAGCAATTGCTACTAATTCTTGAGTATTAATAGGATTAGGTATCATTTCAGCGGTAAAATTTTTGGTTAAATACCATAACACAAATTGATCTTCAGTAAGCATGCCACTTTGATTTGGAAAATCAGTAGGTCCTTCAAATTTAGGCATATCCTGTAGTTGACGATAATGCTCAAAGAAAAATTGTTTTTGGGCGTTAGTTAATTCTATTGGTGCCTCAGTTGTTGTAGATGGATTTTCTCCTCTGGACGCAAAAACCAAATTTTTATTCACTAAGTTAAATGTGTTCTTTGAATTGATAATCATTAATTGAAAGTAAGAGAGAAATTTAAATTCAAAATTTTAGAATTCAAAATTTCTTAAAATATATTCTTAATATTTTAACACAAAAAAGAAGAACTAAGAACTAAGAGTTAAGAGTTGAGGCGGATTTGTTCTGGTTTTTTACCGAATAATATGTTTTGATAATATTAAGTTTTTTGAAAAAATATGTTTCCCAAATTAATTCTTGCCTCAAAATCGCCTCGTAGGATTGAATTATTAAAAGAAGCTGGCTTTGATTTTGAAGTTGTTCCAAGTAATTATGAAGAAATTTTTGATGAAAAATTATTGCCACATGAGTTGGTAATGAAACATGCTGAGGGAAAGGCTGTTGATGTTTATTCGTCATTCCTGCGAAAGCAGGAATCTTTTTTGCAAGATGAGAGAATTATTCTCGCTATTGACACTATTGGTTTTTGTAACGGGAAAGTGTTGGAAAAGCCCAAAGACAGGGAGCATGCTAAAGAAATGATTTCTATGCTGAGTGGAACAACACATGAAGTATATTCAGGTTTATGTTTGATAAATTTAAAGTTGAATAAAAAAAATGTTCAACACGAGAAAACCGTTATAACTTTTGAAAAAATGACAGAAGAGGAAATTGAGTGGTATCTTGATCAAAATGAATGGCAGGATAAGGCGGCGGCTTATGCTGTGCAAGGGAAAGGGGCGTTATTTGTAAAAAAAATTAGTGGAGATTTTTTTAATGTTGTTGGTTTGCCAATTTGCAGGTTGTATCAGATGATAAAGGGGGAGGGCAAAAGGTGATAAGTGGTGAGTTTTGCGACGTGCGATGTGCGTTGTACGAAGTACGAAACACGCAAAACGAATTAAGCTGCTTGAAATTTTGTTTTATAAATATCAATAGACGAATTTGTTGATTTATATCATAGCTTTTTGTGCTTTTGAAAAAAGTTTGTTAAATTGAGAATACTTTATTTTTTAAAATTAAAATTTATGGGTAGACGAAATATTTTTTCGTTAATAATTGGAGCTACTATCGGCACCGTAACGGCAATGTTATTTGCTCCCGTCAGAGGTAGAGAATTAAGAAAGAAGGTTAAGGATGAAATTAAAAAAGGCGGTGCTGGAGTTAATTCTATTGGACAGGAGTGTAAAAAAATGTGGGACGAAATGAAAGATACTTTTAAGGAAATCACTCAGACTGATGAAGTGCAAGAAGTTATTAAAAAAGGGAAAAAAGTTTTACATGAAGTCAAGGAAAAAGGGGATGAAGCTTTAGATAAAATTACTAATGATGTATCTAGTGAATTCCAAGAAGCTAAGGAAAAAGCTACTCAAGTTATCAAAAAAAAATCTAAGCAGTTAAGATCAAAAGCCAAGAAAGTTATGAATGGCACGACAGGGAAAAAATGAAATCATAATACCTGTTTTTTGACAAGTGCTTATTGGGTAGGTTTTTCTGAATATATAAAAAAATAATAATAATTTGCAGTCATTTGATTTTTGTTTTTTAGCGAAAGCTATTGTTAATTTTAGTGGGATCAGATATAATAAAATATTATTTTGATTAGAAAAATATTTTGAGACTATGTAGGGATAATTTAAGGTCTCGGAGAAAAAGAATAAAAATGATTTGACATTTTAAGATTGAGAATATAGACTTTAATCCGCGTCTTTTTTAACAAAAAGTTATTTTTTTTGGACTGATCTTTAACATCTCGGATGTAATAGAGAATCTATTCTTTGATTTCAAATGGATCCTCTTGCATTTAATTGCAAGAGACAAAAACTTATTATGAAGAGTTTGATCCTGGCTCAGGATTAACGCTGGCGGTGTGTCTAATACATGCAAGTCGAGCGACCCGCAAGGGGAGCGGCGGACGGGTGCGTAACACGTTGGAACGCGCCTCATACTCAGGGATAGCTCCGCGAAAGCGGAATTAATACCGGATGGTCCCGCAAGGGTAAAGCTACGGCGGTATGAGAGCGGCCTGCGGCCTATCAGCTAGTTGGTGAGGTAATGGCTCACCAAGGCTATGACGGGTAGCTGGTCTGAGAGGATGATCAGCCACAATGGGACTGAGACAAGGCCCATACTCCTACGGGAGGCAGCAGTAGGGAATCTTTCGCAATGGGCGCAAGCCTGACGAAGCAACACCGCGTGATCGATGAAGTTCTTTTGAATGTAAAGATCTTTTCTGGGGGAAGAATTATGACGGTACCCTAGGAATAAGCACCGGCTAACTCCGTGCCAGCAGCCGCGGTAATACGGGGGGTGCAAGCGTTATCCGAAATCATTGGGCGTAAAGCGTCTGTAGGTGGTTAATTAAGTCGAGTGTTAAATCTTCTGGCTCAACCAGAAAACAATGCCCGAAACTGATTTTCTTGAGTCCTTGAGAGGTATGCGGAATTCTGCATGTAGGGATAAAATCCGTAGATATGCAGAGGAACACCAAAAGCGAAGGCAGCATACTGGCAAGGTACTGACACTTAGAGACGAAAGCGTGGGGAGCAAACGGGATTAGATACCCCGGTAGTCCACGCTGTAAACTATGGGTGCTAGGTGTTTGAAGGGACTCGGTTCCCTTTGAGTGCCGACGCTAACGCATTAAGCACCCCGCCTGAGGAGTACGGCCGCAAGGCTAAAACTCAAAGGAATAGACGGGGGCCCACACAAGCGGTGGAGCATGTGGTTCAATTCGACAGTAAACGCGGAACCTTACCCAGGCTTGACATCCCAAGAACCCTGCAGAAATGTAGGGGTGCCGCAAGGAACTTGGTGACAGGTGCTGCATGGTTGTCGTCAGCTCGTGCCTTGAGGTGTTCGGTTAAGTCCGTAAACGAGCGCAACCCCTGTTGTATGTTGTATTTTTCATACAAGACTGCCTAGTTTAACTAGGAGGAAGGTAGGGATGACGTCAAATCAGCATGGCCCTTATGCTTGGGGCGACACACGTGCTACAATGGCCAGTACAGAGGGTAGCAATATGGTAACATGGAGCCAATCCCTAAAACTGGTCAAAGTTCGGATTGAGGGCTGCAACTCGCCCTCATGAAGCTGGAATCGCTAGTAACCGTAAGTCAGCCATATTACGGTGAATCCGTTCCTGGGCCTTGTACTCACCGCCCGTCAAGTCATGAAAGGTGGAAGCACCCGAAGCCCCCGCAATTTGCGGGGTCCACGGTGAAATCACTGATTGGGACTAAGTCGTAACAAGGTATCTGTAGGAGAACCTGCGGATGGAACATTCCCTTATAGGGGAATATTTGCTGCGAGTTCTTATAGCTCATTTCTGGTTGTTGGTTCGTGGATGAACTTTGAGGTGGTAGACTAGCTATATGCTAGAAATACTGCTCTCAATAGTGAGTTTTCGAGTCAATAACTAGAAATGAGCTATAAGACACATCGTCAGCTACCGAGTAAGAATATGCAAATGTTCTTAGTAACAAAATTTTTCAGGAATACGATTCTCTATTACATTCGGGGTGTTAAGGAAATTTTAATCTGTGTTAGTTTAATATATATCTTCTAAATAGCACATTTCACAGTAAACTAGCTCTTCCCTTTCAGGTGAGTATGTAGAAAAAATTTCCTTTTCGCATTTTATACATTTCCTTCTCCAAAGTTTCCTTGGATTTCGAAGTGATATTCGATCCAAATATCTTTGATCTGGATGTTTTCTTGGAATTGGCAAATTCATTTTTCTGTAAAAATCTAGTTCAGATTTTATAATTTTAAATGGATGATTCGTAGAAATATGTGAATCGCATATTTCTACAGGTAAAATCGCCCAATTTAAAATATCATCTGGGATCTCATTTATTGTTTCTGGCAATAAATTTGCAGGGATTGTTTTTTCAACGTGAGGAAATTCTGGTTCATAATCAGACCATGTAAAAACATGATTAATCGCGTTTTTATGATTTAAAGGATAATATTCTGGTGCTCTTGATTGATTATATGCAAACGGAGAAAAATTAATTGGGAAAAACTCACCCCATTGCGCTAAAGCTTCGTGGGGTACAGCCCCATTTTGTCTATCCTCCGAAGCTTTAGCGTAGGAGGACATGTGTTCAATGATTTTTGGAACTAATATGTTGTATTCTTCTTTTGAATATTGTTTATTCAAAATGCAATATTGTTTTTGATTTAAACCTGCACAGCCAAAACAATTATTACAGTTTTGCGTACAATCACAGTAAATTGAATTTCTATTATCATATGTGAAATGGCAAAATAGACAGTTATATCCATTGCTTATTGCATGACATTCACACATTAATTCAGCCCATCCAACATGATAAACATCCATACAATCTTTTGTGTCTATTGCATCTATACAATATTTGCAGTCTTCCATGTTTATACAATCAAAGCAGGAATTGCAGTTTTTGGTATAAAATAGTAAATCGCCAGAAGAATCAATTGCTTGAATTGAATATGTGGCTTGATGAATTGCGATGGTTTTTTTTGACTTAATATATTCAAGCTTAAATTTTTCTATTTCAGAATATCTGAATTGCAAAATTTTATTTATTTCTATTTCATAATCTTTTTTTGAATATTGTTTGTTTCGAATACAGTATTCTTTATTTCTTAAATTCCAGCACATGAAACAATTTTTACAATTTATACAATCATAACAAAACCAAACATTTTGGCATCGTTTTATGAATTCACAGTAAAATGTCATGTAGCTTCCCCAAGCATAATAAGTTTCATAACAAAGTTCTGATCCTTCGTTTAAATAAGAAGAATCAACACAATCTTTGCAATTTTTAATAACCCAATCAGAATAAAATATATTTTCTGAGTCAAAGGTGACTGATGACATATAACAATTTTTGTTTTTACCAGAATGATTTGTGAATATTGAATTTTCACTGTGTTTGTTGACTAATGCAACTCTCGGTACTTGTAATTGTAACTCTCTAAATTGATCAAAAAATGACCTGCTGAAGTCAAAATCTCTACCATATTTCATTGCGTCCCATTTGTCAGACCACCAAATTTCCTGTTCATATATTTTGAAAGGAGAATCTGGTGGATACATTGAAATTATATTTTTTCCTGTAAAATCACTTTTTCTTTTATACATAAAACGTTCATTTCTATAAGCAAGTCTTCTTTGTTGTCTGCAATTAAAGCAAAGATTTGGTGGTGGAATTAAATATTTTTTCCCATTAAAAACGGGAGATAGTTTTTCATAAAATTTTAAATCTTCTGATGTTATTTCAAAATTTTGACAACATTGTTTACAAATTTTTTGCATAAATTTTTAATTATTTAATTGGATCAAATTATAATTTTTTTTAAAAAACTGTCTAGATTCTTGCGAATAGTAGTTTTTATATGTTAATTTATATTGCTTCTATATTCATTTTTTGGTATATTTAAAGTGTTGATAATTTAAGTCAACTCATTTTATATTATGAATCAAAAATTTCTAGAAAAACTTGGCATGACAAAAAAAGAAGTAGTTTTATATTTAAAATTGTTGGAATTTGGTGAAGCAAGGGTGAATAATCTTGCAAAAGCAATCGATGAGAATAGAACTTCAACTTATAGTTTACTTAATTCAATGTTGAAAAAAGGATTTGTTAATTTTTATGAAAAAAGAAATATAAAAATATTTTCAGCAACAAATCCACAAATTTTAATTGGTCATTTTGTTGATGATGGAAAAATTCTTAAAAGTTTTTTACCAGAACTTCTCGCTATCACAAATAAGTATGCGCAAAAACCAAAAATTACTTTTTATGAAGGGGTTGAAGGTATTAAACAAATAGGGGAGATGCTTTTGGAAATTCCAGGATCAACAAGATATAGTTTTATGGGGTTTGATAAAAATACAATTCATCCTGAAGTTAATAAATATTATGAAGAAGACTTTTTAAATCGTCGTATCGCAAGAGGCATTAAATATATTGGTATTGTTACAGGATCTTTGCCAATGGCGACACAGTATTCTCATGATGATAAATCACATTTGCGTGAACTGAAATATATTGATGCTAAAATTTTTCCAATTCAGATTCATATAGATATTTTTGAAAAAAATAAAGTGGCTATTTATTCATATCACAAAGATGATTTGGTTGGAGTTGTTATTGAGCATGAACATTTTTATATAACTATGAAAACCGTTTTTAAATTAGCCTGGGCAGGGGTTGATTCTTTTAGAAAGTAAATTTAAAATTATTTTGTGTAAAATTTTCAAACAATAATTTTTTTTTATGACACAATGTATTGCGTGTAGTATGCCGATGGTAAACAAAGAGGATTTTGGCTGTGGAAACGAAAAAGCTTTAACTTGTATTCATTGCACAAAGGCGGATGGTACTGTGAAAAGCTGTGAAGAGATTTTTGAAGGAGGGGTACGGTTTTTTATGAGTGCAACATCTGCATCAAGATTGGAAGCCGAAAAATTAACTCGCAAAAACATGAAAAATTTATCTTACTGGCAAGATAAAAAATGTTCATGTTTGGATGGGGAAGTGGCAACAGATAAAGAGTTTGGAGAGGCTATGGGGAGGTTATAGACATATATGTTTTGATTTTTGCTTTATTTTTATAAAAATATTATAATTTATTTAGATTTATTTTTAGTTTCATGCAAACAAAATTATTAAATTATAGAATAATAGTTAGTCCAGATATTGAGACTGGTTCAGGTAAAAGGGGGTATACAGCTTTTTGCCCTACTTTGGGTGTGGTTGATGATTTAGAGCAATCCTAAAACAAATCGATCTTTCTGTTGAAGAATTTTTGAAGATTTATTGAAAATTTTCAGTTTTTTATGTATGTAACATTGAAGAGGTTAAAAATATATTCTTTGGTTAATGATTTCTATCGGATTTGACATCATGTCAATGAGTTGTAATACTGTAAATAGTTTTTGATATTTATAGTATGAGTATATCGAATGCTCAATCAGAAGGATTAGAAACAAAAGTAAGAATAACAACTTTTATTGAGGATAATTCATATTATTTTTCATGGCTTAATACTGATAGAACAGGTGTAAGAAGAAAAGTTTTGATGACAATAGCAGCAGCAAGTGATCAAGGTTGTATAACATTGAATGCATTATCACAACGATCAGATATATCTTTACGAGATATTAATTTAGCAGTTGATGATATTAGAGATTCCCTTCGAAAAACATTTGATGGTGATGGTAGAACATGGGACATGCCTTTTTTAAGTTTAGATAAGTCAGGAAATACAGTTATGTTAAAATTAAGTGCTTGTATGGAAAAACCAGCAATACTTGGAGAAGGAATTGACATAGATACAGCTACAGCAGAATTATCTACTTTTCTTCCATGTATAAGTCATTGTGAAAAAGGAATGCCATTATCTGAACAAACGTTTCAAATTTTAAATGAGAGGGATAATATTTACATTTTATTAGATGATTTCCATCAACAATTATTTTCTACAGCGCAACCATTAATAAGTAATTTAAGAGAAAGAACGTTAGCGGAAAGAGCGTTGCAAATATTACTTTTTTGTCATCAACATAATCCGAAATTGATAATATCTTGTTCGCAAATGAGACAATTATTGGGAAATATTTCAAGATTAAGTTTTATGACTGCTCTTAAGAATAGACTTAGTAAAAAAACGCAAATTGAAATAAGCCGTCCTGATCATCAAAGAGGATTATGTTTAGTGGTATTAAGTGTACCACTTGATCGATATCAGGGAATAAGTCATGTTATTATTAATCTTCAAATTGTTCAAGAAGTAGATTCTTATAAAGTGTCGCCTTTGCCTGCTATTAAAATGCCATTACCAGCTTTACCTGAATTAAGGTTAATACATAATGAATGTGTAATAAGTCCATTATTGTCTCCAAAAGGTGATCATGGTTTGCGTCTTGTAAGAGAAGTTGAAGAACTAAAAATGGGAAATTCAGGTCAAATATTTGGTAATACTGTGGAAGCAAAAGATAGTGTGGCTGAACCAGTCGTAATAAGAAAAATGAGAGGACAAAGAGGACAAAGAGGTTTAGCTCAATCTTCGCTTCCAGCAATAACAAGTGACGCTATTCCTGATGTTCAAACTGAAGAACCAAAAGTAGTTGAACCAAAAGTAGTTGAATCAGCAGGTGGGTCAGATTTAATAGATGAAATATTTGATAATGGGAACGAAGTGATTGATTTTAGTAAAGATTGTGTGCCTGAAATAGTTGTGAATGAAGTTGAATTGCCAGATGATATTGGACCATCAGATGATGATCTTCGGATATTAGAACAAGAATTAATAGATGAAAAATATAAAAAAAGAAGAGAGCGAACACAAAAAAGACGCAATAAATCAACACCGACTTCTTCTCCTATAGCAGATGATGCGGTGGATGAATGGTTTACTGATGAAGGGCAAACACGAATTATATTGTCTGCACAGGCTGGTGATGAGCAGGATAAATGGTTATTAATTCGAGGGGTAGATAAATATGTATGGAAAATAGCTTGTCGTATATCTTGTGGTAATCGTCAAATAGTAGCTGATTTACATCAGGAAGGATTATTGGGTGTATTAAAAGCTTTGGAAAAATTTGATTTAAATAGAGGGTTTAAGTTTTCTACTTATGCAACATGGTGGATTAGGCAAGTTATGTTGAGAGCTTTGCAAGAAAGATATTATTCTGGTGCGGTAAGAAGGCCTTGTTATGTAGAAGAATTGGATTATCAAATACGTCAAATAGAAAGACGTTTGATTGCTCAAGGTATTGATTCGCCTACTGATTTAGATATTGCAGAAGCCTCGGATGGAATTTTTACTGAACAGCGTGTACGACAAATAAAGGGTAGTAAGTCGTTATCTGTATCTCTTGATGCATCAGCTCACAAAGAGACTTCTCGAGGTCCAAATGAGAGGCAATTACATGAAGAAATACCAGGAGATGACGGAAGAAAGGTGGCAGATACTATACAGTTAAGAAGAGCATTGATGGAAGCAATAATGTTATTACCTAAGAGACAAAAGGAAGTTATAATAGCACTTTATGGTATGGGCAATGAACGATATGGGGAAGGTCAAACTTTAGAAAAGATTGGTGAGGGATTGGGGATTACAAGAGAGGCAGTTAGACAAAGAAAAGGAAAAGCCTTGAAACGACTGAGGAAAAAATGCGCACTATTAAAAGAATATTTGTAGCATGTGGGATTATTCAATTTGAAACTTTAAAATCTAAAGTCTATGCTGTAATTGTTTTATTTTTAAAAACATAAATTTATGTCTACAGATTCTACTTTTGATAAATTTAATTGTTGGGCAAGGAATTCTGTGAGTTTGAAATTGTTCACAATTGGGATTTTAATTTTAATACTTTTGATTCCGCAGGGGATTATTGGGAGTTTGATAAATGAAAGAGAGAATAGAAGTTTTGAAGTAAAATCCGACATAAGTTCTAAATGGGGTGAGAGACAAGTTGTTGGAGGGCCAGTTTTGACTTTGCCTTTTTATAAATATTTGATTGATGATAAAGGTGTTGTAAAAAAAGAAACTTCTTATGCGCATTTTTTACCTGAAAATTTAAATATAAATGGAGATCTAAATACTGAAACAAGAAGCAGGGGAATTTATGATACAGTTGTTTATAAGACAATTTTGAATTTAAAGGGTGATTTTGCTTATCCAGATATTGCCTCGCTAGGATTAAATGAAAATGATGTTTTGTGGGATAAGGCGTATTTGTCTTTTGGAGTGAATGATATGAAAGGTTTGAATAAGGAACCAACATTAAATTTTGATACAGAAACGAATCTTCATTTAAGTTCATCACAAGCAGGGCAAAGTATTTTTAGTTCAGAATTGGTCTATTCATTACCAATAAATATTAAAGAAACACAAAATAATTTTTATTCATTTTCTTTGAATTTAGATCTTAATGGAAGTGAGGAAATATATTTTATGCCTTTGGGAAGAGAAACTAACGTGTCTTTACAATCTTCATGGATCAATCCTAGTTTTGATGGATCATTTTTGCCTGATGAAAGGAATATTACAAAAGATGGATTTGATGCGAAATGGAAAGTTTTGGCTATAAATAGAAATTATCCACAAGCATGGATAAATAATGCTTATAATTTTGACTCTAATTTGCTAGAACCTCAAGAGTCAGATTTCCGATATAATGATGGTCCAACAACTGCTATTTTGGACTCTCAAGTGTATGAATTTGGAGTGAAATTTCTGTTGCCAGTGGATATTTATCAGAAAAACGTTCGTTCTGTGAAATATGCAGGGATGGCAATTGCACTTACATTTTTAGCGTTTTTCTTTGCTGAAATATTTAATAAAAAAAGATTTCATCCAATACAATATCTTTTGGTTGGGTTTGCAGTAAGTATTTTTTATTTACTTTTACTTTCAATTTCAGAACATCTTGAGTTCGGATATGCATATTTGATTTCAACGGTTTCAACAGTGTTTTTGGTCACATTGTATGCAAAAGCTGTATTTCAAAATAATAAAGAAAGTTTAGTTTTAGGCGTAATTTTAACTTTGATATATGGATTTTTCTATACACTTCTTCAGTTACAAGATTATTCACTTCTAATCGGCTCAATCGGAATTTTCTTGATATTGGCGTTGTGTATGTTTATGAGCAGGAAGATTGATTGGTATGGGGTGAAGATGAAGTAAAAATAGAATATTAGTGAATAATTTTAATGTTCAGGTTGCATTATCTATTTATCAGTATTTCTGTTAAATTGTAATATTATTTTGGAATATGGTAAACGAATTTTTACTCGTATTTTGATTGACAGGTTAGCGTGATAATGCTACACTATTAAATAATCTAAATTTATAAATATGGCTCATTTAGTTGCTGAAATGTTGGACGTAAATCCTGGAATCACAAGAATATTCCCAGATATTAATAGAATGGTTCCTGCTGAGATAGTGCGGTTGGGTTATGCTCCTGAATTTGAATGGAAAAAAACACAAGTGCTACCTCAAAATATTGCCGAGGTAAGAATAGCAATTAAATCAGTTGCAGAAAAAATGATTCGAGAGGGGAAATTGATACCTTTTGATATTGATTTATTTTCTTGTAAACTTGGATGGTTAAGTGGTGTAATTACAGAACATGTTACGACTTCAGAAGAATTAAAACAGTTAGCAACTGATGCTGGGTTTAAGATAAGTAAGTTTAATTTTGCCCAATCAACAGATAATGTCTGCTTTAGCTTATTAGATTATTGTCGTAGGGAAAGAAATTTAGATTTATTTAATGCTTTTTTAATAGGAGTTTTTAACAAACATCCAGCTTTTGTAACATTGCTTTGAAATAAATAAGGATAAGGAATGATAAAAATTAATTTATAAAATTACCCTACACTTGGTCCCGTTTTTACTGTCCTCGATTTCATAACCTTGGTTTTTGATAATGTTTCGAAGTTCATCTGACTTGGCCCAGTTTTTTTCTTGGCGATAATTTTCCCGTTCTTTAATTAAGTCCAAAATTTCGGCAGGAATTTTGACTCCTTTAGTTTGGAATACAGCCAAGACAGTATCAATTTTGGCAATAAAAGATTTAATTTCATTTATATCATTTTGATTTAACGTTTTTTCGTCAATCATTTTGTTGACCTGCTTAATGAAATCAAAAATTGATCCCAAAGCTCCAGAGGTATCAAAATCATTGTCCATATGTTTTTCGAATGAGTCTTGGGCTGTTTGGATGAGTTTTGTAACTTGCGAGTTTAAGATTCCTGCTTCTTCCTTCGCTAAAGCTTCGGAGGACAAGTTCGCAGGAATGACAGATGAAGGAGCAGAAATCACAGAATTCAGTCTGAAAATAAATTCATGAAGTCTTTGGAGGGCATTTTTGGCTTGGTTCAAAACTTCATCTGAGAAATCGATGGGGTTTCGATAATGATTGGAGATTAATAAAAATCTGACAACTAGTGGATCATATTTGGCAAAAATTTCTTTTAATGTGAAAAAATTTTTTAAGGATTTGCTCATTTTTTCATTATTTACTTTCACAAAACCATTGTGCAGCCAGTATTTAACAAAGAGTTTATTGGAAAAACTTTCACTTTGGGCAATTTCGCACTCATGATGAGGAAAAATGAGATCAAGACCTCCACCATGAATATCAATGGTATCGCCAAAAATATCGAAATTCATGGCGCTGCATTCAATATGCCAGCCTGGACGACCATCTCCCCATGGACTTTTCCATTTTGGCTCATTTGGTTTTGATTTTTTCCATAATACAAAATCTTGAGGATTGTGTTTATTTGTATCAATTTCAATTCTTGCTCCAGAATTTAATTCCTCTAATTTTTGTTTGGAGAGTTTTCCATACGCTTTAATTTTTTTAACATCAAAATAAATGCCATCATCAAGTTCGTAAGCAATATTTTTTTTTATTAAATCCTCAACCATTTTGATCATTGTGGCTATGTGTTCTGTAGCTTTTGGCTTGTGGTTAGGCGGAAGAATATTCAACTGCTCATAATCTTTTTCATATTCAGGAATGATTTTATTTGCAAGTTCTGGGACTGTTATTTCTTCTTCATTTGCACGATTGATCATTTTGTCATCAATGTCGGTATAATTTGAAACAAAAGTAACATCATAACCTTTATAAATTAAATATCTGCGGATTAAATCAAAACTTGCCGCTGATCGGCCATGTCCGAGATGAGCATAATCATAAACAGTTGGTCCACAACAGTACATTTTGACTTTATTCTTTTCTGTTGGTTCAAAAGTTTCTAATTTTGCCGTGAGGGTGTTGTAGAGTTTGAGAGGCATTAGGGGGAAAATTTTAAATTGAGGAGAAAAAGGGTGAAGGTGTGAAGGATGTAGTCAGTAGTCGGTAGTCAGTTCGAA
Source organism: Candidatus Peregrinibacteria bacterium RIFOXYB2_FULL_33_20 (assembly GCA_001788835.1). Lineage (GTDB taxonomy): Bacteria > Patescibacteriota > Gracilibacteria > UBA1369 > GWF2-33-10 > GWF2-33-10. The sequence continues at coordinate 28,834 of MFXK01000013.1, forward strand.
CTGACCACTGACTACTGACTACCGACTACCGACTACCGACTACCGACTACTACAAATATTTCCTTACATCCACAATTCTCCCTTCAATTCCTGCAGCCGCGGCCATGATTGGACTCATTAAGAAAGTTCGTCCTTTCGGTCCTTGGCGACCTTCAAAATTTCTATTACTTGTGGAAGCACAATATTGGCCTGGCTCAAGCATATCACCATTCATGGCTAGACACATACTGCATCCAGGGCGTCTCCATTCAAAACCAGCTTGAATAAAAATTTTATCCAATCCCTCGGCAATTGCTTGTTTTTCAACTTGTCTTGATCCGGGAACAACTAAAGCTCGTACATGATCAGCTTTTTTATGGCCTTTAACAATTTGACTTGCAGATCGTAAATCCTCAATCCTTCCGTTTGTACAAGATCCAATGAAAACAACATCAATTTTTTGTCCTTCCATTTTTTGTCCTTCTTTAAGTCCCATATATTCTAATGCTTTTTTTGTAGCTAGTTTTTCGTTTTCTGTTTCAAAATTTTTTAAATACGGGATATTTCCGGAGATTTTGATGCCCATGCTAGGGTTTGTTCCCCAGGTGACCATTGGTTCAAGATCACTGATATCAATTTCAATGGTTTTATCAAATTTAGCATTTTTGTCAGATTTCAAGGTTTTCCAATATTTTAAAGATTTTTCCCATTCAAGCGCTTTTGGAGCAAATTCTTTATTTTTTAAATATTCAAAAGTTGTTTCATCAGTGGCTATCATTCCTGCTCTGGCACCAGCTTCAATCGTCATGTTGCACAAAGTCATTCTGCCTTCCATTGATAAATTTTTAATTGCTGATCCTGTATATTCAATGACATATCCTGTTCCACCATCAAAACCTATTTCTCTAATTATTGCCAAAATAATATCTTTTGCAGTTATTCCTTTTTGAATTTCTCCATTAACTTTGATTAACATTGTTTTTGGCTTAAACTGAAGAAGACACTGTGTCGCAAGCACATGCTCGACTTCGCTCGTACCTATTCCAAATGCAAGCGCTCCAAAGGCTCCATGCGTTGAAGTATGGCTATCCCCACAAACAATTGTCATCCCAGGCTGAGTTAAACCTAATTCAGGAGCGATAACATGAACAACGCCCTGTTTTTCGGTATTCCAGTCATAGCAGGTAATTCCAAATTCTTGGCAATTTTCAACCAAAGTATTTAATTGTTTTGTGGCAATGGAGTCAGCGCCTTTTTTGCCATAAAGCTCGGGGAGTGTTGGGCTTGAATGATCAAATGTTGCTGTGTTTTTTTCTGGTTTTCTGACTTGAAGATTTTTTTTACGAAGATTGGTAAATGCTTGAGGGGAGGTGACTTCATGAAGCATTTGCCTATCAATATAGATTATGGCTGGTCCATCTTTCTCCTGGTGTACGACATGAGCATTCCAGATTTTATCGAAGAGAGTTTGAGACATATAGGAATTTTGAATTAGTCCATACAGAAAAATATAACCTTTAAATATAAAGTTTTGCAATTCTTATTTTTTCAAATTTAAAGCTCGATTTAAGGCGTTTATGTAAGCTAAAGTACTGGCAACAATTATATCAGTTGAAGCCCCACGTCCTGTTATTGTTTTTCCTTTATAAAGAATTTTGGCAGTAACTTCTGCCTGGGCATCTATTCCTGCTGTTACAGCTAACATTGAAAATTCAGTTAGTTTCGGATGTACGCCCATGATATTTTCAATGCCTTGATAAATGGCATCAACTGGACCTGTACCTGTTGCCGCAGTCATTTTGATTTCGCCAGTTTTTAAATTTTTTAATTGTACTGAGGCTGTAGGGATACTGATGTTACCGCTTGAAATTTGCACTTGGCTTAATGTCCATGTTTCTTGTGATTTTCCAGATTCTGTTTGAGCTATAACTTCTAAATCTTCATCAAAAATTTCTTTTTTCTTATCTGCTAAATTTTTAAATTCAATAAATGCTTTATTTATTTGTTCTTTGCTTAAGTCATGCCCAAGTTCTTTTAATTTTTTTGAAAAAGCATGCCTTCCTGAATGTTTGCCTAGTACTAATTTGCTTTCTTCTTTAATTCCAAGATCAGAAGCTTTCATAATTTCATAAGTTGATCTTTCTTTAAGTATTCCATCTTGGTGTATACCCGCTTCATGAGCAAAAGCATTTGCACCAACAATAGCTTTATTTGGCTGGACTCCTATTCCAGTTATCTGAGTCAAAAGTTTACTTGTTTTATAAATTTCTTTTGTTTTGATCTGAGTTTTTACTCCAAAATATTTTGGTCTTGTTTTGACAGCCATAACAACTTCCTCAAGTGCAGCATTGCCAGCTCTTTCGCCAATACCATTTATTGTACATTCAACCTGTCTTGCGCCGTTTAGGACTCCACTTAATGAATTTGCAACTGCTAATCCCAAGTCATTATGGCAATGAGTTGAAATAATTACCTTATCAATATTTTTTACATTTTTTTTGATATTTTGAATGACCTTACCAAATTCATAAGGAAGAGAATATCCAACAGTATCAGGGATATTAAGGACATCAGCTCCGGCTTCAATTGCAACAGTCAGAGCTTCGTAAAGAAATCCAAGGTCAGACCTAAGCGCATCCTCTGGGGAAAAATCAACTCTAGGACAAAGACTTTTTGCATAAGTCACCATTTCTTTAATTGTTTTTAGAGCTTCATTACGAGTGATTTTTAATTTATGTTGTAAATGTATATCACTTGTTGCAAGAAATGTATGAATTCTGGGTTTTTTAGCGTTTTTCAAAGCTTCCCAGGCTGTTTGAATATCTTTTTCCAGGCATCTAGCTAATCCGCAAATTTCAGGTTTTGTTAGTTGTTCAGCAATGGCTTTGACAGCCTGAAAATCATCTTCAGAGGCCATAGGAAATCCGGCTTCAATAACATCAACATTTAGTTTTTCTAGTTGTCGGGCTAATCTCATTTTTTCTGACACGTTCATGGAAAATCCCGGAGATTGTTCTCCGTCACGCAGAGTGGTGTCGAATATGCGAAGGTAAGGCATAGTTGATAAGTTGTTAATTGTTATTGTTAAATTGTGAGATTTATAAAAATACAGAAGTAGCGCCTTTGATTCTGGCCTGGCAACCTAAGCGGTTGATTTTGCCGTCAAGCCCCATATTTTTTTCTGCTGGAGTGGCTGGTTCTAAATTTTCAGGATTTTTTTCAATCATACACATACAAGTGGTGCAAATTCCCATCCCTCCGCAGGCTGAAATCATTGGAATACTATTTGCTTGTGCTACTTGCAGAATTGTTTTACCTGTTTCTGCTTCAACAGTTTTATTTTCATTTCCATAAGTAAATTGAATTTTTGGCATAAAGGATAGAATGTGGAAAAAGATTTTATAATGCTTGTGCGCTGGCTGAAGTTAATTGCATTAGGACTTTGAAAATTATAATAAACAGTAGAATTTTATTATCTAAAATATAAACTTGCAAGACACAAATTCCTTTTGTTGTTTTAGAAATTTTGTTTATACTTGAATTGTATTAATACTTTTAACTTTTTTCTTTATACTTTTTGCTATTCTATGCAACAATATTTAAGTTTAGTTCGGGAAATTTTGCGGAATGGTGAGGAAAGAAAAGATAGAACAGGTACTGGGACGATTTCAATTTTTGGCGCTCAGAGGAAATATGATTTATGTGAAGGTTTCCCATTAGTCACAACAAAAAAAGTTAATTTGCAAAATATTATTGCAGAACTTCTTTGGTTTTTAAGTGGTTCAACTAATATCAATGAAAAATTAGAGAGATTAAATGGGAAAAGTTTGCATGAAATTACCAAAATTTGGGATGATTGGGCAGATAAACAAGGCGAGTTAGGTCCTGTGTATGGATATCAGTGGAGGAAATGGAAAACTTATGATGGTAAATTTATAGATCAGATTCAAAATGCAATTGATATGATTAGGCATAATCCAAGCTCGCGTAGAATTCTGGTCAATGCTTGGAATGTTGCTGATATTGATAAAATGGCTCTTCCTCCCTGTCATATGTTTTTTCAGTTTTATGTGATTAACGGAAGGCTTGATTGTCAGTTGTATCAAAGAAGTGCTGATGTTGCTTTGGGCGTGCCTTATAATATTGCCAGTTATGCTGTATTAATGCATATGATTGCTGAAGAATGTAATTTGGAAGCGGGAATTTTTACACATACAACTGGAGATACTCATATATATTTGAATCATATAGAAGGTTTGAAATTGCAGTTAACTCGAAAACCGCATGTTTTGCCAAAAATAAAAATTGCTAAAAAAGCATTTTGGGATTTGAAATTAGATGATTTTACATTAGAAAATTATGAATATGATCCGTTTATTAAGTTTGAGATAGCGGTGTGAGAGGGGAGGGAAGGTGTGAAAGTGTGAAGGAGGAGGAAAGAGGATGTAGCCAGAAGTGAGTAATCAGAAATCAGTTCAAACCGATTACTCACTACCGACTACCGATTACTTTCTCAGTTCTCAGTTCTTAGTTCTAATTATGGTTAATTTCAGCATCATTGTCGCAGTTGATTCTAAGATGGGGATTGGGCAAAATGGAATGATTCCATGGCATCTTAAGGGTGATATGAAGTATTTTCAGGAGGTGACGAGTGGAAAGTGGCAAGATTCCTGCCTTCGCAGGAATGACAAGGCGGACGGGAATGATAAAAATGTCGTAATTATGGGGCGAAAGACTTGGGAGTCTATTCCTGAAAAACATAGACCTTTGAAAAATAGAGTTAACGTTGTTTTGAGTAGAAATATTGATTATAAAGTTCCTGATGGGGTTTTAGTTTTTAAATCTTTGGAGGAAGTTTTGGAAAGTTTAGAAAGGAAAGATTCCTGCTTTCGCAGGAATGACAAAGGAGACAGGAATGATAAAGGAGACGGGAATGATAAAGGAGACGGGAATGACAGTGGAGAGATTTTTATCATTGGTGGTGCGCAGATTTATAATAAAGCAATTAAAAATCCTTTGTGTACTAAAATTTATTTAACACAAATTGAAAAAGATTTTGATTGCGATACTTTTTTCCCGCAAATACCAAGTAGTTTTGTTAAAACTAAAGAATCAAATGTTCAAATTGAAAATGGTATAGAATATAGATTTATCGAATATGAAATAGGAGTTATGCGATATGCGACTAGCGAAAACTCATAATTCATATCGCGTATCGCACATCGCATATCGCACATCGCACATCTTAATAATCATAATCATAATCATCAGAAACAGTATCTAATTGAAATATTTTATCAATAATATAGGATCCTTCACCACGAGTTAAAGCGTAATTAATATCATCAACTCCATAAGGCATTAATTCGAATTTATAGGCAATTTGAAGGTAAGGTATATACCATGGAATTAATGATGGAGCTTGCCAGATTTCATATTTATAAAGGGTTAAGGCAATTTTGAAAGCAGCTGTTAATGAAATTTGATTTTCTGGATAAAGATATTTCTTGTCATTAATTTCTGTGCCAGAAATAGCTTTTTCTTCTTGTGCGAAAGCAATATATGCAGAATCGCCATCAGTATAATTTATGTCTTCAAAACAATTTTCTTTACAACCCATATAATTTTTTTCAAAAGTTTTTACTTTTTCTCCTTTATCTCCAGTTAAACTTTTTACAGCCCAAATGATGAAATCTTTTCTTGTTAGATTTGCAGTTGGGGCAAATTTTTCAGGTATTGTTGCTCCAAAAACTGAATTTTGTGCTAGTTCTTTAATATTTTCTTCATACACATAATTTTCAATATCCGTCAAAGTTTGACCTTTTGCTTTGCTGAAATCAGGTACTATATACATACCAGTTCCTTTGTTCTCAAATTGCAATGCCTTCAAAATGTTTTGAACTTTAGTAATATTTGTTGCAAATTCCTCTATTTTATCAGAATAAGTGATAGATAAATATGAATCAGAAGATAAGTTGATATATATATTTGTTGTGTATGAAGCGGTAGAAGAATCGTTGTAGTAATCATATTCATAAGTATAGTAGAATCCTTTCAATCCATCGATTTTTAAAGCTCCTTTTGAAATAAATGAATAATATGAAGCACTTAAATATGAGTCCAAACTTTTAATTGTATCTTTTTTGAATAAATCAAAATCATTTTTATATTTTTCATCTTCATATGAACTTAAATACATTTCAAGATAGAAATTTGAATCTAGTTTCTTGACAAAATTTGCTCCGAAATACATTACACCATCCCATTCAAAAGTAGCATCATTTAAATAAATTTCATTTTTTAAATCTTGAGGAAGATTTACTTTGATATATGGATTTTTATTAGTAAGTGTGTAGATAGGTGTGTAATTTATTTTTGACATATCAACTTCAAATGAAGCGATGATTTTCTTTACATCATCTAATTTTTTTTCATCTGCAGTAGAGTATTCATAAGCTAATGAAATAACTTTGTCTCCATATGGAATATAGTAAGTTATAGAGCTGATTTTGCCTAATGTCCAAAATTCCAATGATTTTGTTTCAATTACGGCATCATATTTTTCATTTAATTTAGTTTTTTCGTATTTGTATTCATCATAGCTAGAGGAAAGAGAGCTTTGGTCTTCGCGATATTTCATAACATCATCCAAAGTTACATCATATCCATAAGAAGTTGTAGCAATAGATACATAAATTATCGAATTTTCTTCATATTTATTTGGAAAAATTGTAACGCTATTTGAATATCCAGATGAATACGAACTTTGATCGTCAAAAGCTCCTTCAAGAGAATTACCAGTTTCCCATCCATTAATTATAGAAATTTGATATGGAGGATAGTCGTTCTGATAAAAACCTTTCTCATTTGCATTAATATATGTTTGCATCAGTGAAATAAGTTTTTCATTTGCAATTTTATTTACCTGAGGATCAAGTTTAATATTGTCTGTAATCCAAGTGGAAGCTTCAGTAATAGGTAAAAAATATCCAAGAGTTTCAGATGAATAACTTGAATTAACATAAGTAGGAATACCAACTAAATTTCCGTTTGCATCAATAGCAGTACCTCCAGAATTTCCAAATGAAATTTTCGCATCAGTTTTTAAATATGAAATTGAATCTATATCGAGTGAACCACTGATAATGCCTTCAGTTACAGTTAAAGTTTTTCCGCCAATATCCGGATAGCCAAGTACGGTCAGTTTGTCGCCGGTTGCCGGTACAGTAGAATTGATATAAGGCAGATAGAAGTTAAAACTTATTTGATTGCCTCTGGCATCAGTTGGATCCATTTTTAGCAAAGCTAAATCTAAATCAACATTTCTTTCAATCACTGAAGCGGAAAATTCGCAAACTGGATTTTCGATGTCATTTGCTTTTGTTAAACAAATTTGAAAAGCATCATATGGTTTGGTTGAATCATAATAATCCTCAATAACATGATTGTTTGTAAGGATAGTCCCATTGTCATCAATTAAAGTTCCAGATCCAAGTGAATCAGCAACTAAATTGCCATCATAATCGAGAGTAAAAGTATGGATTTTGACGGTAGGGAGATAAGCGGAGGAAATGTCGGTGGGAAGATAAGTGCTGGCGGCAGAGGAAAAGAAAGGAATGAATAACAAAATAGAGAATAGAGAATAGAAAATAGAGCGAAAGTGGTTTTTTTTCATAATATTTTTTGTAAAATAAAGATTATATAATGTTAAAGTAACTTAATTTATTGGCATTTTCTATTGACTAAAAATAAATTTTAAGTATAATTAAAAATATTTTTTAAAAAAAATAAAATGAATGAGTTACCCCAGGAGCTAGGAGAAATTAATGAAGCAATGTTAAGGCAGGCTCTATTAATACAATTACAACGGTCTGGATTAAGTATTGAAAATTTAATTGGACTTTCAAAGGCAGAGAGGGGCGGTAGGTCTGATAAGAATAAACAGTTGGCATTGGTAAGCAGTTTTGTTAGAGAAGCTTTGGCGATACGATTGGAAGAAGAAACTGTCGGGCATTCACTTATGCCTGATGAATTTGGTAGATTTTTTGCGGATCAAATATCGGTTAAATCTAAAACGCCTGATGAAGCTAGTTTAAGGGAGAAAGTATGGCGGTTGTTGTGGGATGAGTATGTAAGAGAATTTAAAGGTGAGCAAAAAAAACTACATTTCCAGAAAGTATTAAATGACCTATTAACCATAAAAGATGAAAATGCTTTTTTAATTAATCTTTGCACTTTGATCAATTTTTTTCCTAATATGGCCGCCTTAGAAATTGAACATTTCATTGTAGATTTATATGAGAATCAGCGACAAGAAAGGTTGCCCGCTTTTGTTACACGAAGAATTGAGGCTTTGAAAACAGAAGATGAAGAGGAGGGATTGCAATTAATGGCTGCTGTTAATCAATTTGTTATAGATTTAATAGGATCCAGTGGCTTTGAGATTGTACAGCAGTTAGAACATGATTCGAAAAATATGGTAGTGAAGGAATTGCGTGATACTATTTTGAAATCTTCTGATGCTAAACGAAAAAAATTTATTCGTGATATGAAAAGGCCTGGAGCAGTTTCTTTAAAAAGGGGGAATGTAGTTTTTGATGGACAGGCGTTAAAAGAGCTTATTGGTTTTTTGATTAAATATTCGGATAATGATAAAGCTCAGGTACAGGTGTATGGACATAATATTACTGTCGGAGAACTTGTCAGGATTGTGTCTTCTGCTATTTTGAAATTTGAGACAAAACCCAAAATTGCTAATGAGAATGTTGATATTCAATTTGTAGTAGAAGCGGTGAAAGGGTTGTAGGTTGTAAATATAAACTATCTTCGCAAAAATGGCAGTTCTTGATTTAATTATTTAGTCATGAATATGATATAATATGATAATTATAATATTTTTATGAGTTTAGATCAAAAATCTTTAAATAAAATAATTAGGACACATACCGGTAATCATGACGCAATTAGAGCGGAAGTTTTAGCTTGTGCATTAAGAACATCTGAATTATTGCCTTTATTTGGAAGATTGAGATCTTATTTTGATGTTACGGAATTAAGGGAGAAAGTAAAATTTATTATGGAAAATGAAGAGCCAGGAGCATGGTTAAAAGATGTTTCACAAGCAAGAGTATTAATCCCTGATGAAGAATTAAGAGAGCGATTAATCTCTATACATAAAAGTTCTCCTTGGTCTTTTTATATTTATTCAAAGTATTTTTTTGATTTATTTCCTAATGAATTTTTTAAAAATTTACTTAGGTCGGGTCGAAATTTTTTATTAGATGACTCATTAAGGCCAATATTTCAATTATATAATTCTGCTTATGGATTAGAATCTTTTCCACCAGACTTGAAAGAATTAATAGAGAATATGATTGAAGATACTACTTTAGCACAAGTTCGTATTGTAGAGCCTGGAGATCCTGGGTTTGGTTGTGGTGGTATGGATAGAAATTTTTATGAAGCTGTAAATAGAAGAGAAGGGGTATGTGTGATTAATGGGCAATTAATTGCTAAGCGTTTTCATGTAAAAGGCGAAGAAAAAGCTAAAAAAGTAACTTATGTATCAAAGAATACAGTTCGAACAAAAGATGGCTGTGTTTTATGGAAAAATTTTGTGTATGCACCTTCAGAGGGTCAGCATCAAGTAGTAATAGATGCTATAACTAGAGGTGACATGGATATACAACTTGATGATGTATCACTTAAACCTATTCGACCGACAATTGGACTTGATACTCAACGTTTATTTGATATTCTTAAAAAATAATAAAATTGATTATTCTGTTAAATCATTAAAAGATCTTATATAAAATGATTACAGTTATTTATCATAAAGATTTTATTAAGCATTTTAAGAAATTGCCAAAAAATATTCAATGCAAAGCGGTACACCTTGAAGATTTATTTCGAGATAATCCTTTTCATCCAAGTTTGTATACAAAAGGATTGGCGGGTCCATTAAAAAGATTATTTTTATTTAGAATCACAAGAGAATATCGTATTATCTTTACTTTTAGTTCTCAAAATGAAGTGTTGTTTCTTGATTTAGCACATAGAAAGGATATTTATAGGTAGTGAACTTCATTAAAATCTTGCTTTATGAGCAAAAGTTTTGTATAATTTAAATAAGTTTCGTGTATAGACGAAACTTATCAATTAATTATACTTTATTTCATGCATGTACGAACAAAATATGTTGAAAAAATCACACCTTATATAAATAAACCTGTTATTAAGGTTATTACTGGTATGAGAAGGGTTGGTAAAAGTGTTTTTTTGAAACAGATAATGGATTTTTTAAAAACAAAGAAAGTTAATAAAAGAAATATCCTTTATATTAATAAAGAATCTTTGGATTTTGATTTTATCAAAGATTATCATGATTTGAATTCTTTTGTAAAAAAAGAATTTGTTAAGGTAAGTGGTAAAAAATATTTATTTATTGATGAAGTGCAGGAAATAAAATTTTGGGAAAAAGCTGTTATTTCTTTTTTTACAGAAAAAAATATTGATATTTATATTACAGGTTCAAATGCTCACCTCTTGTCGTCTGAACTTGCAACTTATATCTCTGGAAGATACGTTGAATTGCAAATTTTTCCATTAAGTTTTGAAGAGTTTTTGGAATTTAGATCTGATAAAAAAAATACTATAGATGATGAATTTGCTAATTTCGTAAAGTATGGAGGATTGCCTGTAATACATGAATTTGAATTAAAAGAAGATGTTATTTATCCATATGTGTTTGCTATATATAATACAATTTTAATGAAAGATGTGATTTTGAAATATGAAATAAGAAATCCGCAATTGCTTGAAAATATTACAAAATTTGTTTTTGATAATATTGGGAATGTGTTTTCGGCAAAAAAAATATCAGATTATCTTAAATCGCAAAAAATCAAGGTGGGGGTTGATACAATTCAGGATTATCTTATGTATTTAACGTCTACTTATATGATTAGTAAAGTTTCTCGCTATAATATTAAAGGTAAAAAAAATCTTGAGATTAATGAAAAATATTTTCTTGGTGATATTGGGATTAGGCATGCTTTGATTGGATATAGAGATTCTGATATAGCTGGGATTTTGGAGAATATTGTTTTTCTTGAGTTAAAAAGAAGAGGGTATAAAGTCTCAGTTGGTAAAATATATGATCTTGAAGTTGATTTTATAGCTGAGAAAGAACATGAAAAAATATACGTTCAGGTAAGTTATTTATTGTCTTCAAAGGAAACTATTGAAAGAGAATTTAATTCTTTGAGAAAAATTAAAGATAATTATCCAAAATATGTATTAACAATGGATAAAATATTTGGAGAGGATTTTGATGGAATAAAAAGAATTAATATTATTGATTTTTTGTTAGCAAAAAATAATTAAAATTTATTATAATTTTAAATTTTTTTATTAAATTTAGCTTGTAAAGCGGAGTTTTTATATATATAATTTTGGCGAAAAATAACTCACCCCAGCCCTCTCTTAAAAAAGAGGGAGGAGGATTTTGGACGGGGTACAATAACAATTTTTTATGCAAAAAAAACTTAAAATTGCGTTGTTGTGTGGTGGGCCTTCTTTGGAGAGAGGAATTTCTTTGAATTCAGCGAGAAGTGTTTGTGATCATTTGAATGGAGATGACATTGAAGTTTTACCGATTTATTTTGATCATTTTAAAAATGCTTATGAGATTTCTAGAGCACAGCTTTATTCTAACACTCCATCAGATTTTGATTTTAAGCTGAAATCAGAAGCTAAGCCTTTGTCTAAAATTGGTTTGAAAGATTTTCTTAAATCGGTTGATATGGCTTTCCCTGTGATGCATGGTAAGTTTGGTGAGGATGGAGGGATACAGAGAATTTTGGAAAAATATCAAGTTCCATATATAGGTTCTGATTATAATGCGTGCAGAAAATGTTTTGATAAGCACTTAGCAAATGAATTTATTAAAGAAAATGGCTTTTTTACTGTTCCATCTATAGTTTTGAAATCTCATTTGAATGATCATAAGAAATTATTGAATAATTTTTTTATTCAGAATAACTTGAAACGTGCTGTAGTGAAACCTTCAAGCGGGGGATCGAGTATTGCAGTTTTTTCTGTTTCAAATGCAAAAGAGGCTTATGAAAAAGCTAAATTTATTTTTAATAAAAAAATAGATACGAATGTTGTTGTTGAACCTTTTTGTGAAGGTAAGGAATTTACAGTTATCATTTTGCAAAATCGTTTTAGTCTTCCTGTTGCAATTATGCCAACAGAAATGGAAATGGATTACAGAGATCATCAGATTTTTGATTATCGGAAAAAATATTTGGCAACCAATCAGGTTAAATATCATTGTCCTCCTAGATTTGATAATGATGTTATTGAAAAAATCCAGATTCAGGCTGAACAGCTTTTTAAACTTTTTGGAATGCGTGATTTTGCAAGATTTGATGGATGGCTTTTAAATGACGGTAATATCTGGTTTTCGGATTTTAATCCTGTCAGCGGAATGGAACAAAACAGTTTTCTTTTTCAACAAAGTAGTCAAATAGGAATGAGTCATAGGGATTTGCTGAGGTGGGTGGTTGAGAGTGCTGGGAGAAGGGAGGGGATAGAATATGGAATATGGAATGGAGGAAAGTGTGAAGGTGTGAAGAAGGGGAAGAAAGGATGTAAGTTAGAAGTGAGTAATCAGAAGTCAGTTCGAACCGATTACTATTCCCAACCCACAGCTTACAGCCCACAGCCCATAGCCCACAGCTTACAGCTCATCCCTGTCAACGTCCTTTTTGGTGGTTCGACTGCTGAGCGTCAGGTTTCTTTGATGAGTGGAACGAATGTTTGGTTAAAGCTTCGAAAATCGAAAAAATATGAGCCGCATCCTTTTATTTTGGACAAGGAAAATAATGTCTGGACTTTGCCGTATCGTTTTACTTTGAATCACACTGTTGAAGAGATTTTGGAAACTTGTGAGAAAGCAAAAGAATCTAAAGCAAGATTGTATGTTTTGAAAAAAAGAGTTATTGAAAAACTTTTTCCATTAGCAAATCAAATTACTGAAGAAATTGGAATGCCTGAAAAAATGTCTTTGGATGAATTTATAAAAAAATCTAATTTAGTTTTTATAGCACTGCATGGTGGGATAGGGGAGGATGGCACTTTGCAAAAACTTTTAGATCAAAAAAAAGTAAAATACAATGGTTCAGGTGTTTTGGCGTCTCAGATTTGTATGGATAAATTTGAAACTTCTGAGCGTTTGAAATTACTTGAGAAAGATGGAATTTTTACTGCGAAAAAAGTTTTGGCTGATTTAGCTAAATTTAAAAATTTTTCCAAAAAAGATTTTGAAATTTATTGGAGATTTTTGCATAAGAATTTAGGATCTCAAACTGTAATTGTGAAACCTAGAGATGATGGTTGCAGTGCTGGAATTGTGAGACTTTTTAAAGCCTCAGATTTAGAAAAATATATTGAGGCGGCATTGAAAGGCACTAAATTTATTAAACCCGGTGTTTTTACAGAACAACATGGAATAATTGAAATGCCTTTGGTGCAAATGAAGCATTTGATGTTTGAAGAGTTTATTGAAACAGATAGGCCAAGAATTATAAAAAATAAAATTAAATGGGGGCATAAAACAGGATGGATTGAGGTTACAGTTGGAGTTTTGGGCAAAGGAAAAAATATAAAAGCACTAAATCCAAGTTTAACTGTTGCTGAAGGAAATGTTTTAAGTTTGGAAGAGAAATTTCAAGGTGGAACTGGTGTGAATATTACGCCTCCGCCTCAACCATTTGTCAGTAAAAAAGCCATAGATTTAGCCAAAATTAGAATTGAAAAAGTAGCTCAATCTTTGAACATTTCAGGTTACGCAAGAATTGATGCCTTCATGCACATCAAAACAGGTGAATTGATAATTATTGAGGTTAATACTTTGCCAGGGCTAACACCATCAACCGTAATTTATCATCAAGCTTTAGCAGAAAATCCTCCGATGTATCCAACAGAGTTTTTGGAGAGGATTATTGATCTCTCCAGGTTTTGGCAGGGTAATTTGGCCTTTTGAGGTGGTTTTAGATTTTTCCCAGCATGCTTTCCACCCATTGGGTTTTTTCTGAATCTTGAAGTTGCTGAGCAAGGTCACGAAGTTTGAGATAGGTTGATTTTTTGGTTTTAGCCTGATCAAGAGTTTGAATATCTTTGACCTGTTGATAGAATTTGAAAAAGTCTTTTTGCAGGCAGGCTCTGACCATCTCGTGTTTGCCAAGTTTTTTATAAATTTTGATAGCCTCTTTGGTGTTGTCTTTTTGATAATAATCATTTGCTTCGCTTAAGCTAACATTGGATTTTAAGTCAATGTCTCCGTGCAACGCAGCATAATAATGGGCTTTTTTGAAATTTTTATTATTTAAATAATAAATGGCAGCATTATAGTAAGTTTTGAGTAATAAATTCCGATCAGAAGTTTGTTTTATGAAAAATATCGCGCTTTCGAAATTATTTTCACGCATTGAGGTAATAGCCAAGTTTTTGTAGGCAATTTCGAGATTTTTGGCCACTAGTTCTTTGTTAGAACTGATTTTGTAAGCTAGTTGGGAGATTTTTAATACTATTTTTGGCGAAATCTCTGTTTGTGTTTCCCGGGAATCGCTGATATCTAAAAGGTTGGTGGAAATTAATTCGGTGATGCTTAAAACCTGATTATCTTTTTGATAATTGGCAAAATGTCCACTGGTAGCTTCGATATCCAGGTTTTCAAAATGAAGGCAGACATGCTCAGGTAAAATTTTAATTTTCAGATCAGTGATCGGGTATTTGAGAGCATAAAAATAGGCATAAAGCGTGGTAATTTGGTTACAATCGCCGATCAGCTTTTCTTTGGTTGGATCGTTGATGAGATGTCCGAAACTAGTTGATTCTTGATAAATAAATCTTTTGCCTGGTTCAAGATAACGCATAATCTGCCACAGATAATTAATCTCTTTTTCTTTGTAAACGGGAAAGGACAAATTATTTTGTTTCAGTTCTTCCATGATGATCGGGTTGAATTTTGTCGTATCATTTTCAACTTGCTTAAGAAAATCGGCTTTTAGTGCAATTAGATTTGCATAAAGTTTCCGGCGATGTCTTTTCTTGAGATATTTATAACCCCGTGATTTCCATTCCAAATAGATATTAAGTATTGCCAAATCTTTTTGCATTAGGCTGGTGAGTTGTTTTTCCACTACATCGGCATAGCTATTTTTTTTGAGTTGACGTAAAAACTTTTTAATTTCTTTTTCAAAAGGATGAGCGTAGAAAAAAGATATGATAAAATTAATAAAATTCATAAAGTTTTAATTCGTTTGTTGATTACACCGATATTATATCATTAAATAATAATGTTTTAAATTAAATACCTTGGGTTTTTGTGATTCGTGATCATGAATTTTTGACTTTTCTTGCACAAATTAATTTATCTGTTAATCTGAAATGTGCCTGGTAAGGAAAGATCGTTTTATAGTATTTTTTAATATTTATGTCAATTTTTTTTAACCAAAAAGTTAAGGATAATATAAAAGATACCTTGAAAGATTTAGCTTTTATTATTATCTTGGTTGTTTTAATCAGGACGTTTATTGTTAGTCCTTATGAAGTAAGCGGACCTTCGATGTGTCCAACTTTGAATTTTGATAATGGAATTTGTAATCACGCGGAAGGTGAATATTTAATTGTTAATAAATTTTGGTATGATTTTAGTGAACCGCAAAGAGGAGATATTGTCGTTTTTAAAAGGCCAGGCGGGACAGAAAGTTTTATTAAGCGTATTATTGGCTTGCCTGGAGATATAGTTATTTTGAAAGATGGCTTTGTTTACTTGCAGAATCAGAGTAATCCGACTCCGATTAAACTTGATGAGAGTCAATATCTAAGTAGAGAAAATTTAGGACACACTATGCCTTTTCGAAATGCGACAACATTCACGGTACCGGAAAATTCATACTTTATGATGGGGGATAACCGAATTGAAAGCTTGGATAGCCGTGCTAGTTTTACTGAATTTGCGGAGAGTAAAGGAGCTACTCCATATGTACCTAAAGAAAATTTTGCTGGTAAAGCCTGGATAGTTCTTTGGCCATTGGGGAATTTTGGGGTTTTATAAACTTTTATAAATGTCTTTTGTACATTTAAATGTCCATACTCATTATAGCGTGCTGGAAGCGCTTGGTAAGCCGGCTGAGTATATCGCCAAGGCTAAGAAAGCTGGTATGCAAGCGTTGGCGATTACTGATAACGGTGTGCTTTATGGTGCGATTGAATTTTATGATAATTGTAAAAAAAATGATATTAAGCCGATTATTGGTATGCAAATTTCTATTGCCAGTCAAGGACGATTTAATAAAAATATTGATAATCGAAGGTATAGCCTTATTTTGTTAGCTAAAAATCAAATTGGTTATAAAAACTTATTAATTTTGAGTACAAAAGCTAATCTAGAAGGATTTTATTATGTGCCAAGAATAGATTTTGAACTTTTGGAGCAATATAGCAAGGGATTGATTGTCATTTGCGGTTGGAGGTTTGGAGAAATAACGCAAAAACTTTTGACTAATGACCAGCAATCAGCTTCGGAGGCTTTGCAAAAATATCAGCAAATTTTTGGTATTGAAAATGTATTTCAAGAGATTCGTAATCATCCGGAAGAAATTTTCAGTTCGGAAATTAATGAATCTTTGTTGAAATTTGAGGAGAAAGTTAATTTACCTTTAGTGGCTACGAACCATTGTCTATATGTAAATAGCGAAGATAGTCAGTTTTTTGATGCGTTTAGTTGTATTAAGAAAGGACAGATGGTGAATGATCCAAATCGTCTGAAGTTTTTGGGGGATTATTCTCTGAAGGGGCAGGAAGAGATGAAAAAGTTGTTTGATTTTTGTCCATCTGCTTATGAAAATACTATGAAAATTGCGGATATGGTGGATATGCAAATTGAGTTCGGTCAAAATTTATTGCCAAAATTTGAATTGTCGCCAGATACAGACTTGCAAGTCTATTTAAGAGCATTATGTGTGAAAGGCTTGGAAGAAAAATATCCAGATTCGGAAAAAGAAGGGGCTTTGCGGCAATTGGATTTTGAGCTTAAAATTATTCATCAAATGGGATTTGATAGCTATTTTTTGATTGTTTGGGATTTTATTCATTTTGCTAAAACTAGAGGAATAGTGGTTGGTCCGGGCAGAGGATCAGCGGCTGGCTCCATCACGGCTTATTGTTTAGATATTACGACTATTGATCCGCTTAAATATAATCTGATTTTTGAAAGGTTTTTGAACCCAGAGCGCATTAGCATGCCTGATATTGATATTGATTTTTCTGATTATCGGCGAGATGAAGTGTTGGAATATGTGATTGCTAAATATGGAGAAGAACAAGTAGCGCAAATTATCACTTTTGGAACGATGGCCGCTAAAGCTGCTATTCGAGATGCGGGTCGTGTTTTGGGTTATTCGTATACCGAGGTAGATAGAATTGCCAAGATGGTGCCACCGCCGGTTTTGGGGAAATATCAATCTTTGAGTAAATATGTGGAAGAAGCTGTTGAATTGAAAACTGTTTACGAAAAAGAAGCATCAGCTAAAACTATTCTTGATCATGCGATCAAATTCGAAGGGACGGTTCGTAACGTTGGGACTCATGCTTGTGCGGTGATTATTTCGCCTAACAAGCTTATTAATCATACGCCGATTCAAAAGGCTGTAGGTGATAAAGGCGGTATTGTGACGCAGTTTTCTATGAAGCCGTTGGAAAAATTAGGGCTGCTTAAAATGGATTTTTTGGGCTTGAGCAATTTAAGTATTATTGAACATACCATTAATATTATCAAACGAACGCATGGTATTGAACTAGATATTAATAGTTTGCCTTTGGATGATAAAAAAACTTTTAGTTTATTTAAACTAGGTAAAACTACCGGTGTTTTTCAGTTTGAATCCGCTGGCATGAAGCGATATTTGAAGGATTTAAAACCAACGCAAATTGAAGATTTAATTGCCATGAATTCATTATATCGTCCAGGACCGATGCAGTTTATTCCTGATTATATTAAAGGTAAGCATGGACAAAAAAAAATTCACTATCCACACTCTTCGTTAGAGGAAATTTTGAAACCAACTTATGGCATTGCTATTTATCAAGAGCAGATTTTACAGATAGCACAGAAATTTGCGGGATTTAATCTGGGTGAAGCGGATTTGCTGCGAAGAGCTATCGGGAAAAAGATTAGTTCGGAATTATTGGCGCAAAGGCAAAAATTTATCGATGGATCTTTGAAAAACGGACAAGAGGAAAAATTAGCGATAAAAATTTTTGATGAAGTGATTGAACCTTTTGCCGGTTACGGGTTTAATAAAGCTCATGCGGCTTGTTATTCTATGATTGCTTATCAAACGGCTTACCTTAAAGCCCATTTTCCGGCGGAATTTATGGCGGCCTTGTTGTCGGCTGATAGCTCAAATACTGATCGTGTGGCTATAGAAATTGTTGAATGTGAGAATTTGGGCATTAAGGTTTATCCGCCTTCCATTAATGAATCGCTGACAAATTTCACTGTAGTGGATAAAGAGACAATCAGGTTTGGATTGGGTGCTATCAAGGGTCTTGGTGGTAATACTGCTGATGAAATTATTAAAATCCGTGAACAGGGTGGTAAATTTAGTTCTATTTCTGAGGTGGCTAAACGAGTATCTTTTAATTTGCTTAATAAAAAAACTTTAGAAGCTTTAATTTTTTCAGGAGCGTTAGAAGGTTTGGGGGAACAAAATCAATTAGCGGCCAGCATAGAATCTATCTCAAAGTTCGCTAAGAATGAACAACAACACGCGGCTTCTGGACAGATTGATCTTTTTGGCTTGATTGATCCTTCTGCCAGTAGCGAAATATTGAGACTTAAATTAAATGAAACTCAGCCTGTAACAGAAATTGAGAAATTAAAACGAGAAAAAGCTTATTTGGGTATTTATGTCAGTAGGCACCCGCTGAAAGGTTTAGCTAAATATTTTGAGCATAAAGTACGTTTGTTATCGACCTTGAGTAAAAAAGATTTAACTAAGCCGCTTAAAATTGGTGGGATCATTTCTAATTTGAAAAAAATTTTTACCCGTAGTAATGAGTTAATGCTGACTTTCACAATTGAAGATCCGACTGCCAGTGTTGATTGTGTAATTTTTCCGAAGTATTTAAAAAAAGTCGGTAATATTTTCAAGGAAGATGAAGTTATCATTATGAATGGAAAGTTGGACATCAGAGGTGATAAACTTCAATATATGTGTAGTGAGGCCAAAATTATCTCCTTGCAAACCATGATTGAGAATGCTAAAGAAATGGGTTGTTATGATGCCAATGAAAAAATTGCCTTTTTGGGCAAGATTAATTTTGACAATAAAGAGGCTGATATTAATGAATCATTAGATAGTGTTAACGAGTCAGAACCGGAACAGATTTTAACTGATATGACTTCTAATGGCCATATAGAACTTGATTTGGAGCCATATTTGATTGAAATTCCTATGAATGCCAGCAGTCAACAAATGTTAGCTTTAAAAGAATTTTTGACGCAAAATCAAGGGAAATCCAGAAATGTAAAATTAAAATTACCAAATGGGCATTTTTTAAATTTACCTGTTCAGGTTGATGTGAATAGTGAATTTGAAATGAAAGTTGCTGAAATTTTGGGAATGACTCAGGGGATGATTTAGGGGGAGGGGATTAAACTAGCTGGTTCTAGAGGAAAGTTTTTTAGCAATTCCAGATCTTGAATCGTGATTTTGCCGACATAAAGTTTTTTCATCCTATCCATTATGGTGTTTTGTTTAATTTCAGGATTTTCATTCTCAACGCTAAAATATTTTTTTATTTCTTGATAACCGGTGAAATAAACTAGATTTTTGGTGAATGAAGTTTTGATAGTAGTATTGATCAGTCCTCTTTTTACTTTGACGCAAATTTTCCAGGATAGCTCTTCTGAAATATGATAAGTATCTTTTAGATAATGAAATAATTCGCAGAAAGTCATTTTTTTGCCAAAATAGATAGCAATGGCGGTGATAGCGTGTTGAATGTGTTTAATGCCTAGCGGGACAGATAGTTTTTCTTGATTATATATGGCTAAACCTTCTTCAGTGGCCAAATATCCTGCCGTACCTCGTTCAAAAATTCCATATTTCTGTTTGCGCCCATTTTCTAATCGGAAAATATGAGTGTCAATTTCATGAGCAATAACTGCTTTGAGCCTATTTTCCGTGAATAAGGCGTTTTTGTTCAAAAAAATTGTGTGGTCTTTGTTTACTTGGATATCTGCTGGAGATTCTTCACTTACAACAATATCCCATTTGTTTAGTTTTTTTTGGTTAAGATATTTGTCCAAGCTTTTGATAATATCTTTGAAATTGATGAATTTTGATTTGTCAGGATGAAATTGATTGTTTTCTATGTAATCAAGGGCTGATTTATATATGTACCGGTTGGCAATTCCATATAGTTGCTCAGAATAAGCTCCAAAATCCAAAGTATTTATGGATTCAATCAAACTAATTTTTTTGTTAATTTCAGTGATTTTATTTAAATATATTGGCAATAATACATGATCAACTTCTCTGGGAATTTTGTTCAGTTCTTTTCTTAATGAGTCGAAGTCGAAGTTTGGTGTTTTATAAACAAAATGAGGAGAAATGGTGGGATTTTGAAAAAATTTGGTTTTTTCTTCAATTAGATTAAGAGGCTTTAAATGAGATAAAAGTTTAATTTTACTATCAATTTCAAAGATTTTTTTATCAATATTAATAATGATTTTTTCATTAAGATCTTTAAAAGTATTGCTATTTAAATTAATATGAGAAGGATCAATTAAAAAGTCTTTTAAATACTGATAAGAAAGGATCACACTATAACTTTTACCACTAAAATCAGCTTTCTTGAATTGCAGCTTCAATCTTTTTCCTTTAATAATAACATTAATAACTTCTTCATCGCCTACCACCAGATTGCGGTCAATTTCATTGCTATCGTTTTCGAAACTGACTTTGGCAGTAGCTTTGATATGTTTCCCACCTAAAATTAGAATTGGTTCATAGATGCCAATAATTTCCTTTTTACTGTGTTTATTCGAAATTAATTTTTGTGAAAATAAAGTTTTGGCGATTTCTATACCTTGGGCAGGGTTTAAAACTTTCAAATCTTTGACTTTTTCTAGTCTGACCTTAAGCGGGGCTTTATTGGCTATTTGTATGGATAATCCCGCTCTAGCATTCACTTCCAGTACCTTTACGCCGTTTTTTGTCATTGCTAAATCCACAGCCAGATAACCGATATTGCTGACTTGTTGAATTTTGGCGGCCATTAATAGGATATTTTCCCATTTAGGTATTTTAACTTCTTCGATTTTTAATTGATTGGGTAGTTTGGTAATGAATTGGTTATGCCTGACTCCATAAGTGCATTGACCTGTGCCAATATCTATACCGATGCCAATGCCTCCCATATGCAAATTAGCTTTGCCTTCAGATTCTTTGGTGGGCAATCTTAACATGGCGATAACTGGGATTAAATTAAAAACGATAATCCTAATATCTGGCAGGCTGTTTGTTTCCAATAAGGGTTTAAAAAAAGGATCGGATTCTAATCGTTCTTCGATGATCACAGTATCACTCAATCCAGATATAGCGTACTTCCCATCTACAATATCAACACAGTGTTTATAGAGATCGTATTTGGAGATTTTATAACCATCGCTTTCAATAAATACATCATTTTTTTTATCTTTGATGATTAAAATTCCACTGCCGCCATAGCCTTTGTTGGGTTTAATAACGAAGCTTGATGGCAGGTCGTTAAAATTAAAATTATTTAAAGATTTGTGATTAGCAATCGTTGCATATAATTTGGCCACGCTTAAATCTCTCATTTGCAAAAAATTTTTAGTAAAAATTTTATTATCAGCAAATTTTTTATTGCTGACGGAATTATATTTGGCGATATACAGCAAATTTCTGGCATTCATGCCTAAGATTTCTCGTGATGTAGTTAGAAAAGACATACAAGTGCCGAGAATGAAAAATTAAAAATTCATATTAAGTATACAAAATTTTCATAAAAAAATCCCCCGTTTTTTTAGGGCGGGGGATTTCATAATTTATTGAGTTTTATCTTGCCACATCAATGAACTGAGTCTGGTCAACAAAATCAGTTAAGCCTGGCGGCGTATTGAGCATTACTCTGTTATCATAAATGATTTTAACATTAGCACCGTCAGCCATAGGGTTACCGATGTAAAGTCTTGTATTTAATAAATCTTGTATGTCTCCAAATACTGAACCATAGATCCTTAATTGTTTTGTTGAATCATTTCCATGGTTTGATTGTATTTTACCTCCAATACCTTCGTCATTGCTGGAGACATAATATACACCAACTATGTCAGTTACATTTGGACTTATTAACACATTTCCTCCTATGACTATGAAAGCAACTGAAGGGATTTTTCCATATTCTGAAGATGAATTTTGGGCATAACCTAAATTTTTGTTTATTATAAGATTTCCGCCTCCTTCAACAATAAATGTATATGCTCCGTCTTGGAAGAAAGATTGAGTTGTTGGTGATAAAATTAAATTACCGCCATCAGTTTTTCTAAATATTTTTCCATTTGAATCAGCGTTGTTATTAAGCATAAGCAAATCATCCAAAGTTTCAATTGTTAGATCTTTATTGCTTTCATCTAATGTGTTTAGATTATTATTATTCTTTGCAGTTAAATCAATATTTTCAGTTATTTGTTCTGAAATTTTTTCTGGTATCCATGAATCAAGAATTGTAGTTTTAATTTCACATAAGAAACTTGAGAAATTAGAAATGATACTTGAATTGTTTGCATCACTATCGCATAAAGAAGAAGTTTTATTTTCTGCATCCATTCCAGCGGAAATTATTTCTTCTTTATTAACTTCAGGGCTTATTGCCAAACCAGTAGTGTTTCTACTTTCATCATTAGTTAAACAAGACAGATCAGCTCCTCCTTCAATAGGTGTATATAACATTACATCTCCGCTATTTCTTGTAATCAAATATTTGCATAGACCATAAAGGACAGCATCGTCTTGTAATTCTTTTGTATCACCTTTAGGACTAGTTGATACTGAATAAGCATAATTTATAAATTCTTCTGCTCCGCAATTTTTATCATCACAGCTATATGCTCCAAGTTCAAACGCTCCTTGATAAATAACGATAACAATATCTTCTGGTTCAACATTTAGGAATTGAGTGCCATTTGGGCTATAGATGGTTGTACCAGCAACATGACATAATGTTTGTGTACTTTCATCTATTTCTGCTGTATCAGGATTATCTGTTTGACAATCTTCTATTTTATTTCTTTCAAAATCTCCTTCAATATATTCACCATGGAAATAGTGTTCTGTTGAAGAGTTATATTTTATCCATGGATATATATAATCTCCGGTTGTTTTATTATTGCTATAGCCTAAAACTTTTCCATCAGAATTACTGTATGTGCAGTTCTCATAAGTACAGCTTTTACCAATATCATCTGTGATTGTTATTTCATTATATTGTGAATTATTATTCCAATATGTGATTTGATAATTGGCATGATCATCTTGTTTTGGAAGATATGCAACCTGTGTTCTGTTTGTGTTCATTATTGCAGTTTTCTCAAGTAATGGATTTCCATATTCTGGTTCTTCATGTCCTCCACCAGTTGATACTTTTTTCGTACAAGTACTTTGGCAAGTACTTTGACTTGTTCCATTTAAACTACCATCATCGCATTCTTCACCTGTATCCATGTTGCCATCGCCACATATTGGACCAGATGGAGGAGTGCTACCTCCAGTACTTGTTTTAACATGACATGATCCATCACAGTTTGGATTATAACCTTCCTGACCTTCTGTTGCGGCATAATCACATTCTTCCAAAGGCTGTAATTTTCCATCGCCACAACCTGGAGTAGGATTGCCTCCATTTCCGCCAGAACTTTCTTGTGTTACTGTTATATTTGCACTGCAATAATTTTCATCTACTACTGAAATAGTGATAATATCTCCAGCTTTTGGATTATGATATGAGACAATGAAGCTGTATAAAGCAGTTTCTTGATCTCCATTGATTGAAACCTCAATAGGGTTGCCTTGTATTAGGTTTGTTGTTTGAGTGATTGATTCATATGGATTTTGGAAATAACCTGTTCCCGTTGAACTGAATTTAACTTTGCCTGTCCATTTTGAACTACTTACCTTCAGAGTGGCATTAATGTTTACTTCAGTTGTGGCATCATTTGCCGTAAGGGTTATTTGATTATCAATAGTCAAACTTGAACATATTATTTTATTATAACATGCATCAATAGTTAGATCATCTGTTTCAACCATACTTACAGTTGCAATACCTGTTAATGGATTAGGATTTGAGTCTATAGTTGTATCAGTCCCTTGATTGGCTTTACAGAATCCATAACCTTGGATTTCATCAAATTTAACACAGTATTTTGTATTTGGACTAACGTCAAAATAATAATATCCAGGTTGTCCATTTGTTGGATGATTGGCTGTAGTTGTTGTTGCAATTGGAGATTTACTATAATCACAAACACCATTTGCATCACCTTGGTATAAAGCTACATTTATATTGTTTATACCTGGTTCTGATGAGCTTTGAATGTAGTCACCATTATCGATCCATACGAAATCTCCAAGTATTAATGGATTTGCCAAAGTATCTTCGAATAAACATGTTCCTTTAGTTACATTAGGAGTAGCGGAACTACCATATTTAATATATAAAGGATCTGTGTCTGATGAATGAATTTGTATTGTATAATCAGCTTTAACTCCTTCAATTTCTACAATAATTGGATATTCAGTTAAATCTGTTATTTGCATTGAGCATGAAGGGCCTAGTTCACATTGGGTAATGATATTTTCCTGGTCATCTTTGAACTTAATGTTGTTAACATCAACTAGATTTTTTGGATCACTAAAAATTTCCACCCATAGTTTTCCCGTCCAATTATCTGGATCTATGGAATTAATTGAATATTTAACAATATTATCTTGAGAAATGTCTCTATCTGTTGCAATAATATCAATTTCTTTACATATTAATGCAGGGACAATATCTTGATATGAACATCCATTATCATCACTTTTTATATTTATTTGATAACCACTTTGTACCCCAGTCACTTTTACTGTTATTGGTAAATTACTAGTAGTTGTTTGAAGAGAACATGTAGTTGCAGTATAACCACCCATTGGATCCATTGGATTTGGTGGAATATTGCCGGTGCATGTTGTTTGATTGATTGAATTTTTTATTTCAATCTTGTCATAGGGGACTAATAATCCTGCATCGTCAGTTACACTTACCATTATATTGCCCGACCAACCTTCTGGGTTTATTTGATTGATTTGATACTCAACAGATTGTTCTGGATCAGAAATATCGTTATTTATTATTTGGGTCTCAAAATTTTGGCATATTAAGGCTTCCATTTGGCAGATAGAGTTACAGGTATCGCCATCAATATTATTGCCATCATCGCATTGCTCTTCTATTTGAGTAGTTGAAATGTCATCATTTATCACTCCATCACCACAATAATTGAAAGTTAATTCATCAAAACAAACTTGATCTTCACCATCAACATAAGCAGAAATTTTGAGAGGTTTATGATTTAAACCATCTTTATTAAGAGTATAATCAACAGAAGATTCACTAATATATTTTGGACCTGAAGCGAATTGCACTTCAGTTACTGTTGGGTCTAATGAATCAGAAGGGCTGAAAGAGCCATTAGAATTGTTATCATTAAATTTAATTAACCCCTTCCAGTGAATATTAGAAACTTCAAGGAAATAATTAATTTTAACAGGATTATTTAAATTTTTCAGATACGAACCATTAGGCATACTAATATCAAGATTCATACAGGCAATAATTTCAGTTTCGCAAGTAGCCGAACACCCATCACCATCAATATTATTGCCATCATCACATTGTTCTGAATAATTAGGTGATTCATACATTTCACTGTCACCGCAATATGAAAATGTTTTTTCATCATAACATAAATCGGTTGAACTTGTGTTATCAGCAGAAATTTTTACTGGTTTATGATTGGCACCTGTTAAATTAATTGTGTAATTCACAGTTCCGGTGCTTTCTAAACCTTCAGTTTGAAAAATATTAGATGGAGTAAAAGTACCATTAGCACCATTATCAGTAAATGTAATTGAGTCTTTCCAGAAATTATTTGATCCATTTAAATAATAAGTGATTGGCATTGTTTTAGTTGTATCAAATATATATGAGCCATTAGGCAATACTATATCTAAATTTGTACAAGCTAATATTTCAGTTTCGCAAGTTGTAGAACAACCATCACCATTAATATTATTGCCATCATCACATTGTTCAGTTGGCATGCCGGGAATTAGATTTTCTTGGATGGTACCGTCGCCACAATAATGAAAAGTTAAATCATCAAAACATTTAGTTTCTTCATCAATTATGTATCCCTTAATATATAAAGGGGCATGATTAAGAGCTTCTTGGTTGATGGTATAATTGACAATTTCATCAGTTGTAAGTCCTTGGACTTGAATTGTATCTGATGGTGTGAATAAACCATTAAAGTCATTATTTTCAAATTTATCTTCAAATTTTGCTATACCTTGCCAATTTTCACTAGAACTTTGAATGAAATAATTAATAGGAACAATGTCATTTAAATTAGTAAGATAAAAATTATTAGGCATGGTTAAATCAAAATTTTTGCATTCTTGGATTTCAGGTGGAATAGTCTCTGTTATTGCACATGTGTTTACATCAGCATCATAATCACTTGTATAAATATTAATTGTATCTAAAGGATGTATTCCAGTTATATAAACAAAAATGCCATAATCAGGATCATATTTTACGTTTTCCATAGTACACTTGGAAACATTCGAACAATTTTGATCAGGTTGTTTAAAAGTTTGAATAATAATTGAATCTACTGCTTGTGAAACTTCTACAGTAAGACCGCCTGACCAAGTTTCTGGGTCTATATTGGTAATATTATAAACAATGTAGGCAGGATCAGCGGTTAAATCTTTGTAGCTTTCAAAATCAAAATCTTTACAGACGACTTCTACTTCTGGAGTTTTTGTACAAGTATTATCACAGCCATCACCATTAATATTATTGCCATCATCACACTCTTCAGAAGGTTGATTTATTATACCATCACCACAAATAGGTAAAATAGGTAATTCGCAAGAATTTGAACAGCCATCATCATCAACAGTATTGCCATCATCACATTCTTCAGGTGGTTGTCTTATACCATCACCACAACCATTAATTATATCTGTATAAAAACAATCTGTTTTATTATCTGTTGGATCTTCAACTCCACTATCAGCAGTAGTTGAGTCATTATCTCTTATATTTATTTTGTAATTTGTTTTTACTCCAGTTATTGTTACATTAATTGGTAAAACTACAGAACTGTTATATGCGAAAGTACAAGTATTTGTTGCAGTTCGTGGACATAAACTTTTTGAATTTTTGTCATATGCTGTGATTGTTGTCCCTGTTGCAAGTGATCCTTTATCATTGAAAACTTCAATTACAACATTACTTGCCCAATTTGCTGGGGTAATAGAATTAATTGTGTATTTGACTGTTGAGCCATTTGAAATGTCATTATCAACAACAGATACATTGATATCCTGACAAACTGGTATTGGTGTAATTGTACAATTATTTTCACAGCCATCACCATTTGTTGTATTAGCATCATCACATTGTTCAGTGCCATTTATTGTTCCGTCACCGCAATACTGGATTTTTATCGTATCAAAACAAACACCTGTATCATTTACTGCATCAGATGTAATTTTTTGTTCTTTATCTTTACCTATATATCTTCCGTCATAGTTTGGAGTGAAGGTAAGTTGTGTTAGAGTTGGCTCAGAATCTCCTATAGCGAATGAGGCGGGAATTATAGTGCCATTTGTTGTTGTATTCTTAACTATATCTGACCAAGGATATCCTTCACCATCAGTTTCAACATAATATGTGTATGTTGTAGACGAATCGGAAATATAAACGCTTGAAACTTCGTGGTTTGATTCTAGTAATTTTAAGCTTGTACATTGACATGGTTCAAATGTACTAGCCGCTGTGTTGTTTGTATCTATAAACCATTTGTTATTTAAAGGTTTCGGTTCTGGCCATGTGTTAGGGTCATTTACATATTGATAATATTGTTTATATTGAACTTGAAAATTTGTTTTTAATAAAACAGAATCTGTATATCCTGATTCTGGATGCATATAAATAAGCTCTGCCCATTGTCTGCATGAAGTTTTTACCGTGTTTGAATCAGATCCAAAGCATGTATCATCCCAAGTTGAACTATTGTTACTATTATAACCATATACAACAGGTTGGTTGTTAGGAGTTTTAGTCCCATATACCCATTCAATAAATGGTGTGCCAATATTTGTTAAACCGTCAGAAGACGTATAAGGACCACTTGGTGTAAAGTTAGCATAAATAGTAAGTCCACCTCTATGATATACATCTGTTTGAGTATATTCTATCAATTTTGTTAAACCAGATTTACTAGCTGTTAATTTTGATGGGTCAATAAATTCTAATTTGGTTTCTTTTTTGCCATTTATATCAACATCAATGGTAGTGATTTTTAATCTTTCTGTATCAACTTGATTTATAAAATTTTTATCAAATTTAAGTGCGTATCTATTAAGATAAGTGTAATAATTGTATGTTGTATCACTTTTCCCTGAAGTGTCTTCAAAAATATGTTTATGATAAGCAAAATATTCATCTTCAGTACAAGCAATAGTTTGGCTACAACTTGAAGAATCTGTTCCACATGTTGAGGAAACAGAGGATGCTGGTGTGGCGGCATAAATGATTATCTGATTTATGAATATACCAGCTATAATTCCTAATAAAGAAAGCAGAATTTTTTTTGTTTTTATCATTTTTGTTTTTTTAAATTTTTATTTATTTTTATTGAGGTCCATTAGTTGGATTGACACCGTCACCTGGAGTAATTGTTGTTGTAGCACCTGGATCTCCAGTAGTTCCGCCGACTTCACAATTGCCTGCTACTTGACCTTCGATTACTGTTGTTGGTGGAGGAGGTGCAAATGATTGGTTTAGTTTAACCATCCCTCCGACTGCAAATTGTTTTGCTTGGATTTCTGCTGACTGTTCGGATAATTCATGGATAGTTTCTTGGTTGCCTACTTTGCCAGCTATAATCCTAGCGTCAGGTTGTAAACTAATGCCAACTCTCTTGTAATATATACCGCCTTTTTCACTGATAGCAGTGGAAAGGTTGGTGCATGGAGAGAAGATAACAAACCCGCCGGAAGCATCTGGCTTCAAATAATATTCATAACCATTGGTAGTATCTTTGACTTTTAGCAGTGTTTCATATTGAACATTTAAATTTTCGTCTACAATTTCGGCATCAGTGATTTTGCTTATTTGATAATGCTTGCTTGGGTCTGTTATTGAGCCATGATTTTCAACAGGAACAGACTTTATATCTAATGTTTCACAATATCGATACATTTCAATAATTGATCTGAAGCTTTCCAGAGCTTGATTATAAGAGGTAAGTTGTTCTTCCGTAATTCCATTTGAGCCATATAAGTTTTGATTAATATTTTGTCTGTAAGCTTCTTGATTTAAGTGAGGTTGATAAAAAGTTTGTCTTAAATTTTGTAAATTTTGTAAGATTTGACCTTCTGTGCCGCTGTGTTGAGGGATGAAATATTCTAGGAAATCAGATACGGAAGAGGTAGCGCTGAGTTTCGCTCCGAGTGGAGAATTGAAAGTATCAAAAGCGAATTTTTCCATTTCATATTCTTTTCTGATTTGATCGTAATTTGTGATCGTATTTTTGTATTTATCCAAAATATAACTGAATAACACATCATCAAGCGGTTTGTCCAAAAGTGATCCGTGATTATATGCTTTCAAAATTTCGTTTAACGATGGTTCTGTTTTTAACTTGATGGCAATATCCATCACATCGCCAGCGCTAGTAATAGATTTATCTGCCATTAAAGCCTCAAGTTGAGTATTAAATTCAGTTGTTTTTTGAGCAATATTCTGGTTATTGAATGCTTGCAGAGTTTCAGAGGAAGTTCTGTCCAGTCTTGAGGTTCTTAATTCTGGAGTTTCTGGGATCGGACTTAAGAAATATAAGCAGGCATCATTAATGGTTTTGAAGTCAGAGTCGCCTGAATCTAGCCATAGTTTCTTGTAGTTATCGCTGAATATGAATTTGGATAAAATATCCGGATCAGTGTGGATCAATGTCCTAGCGCCTGATCGGCTGTATCGATTATTTTTAACACTGGTGGAAACGATTGAATCCCAATCTGGATCACTGGTATTGAGACCTAATAGATCAACTTGCATATTTGGGCTTTTGGTCTGAATAAAAGTGCTTAATTCAGCCATGGCCGCCTGCATTTCGGTAGATAAAGGGTCAGCGTAAGAAGTGATTTTGAGGACCTGAACATTTTCTACTAATTGCATGTAAGTTTCCAAATCTTCTGAATTGGCTTGTTTTAACCAAGCTTTTAATTTGGATTGATCTGATCTCAAGACTCCAGTGATTTTATTTAAGACTTTCTGAGCTAAATCATTCGCTTGAGCTAATTTTTCACTCTCTTCCAAATTAGCAATGCTTGGATGATTAAGCATGATGTTGACTAAGAATTTGCCAGCGGTGGTGTAGTTGCCTTCAGAAGTTTTTAATTGTAAATCCCCAATTGCTCTATCATACATATCAGATAAATTATATTGTTCCCCAAATTCAGGATTTTCTTTATTTTCTTTTGCGATGGTTGGATTGTTGTCTAACCTGTTTACTAATCCAGGACACTTGGCAGGAATGAACTTGGTTGTTTGTCTTAAAGTGTAGTAAACAATATAAGATAATAGATATTCTCTTTCTGCCGCGGTTGGATATCTACCATTGTTATATTCATCTTTTAGCAGTGAATTAGATTTAATTGCTTCATTTAGTTCAGATATAAATCCTGGATAATTGTATAAAACATCCATGATTGTTGATGGATCGTAAGCATCAATGTTATGAATATCAATCATGGTATCAGCAAGAACTTTGTCGATATTTATTAAGCCTTTTGCTTCAGGCAAGAACTCAAGCCCGTGTTTGTCTTTTGTTCCAACCAAAGCAGGAGTCATTAATCTAAGGTCTTTCTTCTGTTGATCAGATAACAATTGATATTCTATAAATTTTTTGTCGATAGGGAATTGATGATCTTCATTTGGAGTGAGGTATTTGGCAAGATCATTCACTCTTTGCTGGATTTGGCTGAATGCTTCAGGATTATTTAGGCTAAATGCTTGTTTAAGATTATAAAGTTGAATCTGTTTTATTAATTTGGCTTCTTGTTGCCTTAGGGCGGTAATTCCTTGCTGATCTTTTTCACTAGGGTTAGCTTGATTAATTAATTTTTGTAGTTCAGATTGAACCTCATCTAAAGCTGTTTGATCGGTGTTTGATGGAGGATCTATTAAGCCTAGTTTTTCTTCCAGCAATAAGTGATAGATAGTTGGCATACGAGCGATAAACTGATCTCGATTTTGTGATAAATAATTTTGTAATCCAGCTTCCGTGTACTCGCAAGAATTTAAATTTTGAATAAGTTTATTTTTGGCGCCGAATTTGATAACGGCGTAAAGAATTTTGTCAAATAAAGTTTTAACTGAAGTTAAATTATCAGCTGATTTATAAAATTTTTCTACAGATTTGAAAATGCCGGTAGAAGCCAAAGCTTCATAAACTTGAGAGCCGAGTAACTCATTGACATAAGTTGGGAGAGATTTTTTTGGATCAATCTTGTTAGATTCATTCGCTCTAAAGATTGTGCTGATTTGATCGCGTGAAGAGAAATTAATGTCTTTAATGAAAGTTTTGTAGTTTTCAAAAGTTTCTTGAAGGTCTTGCGGTTTAGTTTTTATAAAATTGAAATATTCTTGTGTATATTTCCTTTTGTCTGTGGCAAGATCAGTTTTATATTTTTCTGCTGTTGTTTGTAAAAATAATAGATATTCTCTGTTAGTTACAGACATTGATTCAATATCTTCATAAATTTTTTCTGCTCCACCGTAACGGAGAGTTTCGATTACATGCTGGTCATAAGTATGTAATTCTTTAAGTTCAGTAGCTAAATCTAATTTCGCTTTTAAATCTAATTCTCTTTCCATGGCCGATTTGCCATTAACTTGAGTGGTTTGATCTATTCCAGCTGCAATAGTGTCATGTTCTGTTTTGGCATCGCCATTCTTGATGTCCATGGCATCGCTGATAGTTTGGTTGGTGCCATTGATATATTGCAAACTATAGCTACTGCTGTGTTTCATAATATAATCAAGACTTGGCACGGTTTCGCGTCTGTAACTTTCTATGGCCATCAAATGATAAAAGGCGGCGAAATATGATTCTTCCAGAATATCCTTTGCGTCTTTTAATCTATTACCTGAAATTGCTAATATATAATTATTAATTTTATCTTTTAAATAAGATTTTAGATCTCCTTGTTTTTCATTTTCGTTTATGGTGATACCCATGAAAGAGAAATATTCACTAAAAATTTTTGAAAGGTCATCTTCATTAATAGTATCAATATAAGTAAATATATCTGTTGGGTATTCATATTCTCTTTCTTTTGCATTTGCTTTTTTCTCTAGTCTATTTAAATCCTTACCAATTTTTTTAAATTTATTTGCAGTGTTTTCATTTATTACGTCTTTTTTATTTTGTTTTTTCAAATATTCAGCAAAGTTTTCAAATCCTCTTACTTCTTCTATTCTTGCAAATCTGATTGAAATAATTTCATGTTTAACGTAACCACCATTTTTTGCCGCGTAAATAATGGTGTTGCGACTGATCAGCGGTGTATATCCGGATCTGAATGATAAATAAAAATTTGGACCATCAGTACGTAAATATTGTTTGAATGGTTCATCAATCCAGACTTCAACCAAAGCATTGTCTGCATCTTGAATATTCATTTTAGCTTCATATTTATTAGGTTCGCAATTTTGATTTTTCTCAAAGTTAAGACCTGACTCTGCGACTGCCTCATTGTATTCATCAAGATAGCTATTAAAAGAGCCTAATGATCTTGGTTTTTGTTGCAAGCCTTGGCCAACATTAACGCTACGGCTGGCTAATACAACAGGACGACCTTCACTACTTAGTCTTACACCCGGGAGATCAGCTCGAGAGAATCGGTGTTTAGCTCTCTGCATAGCATTGTTTTGTAACTGTTCTAATTCAGGGGAAATTTTCCAGCCAAAACCGGCAATTATATCCCTGTTTCGGTTAAGTTTGCCAGTGGTGACAGTATCTAGGATTTCTCTGCTTACCGCTTCGGGAGGGAAGACTCTGAAAGTTTCAATTTTGTGTCCGAAATCAATGAGGATCTTGAAATAAGGTGTGCCGTTTTGCCAGCCTATTTCTAATCCTCTCCACCTTGGGCCTTCTTTTTTGGCCATGGCTAGTTTGAATTCCGTTTCGTCAGATTGCATTATTAAATCCATGGCTTTCTTGGTCACGCTTTCTGCTAAGATTTTTGCATCGTTTGGCTCTTTGAGCGTAGATTGGGCTTCGCTGGAAGCCAAAAGTTGCGCTTGAATTTCTTTTTGTAGATTTTGGGAAGTTTCAGCAAGATATTCCTGGGTTGAATTTTGCAAATTATCAAATTTTTTCTTGGCTTCTTCTGCCAGGCTTTGACGCATTATTCCAATTGATCCGCCCATACCTAATACTCCAATATTGGCTTTGGCAAATAGAGTTACTGCATTTAATTTTGTTTCAACGTGACCGCTAACACCTATTGCACTAATATCTATTCCTCCAGACAGAGCAGAGTTTTCGTTAAAGGCGTGAGTATATTCAACCCCACTATGCAAACCAAATGCTTGTGCAAATTCAATAGGCGTAATAGCTGGGTTTTGTCCGATTATACCATTTGGACTGAGTATTGATCTGATTTGAGTTGCAATACCAGCTGAAATAACTAATGTATCTTTTTTTGATAATTGTAATTCACCTTCTGCATTTAGTTGTATTGATTGAAGTCCTGGCGCTTGAGCTTTAATTCTGAATTTTACAGGACCTTCGCCAAGTTCAAGTGTTGGCAATTCAAATGCCATCAAATCACCTAAATGAGAAAGCCCACCAAGGATATCAATATTTCCACAAATAAGATTTTGCCAAGCTTCACCTGCATTAGTTCCAATATTTTCTTTTATATCTTTTTTAAGTTGGGATCTCAAATCACACCAATCTTGACTTAATTGTTCTCTGGACGGGATTTGTTGTCCAAAAATTTGATAGCATGAATTAAGTTGCTGGTATTGTTCTTCTGTGAGACTGCTTTGATAATCATAAACAGTGCCAAATAGCACGCCACCTAAATATTGAGTTTTGGCTTCTGGACTTGGAATTTTGTTGGCTTGATTGAAAATGGCGGTTAAAGCGTTTTTTTCATTTATTAAAGTATACAAAGCTTGCAAAGTTGGACTATCATTGAATACTTGTGCGGCTTGTTCAGGATCAGTAATCGTGAGTTCGCAATAATCCATCCAATCATTAGCAATTTTATTTGAATTTAAATTAGGGTCTTCGCCATTAGCATATTTTTCTTGTAAATTTGAAGGTAAATAGGCTGTATAAATTCTTTTAATATTTGGATTGTCTAAAGTTTCTGTTAAAGAAAAGCCGATTTGTGATCTTCTTGAACCATTAGTATCCTCTGAATAATGTGCGAAATATTCAAAAGATTTATTAACGGCTAATTTAAGATTAATTAATGAGTTATTAATAACTGGAAGGATTTCTTTGACAGCTTTTGATATTGTTTTACTGGTAAATGCTTTATCAACCATAGCATTATAATCTGGCTCAGGGGTGCCTTTTTTTATTTTGTCATAATATGCTTTGAGTTGTTTGGCATATTCCCAGATTGTTTCAGTTTTTAAGATTTGTCCTTGGCTGTTGGCCATTTCAAAAATTTTCAAAAGAGATTCTTGGATTTCTGGATGTTCTGGGAATGATTCACTAATTAATTCAATGGTATGTTTGGCTGATTCTATATTTCTTAAATTATCAGTACCTTTAGCAGCAACTCTACTTAGAACTTCGTATTCTTCAGGTTTAAGATTGCTATAAACATCAAATAATTCTCTTGAGTCAGCATGTTCAGAAAAATATTTTTGAATTTTATTTATAGCTTTGTCTTCTGAATCATCTCTGAATAATTGAAGTTTAGTTTGCAATTCGGTGTCATAGTGTTTTCGCAAACGGTCAGAATTATCGATGCTGTCTTGACTATTTTGAATTCTGTTTATTTCTTGTTTCAAAGCCGAGATAGCTGAATTTTCAGTATTTTTTGCTTTGTTTAAACTTTTTAACTGATCTTGAGCGCGTTTGAGAGCTTCAAGTATATCTTTGAGTGATGTTTCTGATTCAGTAGATTGTGAACTTGAGTTGTTATCTGTTGACTCAAAAATCGGCTGCAAGAAGTTCATAGCGCTTTCTAGCTGAACTGGAGCAGTGAAAGCAACTGTACCATCATCTGCGCGTTTTGCATTAAAGATAATGCTAGAGCTGTCAAAAGATGTGTCTAAGGCTGATACTCCTAAAATTTCATTTATCTGAATGAAAGAGGTTTTAACTGAAGCAGTAGGCTCAGCATTATTAGCCCGACCACAATAAAGTTCAGTAATGTTTTGTTGTAAATATTGAATGCTCTTTTCAGCTTTGGACATGTCCCTTTGCGCTGTATCAACATCTTGTTTCTGTGTTTCTAGTTGAGATTTTTGTGCCTTTAAGTTTGTAAGTTGAGTAGTTAGCTCATTATTGAGTTTAGTTAATCTATTTATTTCTGTTGGATTTGGAACGAGTTGTTCTTGTAGAGCAGTAATTTCAGATTGATTTGCCTCTATTTGACTTTGGATAGGTGATATTTTTTTGTCAAGGTCGCTTATTTTTTCATCTAGTCCTGCGTTGTTAGGGGCATTAATAAAAATTTGTTGATTTTCAAATATTTGCTTTTGCTCTTTTAGTGCTCTTAAATTTCTATCAATATCTTGTCTATATGACTCAATTAAATCTTGTTGTGTTTTAATTTTGTTTTGATCTTTCTTGCTTAGATTGTTGTAAGCTTTTAAAATATCAATAAATTTAATCCTATCCTCAAAATTCATATTTTGTGTTTGAGGAAACTGTGAGTCAAGTAATTCATTTTGAGCATCTATAATTGTTTGTTGTTGATCGATTTGTTCATTTAGATTATTCAATCTCGTGTGGTGGTCGCTAATTTCTGCTTGTACGTCAGCGATAGCTTTTTTTCTATATTCTTCAGATTTGAGAGTCCAAATTTCGCAGAATTTTCCGATCAAACCAGCACTCGTTTCAAGTTCATAATCTGGATTTTTATTTTGGTATTTTTGATCTATTTCAGTAATTTTTTGTTGTGCTTTTTGAATGTCTTTTTTAGCTTTGGTAATTTTTTCTTCTAAATCTTTTTTAGTTGTATCATCAGAGCTTTCTAATCCTAATTGCCATTTATTAATGTCTTGTGTTTTTTTTCTGATTATTTCAAGATACTTGTTTTTTTCTTGAGCAATATATCTTTGTCTGTCGATTGTCATTGATATGAAAGCTTGCTCAAGTGATTTATTAAATCCAACAATTGCCCCGCCTTCGTGGTGAGTCAGAAATTCATAAAGAGCTTCATGATCAGCAGTGATATCGCCATAACCTCGGACTTCTGTTGCGTAAGTACTGGTTTGATAACTAGCCTCTTCAATTTCTTCTTTTTTTAACCAAGCACCGACTTTTCTGGCCAGACTTAGCGAAATTCTTGGACCTGAAGCATGAATATCCAAAATATCAGCTAATTTGGCTTTATCTTTGTCTGGCGCGCCAGCATATCTTTCTTCAGATAGTGAAGTTGATAGTTTTTGAGGATTTCTAGTTCGGAAACATTTTTTGTTTTTATAAATAGTTTCAACTAGTTTTGGCATTAAAAAATCTGGTATGTCGTTTAATACCCGATAAATATCTTTGCCAAAAGCCATGTTGTGAAGCACGGTTTGGGTTAATGGATTCAAGCTCGCAATTGCCGCATTAATATCAGAATCAAGTTTTACTGAACTCAAGGCCCACATTTGATTGCCATAATCAAGCCATTGATCTTCGTGGGCGGTGTAGGCAACTGCCCTCAAAATAGCATCAGGATTGTTCTGGCAATAATGAATAATTGACCGGCTTATTTTTGGATTAGTGGATGACTGTAAACCGTTTATGAATTTATTGATGGCTTGTTTGCTGATGCCAAGTGACTCTTCTGTTTTAAGTCTTGGATCAAGTTTTGTTTGGGTTTGAGTAATTATATCTTGATAACCGTATGGGCCTTCAAAATCTCCAGC
Organism: Candidatus Peregrinibacteria bacterium RIFOXYB2_FULL_33_20; assembly: GCA_001788835.1. GTDB lineage: Bacteria > Patescibacteriota > Gracilibacteria > UBA1369 > GWF2-33-10 > GWF2-33-10. The sequence goes on from MFXK01000013.1 coordinate 66,364, forward strand.
AATTTGGCTGATATTTTCTAAATTTTTCAAATTCATTCGTAGTCTTTCTTTGACAATTCTGTTTTGTCTGACAGCATTTAAATAGTATTCATAAGTCCATTTCTGACTAAGTTCAATAAACAATTTTTCAGTACGTGCGACTTTTAAATCTTTTTGCGGATCGTTGGAGCCACTAATTTTTTCAATTATTTTTCGTTTAGCACTTTGCAATTCTTTGGCATATTTTTCTTTATCTTGCGCGAAATCTTTTTGCATGACTTCAAGGATTCTGTCTAATTCGGTTTTGTTTTTTTGATTTCCCATTACCTCCTGCAACTTTTGTCTCATTAAAAGAGGATTTTCCATTAATTTTCTAAATTCTAATTCAGCCACAGTTCTCTTTTCGGCATCGGCAGTTTTGGGATCGGTTACGCCATGTTTTTTGTAAATTTCTTTCTTGATGATGGCAATGGCGGCATCGGCAGTAGTTGGTTCAACTCGACTTTGATTAGGGCTAAATTCATACCAGCTGTAGGTATTGCCTAAGCCATAAAGAGTGTAGTTCTCATGATTACTTGGTTCTCTATTTAATGGGTAAGCGATATCGTAATATTCTTCTGATTCCTGAGTGCTAATGTCGGCTTTGTGAGCGAATATTTTTCGGAAAACATTAAGCAAAAGATAAGCGTTTTCTAAGAATAAATTAGTTTTTTCATAACGATCAGCGATTTCTGTAATGTAGCATCTGCCTGCTTTGATTTCTTTTTGGGTGGAAATTGGCAATCTGCCATAATCAATACCGCAAGCTTTTAGTAATTTTACTGATTTTTTGAAGTTTGTTGGGTCTGGCTTAAGGCTTAATTTTTTTAATTCTTCCATGATGGACATTCTTTCTTTGAATTCCGCGACTGGACTGGCTGTTCTTTCCAAACCATCCCAAATGCCACGGAAGAATCCTGATGATCCTTGCAAAGAATTGAATCCAAGCAGTAATAAATCATTGAGCTCGATAGTATTGTTATCGCCGCGGGAAATAATGCTTGGTAATTGATTGAAAGACAAAAACATCTGATCAGCAATGGCTTTGATATTTTGGCCAAAATTCGCATATTGAAGATTTTTTTCAAATTCTTCTCGGGCTTGTCTTCCCACTCGCCCCCACTGGTCAAACATTTCTCTTGGCACGGTAATTTGTCCGTAAGTATTGTCAATTAATCTCATCTTGGTAGTAAAGCTCGTAGCCTCAGTGCCATCATATTCTTGCTCTAAGAATTTCAAAGCAGGACTGCTGGTGAGAAGATTGTTAGCTTTATCAAGTCGGTATTGGTAGTCAGGGACTTTGGCGGCCAAGATGTCTGTTTTTTGTCTTTGCAGATCAGCTATATCAAATTCTAGTTGTTGAATGGCAACATAACCATCGCCATAAACACCATAACTTTGCCATTGAATTAATTGTTTTTGTTTTTCTAGAATTTGAGAGTCTAGCTCTTCTAATTCTTGTTGATTAGCTTCAGAGAGTTGAGTGGCGTGTCCAGCCTCGACTTGAATAGTATAAATTTCTCTCAATAATTGAGTCACATCTTGTTCTGATCGGAAAGCTTTTTCCTGGAGGCTTGCTTTTTGGTCTGGTGTACCAGCTCTTAGGTCAACTTCAGGTGATTTAGCTGGTTGTCTTTGAGAAATATTTAATTGTTCAGCGAAGAAAGATTGTGCCTGTGGCTTGAATTTTGGAATATTAATACGTAAATTATCTTCGGCGGCAATGTCTAAACTTTGCATGCCGATTGTTGAGCCTAAGGCAGTGCTATGCATAGCATTGTTAGCGCAAACTAACCTTAATATTGTCTTACCTAGCTGTTTATCTTGTTCGTTTGGATCTGGATATTTGCTTGCTAGCATTTCTTTGTATGTTGCGTATTCAGGTATGCCTGTAAATGTTTGGTCTAAGCCTTTGGCTACGCTTTGAGCTAAAGCTGAATTTTTTTCTCCGGATTTAGCTTTTAATGTTTCTGTAGGTGAGATTTTGTAATTTTCACCTTGTGCGTCAATAGATATAATATAATTTTCATCATGATAAATTTCTTTATAAGATTCTGGTGTTGTATCTAAACCGAATGTTTTGGTGTCTAAAGCTTGTTGTGCTTCAGTTGACGCCCGTCCTTCATATCTTGCCCAAGCGGCATCTAATTCTGCTTGTAAAATGTCTCTTACTTTTCGTGAAGGGATTTCATTAGTCTCTAACTCTAAAATCCAGTCAAAATCATAGAAGTCACCGTCAGGTCCTCTGAAAAAATGCTCAAGCGTTTTCTTCTTTCCTTTATCATCAGTGAGTGTGTTTCCTAATTTATTAATATCTGGCTCACTTAAATCTTTTTCGATGGATAAAATCACTGTTTTAGCCAATTGATATTTTGAATTAAGAAGATTATCTGTCACTTTTATTTTTTGTTCTTTTCCTTCTGAATCTTTTATTATTTTATAGCCTCTTTTGAAATCTTGAATTTGGGTTTTTTCTGTATCAGTAAGATATTCTGAAAGCGTTGATTCTAGTCCTGGGAAATAGCTTCTGTTGTTATCAGCTTCATATGTGAGTATATCCCATGAAAGACTGTTTGGAGGTATTATTTGAGCTTCAACGCTTAATCCTTGAGTTTCCATTTCTCCTTGTTTTTCTGGTTTAGTTTCTTGCGTGGCCGGCATTGATAATTGTACAGTTTGAATATCTGCTGGTTGAGTCTCAGGAGAGAAAATCTGAATATTCTGGAAAAATAGTTTTGCATATTCTGTGACGTCAAATTGATATTTTTTTTCTTCATTTTGAGTGGCGGTAATATCAAATGAAGCGGTTTGATAATCTTGATTATCTAAAGCAGTGAATTTTACTGAGGCTCTGGTTCCTTCCAGTTTTATTCGTACAAGAATTGGTGTTCTATTTGTTTCTCGTAAGACGCATTGCCAAGGCTGATTTTCAGAAATATTTTGTTCCACGCCAACTTTTGCGTTTAATATTGTAAAACTGGCATTGGCTAGGCCCTGAGCTGTTATTACCTTGTTAAGTTCGTTATGTAAAATGTCAGGATTTGTGCTTAAATTAATACTAGGCTGATTTGATTGGAAAGCTTGAGAGAGTTGTTGATCAAGATCTATGCTTGTCATAGATACAGGAGCTGTAGCTTTAAATTTTATTAGTTGAGTTCGACCAATAACACCAGAATTGGCTAGATTTTCACCATAAGCAATGGTTAGTCGGCTACGATTTGTATTTAATTCAAGGGTGTTTAATTCTTGCCATTTCAAAGCGTAGGCAGTGAAAATTTTATATTTAGCATCATTTGGCAAAGAATCAAAATAGGTCTCATTTGTTAACGCTTTCCAGTCAATTAAGTCTGGAGAAGACGCAAGTTGTTGTTTTGCATATTCAAAGCTAATCTCACCTAATTTATTTAATACGGCACTTAGTTGATTTGTATTTGTTGTTATATTTTCTAGATCAGATATTTGTTCAATAGTGGTGATAAAATCAGACGGTTTTTGTGATAGATTAGTGGTATTTTCTGCGTAGGTATTAGCAAATGCGGTTTTTAGTTCATTGTTTACGCTTAATTGTTGTATTTCGTTTTTGTCATTAGTTACTCCTTGCGCTAAAGCAAAATTGTATACGTTAAGATTTTGATTGGACTTAATATAATCAGTTAAAGTTTGTTGATGTCGAGGATTATTTTTGTCGAAACCGGTAGATGGAGAGGAAAGTAAATTTGCATTGATAACGGATCCTTCAAGCGCATGAGTAGCATAATACTGTTGAGCATATGTTATTGTTTCTTTGCCATAATCAGTATCAGGAGATGGACGGAAGGTTGGAGGTAACGCTGAATATTTACTAGCATTAAATAAAGATCGTTGAGCTTGTTCCCAGGTCTCCAGTTGAACGGCTCGTTGGACATTTGTTATTGTGGCAATATATTCAGGCGATGTTTGTAAAGCTGGTTGTTTAGTAGTGAATAGGTAATAAGCTTTTGTTAAAGGTAAGATATCGTTAACATTTGAAGATATCGATACACAGGCTTGGAATTGTTCAGGTGATATTTTTAATTGCGTATTGTTAAATATAGTTGCAACCAGGTTCTCGTTTTTTATTTCAAACGGATTTAAATCTGTTCTGATACCACCATTCGCATCAAAAAAGTATTGATTATAAGCTGATTCAATAATATAAGCAGATTTTGCTCTGAATAAAGTTTCTTTTGCTTCGGCTGAATTTTTATCTTGAATTTTTGAATATTGCTCCCAATATTTTTGTGTTGAAATATATCTTCGCGCTGAAGGAGATGAAAGAGTTTTAATCATTGAATTTTCTTGAACTGCCGGATTAATAATATCTCTTAATGCCTGGTCTTGAGATGAAAGTTTTTCTGTAGATTTTATATTTAATGAGCCAAAAATTTGAGCTAATTCACTTGGATTGAAGTCTTGAGGTTTGTTTATAATTGGGGCATAGGCACTACCTTCTACATTCAATACAGTAAGTTGAGGTTTAGGATTTGAATCATTTGCTGGAGTGATTCTGATTATTAATGATGTTTCATCGCTGAAGTAATAAACTCCTTTTAATAAGATAGTTCGAGGTTTGCTTGTGTCCACTTTAGGCATGTTTCTTAACGCTTCACTCAAATTATCATAAGTTACAATAGTTTTTGTTAATAAGTTTTCTATTGCTGTTTGAGCGGTATCTTTGAGAATTTTGTTTTCTTGCTGGTCTTCAATCCCATTGTTAGCAAGTAATGCTTCTGTTAGTTTGTCTTCACTTGTGTTGCCCTGTTCGAAGAATTTAAGGGCATATTTATCACAATAGTCTTTGTACAAGGCTTGAATTTCTGTATCGCTAATTTTCCCCTTTAAAATTTCAAATGGAAAACCTTGATCAAAAGTTCCTGTGATAAGATTTTTTAATTTTTCAGTATATAGTTTGTCTAAAACTTCATCAATTTTTCTTCCTTTTGTCGTGTCAAGACTAGCAATACTGATTACTGATTTTAATAGTTCATCTAATGTTTTTTTGTCTTTAATATCTTTAAATTTTTCTAATTGTTCTAATGTTATTTGGGTGAAGCCTTGTCTTAAAATATTATTTCCTTGTGCTTCAGAATCTATTTGTTGATTAAATACTTTGGTTGGAGTTAAACAGAATTTTGACCAAGTTAGATCTGATTTATTTCCTGAAATATATTTTTCTAAATTAGCTTTAGCTTCAGCAGTTAAACCATTTGTGTCAATTAAGTTAGAAGCAATTTGAGGTTCTATAATTGTTGCGTCTTGGCGAAGTTTTATTTCATCACTAATTTGGAATCCTTTTGAAGAAGATATAGCTTCTTTATAATGTTTTTCTGCTATGAATAAAACAAGGGAGGAGCCAGGTACAGTTTCTATATTTTTTGTGAAATTTGGGGCTAAATTAGGATTTTCCCATTGAGCTTCAGTAATTTTTTGAAGTAAATTTACATTAAAAGTTTCAAAATCAGCCTTTTCTTGAATTAATGATTTAGCAAAATTTAAAGTTAAAAGTGAATCTAATTGAACAGAATTCCATATTTCTTCTAATGTTTGTCTTAAATCTACAATTTTCGCAATATTCTCAATTGCAGTTTTATTTTTTTCTATGAATTGATCAAATGTTTCTGTTGATTGAAGTTTAATTTTTCTATCCTCATCAGTAGTTGCAAGCTTTAGAGCTGGAGATTTATATAATTCTATTGCTGAAGTTACAGCATTATATGAAGTTTCGAGTTTTTCATATGATGCTATGTCATAATTATTATCAGGTTTTTTAGTTTGTTCAAATTTTCTCATTAAAGCTAGAATTGTTGGATTTTCTATTGTTCCAAAATTAATTTTTGCAATTAAAGTTTGTGCTTTTTCTGATGGAGTTGGTGGATATAGAGTTAATTTTAATTGTTCAATAATATTTTCTAAATTATCACTGAAATTAACTTTCTTTTCTGCAAGATATATTTCATATTTATTTCCAGTTGTTTTTGCGAATTTGTATGATTTGCCATCAGGTCCTTTTATCAATATAGAATAATTTTTTGCTTTTCTTATAATTGCATCATTTTCTAGTAACATTATCAAAGATTGAAAAGATTCAACACTTGCACGTCCTTTTACAGCATCTTGTTCACTGAATTGATGCCTCAAAATTCCAAGATCATTATTAAGAAGTGATGAAAGGGCTTGCTGTTCTCCTTGAATGGTAGTTTCTTTTCCTGATTGATTTTTAATTATAAAAGTATCTGTAATTAAATTATCTTGAATATCTTTTGCCATTCTAAATTCTAGAACTTGGCTGTTAGATTGAAATTTTATAATTCTATTCTTTGCACGATCTGGATCAAGAGCAAAATTTAATTGAGCTAAAACATCATTATAGTTTTCAATTCTTTCAGGAATATTTACTGAGATAACGTCTGCATCTGGAGCTTTGAGTAGTTTTTCTGTTAATCTGTCTTTGAGTTTATCTGTTCTGATACTAATATTCTGCAGAGCATCAGCAGGATTTTCTAATCTGTAAGGCAAATCTTTATCAGTTTTTTTCAATATCCAAGTACCATTTGGACAAGAAATAAAGATAGTATATTTAAAATTTAAGCCATAGCGTGCAAATTGAGGTAGGATTTCATCAACAAAATTATTTACATCTTTTTGACTATTTAAATTAGTATTGAGAGAAAATCGTTCAGGTTTGTTGAACAACGTTTCCAATGGTCCAGTACTCCACTCGGGGTTTGCATCGCCGATTTGTATTTGGAAAGCTTTTTGCGGGTGTTTGTAAGCTGCTATTTTGGTAATTTGTATTTGGACATTCTTGCCATTTTTATCTAGCATATAAAAAGGCAGGTTAATGTCTCGTGGCTCATTTGAAGTCCTTAAATAATTGAATTGCTCCAAGAAAGATCCAACATTTTTATTGGCGATTGATACTTGCTGGTTAAATTTAATAGTTTCAGGTGTGCCTGGGTAAAGTTCATATAAAAGTTCATCATATAATGATTTTGCCGCATCAATTTTTTTAATTTTTTGATTATTGGAAGCGTTATATAAAATTGTGACCTGATCATTTTTTTCAATTCGGAAAAAAGCTTTAGTTCCTGAACGTACAGCTACAAAAGTGAAAGAATATTGTTTGAATTTAGTTAAAGCACCAATTTGAATACTGGCTTGGCTTAATTCGTCAGGATTTTTGATAGTTGATTTTAAAATATTTGGAGTAGAAAAAACCTCTCCCAAAGGATCAGCAGTATCAATAACCCGATTTAAATCTGGTCTCCATACTTTGAATCTAGTTGGTAGATTAGGATCAACTTTGATAGTCATAGTGAGCGCTTTACCCAAAGCGGTGGTGTATTTGATGATTAGTTTTTCATTTTCGAGTTGTATTAATTGGTCTTTAATACTACTCCATTGATTATATAATGATAATGCGGTGTTGATCGGATCACCTGTAGAGAAATTAAATTCTGGCAGTTTTAAATGTTCGGGTTTTTCGAAGGTGGAAGAGAAGGGAACAGGTTGTGCAGTAGTTTTATTTGCTGGAGCTTGAGGAGTTGTTTTAACAGACTCAGCAGCAGGTTTAGGTTGATTTTTTACAGGTGCAGAAGTTAGAGCTAAAGGATTAGATTTTACATCAAAAACTTTATTAGCAATTTCTTTAGCAGTTTTAACATTTTGAATATTTGGAGATTTATTAGATTTAGCATCATCAAGGGATTGGATAGAGAAATCGAAAGAAGAGCCTTTAGAAGAGATTCTAACTAAGTACCAATTACCATCGGAAGCTTTAAAGAATCGATTAATATTTTTTTTATCTGATCTAATTTCATTATTTATAGCATTTTTAAAAATTTCGGCAGAGGTAGCTAAAAGTTCAGAGAAAGAATTTTGACCAGTGATACCATCCAAATTTGGATTATCACTTCTCGCATCCGCAATCCTTCTATCTTTTTCAACTTTTTTTACTCGATCATTGACTCCTTGTTCAATTGGATTTAATTCTGAGCCTCTGCTTCCAATTCCTTCACCTCCCTCAGCTGGGGAGGCTTTTTCAAACACCAGTTTCTTTTCTGTAAAAAATAAATTTGAGAACAAGAATCTTGCTTTTGTGTTTTTCATTTTTGTTTTGATAGTTGTATATATTCTTGTTATTTTACCAAATTTTAGAGAAATGAGCTTTAGACCTAACTTGTGTATAAAGTAAAAGAGTTGAGTGATATATCTTTAGAACAGATTTTTTATGTAAAAGTAAAGGAGTTATTTTTTTGTAAATATAAATTTGCAAATTTTTTAAAAAAATTTAATAATCATTTGTGTATGTTAGATAAATTTTATGAAATTACCCGTCATCATCACCAATTCAAAAAATTATCATACTGGCTATGGTGAGGAAGGAATGAAGATCGTCCAGTTGCATAAAAAAATTGTTCACGAATTAGGTATATCTATGGCCGTTGCCGTGCCAATTACAGATGTGCAAAATGTAGCTCGTTCTGTTAATATTCCAATTTTTGCCCAGCATATTGATCCTGTTGTTGCAGGGAAGGGAACAGGCAGTATTTTGGCGGAAGCGGTGAAAGAAGCCGGAGCATTTGGAACCCTGCTTAATCATTCAGAAAAAAGAATTCCTTTTGATGTTATTGATGCTTCAATTAAAAGAGCTAGAGAAGTTGGACTTTATACTGTTGTTTGTTGTGAATCTCCAGAAGAAGCTTTTGAAATTGCAAAATTAGATCCAGATTTAATTGCTTACGAACCACCAGAGCTTATTGGGGGAACTGTTTCTGTTGCAACAGCTAAGCCAGATGTGATTCGAAGAGTTGTAGAAATTGTTGGAGAAGATCATAAAATTTTGGTTGGAGCTGGAGTGAAGAATGCGGAAGATGTCAGAGTTTCTTTAGATTTAGGTGCTGTTGGAGTTTTATTGGCGTCTGGTGTTATGCAAGCAAAAGATCCAGAGTGGGTTTTACGAGATTTGGGGAAAGGGATGAGAAAATTTTGAATTTTGAATTCTTAATTTTGAATTAAAAGTATGAAAGAGAATGTAATTAAAGAAAAATCTTTTAAATTTGCAATTTTAATAATAAATCTTTATCAAATTTTACAATCAAAAAATGAATTTATTATTTCAAAGCAATTATTAAGAAGTGGAACTAGTATAGGAGCTAATATAGAAGAAGCATTGGCTGGTTGTAGTAAAAAAGATTTTATAAATAAAATGTGTATAGCTTCAAAGGAAGCACGAGAAACAAATTATTGGTTGAAATTATTAACTGAAAGTAAATTAGTTGATTTAAACGTGAAGATTTATTTAGATGAGAGTTCAAGTATTATTAATATTTTAACAAAAATAGTAAAATCCAGCTCAAATTAATTTTATAATTATATTAATCCAAAATTCAAAATTTGCATTCCGTATTTATTCTTATGACATTTTCAGGGGAGTTTTAATCTTTGGCATGATTCTCTATCATGTGTTTTTAAATTTGTATAAAGGATCAGTGAATTTGGCATTGTTTTATTGGGTGTCGGTCGGATTTATGTTGTTTCTTGGAATTATTTTAGGACAATTTTTAATAAAAAATCCGAGAAAAATATTATTTTTAGGCTTAAAATTATTGCTTATTTTTTTAGTTTTAAATTTTAGACTTTTTTTAAATTTTGGTTCTGTTGAAATTTTGAGAGCTTTAATTATTGGTGATCAGGCTAAACTTTCTTTTGAAATTTTATTGCCAATGACTTTGTTGATGTTGATGGTAGGAGGATTTATTTTGTGTCATCCCTGTAAAAACAGGGATCTTAAAGCGGGGCACAAAGATTCCTGCTGGAGTTTACCCCATACTTCGATATGGGGCAGGAATGACAATTGCTGTGTTTCAAAATTTCTGTTCCTCCTTCCTTATTGTATACTTTTTTTGTTCGATTTTAGTGGTTTGTATATTTACAATCTATATTTTATACTTTTTGGATTAAATGGATTATTCTTTGCTTTAAATTTCAATTTAGATGAAATCAAGAAAAGATTTTTTAATCTTTCATTTTTTATTTTCAATTTTTCATTTTTAATTCTGAGTTTTGGTGTTTGTTATTTTATTGAACCTTTTCGATCTTTAGTTGTTTTGCAGGTTTTATCATTATATTTTTTCTTATCATATTTTATTAGACAGAATTTATTTATTGTGAAAATTGGCCAGAATTCTTTATTTATTTATGTATTTCATATTTTTGTAATTTATTTTTTGAAAAAATTTGAATATTTTCAGTTTAATGATATTTTTATGGTGCTAGGATTTTCGTTATTACTGCTGGTACTCTCATATTTGGTAAGTAGAGAAGTTTGTAAAATATTCCGTCGTAAGTATTATTCTGGTTTGTCTAGAATTTACTTGTTTTAGACTAGTTATTTTTTTCGAGAGATTATGAACAGGTTAGACTGACAATACTTTATGAGCTTTACAAATTTTATAAGCTTTATAATTATTCTATGCAAATCTACGACACTACCCTGCGAGACGGGGCGCAATGCAGTGAAGTTAATTTCTCGGTTGATGATAAATTAGCAATTTTTGAAAGATTGGTTGCTATTGGAATACCTTATATAGAAGGTGGTTGGCCTGGTGCAAACCCGAAGGACGAGGAATTTTTTAAGAAAATTCAAAATTCTCATTTAGTGGCTTTTGGGTCAACGAGGAGGCCGGGGAAAAAAGCTGAACAGGATGAACTTTTGAAGGCTTTGGTGAATGCTAAGACTTCTGTTATTACAATTTTTGGCAAATCATGGGATTTGCATGTAAAGGATGCTTTGAATATACCTCTGGAAGAAAATTTAGAGATTGTTTTTGACTCAATTAAGTATCTGAAAAAACATGTAGAAGAGGTTTTTTTTGATGCTGAACATTTTTTTGATGGATATAAGGCAAACAATAAATACGCATTAGAAGTTTTGAATACGGCAAAATCAGCTGGTGCTGATTGTTTAGTTCTATGCGATACAAATGGTGGTGTTTTGCCACAGGAAATATCAGTAATTTTAGAAGATTTAAAAAAATATAAGTTTAATTTAGGCTTACATTTACACAATGATAGTGATACAGCTGTTGCAAGTTCTTTGATTGGTGCAACGAAAGGCGTTAATCAAATTCAGGGGACAATAAATGGGATAGGGGAGCGATGCGGTAATGCAAATTTGATATCAGTAATAGCTGATTTGCAATTAAAAATGGGGATTCAGTGTTTGCCAAAAGGAAATTTAAAAAAATTAAAAAAATTATCTGCTTTTGTTAGTGAAATTGGTAATCTTGGGTATTTTCGACGTCAGCCTTTTGTCGGGCATTATGCTTTTGCTCACAAAGGTGGAATACATGTCAGCGCTGTTGCAAAAAATACTTTTACTTATGAACACATCGATCCAGAATTAGTCGGCAATAAAAGAAAAATTCTTGTTTCAGATCAGTCTGGTAAAAGTAATATTTTGGATAAGACTACAGCTTTTGGAATTAAGTTGGATAAAAATGATCCGAAATTAAAACAGATTTTGAATGAAGTAAAACTTATGGAGCATCAGGGTTATGTTTTTGAGAATGCAGAAGCTTCTTTTGAAATTTTAGTTCATAAATTGACTGGTAAATATAAGCCATTTTTTGAACTTTTAAGTTTCCATGTGACAGATAATATTGATCCAAATGATGATAAAGCCCATTCAGAAGCAACGATTAGAATAAGGGTAGGGGAGAGAGAAGAACATACTGCGGCTTTGGGGTCAGGACCAGTTAATGCTTTGGATAACGCTTTACGTAAGGCTTTGTTACAATTTTATCCACAACTTAAAAATGTTAAGCTTCTGGATTATAAAGTGCGTGTTTTGCCAGTTACAGATATTGAAGCAACAGATTCAGTTGTAAGAGTATGGATTGAATCAACGGATGGAGTTGAAAAATGGGCAACTGTTGGCGTATCACAAAATATCATTCACGCTTCATGGAAAGCTTTGGTTGATAGTTTGGAATATAAATTGATGAAAAAAAGTTTTTAGTCTTTTTAAAATTCAAAATTAAGAATTAAGAATTAAGAATTTTTTCAAATATTAGCTCCTCTCCCTCCATCAAGGACTATAACTTGTCCTGTGATATTTTTTGAATCATCAGAAGCTAGAAATAATGCTGTTTTGGCTACATCTTCAGGATCGTTGAATTTATGTAAAGGAATAAGTTTCATTTTCTCTTTTACTTTTTTAGGATCTTTCATGAACGACATAAATGATGTCCATGTATAGCTGGGAGCAAGAGCATTTACACGAATATGAGGCGCAAGTATTAATGCCAAAGATTTGCTGAAATGGATCATGCCAGCTTTACTGATTGCATATTCTAGATTGCTTTTGCGGGGATAGACGCCAGCAATGGAAGCCATATTGATGATATTGCCGTTTTTTTGTTTAAGCATGATTTTTGCAACAAATTGCGAGCAGAAATAAGCGCTTTTTAAATTTGTATCCATGATATTGTTCCAAATTTTTTCAGTAGACTGCCAAAAAGAATTTTCCGGGTAATGTCCTGAATTATTAATAAGAATATCTATAGTCCCAAAAGTTTTTTTTACATTTTCTACTAATTTTTTAATATCAGATACTTTGGTCATATCAGCTTCAAATATAGCGACTTTTCTTTTATATGTTTTTTTAATTTCCATTGCTAAATTATCTTCTTCTTTATCATGAATATGACAATGTATTGCTATATTTGCTCCTTCTTTGGCAAATAAAAGGGCGATTGCCCTGCCAATTCCCCTAGAAGCGCCAGTGATCAAAACGATTTTGTTGAGAAGTTTCATATTAAATAATTCTTAAACTTCCAATAAATGTTAAATTTCTCTATATTATATCATAAATTTTTTTAAAAAACTTTGATTATTTGAAATTTTAAGTCTCATTTTTGCTGATTAATTCTGATATTATTTTTTCCATTACCATCCGATATCCATCTACTGCTGTCCCTTGACCTTGATTTTTAGATTTTAAATAAACTTCCATGCCAGGGGCACCATTTGTTTCTAAATAGTAGTCATTTCTGTGTTGATCCTGGATAAAATCTATTCCTACAAACAATCCCATCTCTCTCCCTAAGCATTGTCCTATCATTTGTGCTTTCTTGGCAATAGATTCTGGTAACTCCCTATCATGACCAATTCCATGAGCTCGTAAAATTTCTAACTGTTCGGAGTAACAGAGCAGGAGTTATTATCTGGATTAAGAACAATAACTTGTCCACCTTGAGCTACATTAGAGATTACTCTTTTCGATGCTAAAAAATAGGGGCTGTCTGGAATTTCTAAATAGTTCAAAAGTGAATGCATTGATGGCTTTTCTAGTTCTGATAATGGTAAATCTGAAATTACTAAATCATTAGAGGTTTTAGTGTTACTTGAATATAACAGTCCAGCCGCCAGAATTTCACCAGTAGAAGAAACAATTACCCTGTAAGAAGTATAATGTCCGCTAGGGGTATTAATAAACTCTTTTACCTTAAGTCTATCTTTGAGTTGTGGGCGACCTTCTTTTTGAAGAAAAGCATGTAATCTATCTATTTGGGTTTGATTCTCTAATAAATATTTATTTTCTCCTTTGCTTTTTCCTTCATAATAAAGCATGGCAGGGAAAAAAGGATGGTCAAAATAATCGTTTACACTTAACATCTGAGGTATGCGTATACCAGGAACTATCTGTTTAACTGCTTCCATTTCTTCTTCTATACTTAATTTTCCCCCTATCACCTTAAATGAATTTCCATGGACCCCTGCGTCTAAAGAATGAGTGTTATTGCTTTCTATTAATTCTAATCTAGACGCTTCAATTTTTTTTTCTTATTGTTTCTTCTACCAATAGGCGTCCCACCATTTCTTTTTTAAGAGCAGGATCAAAGAGCGTTGTCATTGCAAGCGTCATCGCTTCATTAGTTTGGTCCAATCGTCCTTTTCCCCATCCTTCAGGGATTATGATTTTTATCATCATCAGGCATATAATTGATAATTTTTAATAATGCCTGAAAAACGCAATTTTGTCAAATTTATGGAGCGGGTGAGGGGAATTGAACCCCTCTCAACAGCTTGGAAGGCTGTGGTAATAAGCCACTATACGACACCCGCACGTTGGAGCTAAGAATAAAGCCAAGATAAAAAAGACGCGTCGAGTAATATTTTAGCTTATCACCTAAAAAAATCAAGAAAAGAGAAAAAACATCATAAATTAGCACCCAAGCTAGCAAAACTTTTTATCATATTGTGATAATACTCAATAGCATCTCCCAAAACCTCCTTTCTAAACCTTCTTGTTTCTACATCATTTAGACTACTTAGCTCCTTTAGCGTTTTACGTTCTTCCGAAGCAGTTGGAGATAATAAATAAAAATCCACGGCATGTTCTTTATATTCTTTCATATGAGAGATAACTCTACTATTGTGGGATTTTACTCTAGACTGATAACCTCTCATTAAGCAATGTGTCATTTTTATTCTTGATTCATAAGTTCGCATATCACAAATTATTGCTAATTTTAAGCTTTTTAAACCATTATCATCTGGATTCACTCTTAATTGCTCTCTGACGATTACCAAAGCATCTTCTAATTTTTGTATACGCTCTGAATAAGTTTGCAAATTTGTAGCATGTTGTTCCGATTGTCTTTGCTGGGTATTAATTTGATTAGGGGGAGTCATTTCAGTCTTGGGGACAAGCACTGGCGATTGCCTTAATAATGAGGAACAAGGTATACGGGCAAAAGAAATAGGCAAAGGTGTGGTACCTTCAAGAACAAGTGTTGATTCTCTTCCACCTGATAATGATTTCGTAGATAAAACCCTTTTATTTGTTGTATATCGCATATCCCTTAATGGATCTATTAGTTCAGGGTAATGGTGGTCAATATTTTTATGTGACATTACAGTATAAATTTTATTTTAGTAATACAATATTAATATGATCTTCGAAAGTCAATAGTTTAACATGAATTTAACATATGACAAGAAAAGGTGAAAAAGTATGGTAATTTCGAAAAAAATAAGTATAATCGAAAAGGTTTGCACTTTAAAATCTTTAATATCTGCGGGTATCGTATAGTGGCTTATTATGCGACCTTGCCAAGGTCGAGAGACGGGTTCAATTCCCGTTACCCGCTCCAGATCTAAAATATGCTAATTATTGCAATCATTATTGTATTTAATTTATGTATTTATTACTGATTTTAGAACTTTATATTGGGCAATTATAGCTGCTACAGGGTTAACAATAGAAGCATTACGTCCATCAGCGTTTTCTTCATTTTTAATTATAGTATCAACATCATTAGATATTTCTTTTCTGGTCGGAACTCCTATTATTTTGTCATCAACTTCTAATATAGAGTCACACATGTGATGATAATGAGGCAGTAATTGCATGGACATAGCAAGTCTATATGCAAATCTATCACATCCATATGTGTCAAATTCATGATCTTGAAAGGTATATCCAACAACTTGAGATACCTTAGGGAAAGGATCATTTGTATAAAAATTTTTTTCGAAATCAAATTGCATAAGTTGTGTCCCGTATCCTTTAGAATAAATCATACTTACAAGTTTTATTGGAAATTTTTGTCTAACATAATCATCATCTAGAGAGAATTGAGAAATAATTGCACGCCTAATAAAATAAGCAATACTCCCTCTAAATCCAGAATCAAATAATAAAAATTTTGATTCTGGATTCACTAATACGTCGTCATTAATACCATATGTTTCTAAGAATACTTTTCCTAGTTTACCATTATCAAATTTTCCATCTTTCCAAAGGGATGTACTGGCAGGTAGTAAGACAGACGGAGTTCCATATTTAACTTTAAATAAATCATAAATTATTTCTGCATCTCTACCTAAAAATATTATTTTATAACCTGGATAATTAATAAAAATATGATCGACTATTTTATGTATATAAGGAATCATATTATTTATTTCAAAAAGAGTAATATCCATTTTTGGTTGCTCAATTCCATTTTTTTCTCCAATTTTTATTATATCTTCTAAGGTTAAACCTTCTCTTATTAATTCTGCGATTTCGAGAGGTTCAGGTCTTACTTGCCAATTAGATAGAATTTTTTCTAAGCGAGTTTCTACCGATAAGTGGATGTTTTTATTTTTCTCTATTATTGGTTGCTCTGGGATATAAGGTTGATTATTATTTGATAATTCATTTTCACTAAATGCTGTGTATTCTTTAACCATAGATAAATTAAATCGTATTCAATAAATTATATCATAACTGAATAAAATATTACATAATATTTTTATATATATGTAAAATTGGATCAAGCAGAAAATGGTTTGAAAAAAATTAATTTATCGTCAGATGTCATTCCAGATTTAGTCTGGAATCTAGCGTGCCACTCCGAAGTAAAACGTAGGCTGGTAAAGGACTAACATCGATAGTGTTTTATGTATTTTATATGGAGGATTAGTTAAAACAAATAATACAAATTTTTCCAGTTAGGATTATCTTTTT
>MFXK01000014.1 GCA_001788835.1 Candidatus Peregrinibacteria bacterium RIFOXYB2_FULL_33_20
GCCGTAACCAGAAGTATTAATTGCACAAATACCTGTACTAGTATTGGGACCATAACCATTAGTAGCGCCGCCATTTCCACCTTGACAACCTTTGGCGTTGGTATTTATTAAACCAGTAGCACTAATATTTATATTTGCCGCAGTTATATTAACTCCATCAGTATCTTCGGCAGTGTGGGTAATTGTTCCATTCACAGTAACAGTTCCACTCAAAGTAATCGCTTCAGTAAGGGTCAAAATTACTCCTCCATTAATAGTTAAATTATCCATCGTCCCTCCAGCGCATGTATTTAAATCTGCCTGTCCATATGTTTGACTTGAAGAAATAACACATTCATTTACGGCCGCAAAGGTATTAAGGATGAAATAACTATATATACTTCCTCCAATCACAGCAATTATGAAAATAGCCGTAAGTAAAGACAATGGGATTCTATATTTTCGCATATGTATTAATTTAAAGAGCATTTGAAGTTAAAGTTTAAATAAAATTAGTGAGTCCAGACTTCCGTCCCTATCTCCGTCCAATCCCAGACGAGTTTGTCTGATACTGGCTCCATGCGTACACAGCCATGGCTTACCGGTTTGCCTAAATGGCTTCCTGGTTCGTTCACCTCATCCCAATATTTATAACCTTTAGCATTTACTAAATATGGCAAACCATGTAATCCATAACCCTGAAATCCATAGCCTTTGCGGCTTAAGCCCATCCAAAATGGCATACGATAAGGCGTTCCAATATTACTAATACGCAATTCCTGTTTATTAGCGATTTCCCAATGATCTTTAGGAGTCGGGTGTTTATAAGGATTACCACTACTTATTCTTAATTTATAAAATCTTTCTTCTCCGTATCGCAAATACATTTCCTGCGACCCCAAATCAATTTCAACGTTTTTATCATCACCAAAATTAGCCGTAGAACTGGTTATATTGGCAATACTAATTTTATCGGCATCACCATCCTTAATATCCCCGACAGAAATATCAAGACTAAAAACCCGATTAAACCAACCTAAACTTGGCATTAACAAATCAAAAAATTCTCGATAAATACCAGCTTTAATCGGAGTTTTAATCATAAATTTAAACAAAGCAATTTGATCAGGCTTAACTTCGTCCTGAATCAGAACCAGGCGATTATTTTGCCCATCATTAAGCCAATTAGAATTATCTGCATCGCTAAAAAAGACGCTGGATCTATCCCGCGATTTTTCTGTTCCCATCTGTACAGTTAAATTACAACCTGAATTTATTCCATACCAGCTGGACTGGCCGCTGTTTTTTATATACAAATAAACAATCGCCTCGTTGTTAGTTTGCAAAAATTCTTGATCAAAAACATAACCCACTAAATCAGCCTTATAATCAGTTAATTGCCAACTATCATTGCACTGAACTTTTTCATCACTATCAATAATAATTTGAGGTTCTTCAGGAGTGTTGACCTCAGGAGTGGCTCCTCTAACTTTTGGTGTTTGTAACTCATCAATCTGACCGTTCAAATTTAAATAAGCTAATCTTGTCAAGTAAAATCCCTGCGCATAATTGATACTAAAAATCAGAATCGAACTAAAAGTCACAAAAATAGCGCTTAGAACTAAACCTTTCAAAAAATTATTTCTAAAAAAAGACATTTTTATGAAAACAAATTTAAATAATCTAAATATTTTACCATAAAAATGATTAAAAATTAATACAAAAATGGGCTGCGCCATTTTGGCCCAGCCCTCTAATTTAAACGAATTTTAATGCTTATTTATTGCTGATTTGTAGCAGGAATGCGATCCTGAATTTTAGCCACAGCTTCGCTACTTTTACCATTTATGTCAAGGTAAATTGTGTTACCTTCACGGCTGGCCGAAACTGTAAATGGAGCATCAGGATGATTAGCATTGAAATACTTTGCCCGAGCCTCAAGAATAACAATTCTGTTAAGAAATTTTTCATTCGTATCGGATGACAACTGATATTCGGCACCATTATCAATATGGATAATTTTGACGGAAATATCATTTAAAGCTAACACTTCTTTAGCTCTAGCTCTGAATTTACTTTGCAATCCCTCAACATCAACACCTTTTACTTCCAAAGTTTCTTTTAAATCACCAGCTAAAACATGGGACTTAATATCTTTCAAACTCATGTCCAACTTAAATTCAGTCACTGCGTTAAAAATCTGATAAATCGGCCCTTGAGGAAATTTTGGTAAAACATTTTCAGAAGCCGCTAAAGCCACTGAACTAGCCATGACCGTACCAATCAGAATACCAGCTAGGTATTTACTATTTTTTTTCATATAAAGATGAATTATTAATAAAATTTTAAAGTTCATAATATTTTTAAAATCTAAATTTATGAACTTTACATCTACCTACACCAGTAAAAACAAAAAAAGTTTCAAAAACCCACTAATTCCCAAAACTGGATCAAGCAAAAAATAGTTTGAAGAAATTATTTTAAAAATTCATGAAAAAACCAGAAATGATGGATATTATTTGTCGTAAGGTCATTCCAGTGAAGACTGGAATCCAGTAAGTATAATGATTATTTATGGATAAAACTTATTTTGTGTATATTATTGCTAGTAAACGTATTTGTTTTAACTAATCCTCCATATAAAATATAAAAACACTATCGAAGTTAGTCCTCTACTGGATTCCTGCCTTCGCAGGAATGACGGCTGACGATAAATCAAAATTTCTTCAAACTATTTTTGCTTGATCCCCAAAACTTGCATTTACCACTTGTAAATAGTAAATTTTAAGCCTTAGCTTAATTGAAAAATTCATGGTCAAACCAAGCAAACTAACACCAATGCTTAAGCAGTATTTTGATATGAAAGAAAAATATGCTGACTGCATTTTATTCTTCAGGCTAGGAGATTTTTATGAAATGTTTGGCGATGATGCCTTAGAAGTATCTAAACTTTTAAGCTTAACTTTAACTTCCCGTGGTCAAGATGAAAGCAAAGTAGCCATGTGTGGAGTCCCTTATCATGCCGCCAGAAGGTATATTAACCGCCTTACCAGAATTGGAAAAAAAATTGCCATCTGCGAACAATTAAGCGACCCCAACTTGCCAGGGATTGTGGATAGAGATGTAATCAAAATTATTACGCCCGGCACGACTTTTGACGAATATTTGCTGGATGAAAAAAGTAATAATTTTTTAGCATCTTTGGATATCTCCAAAAACATTTTCGGCCTGGCTTTTTCTGATATCACTACCGGCGAATTCCAAGTGTGTGAACTCCAAGGGCTAGATGCTTTGGAAGCGGAATTAATTAAACTTAAACCCGCAGAATTAATCTTAAATCATCAATTTCTAACGGAAAAACCTCTGATTGACTTTTTTGAAAAATTTAAATTTTTACATCTCACTGTAATAGACAAAAATTCTGAAACCCCAGAAGTTTTATGCGAACACTTTAAGGTACAAAACTTAGAAGGCTTTGGCTTGAAAAACTTTAGCGCTTCAGTTCAAGCGGCAAGCAATCTTTTACATTATGTTAAAGACACTCAAAAAAGCAATCTTGAACATATCAATAAAATCAAAATTTATCAAAACCTAGATTATATGATTTTGGACGAGGCAACTATTATGAATTTAGAACTTATGTATACAATCAGGGAAGGTAAAAAGGATGGCGCGTTGATCTCCGTAATTGATGATACTCTGACGGCCATGGGAGGCAGAAAAATTCGATCATGGCTTTTGAAACCTTTAATTAAAGTTGCCAATATAAACTATAGATTAAATGGAGTTTCAGAATTATTCCATAATGGTAACTTAAGGACGGATTTGGAGGATTTGCTAAAAGGAATTTTGGATATCGAAAGGCTTTTAGGAAAAATCGGCTGTCAAAGCGCTAATGCCAGAGATTTACTGGGCTTGCGCGAATCTTTGAAAAAAATCCCTCCTATTAAAAAATCTTTAAGCCAGGTTAAAAGTGAAATTCTACAAAATAATCAACAAAATCTAAACGATTTCAACTCGTTGATTAAGACTTTGGATCAAGCGTTGCTCGACGAACCAAGTGCCATGCTAAAAGAAGGTGGTATGATCAAGGAAGGCTATAACCAAGAGCTGGATGAACTTAAAAACCTAACAAAAAACAACAAAGAACTGATTCAAAATTTGCAACAAAAAGAAATTGCCAGAACTGGCATTCAGTCTCTAAAAGTCAGATTCAATTCAGTATTTGGCTATTATATCGAGATTAGCAGAACTCATTTAAAAAAAATCCCTGAAGATTATATGCGCCGGCAAACTTTGGTTAACGCCGAAAGATTCATTACCCCTGAATTGAAAGAATATGAAGATAAAATTTTAGGCGCTCAAGAAAAAATTATTGAAATTGAATATCAATTATTTTTGAATTTGCGACAACAAATGGCCAGAGAAATCCAAACTATCCAACAATCAGCGGCTAGTCTGGCCACTTTAGATGTT
Source organism: Candidatus Peregrinibacteria bacterium RIFOXYB2_FULL_33_20 (assembly GCA_001788835.1). Taxonomy (GTDB): domain Bacteria; phylum Patescibacteriota; class Gracilibacteria; order UBA1369; family GWF2-33-10; genus GWF2-33-10. Next base: position 4,456 of record MFXK01000014.1, read on the forward strand.
CTACTAAATCTTGCCAGAATCGCAGCCAAGCAACACTATGTTAAACCAGAAATCATAACAGATGGTTCTTTAGAAATCATGGCCGGCCGCCATCCAGTAATTGAAACTCAGGAAACCAATAATTTTGTCCCCAATAATGTCATTTTAAGTAACGAACAACAATCAATCGCCTTAATTACCGGTCCTAACATGTCAGGAAAATCCACTTACTTAAGACAAACGGCTTTAATAGTGCTACTGGCCCAAATTGGTTCATTTGTGCCGGCAGACAAGGCCAAAATCAGCGTCATTGATCGTATTTTCACTCGAGTCGGCGCTAGCGATAATTTATACAAAGGTCAGAGTACTTTTATGGTAGAAATGCAGGAAGCAGCTAATATTTTGCACAATGCTACCAACAAAAGTTTGATTATTTTGGATGAAATTGGCCGAGGCACTTCCACTTACGACGGACTCTCCATTGCCTGGGCGATTTTTGAATATCTGCATGACCAAATTCAAGCCAAAACGCTTTTTGCCACACATTATCATGAACTAATTGAAATCGCAGAAAAACTGCCGAAAGCTTTCAATTTAAGCGTAGCGGTCATTGAAAATGAACATGGCGTGGTTTTTTTACACAAAGTAGTCACCGGCGGTATTGACAGAAGCTATGGCATTGAAGTGGCCAAACTCGCCGGCCTGCCAAAACAGATTATCAAAAGAGCTGATGAAATCTTAAAAAATTTAGAAACTGATCGGGAAAAAGAAAATAACTTTATTTCCAAACATAGAACCAAAAACCAAATCCCTGATAACCAAACCAGTTTATTTACGGCACACCTACCACATGAGCATCAGGCTATCAAAACTCTAAGAACTCTGAATATAAATAACTTAACACCAATTCAAGCCTTACAAAAACTAGAAGAACTACAGGGGATTACTAATAATACAACAAAGTAATACAACAATTATACTATTCCAAAGCAGTTTTCAAAATTTCTGAAAGTGTTGGGTGCGACCATGTTGCTTCAAGCCATTTTTCAACAGTAAATCCTTGCATGATTGGGAGAATTGCCTGATGTATTATTTCAGTTGCTTGAGTCCCAATTATATGAACACCTAAAATTTTAGAAGTGGTTTTTTCAATAATAATTTTTGCAAAACCATCTCTTTCATTCATTATCAAAGCTTTTGCATTTGAAGCATATTCACTTTTTTTAACTTCATAATTTATCCCTTTTTTTTGTAGATCTTGTTCAGTCAAGCCCAATTGTCCAACTTCAGGATGAGAAAAAATTGTGACAGGCATTAACTCATAATTTATTTCTGAATTTAATCCTAAAATATGTTTTGCCACAAACTCCCCTTCTTTTTCAGCGCCATATGCAGTTAAATTCCTCCAAGCGCTATCTCCAATCATATAAACATTTTCCAAATTAGTCTGTAAATTCTGATTTAAAAGAACCCTTCTTCCGTCATTTTCAATACCTATTTTTTTTAATAAATTTAAATCATAAACAGTCCTTCTGCCAATGGCCACTAAAATTTTCTCAAAACTTAATAATTTTTCTTCTCCTGATTCAAATTTTACAGTCATTTCGGCAGAATTTTCTTTATCCAAACAATTCATTACTTCCGCATTCAAATGTATTTCAATACCTTTTTTTTCTAAAGATTTCTTTAAATAGCTTGAAATTTCTGTATCTTGAGTCGGTATCAAGCCAGGAAGTTTTTCAACAATTGTCACCTTTGAACCAAGACTAGAAAAAGCTGAAGCCATTTCAACCCCAATTACACCACCACCAATAATTCCAAGTGTTTGTGGTAATTTGTCCAAATTTAAAATTTCTCTGTTAGTTATCACATGCTTTCCTCTTTTTATCATTGCCGGGAAAAATGGCTTACTGCCCAAAGCCAAAACTACTTTTTCAGCTGAAATAATTTTCTCTTCATTTTCCATCTTAACTTTTACTTCATTTTTTGAAATTAATTCACCTATTCCTTGTAACATGGTAACTCCAGATAATTTTAAAGAATTTGATAAACCCATTTGTAAAATTTTCATATTCATATCTTTCTTCTTTTTCACATCCTCCCAATTAATCACTGGATCTGGTCCTTGAATACCAAATCGTTTTGCTTTTTTTATTGAATCAAGTAATTCGCCAAAATATAAATATGTTTTTGATGGTATACATCCTCGATTAAGACACGCGCCACCCAAAGCTTCTTTTTCAATCAGACACACTTTTTTATTTGCTTTTGCCAAAACTGATGCACATTTAGTCCCTCCAGGACCTCCTCCTATTATTATAATTTCATAATCGTACATCTGAAAATTTTAATAATTAAAAATTGTTTCAAAAACTCTTTTAAATTGAGATTGATTTAATTTAAACGGGTAATTAAAAAGTTCTTTATCTCCCGCTCTTTCGTTATAATATGGCCGATTACAATCACTGCATCCTGAAGTTTCAAAAACATTGGAATTTTTTAAAATTTTAAAAAGTTGCAACTTTTCTATACCAAAATCCATTATCTGATTTTTTTTGTTAAATTTAAAGTTTTTATTTAAATTATTTTTTATTAAATATTCAGCTACTTTAATTCTTCTATAACTTGAAATATTTGGTGCCTGTAAATTCTCAAATTTTGATCCTCTAATTGGTGTAAATGCAAAAAGCGCAAGAATAACTTTATTTTTATGTAATTCTTCCATCAATTCAACCGCCTGTTTTTCTGTTTCATCAAGTCCAATAATTAAATGTGTCGCTATTTTCCCTGGATATTTTTTAGAACTTTTTAAAATAAATTTTTTATGAAAGTCAAAATTTCCTCCTCTTATTTCACGAAATTTAACTGGATCTATGGCATCAATAGCAATACCAATCTCATTCACCCCCAATTCAAACAACAAATCAATATCTTGCATTTTGTAGGTTCGAATAGTGATAGCAATTTTAACTTTTTTGTTTTTCTCCCTAATTTTTTTTACAATTAAAGGAATTTGTTCGAAAAAATCTTTTGTATTTACAACCTGCATACAAATTCTTGAATAATTCTGTTTATTTTTTTCTAAAGCATCAACTACTTCATTTACATCATATTCAGGCCAGGTAATCCGAGACAACATGCTTTCTTTTGAACTGCTTGATTTGGCTTGCGAACAAAAACTACAATTATATTCACATTTCCCGCTATTCATCAAAAAAACCGTTTTTGTATCTCTGCCTGTCTTAATTTTTTTCAAACCCAAAACTCCGGCTGACCCAATCGAAACCCGAATTTTTTGTAAATTTTGCATAGCACCTGTCATTCCTGCGAAAGCAGGAATCTTTAATTTTAATAGTAGGAGATTCCTGTTCTCACAGGAATGACACTAAGAATTAATCCATCACACAACATTCATATAAATATTTAATTTCAAAATTTTTTTCTTCTACCAGCCTTCTAGCCATCAAAGTTGGGTGAACAATCCTGTCAAAATTTTCTTCCACAGCAATTTTATCCAAATCAGCCCTATATTGCCCATATGGCCTCATACAACCCAAAATAAGGATTTTATTCTTAAAAATTTTTCTTGCATATTTGAAAACTTTTCTTATTTCATCTAAATCAGGTTTTGCTGCGTTTTCAAAAACAGTACCTTTAGTTGGAATAAATACATTCAAAACCAATTTATCAGCATTAAGTTTTTTCAAAATATCAATGGCTTCATATTCCCAATGTATTTTACCTTCATCAATCCCAATTGTAATATGAGGATGAACTGGTATTTTTTTTGCTTTTAAAATTTTATATAGATTTATATAATCTTCTTTATTTTTATGAAGTCCATAAACTTTTTTCACAACTTTTTCATCTGAAATTAAATCAAAACTAACTACATCAATAATATTTTTTATTTCATCAATTTCATTTTCATCTGGAAATCCAATATGAGCATTAAATTTATAATGATGAGATTTTTTTAATTCCAAAAGATTTTTTGCAAATTTTTTAATAAAAGATTTTCCCTCTTTATCCAATCCACCACTAATTAAAACGCTCCTTGTATTTGAAGGCAAATTATCATTAATGGTTTTCATATGTTTGAGATAATGCTTATTACAGTGCTTACAATTCAAAGCACAAAAATTCCCACTCAAACTAATTGCGGAAGTGTTTTTTAAATAAACAAATTCAATTTTTTTTTGCATAATAAAAAATATCTAAAAACTAACAGCTAAAAGCTTTCTTCAGCTACAACACATATTACAAACAATCACTGGATTTCGGGCCGCTTTTACCGCATCAACCCTCTTAACAACAGTTGTGTGCGGAGCATCATGAAGCATTTGAGGACTTGCTTTTGCTTCATGCGCAATTTGGATCATTACATCAATAAATTCATCCATAGTTTGTTTGCTTTCTGTTTCTGTTGGCTCAATCATCAAAGCTCCATGCACAATTAAAGGGAAATAAATCGTTGGTGGATGATATTTGAAATCAAGCAGTCTTTTGGCAATGTCCATGGTGCTAACGCCATACTGAGCCTGTACTTCATCATTAAACACAACTTCATGCATACAATTAACTTTGTGAGGTAAATTATAATATTGCGAAAGTTTTACCCTAATATAATTCGCATTCAAAGTTGCATATCTGCCTATTCTTTGAGTCCCTTCTTTCCCTAAACTTAACATATATGTATAGGCTCTAACTATTACTCCAAAATTACTAAAAAATGCTCTCACCCTTCCAATAGATTTTGGAAAATTTGAATCTAATTTAAAATTATCGCCATCTTTAACAACTCTTTGTGCTGGCAAATATGCTTCAAGATCTTTTACGCAACCAACAAAACCTCCACCAGGACCTCCTCCGCCATGTGGAGTTGAAAAAGTCTTATGTAAATTAATATGCATCAAATCAACTCCCATTTCCGCAGGTTTTACTATGCCCAAAATGGCATTCAAATTTGCTCCATCCATATAAAGCAAGGCTCCTTTTTCATGAAGAATTTTTGAAATTTCCAATATATTCTTATCAAAAAGACCTACTGTGTTTGGAATAGTTAACATCAACCCTGCGGTTTCATCATTCACAAGCTCGGAAAGTTTAGCAAGGTCTACATATCCATCTTTATCTGAAGGAATTTCTATACATTCAAATCCACACATAGCCGCAGAAGCAGGATTTGTACCATGTGCACTGTCTGGAATCAAAATTTTCTTACGTTTTGTATCATTACGATCTAAATGATAAGCCTTGATCATCATTAAAGCTGTTAATTCACCATGAGCTCCAGCTGTAGGTTCCAAAGTAAGTCCTGTAAATCCTGTAACTTCTTTCAAATATTCCTGAGTGCTATAAATAACTTCAAGTGTCCCTTGCATATTTTCTGTTTCATCTAATGGATGTGATTGAGTAAACCCTTCCAAATTGCAAGCAAGTTCATTTATTTTTGGATTATATTTCATTGTGCATGAGCCTAATGGATAAAATCCATCATCCACTCCAAAAGCTCTCTTAGATAAAGCCGTATAATGTCTGACAATGTCCAATTCACTTAACTCAGGCAAATCCAAAGTTAATCGAAATTCTTTCAATTCAGTTTCTTCCGACATTGGTTTTTGAATCTGACAAGCAGATCGGCCTGTTACTGATTTTTCAAAAATTGTTTGCATAATTGTGAAGGTATAAAGGTGTGAATATGTAACAGTAAATTTAGCTAAAAATTAATAACTATAAACTTCCCAAATATTTTTCCATCGCCTGCTTATCAATCATTTCTGTGACACAAATTAAAATTTTATCTTTAAATTCTGGATAAAATTTTTCTAAATTAATTCCTCCAGCAATAGAATTTTTTCTAAGTTTCTTTAAAATTTCTGAAGCATTATCTACAGTTACCACAAACTCATTAAAAAATGATGAGCTAAATAATCTAGAAACTTTTTTCCCATTTAAAAGTTTTTGAAAATAAAGTGCATTTTTATGATTTAACATAGCCAAATCTTTCAGCTTTTTACCTAAAGTTGCTAAATATATTAAACCTCTAACAGCGCACAAAGCCTGATTTGAACATATATTGGAAGTGGCTTTTTCTCTTCGAATATGTTGCTCACGAGCCTGCAAAGTCAAAACATATGCTTTTTTACCATCGCTATCTTCTGATTGGCCAACTATTCTTCCCGGAAGTTTTCTCATATATTGTTCTTTTGTCGCCAAAAATCCAAAACCTGGACCTCCGGCTGAAACATCCAATCCAAAACTCTGTCCTTCACCAACCACAATATCAACTCCATTCTCCCCTGGTGGCACCAATAAACCCAAAGATAAAGCTTCAGTTACAATTTGAACTGAAATTGCCCCTTTAGCTTTAACTTTGCTTGAAATTTCTTTCATGTCCTCAACCACGCCAAAAAAATTTGGACTTTGTACAAAAACTCCGGCAGTATTTTCATCCATCAATTGCCTTAATTTTTCCTGATCTATTTCCCCTGATCCCATATCAAACGGAATTTCCTTAATCTCAAGGTCTTTTGCTTTACAATAAGTATTCATCACTTCTCTATATTGCGGATTCACATTCCGTCCAACTAAAACTTTCTTTCTACCTGTTATGCTTGCGGTCATCAAACAAACTTCAGCAGTCGCAGAGGATCCATCATACATTGAAGCATTTGTGGCATCCATAGAAGTCAATCTTGTTATCATTGTCTGATATTCAAAAATAGACTGCAAAATTCCCTGACTTATTTCTGGTTGGTATGGAGTATAAGCTGTATAAAATTCACCTCTTCCGGCAAGATATGGCACATGCGCTGGGATATAATGATTATACATCCCACCTCCTAAAAAATTCATTTCTGCATTTTTATTTTTCTTTGCAATTTTAGATATTTTTTCTTTTGTTTTCTGCTCATTTAATCCTTCTGGAAGATTGTAATATCCTTTTTGTAACAAATTAGAAGGCACTGCATCAAATAAATCTTCAATTTTTGAGACACCAATTGCTTTTAGCATTTCTTCTGTTTCTTTTTGTGTATGAGGGATGTAAGGCATGAGATAAATTTTAAATTCTAAATTTTAATGTGCTAAACCTGCGATAAATTCTTTATATTTCGTAGCATCCATTAAGTTTGATTTTTCTGATTCATTTACACCTTCAAGTTTGTATATCCAACCCTTACCATAAGGATCATTATTTATTAATTCAGGCGCTGATTCCAAATCTTTATTAATTTCAGTAACTTTACCGGAAACTGGCGAATACACATCAGATACAGATTTTACTGATTCAACAACACAAGCCTGACCAAATTGTTTTACTTCTTTCCCCACATTTGGAAGTTCGACAAACACAACATCTGTAAGTAAATCCTGCGCATAATCTGAGACTCCAACTGTGGCATGACTTCCATCAATTTTTACCCATTCATGTTCTTTTGTATAAAATAAAGCGTCCTGAATATTATAGTTTTTCATAGATTAGAATTAAGAGCTAAGAATTAAGAGCTAAGAATTAAGAGCTAAGAAAAAATTTAACTTAATTCTTTCAACTTAGTTCTTAGTTCTCACATAAAATGGTAAAGAAACAATTTTTGCTTTTGCAAAATTATCTCTTATTTGAATTTCAATTGTACTATCAACAATCGCATCTTCTGTCCTAACATAGCCCATACCTATATTTTTGTTCAAAGTTGGAGATGGCGTGCCACTAGTCACTTCACCAATTTTTTCTCCATTTTTAAATATTGAATAATGCTGTCTTGCGATGCCTCTATCAATCATTTCAAATCCAACTAATTTCTTTTTTGTCCCTTCATTTTTTTGCTTTTCCAAAACTTCTTTTCCAATGAAATTTTTATTCAAAGATACGGCAAAACCATAAACAGATTCAAATGGAGTCATGTTTGTATCAATATCATGTCCATACAACATCATCCCGCATTCTGTTCTCAGAGTATCCCTTGAACCTAAACCGCATGGAATAAGGCCATCATTTTTGCCTATTTCCATAATTTTATTCCAAATTTGTTCTGCATATTGATTGAGAAAATAAAGTTCAAATCCATCTTCACCAGTATATCCCGACCTTGAAACAATCATTTCAACGTTATCAATTAAAATTTCTTTAAATCTATATCTTTTTATTTCATTTAAATCTTCTTTTGTTAATTTTTGTAAAATTTTCTGGGCATTTGGCCCCTGAAGATCAAGTTTAGTAATTTCAAAACTGACATTTTTAACTTCAACATCAAAATTTTGTTTATGCTGTATCATCCATTGATAATCATTTTCTTGAGTCCCGGCATTTACAACCAACATATATTTTTCCTCATTAAATTTATAAACAGTTAAATCATCAATAATTCCACCTTGTTCATTACAAAGAACGCAAAGCATAACTTTACCATTATCCATAGCGGAAATATCCCTTGAAACAAGTTTTTGAATTAAATTAAAAGCATCTTTCCCTGTAAACATAATTTCGCCCATGTGAGAAACATCAAAAATACCAGCAAATTTACGAACTGCATGATGCTCTTCAATTTGATTTGTATATACTACAGGCATTTCCCATCCCCCGAAATCAACCATACGTGCTCCAAGCTTTTTGTGTACTTCATTAAGTGGAGTTTTTAGAAGCATTTTTTCATGATTTTTTAAAAATTAAACGGTCTGATTATAAACTTTATCTCATATAATTCCAGTTATTTTTTGAATATTTTTCTTTAGCTAAATTCAAAACATCCTGTTCTTCCTCATCTGTTAAGAATGAATCAACAAAATCAACATTTGTAAATTCAGACACAAAACCTGATGTTAATGCTTCAACAACATCATCAAAAGAATATTTATTTGCACAATGCTGAGATATTGAAGTAACTCTTTGTTTAACATCAGAAATTAATTTACCTTTTAATTTCTCATTCGGGACTTTTAGAATTTCAAACATTTTATCAACATCAACAGATTTCAAAATCGTCCCATGCTGAAGAATAATCCCTTGTTTGCGGGTTTGGGCGTTACCTGATATTTTTTGACCATTAACCAAAATATCATTTAAAGGAGCAAATTCAGCATTTATTTTCAAATTTTTCAAACCTTTTATTATTGCACCACATATTTTTTTATAACTTTCTAAAATATTTACAGCTACTAAATTTAAATCTAAAGGAATATGAATACTGTAGGTAATTTCATCAGCATGAAAAACCGCACCACCTCCAGTTTGCCTGCGAACAATATCAATTGCCAATTCCTTAGCTTTTTCTTCATCAATTTCAGACTTCAAAGACTGAAAATATCCAATTGAAACCGCCTGTGGCTTCCATCCATAAAATCGTAATACTGGCAAAGATTTCCCTGTTTTAATTTTTTTAATTAAAATTTCATCAAACGCCATATTAAAAGTTGCGTTTCTATATCCTGTTTTAAGTAAACGAAATTGAATAGACATTGAAAAAATTTTAAATTTTAATACACACTTTCTAAATAACACTTCTCGCAATAAACTATCTCCTTTCTTTCAGGCGCATAAGTAGTTTGAATCTCCGCATTACATTTAATACAATTTCTTTTCCAGAGTTTTCTAGGATTTCGTAAAGCCATTCTATCTTT
>MFXK01000015.1 GCA_001788835.1 Candidatus Peregrinibacteria bacterium RIFOXYB2_FULL_33_20
AAATTTTGGGCCATGACTTAAAGAATTATGGTCTTTTTGTTATGATTTGATTAATATTAATTTGAATGGCGAATAGAAACCTGCACAAAATATCAGATGCAAGGCTGCCATAAAATGCTCTTTAATCCCACAAAAGATTCCGCCCACGTTTAATTCGACTGCCCTTCTTTCTAAGTATAAGGGAATTGAGTGCCTATAATGCCCATTATGGTAGAGCACTCCGGTCTAGTACCCTTTTTATGTTTTTGAAAATTTCAAAATGAGACAAATGAGACACTATAAAAAAGGATGTCTCGGGTTTTTGGAAATTGGGTGGATTTATTGGTTTAGAGCTGGCATTGCTACATTACGAATGGAAAGTTTGAAGTTCCACCAATTCTAAAAAGTAATTAAGTGGAAATGCTGATAAATAGTAGATGGAGCGACATATTGTCGCTCAGAAATAGAGCAAGAAAACAAAAACATCAAAAAAGAGTTGACTTTGGCAAAAAAGCCCAAAGCATTTTTAATGGAAGGGGTTAGTGGTATACATATTTTTATTTTTTAAATTTAAAATTATGTATACCGCAACAACCGCAATATCTAAAGAAATATATAATTATACTTCAAAGCTTAATCAATATTCTTACCATTATTTCTCATGTAACATTTACTTGATTCTCTCCTATACTAACCCTAACCAACCATGTTTATTTGATTTTCGTCAAAAATGGTGGAATTTCAAATGGATCATATTGATTTTTATTAATTTTGGGTATATATTCATTATAGTTTTTATTTTTTAATTAAAATTTTATGCCAAATTTTGATAAAACTGGTCCAGATGGACAAGGTTCTATGACAGGACAAAAATTAGGTTCTTGTGTTGGCAATCAGCAGTCAGGTATGTTAGGCTCTATTCGAAGAGGTATGGGGCGTGGGCAAGGAATGGGCAGGAAAGGAGGATGTTGCACAAAAGGTTTTTTTCGAAATTCAGTATCTCTTGAAGAACAAGAAAAATTCCTAGAGAATAAACTTGCAAATATTCGTCAACTTAAAGAAGAATCTAAAATTGTAAAATAATGCCTCGACCAAGATTGTGTAGAAAAATTAGGTTAAATCCAAATGTTACTTTTTATAAACCGCAAGGTATTCCATTACATTCTTTAGAAATTATTGAATTAACACATGAAGAATGGGAAACTTTGCGGTTAAAATATACTGAAGAGCTTAATCAAATAGAATCCGCCAAAAAAATGGAAACATCACAAAGTACTTTACAAAGGATTTTATCTTCTGCACAAAAAAAAATAGGACAAGCAATTGTAAAAGGTTTTGCTATTAAAATTATTAAATAATTCTAAACATTAAATTGCTATCTTAATTTATAATATTAAATATGATAAAAAAAATATTTTTTTTCTTTATAGTTTCTGTATTAACAACGATTTTTACTAATATAATTTCTGCTAACAATGATAAAGCAATTTTATATTATGGGAAAGGCTGTCCACATTGTGCAAACATTGAACAATATTTAAAAGAAAATAATATTAATTTAGAAATTGAAAAAAAAGAAATTTATCAAAATGTTGAAAATGCACAGGAGTTTAATAAAATATGTGAAAATAATGATATAGCATTATCTCAAAGAGGAGTACCATTTTTATATATAGGACAAAATGAATATTATGTTGGAGACACTTCAATTATTTCTTATTTAGAAAATTTAAAAACAAAAAATATTGAAAAAAATGATACACAAAAAGAACAATATAAATCTCAAAACAATAATATACTTACAATTCCAATACTTATTAGTGCTGCATTAGTTGATGCCATTAATCCATGTGCATTTGCGGTATTAATCATATTAATGAGTACAGTTTTATATGCTAAAGGGAAAAAAAGAGCTCTATTTTCTGGTATAGCTTTTTCCATTTCAATTTTTATATCTTACTTACTAATGGGATTAGGTCTTTATTCAATTATGGCTAATATAGAAACTTCAGAAATATTTATAAAAATTATTGGTACTTTAGCCATTATTATTGGAATTTTAAATTTAAAAGATTATTTTTGGTATGGTAAGGTTTTTCTTATGGAAGTTCCTTTATCATGGAGACCAAAATTAAAAGCTTTAATACATTCAATTACTGGACCTATTGGAGCTTTTTTTATTGGATTCTTAGTGAGTCTTTTCTTATTGCCATGCACAAGCGGACCTTATATTGTAATTATTGGTATGTTGGGAGAAAAAACAACTTATTTTAAAGCTTTATTATTTTTAATTTTATATAATATTATTTTTGTATTACCAATGATTGCTATTACTATAGGAGTTTATTTTGGTCTAAATACAGAAAAAGTTGAAGAAATCAGAACAAAAAATTTACAGATATTGCACTTAATTGCGGGTATTATTATGTTTATTATGGGTATTATTTTAATTATTGAGTATTAATATAATGTATAGTCATTCAGATACTAAAAAACCAAATATTTTTATAATTATTCTAATCTTATTTCTTTCAATTGGATTTATTTTTTTCAAAATAAATAATTATAATAATAAAAATATACAAAATAATTCTGAATTTTTAATATATGAAGGAAAAATTTTGGACATAATTAATGAAGAAAAAGCACAAAATGATAATGGTGAGATAATATATACACAAGATTTAAATGTAGAAATTAAATATAATGATCAGTTAATTGTAAAAAGGGTTTTCAATGATTTTATTCCGCTAGAAAAAAACGATAAAATATTTTTACAGGAATTTACATATAATGATGAACAAAATTTTACACTAATAAATACATACAAAACAAATGGTATTATATATTTAACAATTATTTTTTCTTTATTATTGATACTTATTACTGGATATAAAGGTATATATTCTTTAATTGGTCTAATTTTCAGTTTAGCAATCATCATAGGCTTTATTATTCCATCAATATACAACGGAATGAATCCTATTCTGATTTCTTTAATTGGAGCAATTGTAATTTTAATGGGTGTTATATATATATCCGAAGGGTTAAGTAAAAAATCAATTTCTGCATTTTTAGGCATAATAATTACATTAATTTTTGTCAGTATTACAGCAAATTATGTTATTCATCATTTAAATTTTTCAGGTATTAATAGCGAAGAAACAATGTATTTGAGTTTAGAATCAGATCAAAAAATAAATCTGATTGGCTTAATTATAGGCGGGATTATTATTGCCGCTATAGGTATACTTGATGATATTGCAATTACACAAGCCTCTATAGTACATAGTTTAGCATTAAAAAATCCATCAATAAAAAGTATGGATTTGTTTAAAGAAGCAATGATAATAGGCAAAGATCATATTTCTGCTGTTATTAATACTCTTGTTTTAGCATATACAGGGGCTGAGTTGTCATTATTTTTACTTTTTTCAATAAGGTCATTTTCTGTGTCATATATATTGAGTATGGATGTCATGGCAGAAGAAATTGTAAGGACTTTAATTTCTACTGCTGGATTGATTTTGGTAGCTCCTATTACAACATTAGTTATGATTTTATTTATCAAGGAAAATAATAATAAATATAATATTTAACATGTTTTATGACTGATGAATTTCAAAGTATTTTAATAGCATTTGGATTGACTCTTTTTGCTGGATTATCAACAGGTATAGGTAGCCTTTTAGCACTGTTTACAAAACGTACAGATACAAAATTTCTTTCCGTAGCTCTTGGGTTTTCTGCTGGAGTTATGATATATGTATCATTTGTAGAAATTCTACCAGAATCACGAATGTATTTTTCTGAAAACATTACACAAACTGTTGGAGATTGGGCAAGTATATTAGCATTTTTTTCGGGAATATTTATTGTTGCTGTAATAGATAAATTATTACCATCATTTGAAAATCCACATGAAATACATAAAGTAGAAGAATTAGGTGATAAAGAACTAGCTAAAAAATGCAGAAAACTTTTTAAAATGGGAATTTTAACAGCACTTGTAATAGCTATACATAATTTTCCTGAAGGAATGGTTACTTTTTTTAGTTCATTAAAAGAAATAAAATTGGGAATTATTATTGCATTAGCAATAGCTATTCATAATATTCCTGAAGGGATAGCTGTCTCCATCCCAATTTTTTATGCTACCGGTAATCGTAAAAAAGCATTTATTTATTCTTTCTCATCTGGAATTGCTGAACCAATAGGAGCTATTCTTGGTTATTTTATACTTTCATCAATTTTTAATGGAATTGCTTTTGGGATAATTTTTGGAGCAATTGCTGGAATAATGGTTTTTATATCTCTTGATCAACTTTTACCAACAGCAAAAAAATACGGTGAACATCATCTTGCAATGTATGGATTGGTTGGAGGGATGGCATTCATGGCTCTAAGTTTGTTGCTTTTAAAATAAACCGATTAAAAGCTTAATTTTAAACTTACAAGTCCACGGGTGCTTGTTGTAGAGATGTTGGGAGACTCTAATGTTTCACAAAATGCCTACGAAATAGCAGAAAAAATAAAAACGATAGATGTGGTTTCTGTTTATAGAATTTTAGATTTATTTAGGAAACTATAATGGTCCTGTAAAATTAGATACAAAAAAAAAGTGAAAAACAGGAGATTGAATAAGAAGCTTATAAAAATTTAAATCTTACTGCCAATACTGCCCACTCTTTATAAGTCTAGTGGAATAGAACTTTTGACTTACATTTTTAGTAGGAATTTAATCCTATAAAGGATTTTTGCATGTTTAATTCGACTGCCCTTCTTTCTAAGTATAAGGGAATTGAGTGCTAATAGTGCCCGTGTTGGTAGTCTGTAGGGGAATCGAACCCCTATTACCACCGTGAAAGGGTGGTGTCCTAACCATTAGACGAACAGACCAGGGACAAGTAAAAACTTTACGAACTTAAGTATATGGTTTTAAAAAATACTGTCAATTATTTTTGAAACTGTGTAAACTGGCTTTGTTTTTTTATTTATTTTATTTATGTCAAAGGATAATTATTTTAAAAAATATCAATATTCAGATCAAACAGTTTGTATTATCGGTCCGGAATATAATGGCGAGTGCCTAATCGCTTCAGATAAGATCAGATGGCATGAAGGTGAACTTTATCGAGCGCCCAGTCATAATTATGATTACAAAACCGCGACTTTTGAATTTCCGACTTTGGAATTAGGCGGTTATGCTTTTCAAAGTATTGTGGATTTTGATGGAAAGAAAGTGAAAGATAATGCTAACGGCTATCCTTTTGGCGCTAAATATCTCTATGCCAGGATGGGGACACCTCAGCATGAGAAATTATCGGCTATTATTTCTTATTTGGAAAGAGTGCCAGGAGGGGTTTTGGCGCCTTCTGGAGTAGCGGCCTCTCATTTGGCGGTGTTATTTGATTTGCCAAAAGGAGCTACTGTTCTGCATTCCGTTCCTATTTATGACTGTACTAGGGCCGCGCAGGAACACATTTTTTCTAATTATGGTATCCAGTCAATTGCTTCTGATTTTGGGAATTTGGATAAGTTGGAGAAAGATATTAAAAAATATAAACCTTATAAATTATATTTAGAGTCGCCTGCCAATCCCACCATGATCATGGTGGATTTACCGGCGGTTTATAAACTAGCGCTTAAATATAAAATTAAAGAAATTATTGTGGATAATACTTTTGCCAGCCCGATTTTGCAGAAGCCAATTGAAATTATGAAAGGCGATCCTCATAAATTGATACGCATTGTTCATAGTGGCACTAAGTTTTTTACTGGCGGCATGGATGGAGTATGCTGGGGATATGTATCTTTGAAAGACTGGTCGGAATTTAAGCAAATGTTGTTATTCCAAAAAGATATGGGTTATAACATGTCATCGATTGATGCTGACGCAGTGTTGCATCATGGTATTCCGACTTTGTATAGCCGGGTTAAAGATCAGTCTGCGAGTGCTTGGGTCTTGGCAAAATTTTTGCAAAAACATCCTTTGGTGAAATTTGTAAATTATCCAGGCTTGGAGCCATTTAAGCAGATGGCTGATAAATATTATACCGGCGAAGGTTATGGTTCGATTTTGTATTTTGAATTTGATGAGAAAAAATTTGGGAAAAGTCAAAAAGAAGCGCTAGAAATTTCAGAAGCTTTTGGCGACATTCTTGGTCTGCAATCATTTATTTGTTTGGCGGTAAGCCTTGGGAAAACTCATACTTTGGTGCAAAATTCCTGGTTTATGGTGCATCGGTTTTTAAACGAAGCTGAGAAAATTAAGGCTGGTATTTCCCCTTATGGCTGGAGGGTTTCGGTTGGTTCGGAAAAAGCGGAAGATATAATTCATGATTTAGAGATGGTTATGAATTTAATGATGGATAAGAAATACCGGGAAAAAATTAAGATTTTGAAGAAACACTGCCGAGTAAAAAACCATTAATCAGACAATGATACTGCGGTTATTAGTTTTCTAACTGTGGCGGACATTAAATTAATCTTTCTTGTTTTAACTTTATTGAAAATTGCTGGATCAACGAATAAAAATTTTCGTGTTTCGCAATTAATGATTAGTATTTTTTGTTGATATCTTTTTAAACTTGCCTCTAAAAACTGCCAAATATTGTTTCTGGAAAGCCCAAATAATATCGTAACTAATTTCAATGATTCTTCTGCTTCCGTTATGTCATAAAAACTGAGCATGTCGGTTATGTTCATTATTAACTGATCATGATGAGAGGGATAATCTAATCTTTCCACATAAATATATTCCTGGGGATTAGCAATAAAAAATTTGGAGGAAACTTCTATTGTTCCTGTTATAAAATCTTGTTGATCAGTAGTTTGACTATCTCCATAATTTTCTAAGTTAAGAGACGATAAAATTTTTATTAATTTTGTGATAGTAGGTTTTTCTGCTGAAATTCCCACTAGTCTTAAATGTCCTTCTCCCTCCATAATTTAGGTGTTTTACGAAGGTTATAAGATAACGGTTCCTTGCTGTATGTCAATATCAGTTTGATTAAATTTATAGTATAAAGATAATGTTTCTTCTTGATTTTTTTTGTTAATTAAGCATGCTAGAAAGTTTACAAATGGATTTTCGAGCTTTGACTAATTCGAAAAGAGCTAGGCTTTTGGCTCGTTTTTTTAAGACCGGGAAAGGGCAATACGGTGAAGGGGATAAATTTTTGGGAATCATGGTTCCTGAGCAAAGAAATTTAGCAAGAAAATATCAGGATTTGTCATTGGTAGATTTGCAGAGACTTCTCAATAGCGGTTTTCACGAACAGAGATTAACCGCTTTGTTTATTTTGATTTTTCAGTATCAAAAAGCGAAAAAAAATGCAATTTTAAGGCAAGAAATTGTTAATTTTTATTTAAAAAACACTAAGAATATTAATAACTGGGATTTAGTAGATTTATCCGCGCCGAAGATTTTGGGTGATTTTTTATTAAATAATGATCGCAAAATTTTGTACGCATTTGCTAAATCCAGGGATCTTTGGGAAAGGAGAATTGCAGTGTTGGCCACTTTTGCTTTTATTAAGGAAAATCAATTTGCCGATGCTTTGAAAATTTCCGAATTACTTTTGGAGGATAAACATGACCTGATTCATAAAGCGGTTGGCTGGATGCTACGCGAAATCGGCAAAAAAGATTTACAGGTGGAAGAGATTTTTTTAAAAAAACATTGCCAAAGCATGCCTAGAACGATGCTGAGGTATGCCATTGAGAAATTTGAACCGGTAAAAAAAAGTTTTTATATGGGAAAGCGAGCTTAAATTAGCAAGAAAATTCATTTTTTTATAAATTTCTGATATTTATTTCGCAGTTTTTGCGGTTTTTAAAATTGAAAAAGATAATCCTAACTGGAAAGATTTGTATTATTTGTTTTAACTAATCCTCCATATAAAATATAAAAAACACTATCGATGTTAGTCCTCTACTGGATTCCAGACTAAATCTGGAATGACATCTGACGATAAATTAATTTTTTTTCAAACCATTTTCCGTTTGATCCTAAAATTACCTTGAAAAAATCAATGAAAGTTTAAAAGTCTTAACAATCAGCAATTTAATAATTTATCATTTTCTTAAATTAAGGCATCGACAATATGTTCAATTTCTAATTTGCCGTGATCATAATCAATGCCAACGACATCAATGCGGTAATTTTCTGGTTTTAATTGTTTTTGCGATAAATATTTTTCCGCGCTGTACATTAATTTTTTGATTTTATAAGGAGGGACACAATCACTGGCATAGCCAAAATTAGTGTTTAATCTGGTTTTTACCTCTACAAAAACTAATTCATTTTCATTTTGTGCTATTAAATCGATTTCCCCACCGCGCAGGCAAAAATGATTATCAATAATTTCGTAGCCTTTGGCTTTCAGGAAATGAGCCGCCAGATTTTCGCCATAATCGCCAAGATTTTTCTTTGATTTTCCCATAAGAAAACATTATCATACCACCCCTGCTAATGTAAATTTGCGTTTTAACTATGAATACCAATCTTCCGCCTCATAATGTTGACGCTGAACAAAATGTCCTAGGTTGTGTTCTGATTGATAAAGATGCCATTATCAAAATTGCTGATGTACTGGAAAACGTTGATTTTTACGAACCGAAACACGCCTTGATTTATGAAGCGATTTTGGAGTTATTTCAAAAAAGACAGGCGATTGACTTGGTGACGGTAGCAAATTTACTTCAGGATAAGAAATTGACAGACCAGATTGGCGGGAACTTGTATTTAGCAGAATTGGCGGATAGCGTGGTAACTACGGAAAATATTTTCCCGTATGCTTTGATTATCAAGCAAAAATCGACTTTACGCAAACTGATCAAAGCCGGCAATGCGATTATTTCTCTTGGCTATACTGAAGATCGTGATACTGAGGTGATTTTGGAAGATGCCGAAAAAGCCTTGTTTAATGTTTCACAGACTTTTTTGAAAGACAGATTTGTCCATATCAAAGAAATTTTGGCCACTACTTTTGAAAAAATTTCTGATTTGCATGATGAAGAAGGTGCCAAGAAATATTTGGGCATTCCGAGTGGATTTTCTGGTTTGGATCGAATTTTGTCCGGGTTTCAGGGGTCAGATTTGGTAATTATTGCGGCCAGGCCTTCCATGGGTAAGACTGCCTTATCTTTGAATGTAGCCCAGAATGCCGCTAAGCAACATAAATCTGTCGGTATTATGTCTTTGGAAATGTCCAAGGAACAATTAGTGGAAAGAATGTTTTGCAGTTTGCTGCAGGTAGATTCCTGGAAAATGAAAACCGGACAGCTTACGGAAGCTGATTTTGCCAGGATGGGAACCATTATGGATGAGCTTAACAGTTATAAATTATTTATTGATGATGCCTTGACCGGTTCTATTCCAGAATTGCGGGCGAAAGCCAGAAGATTACAAATGGAGCATGGATTGGATATGCTGATTATTGATTATTTGCAATTAATGTCCAACATGAACAGCAGTTATGGGGGTAATCGCGTGCAGGAAATCTCCGAAATTTCCAGATCCTTGAAAGCCTTAGCCCGTGAACTTCATATCCCGATTATTGCCTTATCACAACTTTCTCGCGCCGTAGAAAACAGGCCTGACAAGCGGCCTCAGCTTAGCGATTTGAGAGAATCAGGTGCGATTGAACAGGATGCTGATGTGGTGCTGATGATGTATCGTGAGGATTATTATGAAGAAGATACCGAAAGAAAAGGCATTACCGATATTTTTATTCGTAAGCACCGAAATGGTTCCACCGGTAGAGTGGAGTTAATGTTTAAGAAAGAACAGATGAGATTTTATGATATTGATTATACTCATGAAGAAGAGCCAACCGCTAGTCAGTTGCGCCAGGCTTTTGTTTAAAATTTTATTATTGCAGTGTTATGAATAGGATTAATATAAGTAATTGTTTTTTCCCTTTTAGAATAATATTCACTTAAAAGTTTAACAGCAGCTTGTTCAACATCATGATCCGCACCATACTATCGCTCACAACCCACAACCCACAACCCACAGCTCACAGCCCACAACTCACAGCCCACAGCCCACAGCTCATAGCTCACAGCTTTTCTTCCATTCCGGTGGTGGCATAACAATCGACAGCAATCCAGAAAAAGAATGGGAAGAAACACTGCACAAGGCAAAAGCCCTGATTGAAGCAATAAAAGTCTAAAATGCTTCATTTATCTTCAACTGACTTATAAATACTACAAGCTCTAGCTAATAAAATTAAATTATCATTATTATATAAATTCAATTCTTTGATACCATAAACATCAGCTAAAGCTTGTAAAGCCTCCGCTTCTACTCGACGTGCATTTAAAGCTTGTGAACTGACACCTGATAATGTTTCAAAATCATCTCCATGTATTTCATATTTGTTTCCATCAATCTTGATGGTAAACGTTAAATAACTTTTCCCCCCATTCTTTAATTGATACTTACAAAAAAATATTCTTTTTTCATCTCCATTTTGTCTAGTCTTTTCGTCCCAAAATCTAAAAAGTTGATCTGTTACACTTGGAATTGTAGTTACAGGTAATGCTTGTAAACGCTTATGTGAATTTTCTTCTATCTTATAAACCTGAGCTAATTTCCTTAAAGCCTCCTCTCTTACTTGATTTGAATTTTTAGCTGTTGGGTTACTACCTGATAATGTTTCAAAACCATCTCCATATATCTCAAATTCTTTTCCGTCAATCTTAACAGTAATTGTTAAAATACATTTTTTCCCACCCCTTTCAACTAACAATCGATAAGGACAATAAAATCTTCTTTCTTCATCTCCATTTCGTTCAGTTCCTTCATCCCAATATCTAAAAAGTTGATCTCTTGCGCTTGGAATTGTAGTTACAGGGGATGCTTGTAAACGCTTATGTAAATTTTCTTTTATATTATAAACCTGAGCTAATTTTCTTAAAGCCTCCTCTCTTACTTGATTTGAATTTTTAGCTGTTGGGTTACTACCTGATAATGTTTCAAAACCATCTCCATACACTTCAAAATTTTTCCCATCAATCATGATAGTAAGCTGTAAATAACATTTTTCTCCATCCCTTTCAACTAACAATCGATAAGGACAATAAAATCTTCTTTCTTCATCTCCATTTCGTTCAGTTCTTTCGTCCCAATATCTAAAAAGTTGATTTCTTACTACTTCTATCTGCTGATTTAAATATAAAATATCCGGTTTAGGCTCATTATCAAAATCAAAAAAATCAATTTTAGCCAATTGTCTTTCCATTAAAACTATCTGATCGGAGGTAATTTCGGCTGATTGTTCCATAAAAATATTTTTACCAAATAAAGAGAATCTATTACACTACTGCTTTCTTTTTTTGTCAAGATAATTTCAAGCATATCATTCCAGTAAAAACCAGAATCTTATATAGTGAATATACTTTCTTTCATTTTCCCATTCTGCCATCTGCTAACTGCCAACTATTAACTTTTTTCCACCACTCCCAATGTCTGACCTTCGTCAAATTCGTATTGAAAAACTTGAAAATTTAAAAAAATCAGGGATTCATCCATATCCAGAAAAATTTGAAAAAACTCATTTTTGTACTGAAGCTAAAATTTTAGAAAATGGAATAAAAAATGTGGCTTTAGCTGGAAGAGTAATGATGATTAGAGGTTTTGGTAAATTAATTTTCATTGTTTTAAAAGATGAAAGCGGACGAATTCAACTTGCTTTTAGTCAAAATGAAATAGGAGAAAAAGATTTCAAAACTATTCAGGATAATATTGATATGGGAGATTTCATTGGTACAAAAGGTGAAATGTTCACAACCAAACATGGAGAAAAAACATTACTTGCAAAAGAATGGAAATTTCTTGGCAAAGCTCTACTCCCACTCCCAGAAAAATTTCATGGAATTTGTGATGAGGAAATTCTTTATAGACAAAGATATTTGGATTTAGTTTGTAATGACGAAACTTTGGAAAGATTTAAACTTCGAAGTAATTTAATCAAAGCCATTAGGCAATTTTACTGGAAAGAAAATTTTTATGAAGTGGAGACGCCAACTTTTTTACAAAATGCCACTGGAGCCGCGGCAACCCCATATAAAACCCACAATAACGCCTGGGATTTAGATTTAGTGTTACGCATCTCTCACGAACTTCCTCTAAAAATGGCGATTGTTGGCGGTTTTGAAAAAATATTTGAACTTGGCAAAGCTTTTCGAAATGAAGGGATTGATCCATCTCATTTGCCAGAACATACACATTTGGAGCATTATTGTGCTTACTGGAATTTTGAAGACAATATGATTTTTACGGAAAAAATGTTTGATTTTATTTTTGAAACTTTGAATTTAAATAAAAAAATTAAGGTAAAAAGTAAAGATGGCGACATAAAAGAAGTTGATTTCACAACTCCATGGCCTCGAGTCGATTTTGTTGAACTTCTGAAAAAAGAAAGTGGCATTGATATTATGAAATTTGACAGCGAAGAAACTTTGAAAAAAGAACTTAATGTTAAAGGCATTAAAATAGAAGCTGTTGATAAAATGTTATATCCAACAATTGTTGATCATCTGTACAAAAAAGTCTGCAGACCAAAAATTACCGGTCCAATTTTCCTATACAATTATCCAAAATCATTACAGCCACTTGCTCGAGTCAGTGACAAAAATCTTAATATGGTTGATCAATTTCAGCTAATTGTAAATGGTTGGGAAATAGTCAAAGCCTATTCAGAGCTTGTTGATCCAATTGATCAGGCGGAAAGATTTAAAGAACAGAAAAAAGCAGAAGCTTTTGGCGACACGGAAGCCATGCAAGGTGACGACGAATATATCATTTCCATGGAACACGGCATGCCACCAATATCTGGCTTTGGAATGGGAATTGATCGCCTTGTAACTTTGCTAACAGAACAGGAAAACTTGAGAGATGTGGTTTTGTTTCCAATGATGAGATCTTCTGATTATAAAGATTCACAAAAAGCTAAAGAAACAAAAATTGCTGTTGCCGTTATAAATAAAGGCTTGAACTTAGAAAGATGGCAGGAAATGAATACAATTGCTCATCTTAATGCGGCTTTTGGGGCAAGATGTGGGAAACAGCTTTTATTACAAGATTCAATTATTACAAAAGATAACGAACATATTAAACTTAATATTCAGCATGCAATAATGATAAAAAATGCTGATTCAAATAAAGAAATATTAGATTTGATTAAAATTGCAAAAGATCAGGAACTTGAAATTTCAGAGTTTATAAGGGAAATGATTGAAACTTCAGATGATAAGAAAATTATGAAAGAAATAGCTCAAAAAGATTTAAAAATTGTTGAACATCTAGGTGTTTTAATTTTTGGTAAGAAAAATATAGTAGAAAAATTAACTGAGAGATTTGAGTTATTTAAATAACGATCAATCCTTATTAACTGTCATTTTGGTCCGTTTGCGGACCCAGAATCTTTCTACTTCTGTGTCATTCCTGTGAAAACAGGAATCTTAAAGATGCAACAACAAATAAACTCACATACTTGTTAATATTTTCAAAATAAGTGAAGTTAATAGCCCGATTTTAAGACAAGTAAGAGGATATTTAAGGCTTCATTTTAAATTTTAGATTTTTAATTTTTTCGTTCAGCAATATAAATACCACTAAATATAAAAATAATTCCTAATATGTCAAAAAAATCAATTTTTTCATTCAAGAATAAAAATCCTATCAAAATAGCTATGGAAGGAGATAAATATTGAAAAATACTGGCTCTCGAAACTTCGATATATTTGACTCCGTAATTCCAAAGAAAATATGCAGCAGCAGATCCAAATATTCCAAGGTACAAAATAATAATCCATGAAGTAACACTATAAGTATAAAGTTCACTAATATCGCTACTCATGAGAGTGATTGGTACAAAAAATATTGTCCCTACCAAGTAAGAAACAAAAGTAATTGTTAGAGGTTGAAAATCATTTAAGAATTTTTTAGTAATAACTGAATATATAGCCCAAGATAATGCCACTCCAAGTAGCATCATATTTCCTAAAAATGTATTTTGGACGCTAAAATTAGAAAAATTTTCCCCCATTAATGTCATAATTATTATTCCAGCAAATCCCAAAATTATTCCCAGAATTTTATTACGATTTGCAGATTCTTTTAAGAATGCAATAGATAAAAATAATATAAAAATCGGGCTTACATTTATTAAAATACCACCCATTATCGAAGAGGAATACTTGAGTCCAAAATTTTGAAAAGATTGTATTAGGAACATTCCAAGTAATCCTAGTAATAAAGTTACCCAAAAATGTATTTTAATAAAATTAAAAATTTCTTTTAATAATCCTTTAATAATACAAAAAATTAAGAGGATTATTGTCGCTAAAATCCCTCTAATTAACGCTAAGGTGAATGGAGCTATATTTTCTAATCCTATTTTAACGACAGAATATGTACTTGCCCAAATGAGTGTGGCTAAGATTAATGATATTATTGCTTTTTCCTTATTATTAAACATAAGTTGAGTAATGAAAAGTAAATTTATTCATTTGTATTTAGCTCCATTTCTTATTTTTTTACAAATCAAAATTATTGGATTAGTTTTTATGGCTTCCTATACTTTCTACCCAAGTCAAAAATTATGGCATTTTTTTAATAAAATTTAATCTAAATTTCAAATTCAGATTTTGCGTTAATTTTAAAAAATTTGCAAAAAAATGGATTTTGGAGTAAATTTTAATTGTTAATTTAACGATAAACAAAAAGATAGGATCAAAAATCCTGTCTTTTTTCACAATATTAGTCATTTTTAATACTTTTTTCTTAAATTTATGCAATCACAATTTATCGCTGCCATCAATCAAATTTCTGCTGAAAAAAATATTCCAAGAGATATTGTTATGGAAGCAGTGAAATCCGCTTTTCGCACCGCTTACCGTAAAGAATACGGCAATAAAAACCAAAATATTGATGTGGAATTATCTGAAAATGCCGAAAATGCCACAGTTTATCTTTTGAAAACCGTGGCGAAGGAGGTAGTTGATCCAGATTTGGAGATTGATTTAAAAGAAGCTAAAAAATATAATAAAAAGGCCAAAGTAGAGGATGTAATCAAAATCGATGTCACTCCGGCAGTTGGATATGGACGTATTGCTGCTCAAGCCGCTAAGCAGGTTATTATGCAGAGATTGCAGGAAGCAGAACGAGACCTCGTTTTCAAAAAATTTAAAGATCGAGAGAATGAATTATTGACAGCATTAGTGCATCGTGTGGAAAGAGATAATGTTTATATCAATCTTGAAAATATTACAATTCCTTTAGGCGCTGATCAGAAAATTCCTAATGAGCATTTGAATCCCGGGCAGAGAATCAAGTTATATTTGGAAAAAGTGATCAAAACCTCCAAAGGTCCGCAACTTTTGATTTCTCGTACTCATCCGGAATTGATTCGCAAATTAATGGAGAATGAAATCCCGGAAATTCAAGATGGCATAGTGGAAATTAAAGCGATTGCCAGAGAAGCAGGTGTGAGATGCAAAGTTGCAGTCTATTCCAAAGATCCTAAAATTGATCCGGTTGGCTCCAGTGTTGGTCAGAAAGGTGTCAGAATTCAAGCGGTTACTAATGAAATTGGCGATGAAAGAATTGATATTATTCCATGGAGCGAAGATCAGGCTAAATTTCTTGAATCCGCCTTAGCTCCGGCTACCGTTGGTAAAATTGTGATTGATTCTAAGACCGCCCGAGCCAGTGTTTATGTTCACGAAGATCAAAGAGCTTTGGCGATTGGTAGAAATGGACAAAATGTTCGTTTAGCCTCCAAATTAACCAAGCTAGAGGTGGATATTAAGAATATTGAAGAAAATCCAGCTGTAGCTGATAAGATTGAGATTAAAGATATTTCGGAATTAACTGAGCTTGATCCTGCTATTATTGAAAAATTAAAAATTGCCAATTTAACTCAAGTTGAGCAGGTGAAAGGCTTAAGTTCTGAAGATCTAGTGGATATTGGTTTAAACAAAGAAGAGGCTAAAATTGTAATAGATACTATGAAGAAAGTGAAATAAGATCTAGATATTAGCTTGGTCTTTTGTTATAATATAAAGATTTCTAGCTTTATTTATGGCAGAAGATAATCAAACTATCCAAATTCCGGATAATAAGCCGATAAATTCACAGCCTTTGGGTGAGCGAACCGCTTCTGTTAATCAAGAGTTAGCGGAAAAAGCCGCTAAAGAAAAAGCTGACAATTTAGGGTTGACTTACATTAATTTATCAAGTTTTCCGGTAAATCCAGATGTGTTTGCAGTGCTTGATCTGGATACTGCGGAAAAATATTTGATTGTGCCGTTTTTTGTGTCAGGGAAAAAAGTGAGATTGGCTTTTGCTGATCCTGACAGTGAATATACCAAAAAAATTATTAATGATTTAAGAGGAAAAGGGTATTTGTTAAATATGTCTCTGGCTTCAGAAATTAGCATTCGACAGTGTGTTAATCGTATCAGGTCGCAAACGATTGAACATAAGGATTTAGCCGTAAAAAATTTAGTAAATGAAGAAAAATTAGGCAGTTTTGTGTCGGAAATCAAAAATTTGCAAAATTTAAAGTTTGAATTGGAAAATTTGACTGCAGAAGAAGGTTTGAATAAAGTCAGCGTGGGGGCTTTGAAAACTGGCGCTTCTGATATGCATTTTCAGCCAGAAGACAATGGTATGGTGACAGTCAGATTTAGGATAGACGGCATGATGCATGAAATTTTCACTATCAGTCAAAAAGTCTACAAAAATATTATTAATCAGTTGAAATATAAAGCTTCCATGCAGTTGAATGTGGATAATATTCCTCAAGACGGGCGATTTTTTTTCGTAGTCAATGATCGAAAAATTGATGTTCGTGTATCCTCTTTGCCAACTGAGTATGGGGAAACGTTTGTTTGTCGGTTACTCGATAAAAAAGGCGGGTTTATTAATATCGATTCTTTGGGCTTAAAAGAAGATAATTTAAGACAGATTCAAAAAGCCTGCGATATCAGTCACGGCATGATTTTGGTAACTGGTCCGACTGGATCTGGTAAAACCACCACTCTATATTCAATGTTAAGTAAATTTAATGACCCAAGTAAAAAAATTATCACCTTGGAAGATCCGATTGAATATCATTTAGGGGGAATTTCGCAAAGTCAGACCAATTTTAAGCGTGGCTATACATTTGCAGATGGGCTGAAAGCTATTCTTAGGCAGGATCCTGATGTGGTAATGGTCGGTGAGATCAGGGACACTGATACGGCTCAAACGGCGGTGCAGGCAGCTTTAACCGGACATGTGATGCTGTCCACTTTGCATACCAACAGTGCCATTGAAACCATACCAAGAATTTTAAATTTTGGCATCAAACCATTTATGCTGTCTCCAGCTATTTATATCATTATAGCGCAAAGGTTAGTCCGTAAAGTTTGTGATAATTGCAAGGTCATTCAAAAACTTGATGACTCTTCAAAAAAGGAATTAGAAGATTCTCTTAAAATTATTCAACAAATTCGTCCTGAATATCAGAATTTAACCTTACCAGATAAGTTGCCGAAAGGAGCGGGGTGTGATGTCTGCAGTCATACTGGTTATAAGGGCCGAACGCAAATTACGGAGGTTTTAAAAATTGACTTTCAAATTCGCGATTTGATTTTACAGGAAGCCAGTCAGGTTAAATTTATTGAACTCGCTCGTCAAAAAGGCATGCTGACGATGCGGGAAGATGGGATTTTAAAGGTTTTAGATGGCATTACCACGCTGGAAGAAGTTCATAGAGTGGCGAATGTGTTATAAAAAATTAAAAATGGAAAATTTATTAACAATTTTAAGACCTAATACTCTTGACTTAGCGGAAAGAGCTTTTCCGGGCTATAGAGTCGTATTTTTACAGAGCTTTATGTACGCTTCTAGAAATTCATATCCGCTGGAATGGATAGCTAGAGAATTACCACAAAATTGTTGTGATCATAACCAAGAGCATCCTGGTACACTTGATGGAGTGGACTGCACAGAAGAAGATCTTGATGATGGTGTAAAGCGACTTACTTTCGCTGGGCCGTGGGCATTTCGAGCTTATGATAAATTAATAACTTTCGGATCGGATAAATCTGATGTAAAAGGCAAAGCTGCTGGGGGTAATGGTATTGGTTTTAAGCAGGCAGCTTTGAGGTTAATGAGGGATTATGGGGTCAAAAAGGTGGAAGTATTGGGAGAAGGATGGAAAGTTCATTATGAATACGTCACAAAAGATGATATTAATGATAAATTACCACCTGTAGCTTATGATCACAGGCCTCCACCATTTCAAAGCGTAACACCAGACGAATGGGAACAAATACAAGCAATTACAGCTGAAGAAGGTGCTCTTTTGGCGAAAGTGGAGCCGGTGGATAATCATGGTCAATTTTCTTATATAATAGAGACTGATAATCCAGCCGTAATAGAACATTTAAGGGAATTTAAACATTTAGGTGTATCTAAAGAAAATCGCCATTTAAGACAGCCACACTTTCAAGGATCAGTTGGATCAATCACCTGGCTACCTTTAGCAGAAGATCCTTCCTTAACAGACACTGCGGAAAGCGATTCGGCCTGGGTTCATGTTGAAAGTAATAGGGTGAGGGCAGAGTTGGGTAAATTATTTATAAATGGACAGATATATAGATTTCAAGATGAAGATAAGGGGGATAGATCTCGAAAAACTGATTTTTGGGGAGGGATTGAGGGAGTTACGATTGTAGTTAATAATGTCACGTATGAAATGAGCATAGATAGGCCCCCGATGAATAAATGGGAACTGTATGGCCATGTTAAGTGTTTGGTACGGGCAATGAATCCTCAAGATCTGATTTCTAATTTACAGGCTTCAGAGCATTTATGGGTAAAATTGCCATATAGCGATGGTGGTAATTTTTTTGTTTTTTTGCTTATTGAGAATATAGTTAGCAGATTAGGATATCTAGGATTTAGTTTTCTTTATTTTCCTAAATATTTTTCTGATAAAAAATATCTATGTTTGGATAAAAATCTGAATAATGACCAAAAAGCCAAATTAGAAGAAGAAGGATATGTTTTGTGTCCAAAGTTTTTTACTGAAATTGGGATGCCGAAAGCAAGTGCTAAATTATCCGACACAGAACATGCGCGAACTTTAAAACCAGTGGGGTTTCAGGCCGGGCAGGAATTATTTAAGCTAAGTCAACAGTGTGGTTGTAAAGTGTCATATCCAGAATTACAAAGATGCCGGAACATGCAAGGAATAGGAGCTTTTGTAAAACAAATTTTTGCTGAAATAATTGAGGATATAAGACTTGAAGGGCAATCTTTAAAAATTGTTTTTAAAAGATCCTGTAACATTGATAAGGAATGTCTTGTTGATATAAATCATCATGAGTCAGTAGATACAGGAGAGGGTATAATGTATTTTATTAGAGGGATTGTTTATGCTGGGTTAAGGAATCAATGTTTCGAAGATGCTTATTTTGCCCAAGGTGATTTTTTTAGTACTTTTATGGTATATGGTCATGAATTACTGGTCAGAAATAATACATCTTCAACGGATGATGTTTTTTTGAATATTACCGCCACTCCAGTTAATTTAGCTGAATTTATGGAAGGGTTTAAATCTGGGGATGATGGAGAAAGAGTTAACAGAATTGCGGCGGCACAGGATCAAGGAAAATCAGCAGGTGATTTCGCAGATTTTTATAGAAGCGGACTAGAAAGAGAAGTTGCTCAGCTGGATCAAAGAAAAACTGAACTTGAGACTGCTATTGCAAAAATACAGTTGGAATTAGACAAAAAGCAGAAGGAGGCAGAAGCAGAATTAGCCATAGAAATGCAGGCAAAAAAGGTAGAAGCAGAAGCAGAATTAGCCGTAGAAATGCAGGCAAAAAAAGCAAAAGCAGAAGTAGAATTAGCTGTAGAGAGGCGACAAAACAAAACGCCAATAAGATTCTTACTTAGGCCTTTGCGAGCTGTAGCTTCAGTATCAGCTGTTATCGGGACTGCAGCGTTGGCAATTGTAGCTTTGGCTAACCTACCTTCAGTTTTTTCTGGTACGGAAATGAAAAATCCAGAAGTTGATACGACTACTGCTTATGATGGGATTAAAGCTCCAAAGATTGACAATCCGAGATCATTATCTGATATTTTGAGAGACTTTAACCAAACATCATTTAGAACTGATGTTTGGCCAAGTCCGACACAAATAGCGCAAGATGCGTATAATGGTATTCTTGAGGGGATAGCTGAAGCATTGAAATCTTTAGGGGGAGCTTTGGAAGGTAGAAAGTTTTCTGTAGAGGATAATATGGAGGCGGGAGATTATAGAATAGTGGAAAATCCCACAGAGAATCAAATTCAGCAATTATCATTATTACAAGAATTATTCTCGTTATTAACTCATCATCCAATAAATCAAACACTTTATTTATTCCAGGGTGGGGGCTTATTAGGCCTGAATCATGGTGCGAAATATATTGGTTTACATGAGGCTGACCTGGATGCAGAGATATGGGAGGCTATGTCGGTTTTGACACATGAAGTGGCACATAATGATTTTTTGGCTATAGGTCATGATTCAGAATTTATTCGTGCAGGCGAAGCTATTGCTGCGGCTCTGCAACGAAGACTTTATGATATTGCGGCAACACCGGACGCTCAATTAACTGGTGAGGAACGAAAAATTTTACAAATAAAAAGCAGATGGGACAGTTTAATTTCAAATAAATGAGCGTTAAATATGTAAAGATAATTACTAAAACAAAGATTATTTATGAAACTTATCCATAAAATCTTAACCCCGGAAAGGTTTAAGGACTTCAGAGGGCAAATAATGGCCATTGTACGAGAGGTTGATCCTTCTTTAAGACGATTTATGAATTTACCTTTTAGAAGAATCGAACTTTATCAAAAAGATACAAGTTCACAATATGCGATATTAGAAACACATGATGTACAAGTTACGATCCAATTCGTTCAAAATATTCAATCTATTGCAGAAGAACATCAAATAATAGGCCTTCAACAATATTGTCAGTTAATTTTAAACAGATTAGATACTCACAAGATAGGAATTATTGTATGGCTTAGACCAACCCCGGTTGAAGCGATACGGTCAAATAATATTAGAGGTGGAGAAAATGTGGAATTAGAAATAAGTGACACAAATAATGAAGTGGACGGCATAAGTTATATAATGCGCATGCATCTTTCGCTTAGACCTGACGGAGAAAATGATATAGAGATACGAGAATTTAGAAACAAAGGGATAGATTTATCCCCTCAAGGAGAGCCTAGGTTAATACATCCTGTAATAAACGATGAACCGGCGAGAGGGTTTATAAATAGTTATGAGTTATATATTAGTCTTCTAGAAGCGATTATGGAATTTGTAAAAGCAGAAGGACAGGTAATTCAAGAAAAAGCCTCTAAAGAGAAAAAAATAGCAGAAATGCCAATTTTGTCATGCATAGCCGAAGGAAGACTGGAATTGGCATTATCAAAAATTTTATTCAAATTGGGATTATAAACTTTTCCTCCATACTTCCTCGAACACCACTTTTTGGGTTTCAGCCAAGGATTTGTTGTAGATTTCTGTAGCGCAGATTTCATTGTCACCGTAAGAAATCATGTAGATTTTTTCACTGCAGATGATGGTGTCGGAAGCAAAAACGTCGTTTTTGGGCAGGATTTTGATTTGATGATTTTTGGAATTATATAAATTTTTATATTCACTGGCTTCTTCGCAGGCAATTAGTAATTCTCTAGCTCTACCGCTGGTAGCTTTCAAAGTTTCAGGGATTTTGTAATGGTATTCAGGCATGATTTTTTTCACTAAATGAGGGTTGAAGAAGGCTAGGAATTCTTTTTCTTTCAAAACCTCCTCATAAACTTTCATGACGGCTTCCTTGCCTTCGAAGAATTTAACTTTTGGCGTAATGGATAAGCGATTTTCTAGAGCTTCCAGTTCGTCCATGTGATTTTTCAAAATATCCAGTGTGTTTTCCAGCATTTTTATCTTTGCCAGTAAAATGTTTTCAATGTCTTTGACCGGTATGCATTTGAAATATTTGATGTTGGCCCTGTTGAATTCTTCGATTAGGTGATTTTTTTTAAGATCGTCCAGAATTAGGTACATGGTAGATCTTGGCACTCCCGCATGCTTGGCAATTACGCTGGCTGGCTGGGCTCCAAGTTCCAGTAATTTCAAGAACGCGTACATTTCTTTATCATTTATCCCAAGTTGTCGAAAGAGTGATTTCATAAATTTGAACTAAAGATAAAATTTTTTCTTACCTTTGGTATACAAAACCAACAATCTTTTTGCAAATTTAAAATTTTTACTGTCATTAAATTATGACAACGATAAATTTAAAATCTTACTTTTCAACTTTCTCAAAAAATCTATATACTGCCAACGATAAATTTATAAAAAAATATGGGAACGATTCCTCTTATAATTTTTGTAACTATTATAATAACTATTATTATAGGATTAATAGCGGGAAGAAAAATAAAGAATAAAAGAGAAAACTTTTATGTAGCTGGCAGAAATTTATCATGGTTAATGGTTGGATTTGCGTTAATGGCACAGGCAATTGATGGAAATGCAACGCTGGGAGGTGTGAGCTTGGGTTTTGATTTTGGATTCTGGGCCGCAGCAGCTTTACCAATTGGGCTTGCTTTATCACTTTTTTTACTCGGGAAATTCTTTGCAGAGAAATTAAATAGTATGAAGTTAATGACTTTAGGAGACTTTTTTTCAATCAAATATAATC
Source organism: Candidatus Peregrinibacteria bacterium RIFOXYB2_FULL_33_20 (assembly GCA_001788835.1). Classification (GTDB taxonomy): domain Bacteria; phylum Patescibacteriota; class Gracilibacteria; order UBA1369; family GWF2-33-10; genus GWF2-33-10. The sequence continues at coordinate 22,762 of MFXK01000015.1, forward strand.
GCAAAATTGAAATTATAACATCTCTGCTAATGCTTTTATCATTTGGGATTTTATTAGCTGGTAATGTCGCGGCCGTAGCCATATTAACAATGAATTTCATGCCTCTTCATTACGAAACTACAGTTATTCTTATATGTTTAATAATTTTGGCATATTCTTTATTTGGTGGAATAATTGCAGACATTTGGTCAGATATGTGGCAAATGTTAATATTAGCAATTGGTATGATATTAACGTTGATTTTTATTTTTACAAATTTTGATTTTACAAACTTTTTAAATTCAACGATATTCAATGATGGATTAAACCTTAATCAATTATTCACTATTTCAAATGGTGGATTAATAAACTTAGCTACAATTGTTGCTTTGGGATTTGGAAATATATTGGCAATTGATTTCAATACACGTATTTTTTCTGCTAAATCGGCAATATCAGCTAAAAAAGGATGCTATTTTGGTGGGATTTTAACTTTGATAATTGGACTTCCTTTTGCTCTTTTACCAATAATTTTTAAATATTTAAATATTTCAATTGTTGAAGGGTCTCCAGTTTTATTAACTTTTGCAAATAACATCTTGCCTTCATTTATTGGAGGAATATTAATAAGTGGAATTATTTCCGCTTCTCTTTCTACCATTGATGGAGCAATGCTAAGCATGGGCAATATTGTAACTCAAAATTTACTGCGTGTTCAGGATCATTTAGACAACACAAACAATCAAGAATCAGAAAAAACTTTTCTTTATTTTTCACGTTTTTCATTAATTCCTATTGCCTGTATATCAATGATTTTTGCAATGCTGCTCCCTTCGCCAGGAATATTGCTTACCGTTTCATTTGATATAATGTTTGCAAGTCTTCTTGCTCCTTTTGTTTTTGGATTTTATCTTAAGAAACCAAGTTCTTTCGCCGCTTTTTATGCAATTTTAACAGGATTTATAGTGCGCTTACTATTTGGGATTCTAAGTCCTAGTTCATTTGGAATTGAGAATAATATATTTTATTTAAAAAATTCATTTATAACTGCTGATATGGATGGAATAGGAACAATTATTGCTCCATTATTTGCTTTTGTCGTTTATTATTTAATTTATATTTTTTCTAAAAAACCTGATTTAAAAAATCTATGAATACCTCTCGTAAACCCAACAAATTTAAAACACTTTTAAAAATACAAAATTTGTTGAAAAACACAACAGTTCTTGTGGCTACTGTTGTGTTAACTCTTTGGGTTATTCCTTATGCAAATGAAATAGGCGAAGGAGGGCTTGATGCGTTTTTCTTTTTAAGTATTTTTCCGCTTGGCGCTATGTTCGCATATTTTGCTTTTCGTTATTCAGACACAAATATTAATTCTGCTGATCATCGTATGCTTGCTGATTTGTCTACTTTTATTTTCCTACTCATCATCTGTTTTTCAATAGCTTTTGCAACAGTTTTGGGAACTATTGCTTTACCCGCAATTAAATGGCCTTTTGTAGCCCTTGCCATTTTATTAATTTTTGGATGCATCATCTACGACTTTTGGAATCTTTATTGCAATTTAATGAAGATGGAAAAATAAATCTTACAATAAATTCATAAGTTGCCATGGATAAATGATGTTCTGACCATCCAAGCTACATACAAAACTTTTTTTTGTATTATATCTTTCATTAAAAGATCTTAGCCCAGGATGAGTATTTTTATAAAAATTCAGTTTTGTCTCTATTGCAATTAATTTATTAATATTCTCTATTACAAAATCTACCTCTTGACCATGAGTTGTTCTCCAATAATAAAGAGCATCTATATCAGCTATTTTTCTAAGTAAATTATAAATAGAATTTTCAAAAAGTGCTCCATCAATTTCTTTTGGGAAATCATAAAGTTTTAAAATATTCATAAGCCCAGTATCTTCAAAATAAATTTTTGGCATTTTAGATAATTCAGTCTTTGGACTTTTTGAAAAAGGAGAAACAAGTTTAATAATATAAGTATTCTCAAGAATAAATAAATATTTTTCAATAGTTTCTCTATTAATATTTAAAATTTTACTGATATCTAAAATATTAAGAATATTCCCAGAAATTTTTGATAAATATTTGAGCAAATTATTAAATTTCCTTATATCTCTGACATCTGCTAAATCAGCAATATCTTTCCTAACGTAAGTTTCTATTATTTGTTTTATAATTTTTTTCTTTATGTCTGTATCTTTTTCTAAAACAACTTTTGGATAAGATCCAAAAATAACATATTCAACAAAAAGTTCTCTTAATTCTTTAATAATTATTGTTGGGAATTTTTTATCTGTATTTTTTAAATCGAATTTTTTATTTTTAAACTTCAAAAATTCATCAAAACTAAGTCCAAATAATTCATAATTAATAGTTCTACCCACTAAAGAATCCTTAAATTTTGATTTAATTTTAAAACTTGAAGAACCAGAAACAATAACATGAATTTGACTATGATCAGCTAATAATTTGAGGAAAGAACTAGGATTATCAAGGTATTGCACTTCATCAATAAATAAATATGTATCTTTTTTAAAATTTGCACCTTTAAACTCAAGACTTTTAATAACTTCTTTATATCCACCATTGCACAAATCAAGAAACTCAAAATCTTCCAAATCAAAATAAAAAATCTGATTTTCTGAAATATTTTTTTCTTTTTTCAGATAATGTTCTATTGATTTCATCAGTGTCGTTTTGCCTACCTGTCTAGCTCCATGTATAACAGTTATTGTTTTATTTATAGTTTTTATAATTTCCTGGAAAATATTTCTATTAATGATTGGCATATATTTATTAATATAATATATAAAAAATGCAATATTTTGCTGGTTATAGTCTAACAAATATTATTTATAATTTCAAGTATTTTACAAAAACAATAAAAAATTGCAATTTAATGAAAATTTTAAAGTATTTTTTATCTTTTCTTTTGTCATAAAATGCCGACAAACTAAAAATAGCCAGCAACAAAGCTTTTATTCAAATATTTATATATATTTTCATAAAGTATGGACAAGCTTAGTAAATTTTGTTAAACTATATTCTTAATTTTTAAATTTCCACAAAAATGGATAATCAAGAAAACGTAATAATAAACAGTTTTTATAATGAATTTTCTAGAATGCTTGAAAATGCAACAAAAGTAGAAGATATACAGTTTCTTATAGGTCAAAAATTAGTAGAAACAGGCGTTTTAAATCCAGACAATCAATTAGCATTCAGATATAACGATGATCCAAAAGAACAGGAACAAAGACTCCAAAGGATACAAAAATTAGTAAATGAAAGATTAGCGCAAAATCCTGAAAAACTTGCATTAGCAACACAGATGATAAATAAATGGATAGGGCAAGTACGTCAAAGAATCACAAAAGAATTACACCACATTTGGACTAAACCAGAAAAACGAAACTATCAAGAAATAATTGATGTGGCAGTAAGTAGAGCATTCAAGCAAATTCAAATGGATATAAACACAAAAGGCTATGTAGAATATCAATCTTTTAGAGAGGAAGATTTTCAAAATATAGAATTTGCAGATCGTCCTTGGTTATTAAAGTTAAATACAGTACATTTAGTCACAACAATTCAAAAATTATTATTATTAAAATTGATACAAACTGCAAACACTGACACAGAACATGCTTTTTTATATTGCGAGGCAATCGTACAAATTCAAATTAGCAGACAAAAACATGGTGGCAATGAAATTAATTTAAGAAGTTTATGTTCCTTTGAACCAAATAATTATAAACAAATAGAACCTTTAATCACGGAAGCTTTAGATAAGGTCAAAAATTCTTCTAGGTATAGAGAGCAAGTTATAAATAAATTGCAAAATCTTAATTCACAAGCAGGCCAAGTAACACATGGCAATAAAACTCTTGATAAAACAGAATATGTATATACCTTAACTATAGATCGAGCAGATCAAAATTCAGTTGGCTGTATTATAAAATATAATGGAACTGTAATAGCACAAGCTCGCTATAATAAAGAAACTAAAATTTTACAAATTATTCGAGATCCTAATAAAACAGGGCTTGAATTATGGAACACTTCTAATGTTACGGAACTAACAACAGAAACTACTCACTTTGATCAAGTAGTTTATAAACATCTAGCCTTAATGGCTAAAGTGCTATAAAAGTTGATTATCATTCAAAAATATCTAATTTTTCTGTATAATATTTAGATTTGTTTGTTTTTTTGTTGTCATAAATAGGCGACAGTATTAATTTTCAAATTTTAAACAAATAAGTAAAATTTAAATTTGTGAATAAAATATGTAAAAATTGCACAAATAATTTTGAAATCAGCTCTGAAGATAGTGAATTTTATAGTGGTTTAAATCTGCCAGAACCTACATTTTGTCCAGACTGCAGACAACAAAGAAGGCTTGCTTGGAGAAATGAATATAGGCTTTATAAACGAAAATGTGATGCTACAGGAGTTGAAATGCTTTCTGTTTTTTCACCAGATAAACCTTACACAGTTTATAACAATGATTACTGGTATTCAGATAAATGGAATGCAAAGTCTTATGCAATGGATTTTGATTTTTCAAAAAGTTTTTTTGAACAATATCAAATTTTAATGCAAAAAGTACCTCAACTTGCAAGATCAACAATGAATAATCAGAATTGTGATTTTGTGAATCAATGCGGATGGTCAAAAGATTGTTATCTAACTTGCGAAGCTGATGAAAACGAACTTTGCGCCTATTCAAATTATATTTATAACTGCAAAACTTGTTTTGACTGTACTCATTCTGTAAAAAATGAACTTTGTTATGAATGTATAGATTGCCGACAATGTTATAATTTAAAATTTTCGCAGAACTGTCAAAATAGCTCTAATTCCTGGTTTCTAAAAAACTGTATTGGATGTATGGAATGTTTTGGTTCTGTAAATTTAAGAAATAAATCATATTATTTTTGTAATGAAAAATGTTCAAAAGAAGAATATTTGCAAAAATTAGCAACAGTAAATTTAACAAGCTATTCAAGTTTGCAAAGCATTTATGGATGGTTTCTTGGCTTTTCACAAAATTTTCCGCATAAATCAATGAATGGAGTGCAAAATGAAAATTCAACTGGCGATTATTTATATCAAACCAGTAACTGCACTGAATGTTATGACACATATAACGCAAAAGATTGCAAATTTGCTTTTAATGCCAGAAATTTAAAAAAAGTTTATGACATGACAGTTTTTGGCGGACCTGGCGGAGTAGAATTTAGCTGTGATAATCATGAAATCGGAGATTCAATTCGAAATATTTATTATTCAGATCAAATTTGGTCAGGTTGTTATAATGTTTATTATTCCAAACTTTGCAATAATAATTGCCATGATATTTTTGGATGTGTTGGCTTAAGACATGCCGAATATTGCATTTTGAATAAACAATATACAAAAGAAGAATATGAAAATTTAAAAACAAAAATTATTCAGCATATACAAAATTTAGGAGAATTTGGAGAATTCCCTCCAATATCTATCTCACCTTTTTCTTATAATGAAACAATGGCACAAATGTATTTTCCCCTTTCAAAAGAACAAATACAAAGCTTCCCCCTTGATAAAGGGGGATTGAGGGGGATTAAATGGAAAGATGATCTTATTATCATCCCTCAAATTGATAAAATTATTCCTGGCAATATGATTCCAGATACAATTTCAGAAATTCCTGATGATATTTTGAATTGGCCGATACAATGTGAAATTTCCAAAAGACCATTTAAAATAATTCCATCTGAATTGAAATTTTATCGTGATCAAAATTTACCAATCCCCCATCTACATCCAGAAGAAAGATTTAATAAAAGGATGTCCCTTCGAAATCCACGCAAACTTTGGACAAGAAATTGTATGAAATGTAATGCCGAAATTCAAACTACTTATTCACCTGAAGAAGAAATTGCTTGCAATTCGAAGCTTCAGCGTAGAATTGTGTATTGTGAAAATTGTTATATTAATCAAGCATGCTTATAGTTTTTTTGTAACAAAACGCCGACAATCGATTTTCTTATTTTAAGTCATTAATCATTGGATTGTTTAAAAAACGAACAAAACTTGAATTATATTGGCAATAAAGGGTATAATATCTTTGTTATCATTAAAAATCAGCAAATTATTATCTTATTTTAATAATATCAAATTTAATCTTTAATAAGCCCAGTCGGGTTTTTGTTTACTATGAGAATATTTATCGCTGTGCCGATTCCTGAAGATATCCAGGAGTATATTTTTCAATTACAAAAACAAATTCCGTCTAAAGGAGTTTTTCCTAATGATCATTTGCATTTAACGTTACAATTCTTGGGCGATGAGATTCCAGAAGATAAATTAGCAGATATTAAAGTGGCCATCAAAAAAACCTTTGAACAGTCCATGCCTGATAAAAATTTGATGTTTCAACTTCGTACGATCAATACTTTTAAAAATCGTTTTGGGCAAATTCGTGTAATTTGGATTGGCTTAAAAATTTCTAAACTTTTGCTTGATTTGCAAAAAGAGCTGGAAAAAAATCTTGAATTGGTTGGATTCAAAAATGAAAAAGTTTTTCTACCTCATGTTACTCTGGCCAGGGTCAAAATTCCTAGAACTACTCAATTGGAGGAAGCTTTGAAAAAAATTCCGGTGGAAGAAAAAGTTTTTGAAATTAATGAAATTCATTTGATTCAAAGTTTGCTTAAACCAGACGGAGCAAAATATAAGGTTTTGGAAAAATACATGTGGGAGGAGGAGAAGTAGAAATTTTAAATTTATCTATGACTTTACTAGAATCTGAAAAAATCATTTTAGGATCAGAAATCCCAAATTTTAAAAATTTGCCGGAAGTTAATGGTGAATTTTATTCTTTGACTGATTTTGTTGAGGCTGAAGTGCTGGTAGTGATTTTTATGTGTAATCATTGCCCTTATGTGCAAGCGGTTTTGGATCGTATTAATTCTTTAGCTTACGTCTATCGTTCAAAAGGAGTTCAATTTATTGGCATTAATTCTAATGATAGCACTAATTATCCGGATGATAGTTTTGAAAATATGAAGCAAATCGCTAGGAAATTAAGTTTTCAATTTTTGTATTTGTTAGACGAAAGTCAGCAGGTAGCGAAAGATTTTGGCGCAGTCTGTACACCAGATATTTTTGTTTATAAAAAAAATATAAATAAAATTTGGCAGTTGAAATATCATGGAGCCATTGATGATAATTGGCAGGATTTTTTTGCCGTGACTAAACATTATTTGCGCGATGTCCTTGAAGAATTGTTAACAAATGAAAAAGTCTCATTTGAACAAAAATCTTCAATGGGATGTAGTATTAAGTGGAAGCAGTGAGCTAAAATTCAAAATTCAAAATTTTTACCATGCGTATTGGCATTGATTGTCGGTTTTATTCCTCTAAATTTACTGGGATAGGCAGATATACTTTTGAATTGGTACGGAATTTGTTAGAAATTGACCAAAAAAATGAATACGTTTTGTTTTTCAATGAACCGGAATATTCCTTATTCTATCCCTTTTGTGCACATAGAAATTTTAAAAATTGCAAAGGAATTTTAGTAAATGCTGGACATTATTCTTTTCGCGAACAAACGGTTTTTTTGAAAAAGCTTTATGAAGCTAAGCTTGATTTAGTGCATTTTACTCATTTTAATGCCCCGATTTTGTATCGCCAACCTTGCGTGGTGACTATTCATGATTTAACGCCTTCTTTTTTCCCGGGCAAGAAATTTAATAAGTGGCAGTATAAATTAGGTTATAATTTGATTTTAAGTTCCATTATCAAAAGATCGAAAAAAATTATTGCTGTTTCTCAGAATACGGAAAAAGATATTTTAAAAATTTTCCCAAAAGCAGCTGATAAAATTTCCGTGATTTATGAATCAGTGGCGGAAGAATTTTTGCGAAAGCCAAAACATCCGGTGGATTTAAAATCTAAATATAATTTAAAACAAGATTTTATTTTGTATACGGGGGTTTGGCGTGACCATAAAAATGTGGTTGGTTTGATTAAAGCGTTTGCGAAGCTTAAACATAACGCTAATTTAGATGGTCAATTGGTAATTACCGGCAAAAACGATCCGTTTTATCCAGAGGTCAAAAAAACAGTCAAGGATTTAAATTTAAGCCAAGAGGTGATTTTTACAGGCTTAGTGCCAGAGGAAGATTTAATTAGTTTATATCATCAATGCCAAATTTATGTTTTTCCTTCTTTTTATGAAGGATTTGGCTTGCCGGTTTTGGAAGCTTTTGCGGTGAATAAACCCCTGGTATGTTCAAACATTTCTTCTTTGCCAGAGATTGCCGGACAAAGTAATGCAGAATTTTTTGATCCTTATAATATTGATGATATGGCGGATAAAATTTTTAAAGTTTGGAATGATGAGAATTTACAAAAAAAATTAATTTTGAATGGCCAAAAGCGCTTGCAAGATTTCAGTTGGGAAAAAATGGCGCAAGAGACTTTGGCAATCTATTTAAATGTTTTTAGCCATCATTAAAAAATCATTAGAGTCTTCACGGTCAAAAATTTGATTTTCGCTTAAAAACGCTTTGAGTTTGTCGATTTGTGCCGGTCTTTTGCTTAACTCTGATTGATGGAGAGAATATAATAAAAATTTATATAAATCTTGGCCAAAAGCTTTTAGACGAGCATCTTCTTCGCTTAAATCTTCCAAGCTAAGTTCACTTAAATTACAAAATATTAAAGCCTGCATTAGTTCCAAAACGAAAGCAATTGATTTGTTCTCCAGTGAAGCTCTTTCATAGTACGTCTCAGGCAAGTAACAACCTTTGGTGGCAAAACGAATGAAGTCAACGTCGTTAATAAGCAGATCCTCTTCCGCTAAGTTATGATCAAAAAAATACTCGCTAAATTGATTTTGCAGATTTCTTAAGCTGACCCACAGACATTCATCCATGCTTTGACACCAAGGCCGATGACAAATTCCATCCACGAAGTTATTTTTACTATCATCCAAAGCCTGATTTAAGGCTTCTTTAAAGGAGATTTTTTCAATATCACCTTGAAGTCCCAATGATTTCAGATAAGCACTGGTATCAATCGTATTTTGATCATTTTGTGGCATGAGTGGTCTTTTATATTTATTTGGACCCATATTTTAAGCTTTTTTAAAAATTATTCAAGGAGAGAAATATCGTGCAAAAAATTCAATTTGGTATACACTGAAAGAGCAAATTCAAGTTTTTATATTATAAGTTATGAAAAAATTTACTTTAGCTGTTTTTCTAACGGTTTTAATTTTCAGTAGTTGTTCTGGCGCTAACACACCTAATGGCAAAGATGTTTTTCAGTCTGGAGTCTTATTATCAGCTGATCAACTGAAAAGTGAACGCATTTATACCGATTGGCGGGAAGCGATGAAAAATCCGGAACAAGTTTATGCACTAGATCTTACCAAACAGAATTTAAACGCTATTCCGTTGCAAATTTTTTCTTTGAAGAACTTGCAGAGTTTAAACTTATCGGAAAACCAAATTTTGGAAATTCCCGCAGAGATTGGTAATCTGAAGAATTTGCAGGTCTTAAATTTACAAATTAATAATATTAGTCAATTGCCTGATCAATTTTGGATGCTTACAAATTTGCTAACCTTGAATTTAGTTTCTAATAAAATTTCCGTCATTTCCGTGAACATCGGCAATTTGAAAAAGTTAGAAAAATTTTATATTTCGCTTAATCAATTGCAAACCCTGCCCCAACAATTAGGAGCATTACAAAATATTCATGATATAACGATATCTAGCAATAAATTTGACATGTTCCCGTCAGCGCTTTTGCAACTTGTAAATCTACAAGAACTCTGGATAGAAAACAACCAAATCAGTGTTATTCCTGCAGAAATTGCTAATTTGAAAGTTTTAAAAATTTTATCTTTATATTCTAATCCTTTGAGCCAGGAGGAGATTCAGAAAGTAAAAACTATTCTTCCTGATACTGACATTCAATTTTAATGAAACTTTTTATAAAATTTAAAGTGTTAATTAATGAATCACACTAAAATACAGTTAAGCGATAAAGAAATTGTAGAAAAATATTTGGCTGGCGATGTCGATAGTTTTGAATTATTGATAAAAAAATACGAAGAAGGATTGTACCGTTATTGCTATCGATTCACAAATGACGGAGAGGAGGCGCAGGATATTGCTCAACAGACTTTCATTAAATTATTTGAAAATATTGAAAAAGTTGATTTAGATAGTCCTTTGAAAGCTTGGATTTACACAGTAGCAACCAATTTGTGCCGAAGCCGTTTCAAAAAAAAGAAGAATCTTAATTTCTCGGAAATTGAAGGCGATGAAAAAGAAAATGAAGGTTCTAGCGCTAATTACTTTGAAGATGCCAGCATTGATATCCCCAAAGAAGTTTCCCAACATGAACTTAAAGAAAAAGTAAGCTTTGCCCTAACCAAAATTCCCAAAAAATATGCGAGCGTGATTTCCCTTTATTATATTGAGGAATTTTCTTACGAAGAAATTGCTGATATGCTGGAAATTCCTTTGAATACTGTCCGTACGCACTTGAAGAGAGCCAAAGATAAAATAGTGGAATACGTTCAGGAATATAATAATTAAAAATTATTTTACCTAATTTATGAAAACTTCTATTAGCAAATTATTGATTTTGGCAGATGAGGATATCAAATTATCTCAAAATTTTGCTAAGCAGGTGATGGTAGAGGTAAGGTTGGTTCATGCTAAAAAACAATTTTATAGCTTTATTATGAATGTGGCAAAAATTTTAGTCACAGGGCTAGCTTTGTTGATTTTTTTGGCGATTCATTTACGGAATTTAATGGGGATGCAGAATTCTTTGATGTTTAGTTTAATTGCTGATCAGCCAAAAGTCTTATTGTCTGATGCCGGAATTAGAGCTTTGCTGGAAATTTTTCCATTTTTTAGTTTTTTGTGTTTAATTTTGAGTGGATATTTATTGTATAGATTTATTAAACAATTTAACGCTCAACAAATTATTCCTTTAAATAGTCCTTTATATGAAATTTTATAAATATTCCAAGAAAAGCTTGATTGCTTACTTGGTGGCTTCTGTTGTGGTTTTATTTATAGCTTCGTTTGGTTCAGGATATGTGATTGGGAGTAAGTTAGGCTATGAAGCTGGTAAGTCAGAAAATGACGTTGTCTTGTCCAGCGTAGTTAGAAATTTTATGCAAAATAAAGATGAATTGGAAAAATTATTTGATAGTAAAGATGCTAAATATGCCGCTTTTGGAGAGGTGGTAGAAAACAATTCTGATAGTTTATTATTAATGAATATTTTTGGGATAGAGCGTAAAGTTATCAAAACTTCTGAAGTTAAATATTTTCAGGACATACAAGAGGGTGATCGAGTTTTTGTTGTGGGAGAGCCGGCTCAAAATGGTTCGTTGGAAGCAAGATTTTATAAAAAACTACCTTTGCCTTCGTTGAGATTATTTGAAGGAGGGAAAGAGCTGTGAGCGATGGATTTTGAGTAAGAAACAAGCTTATTTGTCATTCATTTTTTGGATTTCGGCGTCTAGGACTGAATAAAATTCATCTAAATTGCCGGGATTTTTGAGTTTCACTCCGTTTAGGAAAAAACTTGGTGTGCCAGTAAGATTCAAATAATCACCGATGGCGATATCTTCATTTACCCTTTGTTCAACAGCATTGCCGGCTAAATCCTGTAAAAATTTATTAAGATCTAATTTTAATTCTTTGGCATAGGACTCAAAGCGGTTTTGAGGTTGTTGCATTTTAGACCATAAATCCTGTTCCGCGAATAATTTATCATGCATTTCCCAGAATTTGTTCTGGAGAGAGGCGGCTTCTGAAGTCTTGGCTGCCAACAGAGCGTATGGATGGATGCTAGTTAATGGATAGTGTCTGTAAATTAATTGGATATCATTTTGGTATTTTTCCATCATTTTATCTGTTAAAGCGGAATAAGCGCTACAGGCCGGACACTCAAAATCTGAGTATTCAATCAAAATAACTTTGCTATTGATATTGCCTTTGACATGATCATCAGTTTTGATCTGAAAAGGATCAAGAGGCGTAGCGATCATAAATTTATAAATACCAATGGTAATTAAAATTAAAATTATAATATAAACAGCGGTTTTAATGGTTTTTAGCTGCTGGTGAGATTGGTGGTGGTTCATGGTAGTGAGCTTTAATATTTAATTAATAACTAATTTTAATATACAATTTAGAACGTAAAAATGCTAATTTTTTGTTTTTATTTTTGATGACTTTACCATATAATCTTTTTGTTGTTTTTAACTTATAATTATGTCAGCAGGTAAGGATTGTAAAATTTTTGTTGGCGGCCAAATTGTTAATATGCCAAAACATATTGCTGATAAATTTAAAAAAGGCGATAAATTAATTAACTTACCAGAAAGCCAAGAAATTTTTTATTTATCCAAAGCGCAGGTTGATATTGCTAATGAGGTGATTGATAAGTCAGAGAAAGCTTTTCAGCAAATGTCCAAAGTGACTGACCGTCAAATGGTCACTTTTTTTAAGTTTTTTGCTGATAATTTACAAAACGACAAAATTTGGGGAAAAATTTTGGAAGCTAATCAGGAAGATTTAAAAAAAGCGCGAACGGATCATAAACCAGTAGCTAGATTGGAATTAAATGATAAAGTCAGGCGGAAAATGATAGCTGGTTTGCATTATTGGGCCAAAGAAAAGTCGCACCGTAATCAGGTTTTACACACCATTCAGCGTAATGGTTTTGTCATTGAGGAAATGCTGAGTCCTTATGGAATAATCGCTTTTGTATTTGAAAGTCGGCCTGATGTTTTTGTGGATGCCTGCGGTGTTTTGAAATTCGGCAATACCTGTATATTGCGGATTGGCAGTGATGCGATGCAGACAGTGAAAAATCTGATGCAATTGGCTTTGAAGCCAGCTTTGAAAAAAAGTCGTTTGCCTGAAAATGCCGTGCTGGTCTTGGAGAAAGAATATGAAATTATCTATGCTTTATTTTCCAACAAAAAATTAGGTTTAGCGGTGGTGCGTGGTTCGGGACGATCAGTAGAAATTCTGGGGGGGATTGCTAGAGGCAGTGGCGTGCCGGTTAGTTTGCATGGACAGGGCGGGGCGTGGATGATTATTGACGAGGAAGTAGATTTGAAAAAAGTAGAATTATTGATTTACAACAGTTTGGATCGAAAAGTTTGTAATACTTTGAATACCATTTGTGTTTTGAAAAAGAATGCTAAAACAATAATAAAAGTAATTTTAAAAGTTTTAGAAAAAAGAGGTCAGGGGTTAGGACATGGTTATAGGTTACATGTGAGTAAGTCAGCTAAAGTTTTTTTGCCACACCTGATTCAAGCTGATTTAATTGATGAGGATAAACTTGGCCAGGAATGGGAATGGGATAAAGTTCCGGAAATTACTATTCATGCGGTAGATGATTTGGATAGTGCTATAGAATTTTTTAATAGGCAAAGTTCAAGATTTGTGGCCAGTTTAATTTCTGTTAACAAGAAACATCAAGCTCAATTTATAAACACGATTGAAGCGCCTTTTGTTGGCAATGGCTTTACTCGTTGGGTGGATGGACAATATGTTTATCATCGTCCGGAATTGGGCTTAAGTAATTGGCAGGAGGGCAGAATTTTGGGCCGGAGCGGTATTTTGTCTGGAGCCAATCTGTTTACCGTCAAATTAATTATGAGGCAGAGTGAGAAAGAACTGGAAAGGTGAGATGAGGGGTTCTATTGTGTTTAGTCAGATTAACTGCCTGCCGCGGGGGAGGAGAGGTTAGGTGCAGCAGGAGGATTCGTTCCCACTCCAATATCTTTTTTCACTTCATCATCCAATTTAACTGCTTTGGAAGCAGTGCCTTGCGGATCAGCTTTTAAAATTGCAACGGCATCTTGATAAGCTTCGCTATTTATTTCTGTTTTTTTCTTTTTGTTAGTTAAGATTAAATTAATGGCGTTTAAAGCATTCATCGCGCGGTCAGGGGCTAAAGCATTCATTTGCTGGATTTCGCTATTGGTTAATTGTGTGTGGTTATTAGTATTGTCTGTGATGTTGTAAATGGCGTTAATTCCTTTTCTGATGCCTTCACCCGTACCGGCGGCATTTTGAACATCTTTTGATGTTGGCATCTCTTCTTCACTGATTTTTTGGAAAACTGGTTTGAATTGATTTTTGTAATCATCAGAACCGGAAATTTGTTTATGTTCCTCTCTTAACTTGCCTTTAGTGTCATTACGTTCTTTTTCAATATCAATACCAGTATCAGCGGTTTTTTTGCTATACCATGATTCGACCTCCGCTCTAGTCAGGTTAGGTTGATTAGGTTTACCCATAGCTTGATATAAGCCTTGTACGGCTTCTTGAGTCTCTTTCTCAAGGCCACTAACGCCTTTCAAAGCGCTAACCGCTGTGATTAAGTTTATCATGTCTTGAGGATTAGAGAAATCCGTGCGATTTAGAAGGCTAGGCATATCAATTTTAGTTTTTTGGTTGATATCTTGAGATTTTTCTTTTAGTACATCTTGATATTGTTTGAGCATTTGTCGACCTAATTTGTTTCTTTGTTCAGCGCTTTCCGGAGCATTTAAGAAATTGTCGGTGTTCTTTTCCAAGACTGAATTAACACTGGCCTTGCTGCTTATACCATTGATAGCTTCGTCAAGAGGCTTCTTAGCATTTTCCTCGCCTTGCCATACGCCTGGGCCGTTAGTAAATTTGCGATAACTTTCCACTAAATCGAAACGTTTCATACCATTGTTATCGCCGGCATAATAAGGAATGGAAACCGCATGCAGACCGATTTGGGGGATATGTTCGCCCCATTGCTTTACTGCTCCCCAGATTTTGTCAGTGAAACCACTAACAATAGTGTCTTTGGTTGCCCACTGAATACCGACATAAAGTATGAAAACTACAATTAAGTGAAAAGGAATTTGTCTGACATCATTGAAATTACTGAAAACACCAGCAGTGATTACGGTAGCCTTAAGACTGCTGTGCGGACCGTTTAAACAAATCTGACTGGGCGGACAGGACGGATTTTCAGTCGTTTGCCCAGTACTACCCATGACGTAATCTTCTCTGGTAATGGCGTTAAATTTGAAAATTAATAAGAAAGCTAAAGAGGTGACCAAAGCAACCTTGACGGGGATAAAAGCGTAATCAATGAATTTTTTGATACTTAAGCCTTGTACTTCTGATTGAATACCGGCGAAACCTTCCAGGGAGGTTAGCAGGGCAATGATTGGCGATAAGCACATAAAAGCCCAAATATAAATTGCCCGGCCAAGCAGGGTAATAGCCACGAGGATAAAACCGATTCCATATAATACCATGAAAATAATGCCGAAAGCGCCTTTTAAGAAAATTTGCAAAAGGGCGTCGATTTTTTGAGTATCATCTTTGACTGCTAGTAATCCAATGTTTGGAATGGTTCTAAGTTTTAAGATGTTTTCCGCTAGAATTAAGGCAATATCATGACTGCCAAAATTTTTACCAGGATCAAGTTTTTCATATTTATTGAATTTTATCACTTCGTTCCAATCCGTTTTACCGGTGTCAGAAGTGCTAATTAGTTTTTGTAAATCAATCGTGATATCAGTGGGGACCTGACAGTCAGCGGCCTGGTAAGCAACCACCGTTCCTACCGCATCTAGGTCGTTGACTTCTGTCCAGTTGGGATCTGCTGGAGTAAATGGGGTTATTGTAGATTCCTTCGGATTATAGACGACTGCTTGTAGTTTTTGTTGGTCAGGCGTGCTGTTGGCGTTTTGGATAGTGGTGACGCCAAGAATTTCTTCATAACAGATATAATTTTTACCGCTAGCATCTTCTCCTTTTTTGATTTCATTGTTAATAATATCATTTGGGATAGCAAAAATACCGACCGTGAGGACATTGGCGACGTCGATAATGACTTTTGTCCCAAAAAATGAAAAATTCACCAAAATGACCGCCAGTACGAATTTTTTTAAAGCAGTTTTGAATTCCAAGGCTTCAGCACTGCCGAAACTAATACCGGTAACATTGTATAAAGCGATTAACAAAAGAACGGCAACGAAGCCAATATTTACTAGATCTCTGATCATTCGCCAAGTACTTATTAACACGTCTTGAATTCCGCCACTAAATAAAAATTCATTATCCATGAATAAACCGATGAACACGATGGCTATCCAGGTGATGGGGTAAATAATGTAAATCGCAAATGATAACAAAGTTGTCAGTTTGTGCAACATATCAGTCCAGGTTGATTTCGGAGCATCAGCGGCGAAAGTAAATTCAGGCACAAATATTATGATGGCCAAGATCACGATGGCAAGAATGATATGAAGATGTTTTTTGAGAAAGTTCATGAAATGAAATAATGTTTAGTTAGGCGCGGAATCAAATTAAAGAAGCTCAGTAAGCAGACCAAATCCAACACCGCTTAATCCGGTTGCCATGGCAATTAATCCGCCCCGATGCCCTTTTTTTGATTGATTTTGGGTGGTTGTCAGGGAGGGGTGGTGAGAGGATGGATTCTGGATTTTATCTTTGTCCTCATTCGTAGTGGAATTGTTTGAATTTATGGTTGTTGGCTGGTTTTGTTGGGAAAGGCTGGTTTTGTTTTCAATTTGATCATTACTGGCAATTGCTTGACCATGTTTGTTTCTGTATATGTTTCCGTGGGTTTTTAAGTCTAGCTCGCTAACTCTATTTACTCTTCGATGCAGTTTTGGATTTGAGTTCAATAAATTTTCTTCTGTGACTAATGTGGCCAGAGCATCTATATTGATTTGATCCTGATAATCGGTCTTGGCGTCAACCATTGCTTCGGTTAGGGGAATTGCGTTGGTACCGAGATGAGCGTTTTTAAGATAAGCCGTGATTTTATCTGCGTCCGACACTGTTGATTCGGTAGGAGGGAAAGGCGGTAATGGTTCAGACATTTTGAGATAAGGTTTGCCGGTATTTTTTGCTATTTGGGTAAATTGATTTTGATCTTCCGGATTTAATTCTGTTATTTCTGGTAGTTGTTCGATGGAATTTCTTTGGGCAGAAATAAGGTCAATTGTCTCTTTTTTTCTCTCTGGCTGGGGTTTAACATTGTCATCATGTAGCTTTAATTGAAATTTTGATGATTGCTCGCCGGAAGTTAAGCTGGATTTTTCTGATTCACCAGTAGCTGAAGCTGGTTCTTTGCTTTCTAGGTCAGAGGTTTCAAAATCGTTTTGGAAAGCAGCCTGTGCAGGAGTTGTTGTCTCTTTGTTTTGTTCAGTTTGTATGGTAGTTGATTCTGGCAAGGGTTGAGCTACTTGATAAGATAGCAAATCCATTAATTTTATTTCTACAACAATATCATCTGGGATAGTAATCGGTTCAGCATCATATTGTCCCTGCAGGATAAATCCAGTTTCTTGATTTGGTTCGATGATTTTTTGTAAGGTAAAATAATCCGCATTATTTTCTGCTAATTCCTGAGCGTGTTCTTCGCTATAGCCTTGACTTTGGTAATATTTCACCAAAAGGGCGATTTTTTGTTCGTTTTTGATCGCTAAATTTTGCCCAGCAGTAATGTTTTGGGTCTCTGGGGATTTTTGATGCAAATTTTTAATATCGGCCGCTAGTTTTTCTCCATATAAATTATTGAATTGAATTTTTAGGTGAGGATCTTCGGCAATTAATTTAAGGGTCCTATGGATGCCTAAGCCAAGCCAAGGGGAGGAATTATTGCTGAATTCTTCAAAAAATTCATTTATTTCTTCAGCCAATAAATTTTTTATTTCATCTTGCCCGTCCTTGGCAAGCAGAGGATTCATTAATAATTTAAATTCCGGTGACTGAAAAGTCCGCATGGAATCTTTTTTGAAGAAATCAGTTAATTGATTGATTCGAACATTCCCATACCCAAAGCAAGATAAATTAATTTGAAGAGGGTTGCTAGGGCCGAATTCCCCTTTTAAAATTTGTTCTTTCTCTTTATCCTCGAATTGATCCAGGTATCCTGTTTCCTCAAGAATATGCAAATAAACACCCTGCAGAACGGGTATCAGCATTTGATCCAGAATGTATTTTTCTTGAAGGGAAGACATTAGGGGGATTTTAAATTTTAATTTTTTTTATTTTTCAAGCCCTGAATAAAGTTTTTTTTGTTCTTCATTTGGTAAATAATCCAGGCAAGCGTTGGCGGTTTTGGATAATTCATTCGGATCGCATTTATTCCACTGCCCATATCTGACTAATTCAATGATATGCTGGACTATTTGTTTTTCTGTTTCCTGATTATTGAGCTTAGCTAGCCAATCAGCCTTAGCGGTATCTTTATCTTGAGCCTTTTGAGCTAAATATTCAGCGATCTTGGGTTTGTTTAATGGATATTTAGGACGTGTGTCAGAATTCAACGTCTGTTGGTAATAGTTGTTTAGTTGATCTAAAGAAGTAATTTGATCTGCCTGGTCGCCAGCTTTTTCCACGGCTTTCATAATCTCAATATTTAAGCCCAGGTTCTCATCATTATTCATTATTTGTCTGTTTCCTAGAATGAATAAAGCAATTTGTCTTTCTTCACTGATTTCCAAGTTACCGTTTGGATTGTTTATATCCAGTTCAGGCTGCAGCCATTTTGCCATCATCAAACCTTCCATGCCGTATAAATAAGTAGGCTTGTCAGGATTAGTGGAGAGAGAGTCGTGAGAATATTTAATAGCGGCGGCGCCTAAACCGAGGTATAACATATTGCTTGTTAATCTATTCCAGGCAGTTTTGAAATCCCCTCGATAGCCTGAAGTGGCTAAACTAAAAAGAGTTGCGGCTCCATTAACAGCGGTGGTGGCAATACCCCAAGTGCCGATGACTACTTTAAGCAGCCCACTATAAGTGCAGTGCC
This sequence comes from Candidatus Peregrinibacteria bacterium RIFOXYB2_FULL_33_20, assembly GCA_001788835.1. Lineage (GTDB taxonomy): Bacteria > Patescibacteriota > Gracilibacteria > UBA1369 > GWF2-33-10 > GWF2-33-10. The sequence continues at coordinate 41,649 of MFXK01000015.1, forward strand.
TCATTAATCGATTTCGAGATTTATAGACCATGTCTTGGCCCATGTCAGCGCCGGTTTCCAGATAGTTATCTACTGACACGGAGTACTGTTGGTTATATTGAGTAATAAGTTTGCCATATTCTAATTCTTTTTGATCGGGAGTTAAACTATCATCAGTACGAATGGCTTCGATTCGTTGTTGTAACTGTTGAGTGTCTTGTGGATTTAGTCCTGTTGACAATCGGCTTAACTCTCCATGCAGATCGGCGCCACTGATCTGGCCGCTTTGTTTTTCCAAAACGCTTATTTGTTTTCTAATTTTGTCATCAGTGAGGTCCGTTAAGGTATCATCATTGAGGCAATTAGTAATATTTTGCCGCAAGAGAGGATCAAGATCTAAGTCATTGGCTAATTTGAGTAAGGTTTGAGCTTGGGTTTTCATTTTTTGTTTGTCAAAACCATCAGGGTTTTGTAAATCTGTTGCTAATTGTTTGTATTGTTCAATGAATTTGGGCAAGCTTATGATTTTTTCCAGATCAGCCAAACTAGTGGCTACTTCTTTGCGATTTTGCAGAATAGTTAAACCAACATCGCTTTCTTTGATGGTTAATAGAAATTGGCGTAATTTTCTGGCTCGCTGTTTTTTGGGGAGTTTTTCTAAAGATAAATTATTAGAGGCGATTTGGATGAAATAAGTACCGTAGGGGTTGGTATTTAAAGTATTATAAATTTCATCTAAACTAGGGTTTTGAAGCTGAGAAATTGCTTGTCTGACTTGTTGATAGCCCTGATCTAATTTAGATAGATTGGCGTAAAAATTTTGCAGGGCGGTGACATCTACTTGCGCTTTGGATAGAAGATCCAGGTGTTGCTTGAGTTCAGTTAAAGCATTTGGAAAATTTGTCCCATTGGCAGATAGGGTGTGAATATTTTGATTATTAAGACTGGCCTGCTCAAAAATTATTTCGATATTCCGTAAAGTCTCGGGGTTTTTTTGGTAAGCCGTGATGAAATTGATATATTCTCGACAGTCAGCAGGACTGGGAGTTTTTGAGGATAACTGGTTTTTGATATAAGTTAAAACCGAGATGGCTACATTATCATTCAGATCTTGAGCCAAAGTGATAGCCTGATGTAGATTATTATTGGTCTCGGGAAGTTCTGTTTGGCTAGGATTAGTAATTAAATTTTCAAAAATTTTGATAATTGTCTGAAGCTTTGAGTTTAAATTATTTTTTTGTGCCAGTTTTTCTCTTAAGCCTTGTTCAATGGCCAAGTTTTTCTGCGTGGAAACATAGCTGATGGCCCTATCCATATTCCAGCCTAGAGCCTGTAATTTTATATATATAGCGTTTAATTTTTCATAATCTTCTGGTTTATTTTCATCAAATTGATTTTCAATTAAGATTTTTTCTAAATCCTGCAGTAATTTTTTCATTTGTAAATTTTTTTCCACCATGCCTTGCATGGTTTTTTGCATGTCGTGTTTTTTGTTCAAAATGGAACTGATTACAGTCTGGCTATCTTGAGCATTTGGGGCTTTTATGACGATATCGCTGATTTCCTGAATAGTAAGCATGCCATAATAATTAGCCAAAGCTAAAAAATTTTCACGCTTGTTAGGATCTAAACTGTTGATGTATGGAGCCAGGTGTTCTTTTTGTTTGAGAAGCTTAATGACCAAAACTGTAATTTCTCGAATTTCCATTTGTTCAAAGCCTCCATCCGGACCGACATGGTCACAGCCCAAAATATCAACTAAATATTGGAAATCTTCCTTTCTGAGTGGAGAGCCATAATTTAAGCTGACAAAAATTCGCTGCATGATCTTGGTTTTCATTTTTTCCTGGAAACTTTGTCCGCTTTGATTTAAATTTCCTATTATTTGTTCCAAAACTGTGGCGTACGGGGCATAATCTCCGCCTTCCTGATACTTGACTTGAATTGCCTGAATTTGACTGTCATTTTGAGTAGAATTTCGATCCTGCTCTGATTGAAGTCCAATTAAAGCAATGGCATCAGTATATACCTGGCTAATTAATTTTTCACTAGCTGCATTCAGGAAATCGGGAATGGTCTCTATCGATGCCGGTTTTTCTGCTGATGATAAAGCGGTGTCGCTTGTTTCAGGCGCAGAGACTACTTGAAAAATAAATTTTTCAGAATATCGAGGAATGGAAGTGATGTTGGTGGATTTAAGCATTTAAATTACAATTTAAGCAAACGAATTAAAATATTAGAAGCGCTTTCTTGCTTGCCTTCCAGTTCAGGAATTTGATTGATCAGGAAATTTCTTATCTTTACAGGATCTTGATCCATTAAATAAATAGACAGGTCGCGATAGATTTTTGATGAAGATATAATACGAAAACTGACTGTGCTGATAGGTGGTAGATAATGGATCCAAAAAGCTTTAATATGACTAAATGGATAGAATTTCGATCCAACCTGAAGGCCTAAATGTGAAATTCCCACGTCAATCATTGGTGGAGCTTGCAAATAGTGCATGGTATACACTCCGGCCATTAGCACAAATAAAATTGGCGCCAAAATTTCTCCTTGCCAGAGAGAATAAATAGTGGCGACAGCAATAAGGATTCCCGCGATCAAGAACCATTTCCAGCCTTTTTGAAAATGGATGTAAGCTGGTGATAGCCACTGAATGATGTAGTTTTGATTTTTAGGTTTTTCGTGAATAGTCATTTTTAAGTTAATTTTTTTAAAATATTCTTAATATTTTAGCAAAAAAACGGTTTATTAGATAGTAACAAACCTTGATAAATCTTGTAATTAAGCTGTTTTTTGCTTGAATAACCAGCAGAAAAATGTTTTAGATACAAAAATGAGCAGTTTTTAGAGAAAACTGCTCATTAAAAATTTTGTTAAGTTATCAGTTTTATTTGATGAAAGGTAAAAATCCCATGAGACGAGATCTTTTTATTGCCTTAGCTAAATCTTTTTGTTGTTTTACTGATAAACCGGTATAGCGTCTAGGCACAATACGACCATACATATCTGTAAAAATTTTAAGCAGATTGGCATCCTTATAATCAATATAATGAAGCTTGTGAATTAAACCAGCTCTGTTTTTGCCTTTTGGATAAATTAATTTTGACATATGAACTTAATTTTTTTAAGGAATTATTTTAGAATAAATCGTCCTCAGCTTCAGCTGGAGCTAACGGTTCGTCTTCATAAGAAACAGGTGCAACTCCGACTTCTGCTGGAGCACTATTGCCATTTGATCTTTCTGGATTTGGATGTAGCATAATTAGGTTGGTATCAACATTTACTTCCGTACGATAAGTTTTTTGACCATTTTCATTTTCCCATGATCTGGTTTTGAGATAACCTTCTACGAAAATATATTTACCCTTTCTAAGAAAACTATGTTCCGCAAGACTCACAATCCATGGTTTAAACGAAGCGCATTCATGAAATTCAGCTAATTGTTTTTTTTCATTGGTGTTTTTTGAAACAACGGTACGATTGGTAGCCATTCCCCAAGTGACATATTTGATGCCTTGAGGTGTAGTTTTGACAACAGGATCCCTGGTGAGATTGCCTATTAATATCACTTTATTAACACTTCTCATAAGAATTAAGATTAAAGATTAAAATGAAAGATAGCTTGGCAATTAAAGACCAAGACTGTCAGGATCTGCAACAATTTTAGCTAATTTTTCGTCTAAACTTTCAATTTTTTCGTCTAAACTTTCTTTTTTCTTGAGTTTGCTGTCTTTTTTCTTTTTTGCTGTGGTTTGTTCGGCAACATCTTCACTTGGGATAGGCTCTTTCTTGTCTTCTTGTTTGTCGATCATTTTCCTGGGAAGAATTTTTTTTCGGTTAATAGTATTGTCTTCATGTTCACGTTCATTTTTATCAGTTTCGGTAATTTGCAGGTCTATCGCTTTAAACCTATAACCTTCCTCAACTTTTACTATCATATGCCTTAAAATTTTTGTTTCCAAAAATAATTCCTTTTCCATGGTTTTGATTTTGTTCGCATCGATATCAAAATATACCAAGAAATAATATCCTTCGGATTGTCCCTTGATTTTATAAGCAAGCTTGGTTAGTTGCGAAAATTCATGATGATGAACCTTGGCTGTTTCAGATTCAAGAACCTTGATTATAAAGTTTTCCAATTCTTTTTTTTCTTTTTCCAGGATGCTTGGAGTACATAGAACGAGAAGTTCATAGTTAAATTGTTTGGCCATTTTGAAAATATTTAATCGTATTTAGCTTTCTGTGGGCAAATCCACCCTAATAAATAGGCTGGAAGAAAGCTTCTTGATCACAAAGATCATCAAAGCTATTTACTTGAAAGCGTTGGGATTCTATCAACTTGAACTTGAAAATACAATAGATTTTTAAAATTTATTCTTTCTTCTGTCCCTCTCCTTTTACCTCGCGGAATTCAAAGACATTCAAGGTTTTGCCATTATTCCATTCCTCTTTGAACAAATCTTCATAAGGGATTCGCTGTACTGAATCATTAGCACTATCACCAAAATAAATTCCCTGGTCATCAAATGAAAAAGCAACTGCCTGATGACCGACATTTTCTCCATTGATATAATAATATCGATACATCACCACCGGTTCGCCATTTTTTAGTTTTTCAAAAACGTAAGCAGGAGAGGCGTAATAAGTGAAGATGACATCCGTGTGGTAATATTTAGCGAAACCATCAAACTCTTCGTCGTTCCAAATACCATTTTTATCCCAACCAATATTACTAGCCATGTCCTCTACCTGCAGTCCCAAATTATATTTGTAATTTGTAAGGTTAATGGCGGAAAATCCAAAACAAGCATAAGGATAACCGGCCTGACTTTGGTGGGGAAAGTCAAAATCAATAGGAATAGCAGGTTTGACGGCGGTGGCTAGAATTTCTTGATAGCTCTGATCATCATTTCCTGTTTTATTCCAGGTTATTTTTTCGCCTTTATTTAATAAAATCGTTCGGTATAGATATTGGATCGCTTCCTTTCTGTTAAGAATATGTTGCGGAGAAATGTATCGATTTAATTCCTGTAAAATAAGATTTTTTTTCGCATAATCAAGATAAGGCAATGACCAATCGGTATTGTTTACATCTTGATAGGGCATTTGTCTGATACTGGCCGGCGTTTTTAACTCCCAATCAAACGCTTTGGAAAGAATAGATAAACTCTCCGCTAGCGATAAGGTTTCTTCAGGGTGAAATAAATTATCTGAAAATCCTTTTACCCAGCCTTGCTCATAAGCTTCGCAGATATAAGGGGTATACCATTCCCATCTTGGCGTATCCGTGAAGCAGGGGGTGTATTCTTTTTGAGTCACATCAAGGCCATTGGCAGAGACGATGATTTTAGTAAATTCGGCGCGATTGATAAATTGCAGGGGGCGAAAAGTGCCGTCGTCGTAACCTTTGATGATATTGGCGTTGACTAAGTAATTTAAAGTGCTTTCAGTGTTGAGAGGGTCGTTAGGAAAGACATCAGAGAAAGAAATATTTTCGGCAAAAATAATTTGACTGAAGAAAAGACAGGAGATTAAAAAACAACAAAAAAATGAGAAAAAATTTTTCATGAATGTGGTTTTGTTAAAAATCTCAGAGAGTAAATAAATAAAAACCAGGGGCATTATATAGAAAAAAAGGTTAAGATCAAGGCGAAGGACTCCACATCCTTATCAATATTTTTTTGATATTCCTTATGAGCAGATTGAGGTTCTGGTTAATCCTCAAGCTTTGGTGCGTGACTTATTGGGCCTTAAATTATCCTTACACGGAGTTGAAAAAATTTTTAGTGAAGTGATTTAAGTGTTTTTTCTAAATCATATGTTAAGGGCGATTTAAGATCAATTTGGGTGTTCTTGTATTCAAATGCCAGATGATAAGCATGTAAAAATTGGCGATAAAGGTGGTATTTTTTGCTAAAATATTTATTGAATTTGAAGTCGCCATATTTTTTGTCCAAAACCACCGGATGTCCGATCTTGGCGAAGTGAAGCCTGATTTGATGCTTACGGCCGGTTTTAATTTTGGCTTTGATCAGCGACAAATTTTCTTGGGGAAAATATTTATCTAGTTCATAAAAAGTTAAAGCTGATACCAGGTTGTTTTGGCGACCTGGTAATTTGATTTTGACTGCGCCTTTTTTATTTTGAAAATGCCCCTTAACCAAAGTTAAATATTCTTTTTTGATCTGGCCTTCTCTAAGCATTTTTTCGAAATCAGCCTGTACCGGTTCGGTTTTGGCAATGATTAAACAGCCGGAAGTATCTTTATCTAGCCTATGTACCAGAAAGATTTTTTCGTTTTTTGTCTGGAAATAATTTTTTAATTTGTATTCAAGGGTGTCTTCATAAACGACATCAGTCCAGGCCTGCATGGCAATGCCTGGATCTTTGTTGATAACGGCAAAATCTTGATTTTCAAATAAAATGTTCAGTTTATAATTTGTTTGGGCTGAAAATTTTTGGGCAGAATTTGGAATTTGCGGTTCTGGTTTTTTTTCTAGATTAAGGAAGAATTTGATTTTATCGCCAGTTTGTAAAATAGTTTTTTCATCTTTTATTCGTAAGTTGTTGAGTCTAAAACCATTTTTTCTAAATAATTTATGGACAAAAGCGATTGGTAAATTTTTTTTTAAATAAGCAAAAATCGTTTTACCTTCATCTTTTTTAGCGATAATGACTTCTTGGTTGTTGTTCTTTTTAATGTTCATGGATAAGGCTCATAAGATATTTGCCGTAATCGTTTTTTAACATTGGCTCGGCAAGATTTTTTAGTTGTTCATTATTAATATAGCCAAGCAAAAAAGCAATTTCTTCAATGCAGCCAATATATGAACCCTGGCGTTGTTCTATAGCTTCTACGAAGTTAGAGGCAAAATGCATATCTTGGTAAGTACCAGTATCCAACCAGCAATAACCACGTCCTAGAAGTTCAACTTTAAGTTTTCGTTTTAATAAATATTCTTTGTTTACATCAGTGATCTCTAGCTCGCCACGAGCCGAAGGTTTGATACTTTCAGCGATTTTGATAACTTGATTATCATAAAAATATATGCCTGGTACAGCATATTTTGATTTTGGTCGTTTGGGCTTTTCTTCAATTGATAAGACGTTTTTATTATTATCAAATTCGATCACGCCGTAAGCAGAAGGATTTTTGACGGCATAACCAAAAATAATACCACCTTCCGTGATCTGACTGGATTTGATAAGAATATTTGTTAAACCATGCCCATAAAAAATATTGTCTCCCAAAGTTAAGCATACAGTGTCTTGACCAATAAATTGTTTGCCTATCAGAAAGGCCTGAGCTAAACCCTCTGGCCTGGGTTGTTCAGCATAAGATAAAGATATTCCTAGCTGGGAGCCATCACCTAACAAATCCTGAAAACGCGGTAAATCATGAGGGGTGGAAATGATCAGAATTTCTTTGATGCGCGCCAGCATCAACGTAGACAAAGGATAATAAATCATCGGTTTGTCATAAATCGGCATTAACTGTTTGCTGACTACTTTGGTAATCGGATAGAGTCTAGTGCCAGAACCGCCGGCAAGAATGAGACCTTTCATTGAGAATTTTAAATTTTGAATTCTAAATTCTAAATTAAATTGAACAACTAATTTAAAATTAAGAATTAAGAATTAAGAATTTTCTTTTATACCATTCTATCGTTTTTTTGATTCCGTTTTCAAATGTCATTTTTGGAGTCCAGCCAAGTTCTTTTTTTAATTTGCTGGAATTAATTGCATAACGGAAATCATGACCTTTTCTATCTTTTGTGTTTTGAATATAGCTTTCATCTTTTCCAAATGCTTTTAAAAGAATTTTTGTGATTTCTAAATTTGTTTTTTCTCCTTTTGCGCCAATCAAATAAGTTTCACCACTTTTACCTTCTCTGAAAATCAAATCAACTGCATCACAATGATCCTCTACATATATCCAATCTCGAATGTTTTGCCCGGTTGAATAGAGAGGTACTTTTTTATCATGTATTAAATTTTTTATAAACAGAGGTATTAATTTTTCTTCATGCTGATATGGGCCATAGTTATTTGAGCAATTACTGATTGTTGTGTTTAAGCCATAAGTTTCATGATAAGCCCTCACTAAATGGTCACTTCCAGCTTTTGATGCTGAATATGGACTGTTTGGTTTGTAAGGGCTTTCTTCAGTGAAATACCCATTTGCTCCTAATTCGCCATAAACTTCATCAGTTGAAATATGATGAAATTTTTTAACATTATATTTTAAAGCTAAGTCAAGTAAATTGGCAGTGCCAATGACATTTGTCATTACAAAGATATCTGGATTGGCAATACTATTGTCAACATGACTCTCTGCCGCGAAATGAATGATTCCATCAACTGTATATTTTTCAAAAACATTTTTAAGAGCAGGTTTATCTACAATATCAATTTTTTCAAATGTAAAATTTGGCAAGTCTTTAATTTCCAAATTATCCAAAGATCCAGCGTAAGTCAGTTTATCAACGCAAATATAATGAATGTTTGGATTTAATCGCACATATTTATTCAAATAATTCGCCCCTATAAATCCTGCTCCACCAGTGACAAGAATGGTTTTCGGTGTCATTAAGAATACTTTATTTTTTTTAGGATAAAGGAAAAGGAAACCAGCCCGACATCAATAATATATTAAAAAGTAGTCTGGAGGGAAGAATAAAGTTTAACAACTACAAATAGAGCTTGACAGATATACATACATATATTATCCTGTAATATGGTCATTAATTTTAAATAATGGATAAAGAAATATTTGATCAATTACTATCTCACTTAGAAGAAAACCAATCGTGTAGTGTTTCAGATGTAGGATCACCTCGACTGGGGGTGGGTGGATCTTGTTTGTATGCAAAAATAACTAATTTAGGTGATGAAAAGTGGTGTGTGGATATAATGCGCTCACCAAGGCCAGGGTATTATGGTCAACCACTCATATCATCTATAATAACTACGAGAGACAGAGTTTTGGATGATGTAATGAAAGGTTTATTATGTGAAGATAGACCTATTTCTAATTTGGATATTCGTATTGCTACAAAATAAATTTATTTTTTAAAACATAAATGTTCGGAAGTTTTATTATGGGTCAGATAAATTCAGCTTACAAGCATTTAATAAATAAAGAGAGAATTTTAAGCCGTGTATTTAATGATGATGTAATACAAAGCAAGATCAGATATTATGTATTTAATGCAACAAAATATTTTCTATATAAAAAAGACGAAACTTTTGATCCTAATTTTGATCTTGATGAAGATTTATCTAATAGAATTATGAAAGCATTTGAAAGTTTTTTTGATTTCGCATTCGATTTTATAGAATCAAGTCTGGATAAAATAGAAATACCTAATTTACAAGATCCAGATTGGAAACACAAATTGGGAAATCAAATTTCAGAAGTTTTCATGCCTGAATTTAAAAAAGCTGATACTCCATTAAACACAAAATATTGGGAATTAGTTTTAGCATTCATAGATATTTTTGGAGGGAATCGCATTGGCTTTAATGAAGATACTTTTACTTTATTTTTCCCAACTTTATTAAATGATTTCATGTCACTAATTTTAATGGAAATATGGGGTCTTGATAGAGAATTAATTATAATGAGTGACATCGAATTTAAGAGATTTGTTGCTAAAGCTTTATCTACTAATAAAGTACCACAAATTATTACTGGAGATATTGGGGCTGATCGTGAAACAATAGTTGGATTAATCTCTGATACAGAAATATCTTTACCGCCAGTTATCGATTTAAGGGAAAATAATAATAATAATAATTAGGAAATAAATTATTAATAAATTTATTTACCCCTTTCTTTGCATTTTTCTTTGCCTATAAAAAGAACATAAACGATATATTGAATAAATTTTAAGACTATTTTATTTTAAATTTGGAGTTTTTGTCATGCTCATGCCTAATTTCATCCACTTCGTCTTTTTTCAAAATACCCTTATATAATTTATCTGGTGAATTAAAATACCAGGCGCCATTTTTTGAGATGCATTTGTAACCATGAACTACACCTGGTGGGACTAAAATAGAAGTCGGATTGCTTTCACCAACTGTCATTTTAATATGTTCTCCAAAGGTTTTGGAATTTTTTCTGTTATCCCACAAATACATTTCAAAATCGCCTGGTCCTGAAAACTGGAAATAATCACTTTGATAAATATGTTCATGCGGCCCACGAATAACCCTAAAATGCGAAAAAGAGTTGTAGGTCATAGCACCTTTATGGTCAACTTCATCACATCTGTAAGTTTCTATAACAAATCCGCGATCATCTGTATATTTTTTTAACGGAATGATTTTTACGCCATCCATAACTAAGAACTAAGAACTAAGAATTAAGAATTAAGAACTAAGTAAAGAATTTAATTTAGTTTTTAATTCTGATTATCTTTTACCATAGTTTTCCGCCTTTCATCAATATTAATTGTTTAGCTAATTTTAGCACTTATGAAACCCTTGACGGTTTAAATTCGATATGGGTAAATTCCGACCAGTGAGCCATAGTTAGCATTTTTGGTGTTGCGCTATGTATACTATCCCATATTACGTTACCTTGTTTATCTCGCACTACTTTATATATAATATATTCTGCAATGTAAATATCGTGGAGTGTAAATTCTCCTCTATCTAATCCTCCTGTTGGTATTTCAATGATTTGTTCTTTAGTTGTGTGACCATCTGGTCCTATTTTTTTTAATATCATTTGGCCTCCCGCAAAAAAATCTATCCCTTTTAATAATTTATTTTGAAAACTTCCTGTTATGAGGTGTGGATGGGAAGCGTCAAAGTCGATTTCTGCTTCTATTGTGTTAGTATTTTCTATTTGTGGCTTTGGGGTCTGGTCTGGGACTGGGGAGGGAGGAGTTGTTTGGCTAGCCTTTTGCGAAGGGCGTTGATATGTATAAGTAAAATAAAGACAGTACCAAAAATGATATGTTAAGTAGTTTATTTTGATAGAATTTGGCAATATACTTACATTATCTCCTGGATTAATTAATAAAGAGTCAAGAGTGTCTTGAAAAGCTAAATTTCTAAAATTACCTTTTAATGTTATTGGTCTACAGGCAGGATCTTTTACGATTCGTTTTAGTTCATTGATTGCTTCTGCTGTCGTTATATTTCCGTCATGATCCAATGGAACTTTTGTTGTAATCGTTTGCGGAGCAGTTTCTGCAGTTTCTGATGGGGGATTAAGAGTGATGGATTGATAATTTTTTAAATTATATCTTTCGCCATCAGGTGCTGTTATTATCCAGGCCATTTCCTGCCGTCCATCAAATGTTAATGCGGCTTTGGGGCGATCTGATATTACAAATGAATCTACTGGCCTTGTTATATCCGCATGATGTAGACAGAGGGTATAGTTTCTTCTGCTAGCTAGCCATCTATTTAATGTTGATTTTGACGTATTATCTAGTGTGCCATTAGAGATAGATAGGGTTGGAGTTGAAATTTGTTTTTGTTCTGTTGGAGCTGGAGTAGTGTCTGGTTTTTTTGTAGTTAGGATAACCACAATCTCAGTTATTGTTGGGTCAAAAGCTAAGACTGGTTTATTTCCTTCTTTTGTATATAACCCATCAACTCTCAATTCATAAGATAAGTGACTTGTTGTGGATCTAAGACCACGGGTTTGCACAGATTTCCCGTTAGCTCTTGTTATCAAAGTGCTCGCAATGTCACATTCTATAGCTTCATTGACTTCACCTACCCATTCTTCACCTAATCTGCCTTTAACAATGGGGTAGCATGGATAGCCTCTTTCCCATTCTTTACCTTCGGCTTCCTGTAATATAGATAGAGTGGTTGGATCAGTTTTTGTCTCAGGTGGATTAGTTGGAGAGGCTAGATTTTGAGGAGTATCTGTAGGGCAGTTTGTAGGAGCAGAATTTAGTAGGGTGTTTTTTAAATCTGTTCTTGTGCTAGTTGCATCAGCTATTACTGGATGTAGGTCTTTTGGTTCACAGGTGAATGTAGAAAAAGTTTTATATTGTTCTAAATTTGTTGACATTCCGCATCCAATTTTTGTTGAACCTGTGATGGTTATCACGCTTTGATTATATTGTACACAATTTGGGTTATGTTCATCTCGGCTCGTTTCAAATCTTATGGCTACTTCTTTTCGACCTCCAAGAGGGATTTCACTGCATTGCCTGCTTAGATTTAATTGAAGGAAATTTCCTTTTAAAACCCCATAAGGATTTCTGCTTGTCCAGGTTTTAAATACGGCTTCATTTTGATCAGGAGTTAGTTGGCATGAAGGCAGTTCGATTGCCTTACCAGCCTTTATTTCCTCCAACATCGCTGTCAAATCAGGATTATTTTTTGCTCTTGCCTTACTTAGGTCTCTCAAATCTTTTATTCCTATTTTACCCATAAAATTATTTTAGGATTTATAATATATTATTGAATTTACTAACATTTATATTTGAAATGGAAATCAGAGTTACTTAATTTTTATTTCTTGTCAAGAAATAAAACTGGGGAAATTTTATTGGATCATCTGATTTTTTTATGATTTTGGATCAAGCAGAAAATGGTTTTAAAAAAAATAATTTATCGTCAGCCGTCATTCCAGTGAAGACTGG
>MFXK01000016.1 GCA_001788835.1 Candidatus Peregrinibacteria bacterium RIFOXYB2_FULL_33_20
CCTCACATAAATAATCAATAAGATTAGCGGTTATAATTGGTAAAATTTTATCAACTTTACGCCGAATTAGAATTTGTCGTGGCCTGCGTGCCCCTTCTATTACTGAAGCTATCTCTCTAACATCACTATCACCACATATAATATATAGTAAACTATTAGAAACAGGAGTATATAGTAGTCTGGTAGAAACAGGAGTATTTAATTCTCTAGGCTTATCGCCCAATTTAATATTTACTGTATTTGTTTCTTTGCAAATTATTACCGCTTCCCCTTCTTCACCTCTTCTGCCATTCAAGACACGAAATAAAAACTGATCCCTAGCCGGATCTTTTATATCTGGATCAATTATAATCGAGTCTAAAAAATCTGTAACAATATTAGGAACACGTTCAAATAAAACCGTCAAAATATTTTTCATGCTTTTGGCGGATTTTAATTCTTGTAAATCTAAAACAGATTTTATTTGGTCATCACCTGCCGCTAAAATGTCGTATAAAGAAGCTGAGGGTGTGCTTTTTGTTGCCTCTTTTATCGCCGCTCTAGCGGTCTGATCATATCCATCAGTATGGTCAATATCCCACAATTTTCGCTCTAATTGACTATCAATTGCAGCCATATCTCTATCAAACCCTGCCTGCACTGTTGCTAAATTTGCAGTGTATTGATCATATTTTGTTTGCGCTTCTGTTTTTTGTCGTTCATATTGCCCCAATATTTCAGTCACCCGCTGATCCAAATCTCTTAAAACATCCAAAACGTCAAAAGAAATATGATCTTTGCCTTCTGCACTGCTGCCTGATGGAACATCCATAAAGATATTTATTATTAAATGTTTTGTAATTATATCATAAAAAAATTTAATTTAAAACCTTTACTTTCGTTTTCTGTCCTAATATAATCTCAAAAAGCTTTATAAATTCCCTAATGAATCACAGAACAATCAACAATCCATTCGTGTTTATCATATTTGGAGCTTCCGGAGATTTGGCTAGAATCAAATTATTTCCTTCCCTTTATGACCTTTATGAAAAAAATAAATTTAATACTGACTTCATCATTTATGGTTTCGCCAGATCCAAAAAAAGCCAAGAAGAATTCAGAAAATATTTTGAAGAAAGCGTTTGCGCTAAAAGAAAAAATGTAAATTCAAAGAGACTTAAAGAATTATCTAGACAAATTTTCTACTTCACCGGACATTATGATAATTACGATGATTACAAAAAACTTTTTGAAAAAATCAACTCTCACAAACTGCCAAAACACAGCAAAAAAGTCGCTTATTTTTCTGTACCGCCGCAGGTTTTTAACCCTTTAATCCTCAATCTTGGCAAACTAAAAAAAGAAAACCAGGAAAACATTCAGCTGATCATTGAAAAACCATTCGGCGAGGATGGAAATTCCGCTCATGATTTATTCCTGCATGTTTCAGAATATTTTGATGAAGACAAAGAAGTGTATCTGCTCGATCATTACCTGGGTAAAACAGGCGTACAAAGCATTTTACCGTTACGATATGACAACAGCATTCTTAACCTCATGCTCAAAGGTAATGTTATCAAAAACATTCAAATTACGGTCAAAGAAAATTTTGGCATTTATCAGCGCGCCGGATATTTTGATCAGGTAGGGATCGTCAAAGATATGATCCAATCACACATGCTTCAAATCATGGCCCTGATTTCCATGTATATTCCGGTAGTTTATACCCCAAGAAACATTCAAAGAGAAAAATATAATATTTTATCTGCTTTAAGATTTCCGCCTGATATCAACAATGTCATCTTAGGGCAGTATGCCAGCTATCGAACTGAAAAAGACGTGCCGCCAAGCTCTTTAACTGCTACTTTTGTGGCTTTAAGGTTATTCATCGATCAAGTTGATTGGTATGCAGTGCCAATTTATCTTCGTGCTGGCAAAAAATTGGATGCCAAATCTTCATATATTACGATTGAATTCAAAAAATTACCTTTTCAAAAAGATCCAAATGCTCCCACTAACAAGTTAATTTTGGAATTATATCCAAATGAAAAAATTCATATCAGACTCATCAAAAAACAAAGCTCAGAATCTACTGTAATTTATGAAGATATAGTAACCAGCGAAACTTTAACCTGCAAAGGAGATGCTTATTCAGATGAATACGGTCGATTAATTTTGGAAATGCTTAATGAAGATAAAACCAATTTCCTAAGTTTCAACGAAATTATCGAATGCTGGAGGCTCGCTGATTATTTAGATAAATTTATTGAAAAACACCAAGTCCCAATCGTTATTTATCATGATAATTCGCAAGGCCCTGAACAACAGCATAATTTAACCAAAATTGATAATAATCAATGGTATGAAATTTAATTGGTTTGCCTTTACTCTGTCATTCCCGTGAGAACAGGAATCTTAAAAAAACTAAAAGACATGTCTTCAATATTAAAGGAGATTAAAATTCAACAAATTCGTAAACCCATTAAAGCTTCGATCCAAATCCCTGGTTCGAAATCCTACACCAATCGAGCTTTTTTAATTGCATCTTTAGCGGAAGGCAAAAGTATTATAAAAAATGCTCTTCTTTCTGACGATACAATTTACTGCTACAAAGCTTTAAAACAATTAGGGATAAATATAAAAAAACGAGGAACAACATTCAAGATTGAAGGAACAACTCACCTCTCCCCTAACCCCTCTCCTCTCTTAAAAGAGAGGAAAGGGGAATCTCTAAAATTATATCTAGGAAATGCTGGTACTGCAGTTCGTTTCTTATCTTCAACTTTAACTTTATTTCATCAAGACACCATCATCACCGGCAATCAAAGAATGCAAAATCGCCCAATTGATGATCTTGTTGAAAGTCTCAAAATTCTTGGAGTTGAAATTGAGTATTTAAAAAAACAAGGCTTCCCGCCAATCCTAATTCATGGAAAAGGCTTAAATGGAGGAAAAACCAAAATCAAAGGAAATAAATCCAGCCAATTTCTTTCTGGTCTACTAATCACTTCTCCTTTTGCCAAAAAAACAATTGAAATAGAAATTGAAGGCGAGCTTGTTTCCAAACCTTATGTGGATATGACCATTGAAATCATGAAAGAATTTGGAGTTAAAGTTGAAAATCAAAACTACAAAAAATTCATAATTACATCTGAACAAAAATATTATTCAAAAAATTACGAAGTCGAAGCAGACGCAAGTTCTGCCAGTTATTTTTTTGGAATTGCCGCCGCAAATAATTCAGAAATTACAGTAACAAATTTAAACAAAAATTCTCTTCAAGCAGATATCCATTTTCTTGATGTACTGGAAAAAATGGGATGCGAAATAAAAGCCCCCTTGATAAAGGGGGTTGGGGGATTAAATTTTAAAGGATCATATATCTCATATAACTCTAAATTAAAAGAATTCGCTAAACAAAATCGTAATAATCCAACAAGACCAGAATCTAAAATTTGGTATGAAATACTATGTGAAGATAAATTAAATGGTTATAGATTCCTTAGACAAAAACCTATCAATAATTTTATATTAGATTTTTATTGTTCTAAATTATTATTAGGCATTGAAATTGATGGAGAAAGTCACTCTGAACAGATAGAATATGATCATATAAGGACTGAATTATTAAATAATTATAATATTAAAATTATAAGATATTCTAATAATGAAGTAATGGAAAATATTGAAGGTGTATATGAAGATTTAAATGAACAAATAAAAAACAGAAAAAAAGAACTCAAATCCCCTAAATCCCCTTTATCAAGGGGACTTACTTTAATTGGTCCAAAACAACACCTCTCCCCTCTCGGCACTATCAACTTAAATCACATGCCAGATTCCGCAATGACAGTTGCAGTCCTTTGTACTCTTGCAAAAGGTAAAAGTACTTTGACTGGACTTGCAAATTTGAGACTAAAAGAATGCGATCGACTCAAAGCTCTCACAACTGAACTAACAAAAATCGGAGCCAAAATTAAAGAATTTAATGACGGACTGGAAATCATTGGAAATCCAGAAAAACTACATGGAGCTGAAATAGAAACTTATGATGATCACCGCATGGCAATGTGTTTCGCAGTTCTTGGTACAAAGATACCAGGAATAATTATAAAAAACCCTGATTGTGTTAAAAAAACGTATCCTGGGTTTTGGGAAGAGTTGAAAAAAATTAATTAAATAAATAGATTCCTCAAATTAAACATATAATCAGGAATACATTCCCGAAAAGCGAATATCTTTCCCTTTCTATAATTCTTCATTTTACATTTTTAATTTCCTCACCACCACCTCATCTGCCACAAAATCAATTTTCACTTTGTCCCCCTCTTTGATTTTACCTTCAACTATCTGCAAGGCAAGTTCATCAAGAATTTTATTTTGAATTAATCGTTTCAAAGGTCGAGCCCCAAACAATTCATCAAATCCAGCAGATGCTAAATATTTCAAAGCAAAATCTGAAATTTGAATCTGAATACTTTTTTTATTCAATCTTTTCGCCACTTTATCCATCTGTAATTTCACAATTTGAGCAATTTCATCCTCATTCAAATGCTGAAACACAATAATATCATCTATCCTATTCAAAAATTCAGGTCTGAAAAATTTATGTAAAACCTGCATTACTTCGTTTTTTTGCTTCTCTTGCCTGTCCTTCAAAGCTTTTTTATCCAACGAAGCTTTAGCGAAGTTGGAAGCGAAAGACGAATCTTTCATGTTTTTTGCAATTTCACTACTGCCCAAATTGGAAGTCATGATAATGATCGTATTTTTGAAATCAACAGTTCGCCCTTTACTATCAGTAAGCCTACCATCATCCAAAACTTGTAAAAAAGTATTAAAAACCTCAGGATGAGCTTTCTCAATTTCATCAAACAAAACAACACTGTAAGGCCTTCTACGAACTGCCTCAGTTAATTGCCCGCCTTCTTCATAACCAACATAACCTGGAGGAGAACCAATCAGTCTTGCAATACTGTGTTTCTCACCATATTCACTCATATCAATCCTAATCATGGCATTATCATCATTAAACATAAATTCCGCCAATGCTTTTGCCAATTCTGTCTTACCAACACCAGTCGGCCCAAGGAAAATAAATGATCCGATTGGCTTGTTTTCTTCCTGAATCCCAGCCCTGCTTCTTCGAATAGCATTTGATACGGCCTTGATTGCCTCCTTTTGTCCTATGACTCTTTTGGCTATTTCTTGTTCCATATTTGCAAGTTTTGTAATTTCAGAACTCATCATCTTGGTCACAGGAACGCCAGTCCATTTAGCAACAATTTTTGCAATATCATCCTCATTAACCTCTTCTCGTAAAATTTTCTGATCTTTCTGAATGTCATCAAGTTTAGATTTCAAATCTTTAATTTTTTTCTCATTTTCCGGAATTTTGCCATAATTTATTTCGGCAACTTTTTGCAAATCACCCATCCTCTCGACCTTAATGGATTCTTCTTTCAAAGTATCAATCTCCTTGCTTAAATTTTTGATTTGATCAATAAAAGTTTTTTCATTTTTCCAGTGCATTTCAATTTTGCTGTTTTCTTCTTTTAAATCAGCAAGTTCTTTCTCAAGTTCTTTCAAACGTTTCATAGACTGCTCATCTTTTTCCTTTTTCAAAGCTTCTCTTTCAATCTCCAATTGCCTTATTCTTCTATGCAATTTATCAATTTCAGTTGGCTTGCTTTCGTTTTCTATTCTTATAACCGAACAGGCCTCATCCATCAAATCAATTGCCTTATCTGGTAAAAACCTATCTGTAATATAACGATCAGAAAGAGTCACCGCCGCAATCACAGCATTATCTCGAATTTTCACGCCATGATGAACTTCGTACTTTTCCTTAATGCCTCGCAAAATTGAAACTGCATCTTCAATTGATGGTTCCTCAACATTCACAGGCTGAAATCTCCTCTCCAAAGCCGCATCTTTTTCAATATATTTGCGATATTCTTTCAAAGTTGTTGCCCCAATCGTTCGAATCTTACCTCTAGCCAAAGCAGGCTTTAACAAATTTCCAGCATCCATTGCCCCTTCAGAAGCTCCAGCACCAACAATGGTGTGAAGCTCATCTATAAACAAAATGATATCGCCTTTGGAAGCTTCAATCTCTTTCAAAACCGCTTTCAACCTATCTTCAAATTCTCCGCGATATTTGGTCCCAGCTATCATTGCCCCTAAATCTAGACTTAAAAGTTTTTTATTTGCAATCACATCAGGCACATCATTATCAATAATTTTCTTTGCCAAACCTTCAACTATTGCTGTTTTTCCAGTGCCAGGCTCACCCACCAGGACTGGATTATTCTTAGTCCTTCTGGATAAAATTTGGATTACTCGTCTAATTTCATCATCTCGGCCAATAACAGGGTCAATCTTTCCCTGCCTCGCCAACGCCGTAAAATCCTGAGTATATTTCTCCAAAGCCTGATATTTGCCTTCCGGCTCCTGATCAGTCACTCGCTGATTGCCTCGAACAGTAGCTAAAACTTTTAAAACTTCATCCTTGGAAATATTTAAAATTTTCTTAACCTCACTTTGATCAAGCAAAGCTAAAAATAAATGCTCGGTAGAAATGTACTCATCGCGTAATTTACCAGCCGCACTTTCCGCCTCATCAAACACTTTTTTCATTTCCGCGCTGATATATGGCCCGGAAGCGCCAGAAACTTGCGGATAGGTTTTAATAATGTCTTGCGTTTGGCGTGAAATTTCTTCCGGTTTAAGTTCTAATTTCTGCAATAAAGTCGGAATGATACTGTCTTTTTGCTCTAACAAAACTAATAATAAATGCAGGGGCATTAAGGTTTGGTGAGACATTTTGGAAGCAAATGAAATCATGCCCTGCACTGCTTCCGCCGCTTTGGTGGTAAAATTATTGAAATCCATATTTTTAAAATTTTAAAAATTAAAATTCATCTCAAATTTACTCTTTTTCTTAGCACTCGTCAAACAAGAGTGCTAAAATTTAAAATAGCGCAAAATCGTACAAATAGAAAATTTTCTGCCCTAACCCACCTGCCACTTATCAGCTCCCCCTCCTTTCCCTAAACTCCTTCACCACTTCTGGATACCATTTCTTCTCTAAATCCTGAACTTTATTACGCAAACTTTCTACCGTTTCATTTGGGTCAATTAAACATGATTTTTGGCATAATACTTCACCTCCATCTACTTCTTCTGTTACAAGATGAATAGTCATACCTGTCTCTTTTTCTCCATTATCAAGAACTAATTGATGCACATTCCTATCCATACCGCCACCATATTTTGGGAGCAACGATGGATGAACATTCAGAATCCTACCTTCATATTCTTTAACAAAATAAGAACTGATAATCCGTTTGTAACCAACAAGACAAACAAGATCAACATTCTTATCTTTTAAAATTTTTACAGTTTCTCGATCATATTCCTCACGCGTTTTGCCGACAGGATCAAGAAAAATACCTTCTACCTGATATTGTTTGGCTTTTTCCAAAGCGCCATTATTATCTTTATTACTTAAAATGCAAGCTATATCTATTCCCTCTTTTCGACACATTTCAATAATTGGAGGAGCATCTGTCCCTCCACCAGAAGCCAAAATGGCAATAGTAAATTTTTTAGGCATATTATGTTTTCTTCACAAATTATTATACAACAGTGATATTTTATCAAATCTTTAAACAATGGAAAAGAGAATGACGGCTGACGATAAATTAAAATTTCTTCCAACCATTTTCCGCTTGATCCTAATTATTCTTTGTTGCGGTTGCGCAAATAATGATGTGATAAATTTGGCTCCACCTGATCATGGATATTTTTTAAACGAGCCACCAAAGATAAAGCATCTGAATAAGCACCAGCTCCATTGAAATACACAATATAATAGCCATCTTCTGGACTTTTACCTAAAAACGCTTCTATCCCTCTAATTAGTACCCGGTAACATATCGCTTGTTCTATTGGCTGTAAATCTGCTATACCAGCTTGAAAATTATGGAAAAACGTATCAGAATTAGGACTGAACCACATGATGTAACGTGCAAATTGCGGTACTGTCTGAACAGCACTGAATTCTCTAATTCGAAAAATCTTAAAAGCTTCTGCCGGATTTTGAGGCAAACGAGGTTGTTGCGTAGATTGCGCAGAGCTTATTCCATCTATTTCTTGATTTTGTCTGGCAGTTGCAATCACTTCATCAATTCTAGTGTATCTACAACTATTAACTAAAATTTGTAGCTCCGGATTCTTAGAATTATGATAAGCAAAAGCGTATAAAGCCCTGTAAAATGAATCTTGAATATTCTCACGAATAACTTCTTTATATTGTTCTAATTCCCGTGCGTCATCTAAGTCATATAGATCCTTTAACGGCTTTAATTGACTGATAATATCATTGATATTCTGGCTATTCACAGTGCTAATTTTATTAATCTTTGCTAGGATCGCTGATAATTTTAATGACTCTAGGGTAGCATATTCAGCTAACTGTAAATCATCAGTACGCGCTGATGGATCAGCCAGCAAGTACGAGGGACTAGCTAAAACAGCCAGTAGCGCTGGCGCAGTTATTGATCGTCCTAATCGACGTAACCAGGTTAATTCTGCTGGAGTTTGTGATATTTGTTTTCTACTAGTAATGCTAGGGAATCGTTCTCCAATATTTTTCATAAATTTAAATATAAAAAATTAAAATTTAATTATTATCAGATTAGTATGAGTTAATTTTAAAATCAAAACATTTTATTTGACTTAAGTCGTGTCAAATTGCGTAATCTTTCTTGTCTTAACTTTCCATGATTTTATACTTTTCTTAAATTATTATACAACAACGATAACTGATCAAATTTTTTATCAACCCCTATTTTTAAATCACTTAAACGCACTTCCATTAATTGTTTTAAATCAACCACAAGATGCTCCAAATAATCCTGCTTGTTTTCTATCTTAGATTGTTGCTCGCTTAATCTCCCAGACCATTGTTCTAAATCAGCCTGTCTTTCTGTTAATCTAACCTGTTTTTGCTCTTCTTCTAACTTACCCTGGGCACGTTCTAGCTTGATTAATTTATTATTTATATCTTCCAAATTACGAAGCACAACTTTTTGAAAATCTGCCGTTTCCATAAACAAAAACTTACTAAATATTGTTTATTATTTTAGCAAATTTTCAAAAAACCAACATAATTTTTAATTGCTTTTAATTGGAAAAATCATCGTAATAAAAAACTTTATCTAAAATACTTAACCGCATTTTCAAAAATCCTTAAACACTCACCCCCTTCTCGACCTTCAATATTCCAATCAGGGTGATGATTTTTTTTGCTATTACATTCTGGATGAGGCATTAAACCCATAATTTTGCCATTAGGAGAGCAAAGACCGGCAATGGCTTCAGTTGATCCATTAGGATTAACTGGATAATCCTGCGTTGAATTTCCATTTTCATCGACATAACGGAAGATCACTTGATTCTGATCCTTAATTCTCTTCAAAGCTTCATCATTGGCCAGAAATCGTCCTTCGCCATGAGCAGTAGGCATGCGCAATATTTGTCCTTCCATTCCTTTGGTAAAGACACAATTTGATGGTTGCACTTTCATATTTACCCAACGGCATTCAAAATGATTGGAAGCATTATGAGTAAGCGTTGCTTCAATTTGTCCGACATTGGCAAAAGGTAGCAGTCCAGTACGAATTAAAAATTGAAAACCATTGCAAATACCAATCACCAATTTATCCTCAGAAATAAATTTCTGCAGTTGAGTCTGAAAATGAGCTAAAGATTTGGAGGCCCAAATTTTGGCCGACATCACATCATCGCCATAAGAAAATCCGCCCGGACAAAGTAAAATTTGAAAATCATCAAGACGTTTCTCCCCCTTTTCCAGTTCAATTAATTGGATAATTTCATAGTCAGCGCCAGCCTGAATCAAAGCATATGATGTCTCCTGATCACGATTTATGCCAGGACTGAAAATAATAGCGGCTTTTGGTTTCATGTTGTAAGGTTTAGAAGGTTTAAAAGGTTTGGAAAAGTAAAAATGTAGAATTTTATGTCTATGGCGAAAAGTAATTTTAGGACAAAGTAATTTATAAAAATTTTAAATTTTGAACTACCCAAACACCTTCTTCATTGGCTCTTTCCAGCTCTTGAACAATTTATCAGTTTTTTCCTGAATTAAAATCTTATCTTTATCTTTAAAAATAATCTGTCCGTTATTATTAATTTCACCAATGATTTCACATGGAATATCACCGCAGATTTGTTTTAAATTTTCAAAATCATGTTCTGCTACCTCACCAACGAATCTACAAGGTGATTCTGAAAACAAATATTCAAAATTTTTCAGGTCTCGGTTCTCAATTCTCAACTCTATCTCCACCCCAAACATTTCTCCAAAAGCCATTTCTGTCACACAACCAGCCAAACCTCCTTCTGAAATATCGGCACAAGATTTGATTAATCCATTCTGAATACCTTTATGAATAGCTTGATAAGTTTTGAAAGCCACCGCCTTCTCAATATCAGGCACTTTTGATCCGACATAACCCAAGACATCATAATAAATTGATCCGCCCATTTCTGCCCTCGTTTCTCCAATCAATACAATTTTATTACCAACCTTTTTGAACGGTGAAGAAATAGTCTTATTAATATCATCAACCACGCCAAAAGTCGAAACGCAAAGCACTGGCGGAATATGAATTTTCTCGCCCGTGGCTTGGTTGGTATAAGTAGAGCTCAAACTATCTTTACCAGAAATAAACGGCATCTTGTAAGCCTTGGAAAGTTCGACACAAGCTTCAATTGATTTATCCAAATCAGCTATAAATTTGCTGTCAGGTTTCGGCCAGATAAAATTATCAATCAACGCTAAATTTTCAGGATTAGCACCCTGGCAAACCGCATTGGCGATTGCTTCATTAATTGCCCATTTTGAACCCAAATATGGATCGATTTTATTTAAAACTGGATTTAGACCATGAGAAATAATCAAGCCCTTGCCACATCCTGGGATTGGTTCCAGTACACTGGCATTATTTGGCGCTGAATGGGTTTTGCCACAAAGAGGCATCTGAACGGCGGTGCCTTGCACATTATGATCATATCTTCTGATAATTGGCTCTTTGGAACAAACATTCAAATTGCTTAAAATTTTATGCAAACTTTCCGTATAATCATCTTTACTAACTTCATTTTCACTTGGATCGGGAAAACTGGAAACGACATAATTCCCTTTTATTACTAATGGATTAAGACCTTTATGCACAAATTCCATCGGCAAATCGCAAAGAGTTTTATCTTCATAAGTGACCAATAATTTGTTATCCCCAGTAAATTTACCCAAAACCGTACTTTCAACCGAGTATTTTTCACAAATTTTCTTTGCCTTGTCTAAATTCTGAGGATCAAGCGCTACCACCATTCTTTCCTGACTCTCGGAAATAAAAATTTCCCAAGGCGCAAGTCCAGTATATTTCAAAGGTGCTTTTTCCAATTCCACATAAGCGCCAGTTTTTTCACCCATTTCACCGATAGCCGAAGAAAAACCACCGGCCCCGCAATCAGTGACAGCATGAATCATATTTTCCTTACTGAGTTCCAAAACCGCATCAAAAGTTCTTTTTTCTTCAATTGGATTGCCAATTTGCACGGCCGTAGAATTGACCGTGGCAGTTTCTGCGGTCATTTCCGCGCTGGAAAAAGTTGCACCATGAATACCATCACGACCAGTTCTACCACCAATGACAAAAATCAAATCACCAAAATTAGGTGCTTTTTTGATCGCTTTATCAAGCTCAATCAAGCCATAAGAACCGACAATAATGCTTGGTTTGCAACGAAAATCATGATGAAAATGAACTGAACCATTAGGAGTTGGTATGCCCATTGGATTCCCATAATACGACACGCCCCGAACCACACCTTTCAAAGTAAAACGTGGATGTTTGCATCCTTCTGGAATTTCGGATTCAGGGCAATCAGGCAGACCAACGCAAAACATATCTGTGGAAGCAATTACTTTGGCCCCTTGTCCAGTACCGGCAATGTCACGGAAAACCCCTCCCGAACCAGTAGCTGCTCCGCCAAATGGATCAAGGGCTGATGGTGAATTATGCGTTTCCACTTTGCCGCAAATGCCATATTTATCATCAAATTTCCAGACACCGGAATTATCCACGAAAATTGAGACAGCGTGCGAATGATTAATTTCTTTGGTGGCGTTCTTAAGTCTTTTGAATAAAGATTCTTTTTCTACTCCATCAATAACCAGCTTAGCGTTAAAAGTCTTGTGACAACAGTGTTCTGACCAGGTTTGCGCCAAAATTTCCAATTCCGCATCATAAGGATCACGTCCTAGTTCTTGAAAATAATTTTTGATAGTATGCATTTCTTCCAAAGTCAAAAACAAGGTATTCTTGGAAAGTTTCATCAGCTCCTCATCAGTCATATCTCTAATTGGTATAATTTTGATTTCTCCAGTTTGTCCTGATAGAATCAATGTCTTGGGCATACCTGTCCTAATATCTTCAATAGTTGAATTCATAACTAATTTATTTATAACCGCCTGAATCTCACTTTGATTTAAATTTTCCCCATAAAAACAATAAACGAAACCAGTATCAGCGGCAATTAAGCTGGTGACGCCCAAGGCATGAGCGGTATCAATAATACTTTGCACTTCTGGGTTCATCATGCCTGGCTTATAAGCCACTTCCACTTGATAAGGATGACTAGGATAGAAATCCTGATCAATAGCAAAATCTTGCCAAACCTCTTCCACTAACAATTTATCTTTTAAAACAGCTAATTCTTCTTCGTTTATTCCTTCGAGATAAAACTTTTTGACACATCTAATCTCAGAAATCGTTTGCACTCTCAAAAATTCTTTGGCATCTGCAAGCAAACCTGCCCCTTTGGCATCAATTTTCGGATCTTTTGGAAATGTGGAAATGGTATGAATCATGGATGGAAATTTTTAAAAAACATTGCTAGAATAATATCTTAGTCTTTTTTTGGCAATTAAATTATAAACTCAATCATGAAATTTGACACACTATCCGCATCAGAAGAAAAAAAAACAACGAGAGCCATCGCTACAATCACCGCGGAAACATACCCCAAAAGAGAATATCTCCCCTCAAAAGATAATGTTAAGGCAATAAGTTCAGAAATAGCTCAAATTATAAAACGAATTATTGATAGCATCCCAGACACAGATACAACCATGGTCGAACCAATCACGCAGTTTAGCAGAAAAGAATTCCACGAAATTTTGACAAAATATTGGCAAACATTTTTAATACACTTTAAAAAAAATCTGAAAGCTTTTATATTTTTTACTGGCACTCCTATCAAAATAAAAACAGGTATCACGATTCCTGAGCTATCATGGATAGATTTTGAAAACTGCTATATAGATTTTGATATAAGATGGGGGAACCAAAATCAAGGTATCATTTTATTTCAGGTCCAGAATAATTCAACCGTAGTGTATTTAATTGTGCACCCATCAATCAAGCCAATTGATCCCAAGAAAGGTAAACCAAAAAATACCGATATTTTGGTGAGAGAAGAGTGGATCATTACGTTTTTTCCAAATCCACCCACAGTGTCATCAAAAAAAATTATTTATAATTGGAAATAATCCATTAATTATTCTCCGTCGTGAGTGTTTACATAATGATTAAAGATCATATCTTTTAACTTCTCTATACAAAATGATGGATCTGAGCCAATACAACTATTGCCAGTCCAATAAAAAGCATACGCCTGGGCATTCATGGCCATTACACTCACCAAAACAAGCAAAGTGATAAAAAGTTTTTTCATACGAAAAAAAATTAATTTATAAAAACGACAAAAACTTTATACACAACTTCACAAAATTGATAAATATTTTTTTATTTAATGCCTTTGACTTTTTCGTAAATCATATTATGAGCTAGCCTCAAAACTTCTTTATTATTATCATAAGTCAATCTTTTTAAAGCTTCTTCAAAGTTAAGCCAGGCAAAATGCAAATGTTCATGAGAAATTTTTACTGTTTTTTCTGCAGTCTTTGCTAAAAAAAGAGTTGCAAATTTATGATAAGTGATATTGTCGTAAACACAAAAATAATCAAATTCAAATTTATGTTTAGGATCTAATTCAAGATTTTTTATAGCAGTTTCTTCCCAAATTTCCCTTTTGGCGGTTTCTTCCAAAGTTTCATTTCCATCTTGTATGCCTTTTGGGAAGCCCCAGGCTTTGTCTGGATATTGTAAAAGCAAATAAAGAATTTGATTGTTTTCAATCCTGTAGAGAATGGCACCGATAGTTTTTAGTTTAGCAGTTTGAATAGAAAAAAATATAAGAAAATATATTTCTTTATTATCTTAATGTTCTCCACGATCTTTTATTTTTAGCATTTCTTGT
Organism: Candidatus Peregrinibacteria bacterium RIFOXYB2_FULL_33_20; assembly: GCA_001788835.1. Taxonomy (GTDB): domain Bacteria; phylum Patescibacteriota; class Gracilibacteria; order UBA1369; family GWF2-33-10; genus GWF2-33-10. Next base: position 14,392 of record MFXK01000016.1, read on the forward strand.
TGTGCAGCTTCTTGCTCTTCACTAAATTTTATTTCTAGCACTGCTTTTAGGGTCTCTCTTTCTAAAGCTATAATAGTATTAGAATCAATTACATCTTTACCACCATATATTTCTTGAGTTTGCCTGTCATATTGATCTGGCTCGTAGATCATTTTCTCTAATAATGAAAGATGTTTTTTACTAAGCATAGATTAACGTTTAAGAAATAAAAAAAAATTATCTATAATTTGTAAATTGCAGTGGAACTTTAATGTTTTCTAAACTTTTTATATAAACCATAACTGCCTGCAAATCATCTTTACTTTTGGATGAGACTCTAACGCTATCGCCTTGGATTGTGGGTTTAACTTTGGGAAAATTATCACGAATCATTTTGGACAGTTTCTTGGCCGTTTCCTGATCCAAAGCCTTAATAAGTTTAATCAATTGCTTAAATCTCATACCGCCAGCATCTTCAATTTTTTGGGGATCAAGGATTTTTGGTGACAAACTCCTGTTTATAAGCTTCTGAATCAAAATGCCCATTACGGCCTGCATTTGATATTCATTAACAGTGTTAACATTGATATCATTCTCTGTTAAATCAATTTCAATATGTGAATCTTTCAGATCATATCTGGTTGACACTTCACGCCTTACCTGATCAACCGCATTACGAAGTTCCTGAGCATCAAACTGGGAAACAATGTCAAAAGAAAAATCAGAAGCCATGAGGAATAAAAAATAAAGAAATGGAAACCTTTTTTATTTTAGCTTAAATTTTCAAAATGAAAATAAAAAAACCGAAGTTTTTTAAATCCTTCGGTTTCAATATATTTTTACTTATCTAAGGCATGACTTTGTAACAACATCCCAGCTTCCACCATTCACTACACACCGAATGGCATCAGAATGCCAAGACCATGTCCCGGCAAAGGCCACCGCAGCAAGATTAAAAAGGACCACAGCGCTTACAAAAACAAAAATAATTTTACGCATCTTAAAAATATTAAAAAATAAAATTGTCTTTTGAAAAAAGTAAGTCAAAGGATAGAGTCATTCTAATAAAAAATAAATCTATTTTTTGACAATGAACTTGACATCAAACAAGATATTTTTCTTAAATAAAATCCACCTTAATCACCAATTAAATTTTCATCAGAAACTTCATATCTCACAACTAATGGGACTTGATTTAATAAACAACGGAACCAAAAAAATATATCCAGCACTTTACTTAAAAAACGGATCAAGCGAAAAATAGTTTGAAGAAATTTTAATTTATCGCCAACCGTCATTCCTGCGAAGGCAGGAATCCAGTAGAGGACTCACTTCGATAGCGTTTATATATTTTATATGGAGGATTAGTTAAAACAAATAATATAAATGTTTAATTTGTTTCTCTTTTTTAATTGCTGAAATAGAAGTATCAAATTCTTCATATCATACTAATCTTGATACGTTATATTTTGATGAAAAGCTTTTATTAATTTATTCTTTATGTTCAGTAATTTTTCTTTCTAAATTATTTGTCATTCCTACATATAAAGTACCATTACGTTTACTAGCAAGAAAATGTACAAAATAAGTTTTATCCATAAATAATCATTATATTTACTGGATTCCTGCCTTCGCAGGAATGACCTTACGACAAATAACATCCATCATTTCTGGTCTTTTCATGAATTTTTTAAATTATTTATTCAAACTATTTTTCGCTTGCTCCAAAAAACATTGACATAAATAAAAAAACTACTATAATAATCCTCCCAATTAACTTCTATCAACATGTTAAAACAACACGAATCAGCTCCTACGGCACCAATAACTCCATCAAAGGGAATGTTAAAAGACATTTTAGATTATTTACCATCTTCGGCAACTTCCATACTACTAGCAAGAACTTTCCTATTGGCTTGTCTAGGGGCTATAACTTTTACCGCCCCTGTGCATGCTCAAATCAATGATTCAGAAGCACCTGCCTCTGAAATATCAAAACCAAAAAAAACAAAAACCTTAACTGATCTTGAACCTAAACCAGTTGGGAATCATTTCCCATTCACATTAGCAGCTATTCCTCTGAACGACGAAAACATCAAGTTAGATGTAGCTACAGATAATATTGGCATTTTGAAACTTACCATAAATGATCAAGATTTGCCAATCCTGTATCTAGACTTTTCAAATGACACAGCACAAGCATACCCACTATTTTCAGACCCTGCTTTTGATAGCTTACCTGCAACTCTATGTACAGCCATGAATGAAGAATATGCAGAATTAATCACTCAAACAATTCAGCCTGTAATGCAAGAAGCTGTGCCAGCACAACATAAACGCGGACAAATTTCCAGAGATTATATGAGTAAAGTAAAAGATGGCAGTATCCCCCCATCATCACTGACTTGGCAAGCGGAGCAATTACAAATGCCTACATTCCCACAAATTAATATCAAACAATTAGCAAAGCAAATTACAAATCTTATTGATGCAGCTCAACAAACCACACAAAGATTTAATGAAGTTCAACAAACTACACAGAGCCAAACTCCTGGCACTTCAAGTTCAACCTCCTTTGATATTCCTCTTGCAGATGGCCAAAAAATAAAATTCCGCATCAAATCTAATAAAGATGGAACTACTACCATTACCGCTCAATATGAAGATGGCACTGCAGTTATTTTTGCTGACGGAAAAACACAAGTTACCACCAATAATCCCGGAGAAGAAGTGGGAAAAATCGTTCAAGCTCTTAATAGTGCCCCTACTTCAAAATGATATAAACCAATATCGCCCCTAAAACCACCCCTGCCACAACAAAAGCCCATTTGGGATACTCAAGGTCTTTTGGTTCGTCGGCATTCGCTAAATCTGCTAACAAGTTAGAATCAATAACCACCTCTTGATCGGCGTTATTTTCGATGATTTCCAAAAAACTATGTTTTGCCACCAATTCCACGAACTTACCAAATTTAATTTTCACCTTGGTTGATGGTTCTTGGGTTTCTGTCTCTTCCTCAATATTACGAATTTGAAAAGCATTTTTATCGCCATCTTTTTCGTCAGGGATTGATTTGAGATTAAGGTCAGACATGAAATAATTTTAAATTCTTAATTCTTAATTCTTAATTAATTCAGAATCCAGAATTCAAAGTTTAAAATTTCTCACATAGTAAGTTTATTTAATAAGATTTTACCTTCATTTTTCAATTTCTGCAAAGAATCGTTGACAGTTTGCATCCCATCTTGCTTTCCTAATTGCATTAATGAATATATTTGCTCAATTTTTGCTTCTTTTATACAATTTTTCACCGCACTATTAGCCAGTAACACTTCACAGACCAAAACTCTTGACTGCAAGTCCGCTGATGATCTTAAGGCCTGAGACACAATGCCTTGCAAAGTGCTGGCCAATTGCGTCCTGACCTGAGGTTGCTGCTCATGAGGAAAAACATCAATAATTCTATCGATAGTTTGCACCGCATCAATAGTATGCACCGTAGAAAAAACCAGATGTCCAGTTTCCGCCAAAGTCAAAGCTGCGGCAATTGTTTCTTTATCACGCATCTCCCCCACCATAATCACGTCAGGATCCTCACGCAAGGCTGATTTGATAGCGGAAACAAAAGAATGAGTATGAGTATATAACTCCCGCTGGGTAATCAAAGCTTTTTGGGGGCTATGTAAAAACTCAATCGGATCCTCAATGGTAAGAATATGACAAGCACGGTTAACATTAATCCTATCCAAAATCCCTGCCAAAGTCGTACTTTTGCCGCTGCCAGTCGGACCAGTCACTAGCACTAAACCCTTTTCTAAATTACAAAAATTCTTAACCGCATCAGGCAAGCCTAAATTATTTATATCGGGAATTGTTTTAGGAATCACTCGCACGGCCATGGATGGTCCGTTATGATCAGCATAAACATTCACCCTAAATCGACCTAAATCATGATTGAAATAGGAAACATCTATTTCATTTTTTTCAGTCCATAAATCTAATTTTTCTTTATCCAGAACATCTTTGATAAGCGCCATGATTTCATCAGTACTCAAAACCGGCACATTCTTAGGTTGAAGTAGTGATCCATTAACCAGTCGAACAACCGGAGGGTATCCAACCTTGAAATGCACATCTGAAGCCTTATGCTCCACAACTTGTTTTAAAATTTCGTGTAAATCCAATGTAAAAATTCTAAATTCTAAATTGCTCTCTGTCATTCCCGTGAAGGCAAGAATCTTAATGTCCTGAGGAGTAAGATTCCTGTTTCCACAGGAATGACAAGTTAGGAAATCTTTCTATTATACCACAAAACTCACAAATTATAAAAAAAGCGGCCTAGACATAATATCCAGACCGCTTTATTTTTCTAAATTCTTAATTCTTAGTTCTTAGCTCTTAGCTCTTAATAATCCATTCCTCCCATACCACCCATACCTGCAGGCATGCCGCCAGCTGATTTTTCTTCTTTTGGCAAATCAGTAATTGAGCATTCGGTAGTTACAAATACCGCCGCAATGGAAGCTGCATTTTGCAAAGCGCTTCTGGTTACTTTTTTTGGATCAATGATACCTTCTGCCACCATATCCACCATTTTCATTTTTGCCGCATCAAAACCATGGCCTTTTTTAGCTTTTTTAACTTCTTCCACGATTACATCACCTTTAGCTCCGCTATTAGTGGCAATTTGATAACATGGAGATTCCAATGCTTTCTGAACCAAATGAATACCAGTAGTTTCATCCTCTTCTTCACCTTCAGCATTATCCAGAATTTTTGAAGCTTGCAACAATGCTGTACCTCCACCAGCTACCACCCCTTCTTCTACCGCTGCCTTGGTAGCAGACAAAGCATCTTCAATGCGGTGTTTTTTCTCTTTGAGTTCCACTTCAGTTGCCGCACCTACACTAATTACCGCTACACCTCCTGATAACTTCGCTAATCTTTCCTGTAATTTTTCTCGATCAAAATCAGAGGTGGTCAGTTCAATCGCGTGTTTAATCTGTTGAACTCTGGCCTCACTGTCTTCTTTCTTGCCAGCGCCATCAACAATAGTAGTGTTATCCTTAGAAACCACTAATCTTCTCGCATGTCCCAAATAACTTTTTACTCTATCCGCTATTTCATGTGGATTTTCACCTGACATTGGTTCAGCGATTTTTTCCAATCTCAGACCTAATTCTTCTGAGATTACCTGACCGCCAGTCAAAGCCGCAATGTCTTTAAGCATTTCTTTCCTTCGGTCACCAAAAGCTGGCGCCTTCACTGCCACGACATTGAATGTACCGCGAAGTTTGTTAACCACTAAAGTGCCCAACGCTTCTCCATCCAAATCTTCTGCAATAATCGCTAATTCTTTTTTGCCAGATTGAGCCACTGCTTCCAAAATTGGCAAAATATCATGAATAGAGCTGATTTTTTTATCAGTAATCAAAATATCCACATCATTATAAACCGCTTCCATAGTAGATGGATCAGTAACCATGTATGGTGAAATATAACCATTATCAAATTGCATGCCTTCCACCACTTTCAATTCCAAACCAAAAGTTTGTCCTTCTTCTACTGTAATCACCCCATCCTTGCCAACTTTATCCATAGCCTCAGAAATAATTGCCCCCACTTCGCTATCCTGAGCAGAAATTGTTGCTACTTGAGCTATCTCTCCGCTAGAAGTAATTTGTTTAGCTGATTTAGCCAATTCCTCCACCACCATATCAACGGCTTTTTGAATGCCACGCTTCAAAACCATTGGATTAGCACCGGCCGCTACATTTCTAATACCCTCATGAATCATAGCGTAAGCCAAAACCGTCGCAGTCGTTGTGCCATCACCAGCCACATCATTAGTTTTGCTGGCGGCTTCCTTCACTAATTGAGCTCCCATATTCTCAAATTTATCTTCCAATTCAATTTCTTTCGCAATCGTTACCCCATCGTTAGTAATGGTTGGAGCTCCATATTTCTTATCAATCAAAACATTACGACCCTTAGGCCCCATAGTCACTCTCACCGCGTCAGCCAACTTGCGAATACCGGTAAGCACTCTTTGACGTGAATCGTCACCAAATGAAATTTGTTTTGCCATAATAATAAAGTAAAAAAAATAAAGTAAAAAAAAATTTAGGATGAAACATTATTTACTCTCTTCCACAATCGCTTTCACATCATCCATATCCAAAATTAAATATTTAGTACCTTTTATTTCCACTTCTGTGGGACTGTACTTACTAAATAACACAATTTTACCAACTTCCACGTCTACTTTCGCGCGACTGCCATTATCAAGTAATTTACCAGGACCGACAGCGACCACCTCTCCTTTTTCAGGTTTCTCTTTAGAAACCGTATCAGGAATAATAATCCCTCCAGCTGTCACTGATGTATTGTCTAGCGGTATCACTACTACCCTGCCGCCTATAGGTTTAATTGGACATGACATAGTACAAAAATTTAGGTGATAAATGTAAATAAACTTAGCACTCAGATCAGCTAAGTGCTAAGTCATTATAAAAATTAGATTTTTATTCGTCAATAGCTTTTTCAAAAAAATCACAAAGCATAAGATTCAGCACGTTTTTCTCGAATCACATGTACCTCCACTATTCCTTGATACTGAGTGTCATTTTCGATTTTTTTGGCAATTTCGTAACTCATTTTTTTAGCTTGCAAATCATCTACCTCCTCAGGCTTAACGAAAACTCTCACCTTCCTGCCGCTTTGAATAGCAAAAGCCTCATCTACCCCTTCAAAAGACTTTGCAATTGATTCAAATTCAGACAATCTCTTAATATAACTTTCCAAAATATCTTTCTTCGCGCCAGGACGATTATTGGAAATTTCATTAGCCGCCATTACTATATAAGCTTCAATACTTTGTGGTAAAATTTCGTTATGATGCGCTTCAACAATATGAATAACCTCAGGGCTGATGCTGAATTTTCTCAAGATATCCGCTCCAATCTTAGAATGGCTGCCTCTAATTTCATGATCCACCGCTTTACCAATATCATGAAGCAATCCGGCTTTTTTAGCTAAATCCGCATTCGCTCCAAGAGCTTCCGCCAAACCTTCCGCCAAAAAGGCCACCTCCATAGAATGTTTCAAGGCATTCTGTCCGTAAGATGTCCTAAATTTTAAACGTCCTAAAATTTTGACCAAATTTGCTGGCAAACCAATAATACCTGTTTCATAAGCCGCTTTTTCCCCTAAATCTTTTATCAAAATCAAAGTGTCTTTCTTCACTTTATCCACCACTTCTTCAATCTTGGCAGGATGAATACGCCCATCAGATATTAATTGCTCCAAAGCTACCTTGGCTACATAACGTCTGATCGGATCAAAACAAGAAATCACAATTGAACCAGGAGTGTCGTCCACAATAATATCCACCCCAGTAATTCTTTCAAACGCATTAATATTTCGGCCTTCACGTCCAATGATTCTGCCTTTCAAATCATCCGACTCCAACTGTACAGTCGTAACTGTGGTTTCAGCCGCTACTTCCGCCGAATATTTTTGAATAGCTTCCGCCAAAAGTAATTTAGATTTATCTTTCAGATCTTCATGCATTTGTTCTTCCAGTTTTTTAATATGCTGGAAAATTTCGCTCCTTGATTCTTCTTCAATTTTTTTGAACAAAATTTCTCTGGCTTCTTCTTTGGATAGATGAGAAATGTTTTCCAATTCTTCAGCTTGTTGTTGATGCAATCTTTCTATTTCCAGTTTTATATCTTTGATCTTGCTCACCTTGCTATCCAATTCCTGCTTGGTCATATCCAGCGATTCTAATCTTTTTTCCATCTCCTCTTCTTTTCTAATCAGCTTTTCTTCTAATTTACGAATTTCCCCGTGTTTCTGCTGTTGCTCTCGTTGCGCTTCCTGCCTGATCTTCAAAGCTTCTGACTGAGCCTCTGCCAAAATTCTGTGAGTGGTCTGCTGAGCATCCTGCAATTCATCCTGTTTTGCCTCCAATTCTTTTTCCAGTTTTTTTCTAAACACTACTTTCGTCAAAAAATAACCAATCGCCAAGCCCACAAGAACCCCTCCTGGTGCAAACAATATTACTGTTGTTCCCATTTTTTTCAAAATTAAATGCTAAACACTCAAGATTTACCGTATAAAAGAAAATTTTTTATAGAAACTTAAATACCCATTCTATTTTTTTGAAAAATTTTCATTAATTATTAGTTCAATAAAATTTAAACTCTCTACCAAATTCTAATTTTTTCAAATTTCATTTAGGATTTAAAATCCAAAATTCAAAATTTCTATAGTGGTAAATCCAAAGCAATTTCAATTTAACAAATTATCTTAGCAAAGGTCAATGAAATGATAAAAACATAAACTACTAGATTTCATTAATTTACAATATACCCATGAAAACCACTTGACAATTCTCAAAAACACTAAATAATGTATTCTCCTAAAAAATTCATATGGGTAAAACTGTAAAAAATATTATTGAAGAAATAAACGCACGAGATAAACAAACACCCCCAGCTGAATCAACCATCGCACCACAACCCACCACCCCTAGGAAATCTCCAGCTTATACTCGAGTTATAGCAGACATAGAAGCTGGATCACCATTACTCTTAAACATAACTGATACTACTTTAACAAGCATAGAAAAAAAGGAATTATTTACCACTTTTCAAGCAAAACATCCCTCTTTTACAATTTGGGGGGTATTCAGGCAAGAAACATGTCCACATAACCAATCATTCAATCGTAAATTCTACCTAAAGCCTTCAGATAAATGTTACTTAAAGGTAGAAGATTATGGACGTGATAGAGGACTACTCAAATTATCATTAAATGATACCACTTATTGTACTGCCCAAATAATCTGTCAAGTTGCTAATCAATACGATTTATCATCCCCATCAGGTCTCGCCAAAACATCAATTAACACAAGATCAGGAGTATCAGCCACGACTAACTTACAATCAGAGACAGAATCCCATCCAGAAAAAACTTGGATAGATGATAAAGGACGTCATCATTACAAAATTGAAAATGGAAAATTAGACGCTAAATATGTGCAAGAAATTAATGATATGATAGAAAAAAAACGAGTTACTCATATAATAACTAAAGGTCAATTACAAAGAACACAAGCAATTAACGACAGCAGAATAAATAAAAGATTTGAAGTACGACCAGACGGATTATATGAAGACGGAAAGGAAATCATTAATTTCGTAGGAGCCAATGACTTAATAGTCCTAATAAACAATGGTCCTGTTACTGGCTTAACACCAAATACACAATTAAATAAAAAAGTGATTAAGAAAGGATCAGCAGAAAATGCCGAAACTGCTATGGCCAGAGCTATTAAAACATTGTTATCAGAACCAGACTTACGAAAAGTTATTTTAATTGATTGCCTAGGCAGACAAACAGTAATCACTGTGTACAAACACCCAGATTGCACAGTTAAAGTTGAATTAGATGATGGTATAATATCCAGATATTGTCTCATTGTTCCTGGACCAAGAGGATACCCTAATTCCTACTTGATAGGAGATTATGAACAAATAGAATTATATTATAAGACAACGGCTTAAATCATTATTATCAGCAATATTCATTTTTCATTTTCAATTTTTCATCTATACTCATAATAGCTGTGAACTGTGAGCTAACTCAAAGCCCAAAGCTCATAGCCCATAGCCCTCCCTCCTACTTAATATTTCATCCTCCCCCATGTCTTCTTTTCCCTACATCCTCGCCATTCTTATCTTAGCCTCTCTTATTTATCTTATTTATTTATTTCAAAACTCCAAAACTCCAAAAGAAGATCCTGCTCAGAAATTAATGCTTGATTTAATTGAAAATTTGAGACGTGAAATCAATGAAAGTTCTGGTCGCCAAAGGATCGAACTTCAACAAAAACTTGATAAAATTACGGAACAAATAAGCAAACATCAATTATCATCATCTGAAACCCTACAAAAACAATTTGCCCAAAGTGCCAATATTATCAAAGAAGTAACGGAAAAACTTACAAAACTTGATGATACAAACAAACAAGTTGTTGGTTTTGCCGAACAAATGAAATCGCTTGAAAATATTTTGAAAAACCCCAAACAAAGAGGAATTCTTGGTGAATATTTTCTTGAAACCCTACTTTCAAATGTTCTTCAACCAAATCAATATAAAATGCAATATTCTTTTAAAAACGGAGATATTGTTGATGCGGCAATTTTTTTCAAAGATAAAATTATTCCCATTGATGCCAAATTTTCTTTGGAAAAATATAATAAAATCATGGAGGAAAATCATAAAGAAAGACGCGAACAATTAGAAAAAGAATTTAAAATGGATGTTAAACTCAGAATTGACGAAACTTCCAAATATATCCGTCCGCAAGATGATACTACTGAATTTGCCTTCATGTTTATTCCTGCCGAAGGAATTTATTATAATTTATTGATTTATAATGTTGGCACAGTCCAGGTAAATACACAGGATTTAATTGAATATGCTTTCAAAAAACATGTAATAATTGTCTCCCCTACTTCATTTTTCGCATATTTGGAAACCGTTTTACAAGGGTTAAAAGCCTTAAAGATGGAAGAATCTGTAAAAGAAATTATCAAAAGAGTTGGCGAACTTGCTAAACATTTAAATAGTTATGAAGAATACATGAAAAAACTCGGCAATAATCTTGGAACCACCGTAAACATGTACAATTCAGCCTCTCACGAATTCAAAAAAATTGACAAAGATGTCTACAAAATTACAGATGGAGAACAGGGTGGGAAAATTGAAGCCATGATGATTGACAAACCTATGGTGGAATAAAATAATTTTATTTTATTGTTTTTCTACCACATTTAGAAATGGTAAACGTTCCGTAATTTGTTTTTTTAATTCTATTTGAAAATCTATAACTTTCCAAATCTCTGATCTTTGACTATCTGTATCAAAAAATCTTAAAAAATCACCATTGTTAATACAAAAATACAAATAAACTAAAGCTAAAGTTTGAGCTTTTGGATTATTAGGAAATAATTTTTTAACATTTTCTAAATAATCGTTTATAAATTGAGATGGAATATAGGTACCCGCTAAAATATTTGCTTTAATTTTATCAGATACCAAAGGTAACATTGTCTCAAATGTTTGTTTTGCTTGTAATACATTTAAAATAGTTGATGGATCTTCAGATAAAGAGTCCAAATCTGTATAATAACCTAAATCAGACAAACAATTAAGTCTGCTACATCTCATACCACGAGCTGATTGAGTAACAGTTGAAGCTGGCTGAGTAAAAGCTTCTTGCCCTGTCAGTTCACCAGGAACAACAAACAAAGATCCTAATAATGCCACTAATGGCAATCTATTAATAAAACGGCCCAAACTATGATTTCTAGGAGTTTTTAATGAAACTTCATCAATTCCTCCCTCATTTAATTTCATATTGAAAAGATTAAAATCTAAGATTTAATCTTAAAAAATTTAATTAATTAAATCAACCTGAAATTTTTATATTTTATACACATTTCTCATTTGCTCTGCCAGTTTCTTTTCAATCTGATCAGCATTAAGCGGTCTCATCATTTGTTTTAAATCCGCATCTTCTCTGACCTTCACATTTAAAGCTTTATATAAGCCATAAATCATATGCATGGTTTTGGTAATTTCTGATTCCGCAATCAAATTCACCTGCAAATCAATTTCTTCCCGCAAATCCGCAATTCTTGCTTGCCGATTCTGACTAATCAACACAAATATAGATAGAAATATTGCTTCTAACGAAACAACCATGGTGAGCAAACCAAATGGAAATGGATCAAAAGGTCTAATACCGGGGATTAAATTTGAATTTATCAAAAGCCAAAATATAAACCAACAACCGTGAAGTGCAAAAAATTTTATACTGCCGCAAAAATCAGTTAAGGAGTCGGCAAATTTTTCTGCTAAACTACGATTTCCAATAAATTTCGCCTCAAAAGATTGAATGGTATTACGTCTTTTCTTCAGTCTCTCCGCAAAAGTCATGCCTGGATTGAGGGTTGGCGTATGATTGCCAGGTGATAACTTTTCCTTAATGTTAAACATGTGAATTATTTAATTTCACCTAATATATCGAAAAAACTATTTTTTCACAAATAATATAAATTTTAATTGAAATTGGCCGTGCCAACCGTAGCTCATCAGAGCGAAGGTTGGTGGACGCTCAAGGACTCGAACCTTGGACCCTCTCGGTGTAAACGAGATGCTCTAGCCAACTGAGCTAAGCGTCCAGAATGAAATTTTGAATTCTTAATTTTGAATTTTAAATTAAGCGACAAAAAGATAGCAAAGATGTATTGCAAACTCAAGATGTTTTTATAAATTTTGTAATCAGTAGACAGTTAATCTGTTCTCACTGATTTCTCACTACTCACTCTGACTCATCTCCTTTTTAAACTTTCCTTAAAGCATATTGCTCACGTCCCACACGCTTCACTTCAGTCGTTTTCAAATTCAACAAAATCGTCACGTCTTTGACCATTCTCTGTTTTTTTACGGCGCTGACAATATCCTCTCGACTTTTTGGCTTACCATCTTTCAATACCTCAATAATAATATCTTTCACCGTGCCGCTTTTATAACCCCACTCGCTCAAAGCATAAATGCCTCGTCCAATCAGGACAAAACCAGCATGTCTGATACATTCATTATGCACCGCCTGTTTGTTGATAACTTTATTATCAAATTTATATTTAATAATTTCATTAGCAATCTCAATAAAATGCATTGGTTTATTAATTTTTCGTAAAATATAAAAAATCTTATCTCGTAACGTTTTTGGATTAATACGTTCATCATTGGCAAGGCCAATTAAATTATCAGTAAATTTAAGATTCCTATCAATAGAGAAAACTGATTTAAAAGTCTGGGATGAATATTTAGGAAAATGACCCTTTAATAACTCGCATAATTTATCCACTTCAATTAAGCCGTGACTAGCCTTTCCAATTAATTGCTCTGCTTTATCTGACATATCCTTAATCATTGTTTCTTCAAGATCTGACGTCCTCCAGTAAGGATAAAATTTGATGGTATTACTAACCTTTATCAGTCTTCTGTCAAGATTAATTGCTAACTTGACAGCATTTTTGTTAATATTTTTATCATGCCTTAACACGCTGATAATCAAATTAATCATATCCTCATCATGAAGTAAGGAGCCTTTCTTCTGAATAATATTTAAAGCAAACTCGCCGATAATGTGAATTTTGGTCCGTTCCGCTGTTCTTCTTAGTTTTTCCAGGGCGACCTGTTCCATTTGCCTCACTCTTTCTCTTGTAATATTATAACTAGAGCCAATACTGGCCAAAGTATATCTTTTATTTTCAGGCACCAAGCCATACCTTTTTTTTACGATATCTTTTTCACGTTCTGATAATAACAATAATAAATTTTCAACGATAGTTCCGACATCTAATTCCTCTATACTAGCTGTACCTACAAAAGATGAAGCATTAATGGCCATAAAATTATTTTAAGAAATTGACAGATTTTATCTTAATATAGTAAGTATTAAAAAAGCGTTAAAAAATGAGACTTTTTTTTGTCAAACTGGAAAAATTAGCAAAATTCCGCCACAATAGCTTTAGAATTTTTTAATTTAAGGTCATGTTAGAATTTGAAAATTTAAAAGCATTACTAAATCAAAATGGATTCCCCGCTTTCAGAGCAAAACAGATTTATCATGCAATATATACGGAATCTAAAAAAAATTATGATGAGATGACAAATCTTCCCAATAATCTGAAAGAATTTTTAAAGACAAATGTAAATATATTAAACATAAATCCAGTTGTTCATGCCAAATCATCTGACGGTACAATCAAAACTTTATTTCAACTTCATGACGGAAAAAAAATTGAATCTGTGATGATGGAATTTGATGATGGCAGAATAACTGTTTGTATTTCATGCCAAGTGGGATGTGTATTCCGATGCAAATTTTGTGCTACAGGCAGTATGGGCTTTAGTAGAAATCTAAGTGCGGAAGAAATGACTGATCAGGTTTTATATTTCAATCAAATTCTTGCACCAGAAAAAAAACGTGTCAGTCATGTCGTTTATATGGGAATGGGAGAACCTTTTATGAATTTCGAGGAAATGAAAAAATCGCTTTTTTGGCTCAATGGGCAGCAAAGTTTCAAACTAGCTTCAAGACATATTACAGTTTCAACATCAGGAGTAAGTGATCGGATCAAAGATTTCGCTGAAATCCCAATGCAAATAAATCTAGCAATCAGCTTACATGCACCAAATCAGGAACTTAGACAAAAAATTATGCCACAAGCTGAGAAATTTACTTTGGATGAATTAATGAATGAAATTAGAAAATACATGGAAAAAACTCATAGGAGAGTTAGTTATGAATATGTAATGTTAAATGGCGTAAATGATAGCCTGGAATGCGCACATCAGCTTGGGAAACTTCTAAAAGGACAACTCAGTCATGTTAATACAATAAGATACAACACTACTTATGCCGACTTTCACAGCAGTTCAATGAAAAGAATCCGTGAATTTGAAGAGATTGTAAAAAGTTACGGCGTTCCAATCAGCCTTCGTATCTCTAGAGGTGAAGACATTTCCGCAGCTTGTGGACAATTAGCGGGAGAAAAAACTAAAGCGAACTAAACATTTCATCTAATCGTTGCTTTCTATTAACTACCATCTGATTATGTAAACACAGATAATTATCATTAGTAACTGGTCTATATACTCTCCCTGTAAAATTATTAGCTTCTGACATTAATTCCATATCCATCATTTCCAATCCCAATGGAGTTAAAAACATTTTTCCTAATCTTTCCTCTTTAGCTCTAAATATCTCTCCCGTAAGTCGTCTAAGCAATCTGTCCTCAGTCCAATTTGCAGCCCATAAACGATCTGCACGCATCGCCTCAAGTGAAAAAGCTTTCCCAGAATTATGCCCAATCGACCCTCCCCCATTTCGATAACGCAAAAAAATACTAGAATGAAAATATTTATCTCCATTAACATCAAGATAATCTAAAAATGAAACAAAAGACATATCTTTCAACCCCATTAAACTCATAATCCTTTTATAATTTTGTTCAGTTACACTTATATGAAATTCTAAATATGGTGTTTTTTTTCGACGATAATATTTTTTAGCTAATTTATTTAAATCCCATATTAAATCTGGATTTCTTTTAGATACAGCCGTAATTAATACAACGCTAAAACCTTTCTCTAATAAATATTTCACCATTTTTATAACTCCTGGATTATCTAAAGATTCACTTTTATATCCAATTCTGATCTCTGGTTTAAAAAGTTTTAATATATCTGAATTTTTTTCAGCTTCACTAATAAAACTATCAACATCTAACAATGATCGTAATTTTTCAACAGCCAAATAACAAAACCCACATTGTTCTGAACATCCCTCACCTAATTCCAACGCTCCAACATTGCCCTGAAAAAAAGTAAAAAGCTCTCTATCATATTTATCAAAAATATCTAATGCTGACACTGTTAATATATCAGTTGTTTTTAACCTTTGTGGTTCTTGTATATCAGCTATTGTAACTCTATTATGGGCACATAATGTGTGAACAGCAGGAGTTAATACGCCAGAACCTCCTACAATATTATTTTTAGCTATCGGTTCTGCCTCTGTATTCTTCAAATTTCTAATATTAAAAACTAACTACGCTTAATTTAACATATTTTATGCAAATCGTCAAACGTAAAGTCTTATCATAATATACATCTCTTGCAAGGAAGATATTGCTTCCATCTGTTGAAATTGGCAAAAAAAATTTACACCTCCGCCACACATTCAATCTCAATCAAAACATCCTTAGGCAACCTTGCGACTTCAACTGTTGATCTTGCTGGTTTGTGACTTGCAAAAAATTCTTCGTAAATTTTGTTCACAATTGCAAAATCATTCATATTTTTCAAAAATAAGGTTGTTTTCACAACTTTTTCTTTTGATGTTTTCGCTTCTTTCAAAACTGCTTCCAAATTAGCTAAAACTCTTTTTGTTTGAGCTTCAATCCCCCCTTCGACGATTTGCATTGTCATAGGGTCAAGAGCTATTTGACCTGAGCTAAACAAAAATCCATTGGAAATGATTGCCTGTGAATACGGACCAATCGCTTGAGGGGCGGATTGAGTGGAAATAAAATGCATAAAATAAGTTTATAAAGTTCTATTCGCCAACAGTCATTCCAGCGAAGGCTGGAATCCAGTAAGTACACTCTGCACCGAATAGGTTAAATGAATCTCAACTTTTTAAGTTTAAATCAGATTTATGGAAATGGAATAAAAAATTTGGATAAAAAGTTGACAAAAATTAATTATATAGAGTACTGTTAAATCTATTTTTTTATTATATGGAAGAACTAAATGCCACAACTCAATACTATACTTTAAAAGAACTAATACTAATGTTACCACATGGAGCAATAAATATTGATCCTGATTTAGCTTCTGAAGTAAGAGGAGCAAGAGAAACAACAAAAACCTCATTAAAAAGTAATCCTAGAGACCAATCAAAAACACCCAAAGAAAATATATTCAAAACTTCTAATCCAAAAGCCAAAGAGTATATTTTAGCTATTAATGCAAAATGCACAGAAACAAATGCCTCAACTTTATTATCAAAAGATGGAACTTTGCAATTAATTTGTACAAAAGTTAATTCAGGATTTTTAGTGAGAATCTTTTCATCTCAAAGTCAATTACCATTTTTAATAATAACTATTGAAGATATTAACAATGAAAAAATGCCTGTCGAATTAACGTTAAATTTACAAAATTATCAAGGTACTGATAATAAATTGCATTTAATAAATAACATACAAATATTTGCAATAATTTTAAGAGAACATTTCGATATAAATGCACCAAAACAAACAAACAGTGGTGATTTATAGATTCTGATCAAGCCAGAATGACAAAGATTCCTGTTTCCACAGGAATAACACTAAATTCTCTTTTCTATCTCATCTCCCATCTCGCTTGTTCCAACTTTTTTCATTCCCTCCTCATAAATATCGCCAGTACGAAAACCATCTTCCAAAGTTTTTTGGACTGCATTTTCTATATCTTCTGATTCTTGGATCATTCCAAAACCGTATTTAAGCATCATGGCGGCGGATAAAATTTGAGCTATTGGATTTGCTATGCCTTTGCCTGCAATATCTTGAGCAGATCCGCCAGATGGTTCAAACAGACCAAATCCATCTTTATTTAAACTCGCAGATGGCATCAATCCTAATGATCCAGGCAAAACTGCGGCTTCATCGGATAATATATCTCCAAATGTATTTTCAGTTAAAATCACATCAAATTGTGATGGATCCTTGATTAACTGCATAGCACAATTATCAACTAACATGTGACAATATTCAATCTCTGGATATTCTTTCGCCACTTCATCCACAATTTGTCGCCAAAGCTTGGAACAATCCAAAACATTTGCTTTATCAATAGAAGTTAATTTCTTGCGTCTTTTTTGTGCCGCCTGAAATCCATCATGAGCAATAATTCTAATCTGATCCTCGTTATATTCCATGACATCTTTGGCTGTTCTTTTCCCCTCAATTTCTTTCATCTCATGTAATCCGAAATAAATGCCGCCAATAAGTTCCCTTACAACTAATAAATCTATCCCTTTTTCAATAATTTCTTTTTTTAAAGGACAAATATTGGACAATGATTTATAAATTCTCGCAGGACGGAAATTAGCATGGAAATTAAATTCTTTACGAATTCCTAAAAGAGCATTTCTTTCACAATTAGCCCATTTTGATTCAGTTAATTTATCAACAGGGCCTCCAACTGATCCGAATAAAATTGCATCACAATTTTTGCAAATATCTTTTGTCTCTTGCGGAAAATGTTCCCCATATTTATCATAAGCCGCTCCTCCAATCAAAGCTGATTTAAATTGAAATTTATGGCCAAATTTGATCGCAATTTTATCTAAAATCCTCAAAGCCTCTTTCATAACCTCTGGACCTATGCCATCACCAGCTAAAACCGCAATTTTCTTTTCCATTTTTTAATTAATAAACTCCTATAATTTTTACTTTCATAGCTCCTACTTTACAGACTTTATGAACTTTCAACTTTATAAACTCTTTCTGGTGCGCCCGGCGGGATTTGAACCTGCGACCTTAGCCTTAGAAGGGCTCTGCTCTATCCAGCTGAGCTACGAGCGCACACTAACTAGGCAAAAAACAATTTTGCTTACAATTTTTAACATAAATTTCAGTAATTATAAAGAGAAATTGCTATAAATAAATGTTTTACGCACTTAACAATAAAATTTACCAAGGAGCAATCTGTTCTTTATCAAAATTTTGAAACTTTTTAATAAATTAACTAATGTAAGGTATAGTAGTTAATCTTTATTTAATAAACTCAAAATACTTTTTAATCTCTTATTTTTTAATTTTTTTATATGAAAACTTTTAAAAAAGTTGTTTCAGCAATGTTAACTGGAGCAATGATGTTGATGCTTATGCCAACAATGGCATTTGGAGCTCTTTCAACACGGACTCAAACCTACACTGTTAATACAGTGCTTTCCACTGAGTACTTAGTACAAAGCAGTGGCGACCTTAATGGCGCTCGTATTGGTGTAGTTGCTGTTGATACTGTAGATACTACAGATACAACTAGCGATGTCTTAGGTATGATTTATTATAAAAGCCACATGGAATATCCAGATGGCGCTTTTGAAGGTACTATTACAAACGACACCTTAGTTTTAACTGGCAATTGGGTAAATGCTTATGAAACTGTTACGGGAACTATTTCTATGACTTTTAAGGTGACAGGCGATACAACTGCAACTTATGTTGTTAGTGGTACTGGCACTTTAACTTCATCTGATGATTCTGTGACAACAACAGAAAATTTTACATTTTCTCAAACGCCAAGAGGCAAATATGCTCAACATGAAATGGAAGAATTACAAGATGAAATTGAAGGATATTTAACTGGTGCTGAAGAATTCAGCCCAGGCGACCCAATTCCGCCAATGAGCCAAATGTTAACTACTGAATATATGACTAGCGATGGTTATAGATTTGTACTTTTTGTAGCTGACGAAGCTAAACTTGCTGAATATGGTATTGATAGTGATTATAACACTGTTGGTATTGCTTATAAAACAACACAGGCACCAACATTTGATTCAATAATGTTTGGTAATACTGTTGAAGACGATTCAACTAATAGCGTATGGTTCGATGGATATTGGGCAAAAACAGAAACTAATTACAGCCCAATGTATATTCAATTTAAAACTACAATCAAAACTTTAAGTAATGGAGATGGATATTATTTAGTCACTGGAAATGGGGATTGGTGGACTGATCGAGCATCAGATACAGTAAAAACTGATAATTTTACTTTAACTGAAACAGCTAGAGCCAAATATTCAAAACACGAAGCTCAAGAATTAGAAGACGATTTATATGCTTATATAGAAGATAACGAAGAAGAAGTTACAGATGCTTTAGATGAAGCTGAAACTGAAGCTGATACTACAACTACAACTAATGATGACACTGTCACTACTACAGACACCTGCAATCCATTTACTGATGTTAATTCAAGTTATGAATATTGCGAATCTGTTCAATATGTAAAAGATGAAGGAATTGTCTCAGGTTATCCTGACGGGACTTACAAACCTACCAATACTATTAACAGGGCTGAATTCACAAAAATTGTTATGGGGGCAGTAACTACTGAAGAAGAAAGAGCTCAATGTCTTACAGATAACACACAAAAAGATTTCTCAGATACATCAAGATACGGCAATGTAGCTTGGGTAGCTGGCTACGTTTGTGTCGCCAAAGCTAAAGGCATCATTTCTGGTTATAAAGATGGTACTTTTCAACCAAATAGACAAATTGCTTTATCTGAAGCGGCTAAAATAACTTCTTTAGCTTTTGAGCTCATTGATGTTCCAGCTACTCCTTCTGAACCATGGTATAAATATTATATTGATGCTCTTGCAACTAAAAATGCTATCCCACTTTCATTTGATACTTTTGATCAAGCGGTTGAAAGAGGTGAAATGGCAGAAATGGTTGAAAGACTTCATATGCCTGATCCTTCAAAAGATTCTGAAACCTATTCTTCTTTAGGAGGTACCACGACTGAAACCACATCTCAATATGACCTTGAAGTCCAAAATTCAAGCATAAATATTGATGGTAATGATATAATCGCTCATGCAACTCTTCAAAATAATAGCATAGTCAACATTACAAATGTAAAAACCTCAGACCCTTTTATTGCGGCAACTTACTATAAAGGAAGTGCTGAAATGAAAACCAATCAATATAGTATTGATACTTATCCATCAATAAATGGGATGTTAAATGCAAATGCAGATGGAGATTTTAATATATATTTAACCCAAACTGACATCGAAACGTATACATCCATAAAAATCTGTTTTGATCCTAGTAATTTAGTCAAAGAATTTGATGAAAACAATAATTGTAAAACTACTAATATTGAAGTTGATGGTATGTAAAAATTCATGAAAACGCCAGATTAAATTCACGAAAAGTCCAGAATTATATGTTAAAAGGGGGTAAGTACATTACTTAGCCCCTTTTTGATATGAATAAAAAAATACTTTTCTTTTCAATATTTATAATATTTTTTATAACAATAATTTCATATTCTGTTTCCAAGGCAAATTCCGATCAAAGTTATAAAATTATTATTAATGAAATCGGAGCTTATGAAGATTCTAACAATGAATGGATTGAAATTTTAAATGTTTCTCAAAATCAAATTGATTTAACTGGATGGAAATTTTATGAATCTTCTACTAAACACAGCCTGAAAGCCTATCAGGAAGATTTAATTATTGAATCAAATGAATATGCAATTATTGCCAATGATGGGACAAGCTTTTTAAATAAAAATATAAATTTTCAAGGAACAATAATTGACAGTTCATGGTCGAGTCTATCTGAAGATGGAGAAGAAATAGGACTTATGGATTCTGTTGGAAACTTCATTGAACTTTTTACTTATATTCCAAATAAAAATTTCAGCTTAGAAAGAAGAGATCCTTTTGCAAATATTTTTACTGCTGAGAATTGGCAAGAACATTTAAACTCAAATACTGCTGGTAAAGAAAATAGTAATTATAATTCTTCAAATTCTAATCAAAACACAAATAATGAAAGCCAAACAAATGAAGAAAATACTGAAAATGAAACTTTAGAAGAAACAAAACCAATTCAAACCCCATCAGATGTTTCAAACTTTTCAATATTTTTTGATGGTACAGTTTTAAATTTAAAATGGGATTTTCCAGAAAACATTTCAAAAGCATTAATTCTTAAATCAACAAATTCAATATCAGCAACTCTTGAAAACAATGTTTCATATTCAAATACTAGTATAAATGATACAGAAATTTTTTTAATACAAGATGAAAATATTTTTAAAGATTTAAGTCCTGAACCAGAAAAAACTTATTTTTATAAAATTTTTACTTATGATGAAAATTACATTTACAGCACAGGAATTGAAGATTCCATTTCTATCCCATATATAATCAAAACAAACGATATTATCATAAATGAATTCGTTTCAAATCCAGGAGAAAATGAAAATGAATGGATCGAATTTTTTAATGCAAGTTCAAAAACTTTGGACATAAATGAATCTTATCTAACAGATGAGAGCGCAACTAAACATATTTTAAATGGAGAAATAAAAAGTAAAGAATATTTGGTTATTGAAAATCCAAAATTTGCTTTAAATAATTCAGGAGACACTATTTCATTATTTAATAAATATAATCAAAATATTTATTCGATTTCTTATGGGACAAATAAAACTATTACAGCTCCAAGCCAAAGCCATAGCGCTGGAACAATAAATGGCAAATGGATTATTTTTTCTAGACCTAGTAAATCCAAAGAAAATCAAATTATCAATCAACCCCCAAAAGCAATTATAAAAGTGCAAAGCGGATCTCTCTCTGGCGATGGTTCAGTCAAAATAAATCTTGATGGTAGCGATTCGTATGATTCGGACCTAGATGAGCTTAAATTTAAATGGGATTTCGGCGATGGCGAAAGCAGTGAATCCAAAAATCCAAACACAAAAACTTTTGATTCATCTGGAGAATACAATATTACCTTAACAGTTGAAGATATTTGGGGAGAACAAGATTCTGACAGTATCAAGGTCAAAGTTACTGAGAAAGAAAATGATGGCAACAATGAAAATCCATCATCAACAAAAAAATCTAAAACCACCAACAATTCAACAAAAACAAAAGAAAAATCACCAAATAATACAACTAACAATTTAAATAGTGTCGATAAAGATCTTTTTAAATATATTAAAATTTCTGAATTTCTGCCTAACCCAAAAGCTAAAGATGAAAACAGTGAATGGATAGAGATTTTTAATAGTTATAATGAAAAAATCAATTTAACTGGACTTTTTCTAGATGATGCTGAAAATGGAAGCAGTCCATTCTCTCTTGAGAATCAGATTATTTCTCCAAATGAATATTTAACTTTCAAAAACTCAGAAACAAAAATATCCTTAAATCAGAAAAAAGATTCAGTTCGTTTAATTAATGAAGACAATATAATTTATGATGAAATTTCATATAATGAACCTACCTTAGAAAACTATTCTTACGCCTTTATCAATGAGTCTTGGCAATGGACTAATTCCCTTACTCCAAGCAGTCCGAATACTTTAAACAATCAAAATTTAAATCCTGATGAAATAGAAAATCCAAATGTTTTACGAAATTTAATAGTTTCAGATTCTTCAAATATAAAAATTTTTATTAATGAAATAATACCAAATCCATATGGCGCAGATAATAATCAGGAATGGATTGAACTTTTTAATGATAACGATTTTGCAATTAATTTAAAAAATTGGTCAATTGATGATGATGAAAAAGGAAGTTCGCCATATATTTTTTCTAAAGATATATTAATTGGTCCAAAGCAATATTTTGTAATTTACAGATACGATTCAAAAATAAATTTAAATAATAACTTAGATTATGTACGACTTTTTGATCCAAACAAATTAATGCGTGATCAAATATATTATGAAAATGCAGAGGAAGGATTAAGTTATGCAAAGTTTGGTGGCAAATGGAAATGGACTGAATATGCCACCGCCAATACTGAAAACATTTTTCAGGAAAAAACTGATGAGGAAGATATTGGAGATGAAAATTTTTCAGAATATAAAAATGGTAATTTAAGCGATAATATTTTAATTAGCGAAATTTTACCGAATCCAAAAGGTGCAGAAAAAGATGGTGAATGGATTGAGCTTTATAACAAAGGAGAAAAAGACGTAAATTTAGGGAATTGGTATTTAATTACCGACAGTAAAAACGCCAAAAAATACATTTTTTCAGATCAGGATACAATTAAATCCAAAACATATCTTATAATTAAAAGAGCAGAATCAAAAATTGCCTTAAATAATAATGGCGACACTCTTTATTTATACAATTTTGATGAAGATATCCAAAACCAAGTTAAATATGACAAAACCATTGAAAATGAAAGTTTCGCTCTAGTTGAATTAAAGAACGATATAAATCAAAACATCAAGCAAGCAAAATTTATCGATAAAGTATTTGCAGAGACAATTAATAATCCATACTGGACATGGCTAAAGGAAATTTCACCAGGCAAAGCAAATCCAGTATTTCATAAAATAAGTGGAAAAATTGCTGAAAAAGCCCAGGATTATTTTTATTTAGAAACAAATGCTGGTCAGAAACTTCAAATAAATTTAGATAATACAGATTTAAACAAAAATCTTGAAACGAATTTATTTAATGATGGAAATGAAATTGAACTGATAGCCAAAGAACTTAATCAAAATGTCTTTACACTACAGGAACTTTCATCATCAAAAACTTCAAATGAAACCCAAAATCAAAATACTGACAACAATCTCTCTTTAAAAATCTCTATAACATTAGGTCTAATTTCACTTTTAATAATAACAATATGGTCACTCAAAGAAAAAGGAATTCTAAAAAAAATCCTTTTAAAACTGGTAGAGATAAGTTAAAAAATTTAAAAAAAAGAAAAGTAACTTCCTGTTCTCCAGAAGAACTAATTTATATTAATTGGGAAAAAGAATGGAAACCTTATATTTAGATATTACAAAGATAGAAATATCCTGAAAAACTACAAAGAAAGGACATACTCCCATACACTACTAAATTCGCCATTTACTGGGATCAAAACGTATTGGCCTTTAACATTCATTGAAGATGTGAAAAGTCTGCCTTTGAAGGTTTCACCATCAGTTTTGATAAATTCTTTTTCTTGATTGTCCAAAACGTTATTTATAGATAAATTGAAATTCTTGTAATCATTGAAATATTGTAATCCTTCAAATACACCGATGTTTGTAGTAATTAAATTGTTAATATTGCTTACCATCTCAATGGTTTGATCTATATGTGTGAAAAAATCCTGAGATTTAAGCTCATTTATAGCAGATTTGATAAAATTTTGCTGCCTTGCAGAACGTTTAAAATCTGAATCACCATGCCTTGTTCTAATATATTTCAAAGTTGTATCTGCGTTCAAAACTTGCTCGCCTTTTTTTAAGCTAAAAATGCTATAGCCTTTGTTCCATGTTGGATAAGCATTGTCATAAATATCTTCTTCAACAGTCACTTTTACCCCGTTTGGGAACAAAATATCATATACTTTCAAGAATGATTGCAGATTTACTATCAAATATTTTTCTGGAACTATTCCTGTAATATTAAAAACAGCTTCTTTTAGCTTATCTATTCCTTTATATGTGTAAATTTCATTAATTTTTCTACTTTCATAATATAAATCCCTTGGAATACTGATTAAAACAACTTTTTTCTGATCTTCTATTAATCTCACTAACATAATAGTATCGCTCAAAGAGCCATTTAATCCAACAATTAAAATATCCATAATCCCATCTGATTTTGGCATCACCGGCTTAACAGATTTCAGATTTTCCTGCATCAAAGTACTGATGCTTTTGTTTTGTTCTGCCAATTTAGACTGAGCCCCTTTCAAAGCCTCCTCCAAAGTTTCTCTTTGAATATTTACCTTGTTTAAATCTTTTGAAAGCTCAGATAAACTTGTATATATAGTTTTTAAATGGCTCTGAGTCTCAATAAATCTTGTAATTATGTCATCTTTTTCTTGAGTTAAAAGACCAATTTGTAAATATAAAGTGTCTATATCCTTATGCGCCTGTACCTCAAGTTTAAAATGCCTGGACTCAACCAAAATAAAAGCGGTAGTAATCGCAATTAAAGCCACTAAAACTGCATATAAAGATATTTTTATTCCTAATAGATTTTTATTTTGTTTGAAAAACACCATAGACATTCTAAATTTTAAATTCAAAATTTATTTTAATCCACCTTCAGCCCGCTCACATCAACCTCCTCTTCTTCAGTAATGCCAATTCTTGCAACTATTTCCTGTTCAACAAACACTCTTTTTCTTCCATATTTCATCCTTGAGTATTGTTTAACTATTTCCGCCACTTTTGCGTTTTTATCTTTCACATCCCAAACAGTTTCCAACGAAAATGGTCTGGAGGTAGTATTATTAATATTAAGTTTTATATAGGCCTTATAATTGGAAATGCCAATAATGTCAGACTGAGTCAAAACTGGCGCATATTCTTTGGATAAATATTCAGCATCTTCCGCGCCAATCTTGAAAGACATCATGGTACCAACGTTACCAAACACTGCGTCTCTAATCTGAGTGTTTTGAGCGCCTGATTTACCAATAGTCAGCTGATTTATATACTGATGAGCCATGATCAGAGCTAATTGATATTTACGAGCTTCGGAAAGTATTGAACAGAAACTGTCAGTCGCAAAATTCTGAAACTCATCCACGAACAAATAGAAAGGTTTTCTATCTGCTTCCGGCATATCAACTCTACTCATCGCCGCCATTTGCAATCTAGCCACGCAAATCAAACCAAGTAACTGCGTGTTCAAATCACCCATTTTACCTTTTGATAAATTAATTAAAAGAATTTTTTGTTCGTCCATACATTTACGGAAATCAAAAGCTGATTTTGTCTGGCCAATGGTATTACGCATGATGGAATTAGTAATAAAAGGCCCGAATTTCGCGGAAAAATACGGAATCATTTCTTGTCTTTCTCGTTGTCCGGTATGGGCATATTCATGCGTCCAAAAAGATTTAACCACTGGATTTTTCACTTTAGAAACTCGATATTTCATAAAATCCTCATCCACAAATATTCTAGGTACATCTATTAAAGTGGCACCCTCCTCAGGGTCTTCCATTAGGGTTAAACAAGCATTACGAAAATAATGCTGAATGCGCGGACCAAATATTTCATCACCAAATAATTTAATAAAAATTTCTGTCGCCTGACTGGAAGCCATATCCATCTGTTCAGGTGTGTTAGCTTCCAAAATATTAAGACCCATAGGACGTTCCTGATCAGCGGGATCAAAAACAATCACATCTTTCGCTCTTTCTTTAGGTACATAATTAAGCAAATCTTCAATCAAATCACCATGAGGATCAATAACGCCAACACCAGAACCATTTTGCATGTCTTGGCGCGCCACAAAATTCAAAAATACTGATTTACCAGAACCTGATTTTCCTATGCAATAATGATGTCTGGTCCTGTCTTTCGGCAACATACGTATTTCTTTTTTCATACCTCTGAACATATTATATCCCAATAAAACTCCCTCTGTCGGAGTGTCAGGCGGAGCAGGTAAAACTCGATAATCAAGCCATTTAATAACTGGCGTTGCATTATATCTGCTATATGGGAAATGAAATATAGAAGCTAATTCATCAGGCACTAACAAAGAATTTTTCTCTCCAAACCATAAAAGCCTTTTCCTGAAATTGTAATACATGCATGGCGTATTGATAAAATCAATTGGAACAATACGTCTGTTTTGAAAATAATTAAGACTTGGGTCCTTATACAAATTAAAGCCTAAAACGATATTATCGCAAATTTCCTCAGCCCTAGACATAGCTTTTGCTGAGGCCATAATTCTAATCACACAATCAAATCCAACTTGATTTGACTTCTCTCCCATATGTTTAGCTCCTTCTTCTTTTGGCTGTAGCATACGCACATAACTATCCCCGCCACTTGCACCAGGAGCATTACTTTTACCACCACCTAATTTTTTTATTCCTAAAAAAAGACCAAGCGTAAGTTTGAAAAAAATACCTATCATAGGAATTTTATAAAGCATCTCCGCAAAACTAAAACTGTCTATGTCCTTACCTTTAAACAATAATGTACCCATCTGTTCTGCTTTTTTTCTCCATTTTTCACTTCTTGGATTGATAATCAACTGAATTGCCGCCGTTTCTCCATTCTCAAGTTTTGACAAAACGTTTGACATATCATTTAATGGATCATTTTCAACAACTTTAAAAGTTTTAATAGGAAACCAAAAAGGCTTCACTGTATGCATATAAAACATTTTCAATTTATTGCCATTTGGACATATCTCATATGGCTTAACAAACTCCACATCAGCATCTGGATAATATGATGTAACTTGTTTTTCAACTAATTCTTTGAAATAAGGATAAGTAACTATATAGAAATAAACTAATTTCTCCTGAACAACTAATTCAAAAGAAACCATATCAAGATTAAAAATCCACGACCTTATTGTATTCCAAATATTTAATTCTCTTATTTCATGTAAATTTCTATAAAACTGAGACATTACTCCAACTTTTTCACGAAAATCTTTTTCCACTTCTTTCTCTTTATCCTTTTCAGTATCACTTCTTGGCAACATCACTCTCATATAAATCATCTTCTTGGACAACATCAAAGCTCTAGCAAACCGAATCCAAAAAATGAACTGATCCACCAAAAAGAAAAAAACCAATACGGCAGCAATTGCCCACAAAGGATGAGCTAGTAGCCAATCTAAAATGTTTCCAAAAAAATTCTGCATGTTTATAAGGTGAAAAAAATTATCTTTTACTTAAAAATTAAATCATTAAACTTTAAAAATCTTATTATTATAGCATATTTCATGAGTTAATTTAACCCTTTGGCTGTTAATAAAATTGCTATTTAATAAAAACCTTGCCGTATATCTTTTAGAGACTTTATTACCAAAAGCAAAATTTGCAATTTACGAGAGAAAAGCTTAATTTTTTATAGAATTTAACTAATAAACGATGAGGTATTTCTATTCTAGCTCCCGTCAATTGATCAAACGCAGAAAACCTTTAACAACAGCTTCCTCCAAACATAACCTTTTCAACCCAGACTATAATCACAATACCTCCAAGTCATTTTTGAAAGTTATTAAACTATTGCTCATAATCTTTATCATGAGTTTTGTAGTCTACTCTTTATTTTTCTCCCCCAAATTTGCAATAAGCAGCATCAGAGTGGAAAAAAATAATCAACTGATCAATGATGATCTGATTAACCTTAGTTTAAATAAATATAAGGGCAAAAACATTTTTTTAACTAAAGAAGCTGATATCAGGCAAGATTTAGAAAAGAATATCAAAAACATGGCTTTTTTTAACATCCAAAAAAACATACCAGATACAATAGAAATCACTATTCAAGAATACAAAGATGTCCTTAATTTAATTGTTTATTTTGAAAAAATTGAAAAAACATATCTAATCAATGAGAATGGTGATATTACGAAAGAAAATGTCACAGCAGATGATTTGCCGTATGTATATCTTAGAACCATCCAAAATCAAGACAAACAACATTTTGCCCTAGACAAAACGGAAATAGAATATTTGTTAAGTTCCAAAAAATATTTTGAAGAGAAATTTAATATCGAAGTTAAATCGATTGATTATTTCCAAATAGAACACGAAATACATTTAAATACGGTCAAAAACTTTTCTGTATGGCTGGATTTCGATGAATCATACTTGACTCAATTACATGCTTTAAAATTAGCCTTATCAAAACTTGACATTTTTAACACTCCTTTACTATATATTGACTTAAGAATCGCTAATGGTCAAAAAATAATTTTTAAAAAAAGATAAATTATGATATAATTTTTTAGTAATGAGTTCTCTGCTGTTGCAAAAATAAAAACTAAAATACAAACATGCCAAACGCCTCAAAAATCGCTTTACTCAAAAGTCTTATCGACAGCGCTCAAGCCAATCTCAATTCAGCTAAGCAAATACTAATCGATATGTGTGGCGATACCGGTACAGCCAAAAACAAAAAATACGAAGATTTGGCGGAAGAATTATCAAAAACCACTGAAGATGACAGCGAAGACAAAATTATTGAAGGTGTTTTTGATGGACAAAACATGATCGGGCCAAAAACTAAGGTTTTTCCTGTGCCAGCTAATTATGCCAGTAAATCAAAATTAGTAGAGGGAGATATTCTCAAACTAACCATCCTCGATGATGGATCATTTGTTTACAAACAAATTGGCCCCGTACCTAGAAAAAGAATCAAAGGCCCATTAATTTACGAAGGCAATCAATATATGGTCATGGCGGAAGGAAAAAACTATAAAGTATTGCTCGCTTCAGTCACTTATTATCATGGAGAGGCAGGAGATGAAGTTACAATTTTGACCCCAGAACTGGAAGAGAGTGAATGGGCGGCAATTGAAAATATTATTCCCAAAATAGAATCTGAAATAAATAACAGCCTGTCTATCGACTCTGATACCGACACCAACTAACTTTTTTGCATGAATGGCGAGGGAAACAAACCAGAAAGCCAACATCTTTTATATCCAAAACAAATAAAAGAAGAAAAAAAAGAGGGCATAAATCTGGATTTCACCAGAAAACCTCAAGCAAATTTTAATATATCTGAGATAAAGGACGAAGACTTGCCGCCACAATCAATTATCAAAGATATCGCTAAAACTTTGTCTGCCAGCGTGGTTTTTTTCCTGTTTTTTATTTTTCTTGGCACTTTAACTATTGTTATTAGCAATCACTATCATCACGAACCGCTGACTGAAGTGGCCGTTAATTTAACTGAAGATTTTCAAATAAGAAACAAAGCAAGAACAGATGAATTAAAAACAATCAAAGATGCTCTGGAACAATTCTACAATCAAAATGCAAATTACCCCAAAGCTGATGAATTAACTCAAGTGCTAATTGATAATGGATATTTGGGAATTATCAACCCTGATCCTCTCGATAAAGCGCCATTTCGCTATATCTACGCTGTTTATAACAACAATATAGGTGAACAACAAAGTTATATTTTGTCTGCATCATTAGAGGATAAAAATGGGATAATTAATCTTTACACTATCGGCAGCCCCACTATTTACCATAGAGATTTTCGGGATGTCAATCAGACAAATATCAGCTACATCCCAAATGAAACAAGCATTGACAATAAAAGCAGAGTAAAGGTAAAGATGTAGTCATGAAAGACTTTTGGAAAAAACTTAAAACCCCAATTATTGCTCTAGCGCCAATGGCTGGCTACACCGATTCTGCTTATCGCCAACTTATTAAAAGTGTTTGCAATGAAGTAATATGTTTCACGGAATTCACCAGTGCTGATGGTATTTCTTATGCCAGTAAAAAAACCTTAGAGCAAATTCAATTTAACGCCCAGAATGAACATCCAATTGTCGCACAAATTTTTGGCAAACATCCTAATCATTTTGTCAAAGCCGCCAAATATCTAGAAGAAATTGGTGTTGATGCTATTGATATTAATATGGGATGTCCGGCTAGAAAAGTTTTCTCTTCTGACCACGGGTCAGCAATATTGAAAAACCCAACGCTGGCCTACGAAATAGTACAAGCAACTAATGAAGCCACCAAACTTGCTGTTTCAGTAAAAACACGCATTGGCATAGATAAAATTGATTCAGATTTTATAATCAATTTTTGTAAAAATATTGCCAAAGCCGGGGCTGGATTAATCACTCTGCATGGTAGAACCGCGAAGCAGATGTATACAGGAATAGCCAATTGGGAAATAATATATGAAGTCAAAAAAAACCTCAACATCCCAGTCATTGGGAATGGCGATATCAGATCAAAAGAGGATGCCGTTAAAAAAATTAAAAATCTTGATGGAATTATGATTGGTAGAGGCACAATGGGTAATTTTTGGCTCATGGCGGAAATATATGCCGCTTTGCATCATAAAAACTATACCAGACCGGCCACTTTTGCAGAGAAACTGCCTTATTTCCTTAAGCATTGTGAACTCAACATAGCTACCAAGGGTGAAAAAATTGGCATATTAGAAATGAGAAAACATTTAGCAAGCTATATCAAAGGCATTCCAAATGCCTCAGAATTAAGATCTAAACTTGTCCGTGTAAATACTCTTAAGGAAGCAGAGGAGATTTTAAAGACGGTAGTAATGTAAAAGTGGGAAGGAGGGGAAAAAGCTGTGAGCTGTGAGCTGTGAGCTGTGAGCTGTGAGCTGTGAGCTGTGAGCTGTGAGCTGTGAGCTGTGAGCTGTGAGTAGGAAGGATGGACTGTTGGTCTGTCGTAAAGTGTCATTCCAGATTTAGTCTGGAATCCAGTGGAGGACTAACTTCGATAGGGCTGTGTTTTATTTTATATGGAGAATTTGTTAAAACAAAAACAATACGCAATTTAATGATGGGATTTGTTTATATAAAAAATTCATGCATAAATAATGAGTATGTTTACTGGATTCCTGCTTCCGCAGGAATGACATTCACAGTTCTCAGCTCTCAATTCTCCTTGCTTTCATGCTCAAAATAATTTAAAAATATTGAAGCAAGATAGTTTTTAGTTGTTAGTCTCTAGTCTTTCAATTTTCAATTTTTCATTATTCCTCCTAAGGCAGGGTAGCTCAGTTGGTTAGAGCGCGGGACTCATAAGCCCGAGGTCGTGGGTTCGACCCCCACCCCCGCTACCATCCTTCGCTAAAGCTACGGATGGCACGGCCAATTTAGGATCAAGCGGAAAATTGTTTGAAGAAATAAAATCCTTATGACAACCCACCCTACCCTCCCTTGAAATGGAGGGGAACTAATTCCCAAAAAACTTGCTCGGATATAGTTTGATTTTTTCTAAGTTCTCTAACAGTATCTTTTATAATACTATCCATAAATATTATTTATTAGAAATATTTGTTTATAAGTTCTATCCCCCCATCTTTTTCAAGGGAGGGGGCAAGAGGGGGGCGGGTTGTCTTCGCAAGCAATAAAACTTTCTATAATTTATAATATATTTCTAGTCTTTTCATGAATTTTTTAAACTATTTCTTCAAACCAATTTCCGCTTGATCCCCAATTTAGGGAACACGGCTCTTATTTGACTTATCAGTAAAAAAGTTTTAAGATGCTTAATCTATTTCAAAACTTTTATTAATGAGAGATATTCTGATCCCACAAATGGTTGAAATCATTGATAATGAGTGTTCTAAATATCGATTAGATGAAAAATTAGGTGAAGGCGGTATTGGATCTGTGTATAAAGCTCACAAACTTGGGTACACACCAAACATTTGTTGCGTTAAGCTTATCATTCGTGGAGACCTAACTAGATTTAATGAGTCTATAAGAGCTATGGAGACTTTACCTGCCCATCCAAACATTCAATCTTATCAATGCTCTGAAGCTATAATAGTACCCTTCCAAATAGATAATACTCAATACAGAGCTCCTTGTTACGTCGTTATTACTAATTATCTAGAAGGAAGACTTTTAACACCAGAGATTTTAGGACCTATTTATTCTCTTGAATACATAAGAAATCTTACTAGAGTTTTACTCAACACTCTACTATTATTAGAAACTTTAGAAACTCATGGAATTGTCCACAGAGATATTAAGCGACAAAATTTATTATTATCTCAATCTAAAGAAGTGTTGTTATTGGATTTTGATATGGCTATGACAGCAGGAAAAAGGACAAGACATACTGTTGGAAGCTTACCTTATTTACCTCCTGAAGCTTTTTTAAGGGAACACACTGAAGACACTCGTTTTGATATTTATCAACTAGGAATGATGGGAGCTGGCTTTTTATTTGGTTTTCAAGAATTTCTAAAGTTAGCCGAAGAATGGTATTGGGATAAAGTACTAAACGTACCAGAGTCACACGATAAAAAAGTAATTCTAACTTTGGACTCTTTGGATAAAGAATCTTTTGAAAAAAAAGAAGATGGTTTAGCTGGAGCTGTTTATAATTTAATTGTTATTATAAAAAAAATGGTAATTGGCAAATTAGATAAAAGGATAAAACTTCCTGAATTAAAAGGACAACTGACTGAATTTTTAAATACCATAAATTAAATCATTTAAACTCATCTTCATCATATTCTTCACAATCCTTCAAAGGCTTTAAAATTATATGATTTACTGGATACCAGCCGGGAGTTTACCCCACACTTTGTTGCGGGGCTGGCATATGAC
Organism: Candidatus Peregrinibacteria bacterium RIFOXYB2_FULL_33_20; assembly: GCA_001788835.1. GTDB lineage: Bacteria > Patescibacteriota > Gracilibacteria > UBA1369 > GWF2-33-10 > GWF2-33-10. The sequence goes on from MFXK01000016.1 coordinate 47,847, forward strand.
TGTCCCACCTCACAGATCTTAGTTCTTAGTTCTCAATTCTCCTTGCTTTCATACTCAAAATAATTTAAAAATATTGAAGCAGGAATGAGTTAAAATGTTTTTTTTACTATTCTACATTCTACATTCTACATTCCATATTCCAAATCCTCCTTAACTGGGTAGCTCAGTTAGTTAGAGCGCGGGACTCATAAGCCCGAGGTCGTGGGTTCGACCCCCACCCCCGCTACCAAATTTCACCAGAAATTTCCCTGAATACTAAAATTCATCTAAATTTAGCATCTTTCAAATGTATACTGAAAGATATCTTCATTATTAAACATTGCTCTAATTTGCAAAGTACGAGTGACTAATTCAAAATCATGTTCCTGCGAAACCAATCTAAACCCTAGAGACATCATATAATCTATAAATAAATCTGTTTGGCAATTTTCTTCTGTAATAATCAATTTTCCTTTTTTTCTTATTATTCTGGCAACTTGCTTATAAATAAAATCTTCTTCCAAGATACCTTTATCTAAATTGCAAAAGAAAAAATCCGCATATACTAGTTCTAATTGCGCTGTCGGGACTTGTTGCAACAAAATAGCAACATCTCCCTGCACCAAATGTTGTTCAACTGAATATGTAATTGGCGTTTGATATCTTCTGAATGGATAAATGTTGTTCTCATTTAATTTTTTTATCGCTCTTTCAAGAGCTAATAAATCTGTGTTTTGAGCGCTAATGTCTGAATCTATCCCAAGGCAAAAAACTATTCCTTGACGCATTAACCAAGCAATTCTTTCACCATCTGGACCACAACCTAAATCTAAATGAGTTATGTATGTAAAATCTTGTAAACACGAAACATTATCATTACCACTTGTTAAAACTTTTGAGTTGAACATAATTTTAAATCACCTAAAAAATCATAATTATAAAAGGTTGCTCCCTTTATTGTAAAATTCCCCTCACCATATCTTGAGTCAAAGTTATAACTCCATCTGTTCCGTATTTGCCTGGTGCAAATAATATTCCCTCAGTTACTTTATACATAGCTACTTTTAAGCCGTTAGCTCCTTCCGAATTGTCCATCGACCAACGGACAATTGCTTTTAAAGCGTCTTCATCAATTTGAAAATTATAACCATGTATACGAAATCTACTTTGATACTGTTTCAATAAAGATTGGGGTGTATCTACTAAAATTGAATATAAAGCCGTTTCACTTAGAGGCTGAAATGGCACATAAGCCTGAAATCTTCTCGCTAATTCTGAGATGAAACCAAATTCTACAAAATCTCTCTCTGTTGCTCTTTTTAAGGTGTTTTCATCACTTTGCTTATTATCTTCTAATCTATCACTAATAATTTTATCTAAACCCTCAAATTTTCCAGATACAATTACCCATAAATTACTTGTATCAAAACTTAATCCTTCCCCCAATTGATATGTTCCTCTATCGAGAATAGGAAGCAAATCATGCTGTAAATTTTGTCTATCTCGTAATTTATCTATTTCATCAATAAATAAACATCCGTGCGTAGCTCCATTTCTTAATTTTAATCTACGTTGTTCCTGCCCTTTTCTATTACCATATACTTCCACTATACAAAACTCCCTAAGAATATCTCTAAAATCCACACCTCCTGACCCAATCTGTCCTAACGCTGTAGCACTTACTTTAACACAAGGTAAACCAATTAACTTAGTTGCCGTAAAAGCGAGATATGTTTTGCCAACGCCAGAAGGACCAAATACCAAATAATTATTTGGTTCTATCTTAACAAAATTATCAGGAGATAATCTACAAGATATATCAGTTAAACCTACAGCAAAAGACATAGTAGCTGTTTCTTGTCCTACCACAATTGTATCTAAATACTGTTTAATTTTGTTTGGTGTGGAAACAATCGGGTTTACCTGAGCTGGTTGATATTCTCTGCCATCTAAAGTTTCTAAACGTAGAAGTTTAAAACCCTCTCTCACAGCTGCCAACTCAGAAGCAATTTCAGCTTCTGTCGTTATCAGGGCTTGTTGATGTTGTAATTCTTCTAAACCTCTTCGCCAATCATGTATGTTGGAACTATTTAATCTTGCCGCTAATTGTCTCATGTTATCTCTACCATCATTTTTTGTACCAGCCATTTTTTCTAGAGCACTTGCAATTCTTCGAAGTGCTTGTTCATCTTGTACTGCACTTGTTAGCATATCTAATAAGTTTTTTCCCATAATAATTTGCCATTAAAAAGCTTAAGAAATCATTTTAAATACTTATTTGCCAAAAAGTCAATACTGTTATGATAAGGAGATTAATTCGGATCATCTGATTTTTGGTTTAAAAAAATTTATGGATGATTAATTTTTTATTTAAAATTCATAAAAACTCCATAAATAACTG
>MFXK01000017.1 GCA_001788835.1 Candidatus Peregrinibacteria bacterium RIFOXYB2_FULL_33_20
AGCTTCAGAGTATAGAACAAAAAACTATACACATGTCAGACAAATTTTAGGGTATTCAAGAATAGTCAGGTTTTCTTATGAGCTAATACAATTATTAAATAAGCTACTTCGTAAAATCCTCTCTCAAATTAACTTGTTTTACGATTATCAATGAAAGTAAGGTGTTTTCAGATTATATTCCGTTTTTTCCAAAATTCTTATATTCTTAAACGGCCATATTATTGCCCATGCCTTACCAATAATTGTATCTTTTTTAATAAAAGCTTTGTTTTTGTCATCACTGGTCATGTCAGAAAATAATCTGCGACTGTCAGCGCTGGCAGTCCTATTATCCCCCAACACAAAATATGAATCTTCTGGTACTGTAAATTCACTCAAATCCTGCCGAAAAAATTTAGTATTACCAAAATTCAGATCATTCAAATAATCTCTTTCATCCAACCTAATTGGTTTATCCATATTATCATTTTTGACATAAACAAAGCCATCCTCCAAATAAATGGTATCGCCAGGAACACCAATAATCCTTTTTATATAATATTCTTGCTGTTTAATTGGTTCCTTAAAAATGACAATATCCCCTCTTTGCGGATCGCTTTGATATAAACCAAATAACCCATGATAAATTACTTTATTGATTAAAATATATTCACCAGGCCCCTGTTTGCAACTAAAATCATAATAATTCAAAGTGTTGCACATTGATGGACCATATACCTCAAAAGGAGCGACCACATAGGCCCTAATCATTAGGACCAAAACAATAATTACCGAAGCATTAATCGTAATATCTAAGACAAAGAACAAAAAATCCTTAATTAACCTATGGTGATCACCAAATTTAATTGTATCGTCCATCTATTTACAAAAACAGTAATAATATTTTGCCAGAGCTAAACTTAGCTCATATAATGCAACTTAGCAAGGTTATCACATATATTTTGCTTTTGAATAATTTCTGTTAAAATGAATTTAGTTTCAATTCTAAAAATGTTTTTTGAATATATTTCACTTTTTATAGGCAATTTTCTATTCCAAGGTTTTTTGGATGATAATGAAAAAATTTTATATATAGCGCATCGGCACATCTGGATTTATTATAAATATTTTTTAAAAAAAGCCTTCTTAGGTTTATTCGTGCCTTTTTTTGTTTGGTATTTATTTCCTGTTGCTTATCCAGCAATGTTAGTCTGGATAATTTTGGGATTATTAATTTTGGTTCATCAAACTTTTGATTGGTATTTCGATTCAATTCTGATTACTAACGCTTCCATCAAAGTTATTGAATGGAATGGATTCTTTGACAGCTCAGCCAGCACCATTGAATATGAAAAAATTGAGGGGGTAAGCTGGAGCAAAAAAGGCTTTGCACAAACCATTCTAGGTTTTGGAGACGTTACTATTGAAAAAATCGGTTCCGGCACTCCTTTAATATTAAAAGACGCTTCCAGCCCCAAGACTATCGAGAAACAAATATTAAAACAGCAAAATCAAATCGTTGAACAAAGCTCGCTGAAAAACTATGACACTCTTCATGGGCTAATTTCAGATATGATACTGCAACATCAGGCGAGGAAAAAGTAGTTAGTAGTTAGCAGTTAGCTGATAAATGGCAATTACAATCGCGATCCCCATCTCATTAAAGCTGTTCTTATACTATATAAATCAGGGCTCCACCTCAACGCTTCCAGCATTTTATCCACATTTCTCTTATTCCCAGGTAAAACTACAAATACGGGTGCTTGAAGTGTCCAAAATAAAATATTTCTGCGAAAGTGCAGTAAATCAAAAAAACGTATTGAGTCATCTAAAATTTCAGAATCTTTTGGAGCAACCAAATAACATTGTGGTAAATGTTCTACATCTTGAAAGACAATATCTAACGCTAACTCTAAATGAGGTAGTGGACCACTTTGCAAATTTAAGAATATTTTCCGTGTATCTTCTTTTGTATATGATTTCTGATATCCAGCTACAATAACTACAGAATTAAACAAACCATAATCCCATTCTTTTTGATTAGATGACTTTGAATCAGTGGGCAATAATGTAAAATGAACGATTTCTCCCTGTCTTTGTTCAATTTCTTTTTCCAAAATTTCTAGTGTTTCTACATCAGGAACTTCAATTATATTAAATGAAGAGTCCATCCCTGAAGACAACGAAATTATTCGATCTATCTGTTGTAAAATTTGATCTAATTCAGGTGATATATGGTTTCTTTGTTCTGAATCATTCATATAAATGATAGCATTTTTTATTATGAACTAGTATACTATATCTTATCCGCAATATCTGTCAAAGATATGATCGGTTCCATAATAGCGGCAACAATCCCGCCAACTGTTAGTCCCACAACAACTAAAATTAAAGGCTCCAGCAGTTTTGATAAGTTCTTGCTAATCACATCCACCTCACCCTCGTAAAATTCGGCTACTTTATCGAGAATAGTCGCAATTTCACCAGTTTTTTCACCAATAGCGATCATACTAATAACCATGGAAGGGATAATCCTTTCACTGCCTTTCAAATTCTCTCCCAAAGGAATACCTTGAGCGGTGTCATGGCTCGATAAAATTAGTTTCTTCTTATATACCTCATTGCCAACGCCATTAGCCGTAATTTTTAAGGCGTCAATAATCGGAATCCCGCTTTTGATTAAATTACTCAACACCCGACTCAGTCTGCTTAATGCCGCTTTTTTATTTAAATCTCCAAATACCGGCAAAATCAAAAGCACGCTATCCACATAGAACTTGCCAATAGGCGTACGATTAAGAGCCTGAATGCCAAAAAACAATATTACTGGTGTTAAAATAATCAAAACCAAATGATTACTGACAAAATTACTCAAACCAATCATCAATAAAGTCGATTGTGGCAAAGGCATATTAGTACCGGTAAATAAAGCCATAATCTTAGGTATCACCATGGTCATCAAAACTACAATGGCTGTTGCTAACAATAATAACACCACTATTGGATAAGTTAAGGCTCCTTTAATTTTGGACTTCATGGCTGCACTATTTTCAGTATCAGTGGCGATATCTTGCAATATATTATTTAGTCTACCAGAAAATTCTCCAGCTTGAATCATACCCACTACCGAATCATCAAAAACGTCTGGGTATTTAGACAGGGCGTCAGAGAATCTTTTGCCGCTCTTGATATCATCAGCTAAGCCAATAATAATTTTCTTAAAACGAGGATTGTTTGTTTGCACCGCCAAAGTCAATAAACTTTCCACAATAGGGATGCCAGCGTTAATCATCACCGCTAATAATCTAAAAAAAGTCGCTTTTTCTTTAATCTTAATGACGTTTAATTTTTCTACGATTTCATTTAAGGCTAAATATAAATCTTTCGCCGTATTGCCAGTTTTCTGATAATGAAAAAATGGCACTCTGCCCTTTTTCTTTTTTTCATCTAACGCTTGCACATCTTCTTGATTTGCTTCAATATCAAAACTCACAGCCAGTTCCGGCATTTTTTGAACTTCTTCTTGTTTCGGATTTTGTAATTGTTGTTCCATAATTCCAATTCAAAATTTATTTTTAATCATGGCTAGCGACTCTATAGACCTCACTTAAGCTGGTCATGCCTTGTGCCGCTTTTAAGAGTCCAGCCTGCTCCAGAGAAATCATGCCTTCTTTAATAGCCTGTTCCTTAATATCCAGCGTTGATTTATCTTCCAGAATAAATTTCCTTAATTCGTCTGACATATTCAAAACCTCATAAAGTCCGACTCTGCCTACATAACCAATATTATGACATTTCAGACAACCCTGTGCTTCATAAAAACTCAAATTGGTTAGTAAATTTTGATCAAAAGCCTTAATTTTTATCAAAGTATTTTTGACTTCATCCATAGTTTTTTGATCAATAGTGGCATTTTTTTTACAATCAGGACATAATCTCCGCACCAATCGTTGCGCCACAATAGCGCGTAAAGTGGAAGTCATTAGAAATCCTGGTATGCCCATATTAGAAATACGCGTCAAAGTCTCAACCGCACTGTTTGTATGAATGGTTGACAGCACCAAATGTCCAGTCAAAGAAGCCTCAATAGCAATATTAATAGTTTCTTTATCACGAATTTCGCCCACCATAATAATATTTGGATCCTGTCTTAAAGCAGTACGCAATCCATTAGCAAAAGTATACTCTATATCAGCATGCGTCTGGCTTTGATTCAATCCCTCCATTTGAATTTCCACCGGATCTTCAATCGTCAGGATATTAACATCCTCTTTATTTAAAATATTCAGACAAGCATAAAGGGTAGTCGTTTTACCAGAACCAGTCGGTCCAGTAGTCAAAATAATGCCATTTGGTTCAAGCAAATTTTTATTAATGGTGTCTAAAGCATAACCTTCAATTCCCAACTGTTCCAAGGTAGGAATAACGCGCGATTCATCCTGAATACGCATTACCACTTTTTCGCCGTTAATGGTTGGCAAGGTTGACACACGTAAATCTAACTCCTTATTATCTTCGGTAGTGACTTGCGCTCGTCCATCCTGTGGGATTCTCTGTTCATCAATTTTCAAATTCGCCAAAATCTTAATTCTGGAAACAACTGCCGGATGCAGGTTACGGGGATACTCAACTATTATTTTCAATACGCCATCAATTCTATACCTGATTCTGATAGTATTTTTCCCAGGCTCAATATGAATATCGCTGGATCTTTGTTCCACCGCGTCACTAATCATACTTATAACTAAGCTAGGTATGTTGCCTACCATGATTGCATTCTGCAAATTTTCACGAAAAGTGGACAATTGAGAAATTTTAAATTATAAATTCTAAATTTTCAATTCATTCAAAATTCAAAATTCAAAATTCAAAATTTTTTTCAAATTCCATTATAAAAATAAGCCTTACCCTCTAAAACAAAATTATAAAGTTCAATATTCGAACTTTGATCTTGTTCTCCCTGCCAATTCGCAGAAATTTTGGTTAATTCCATCAACCTGGTTTGATTCTCAAGATTGCCAGAACTTTCAAAATAAGCAATCATTTTTTGAAAATTATCTTCAGTGGATGCAAAATTCATAGAAAACGGCAATTGATATATGCCTGATTGAGCGATTTTATCTTCTTCCATTTTGCCATAAGAAATTTTTTCTAAAAATATCGGGTTGGAAGTGGAATTAATGGAATTGACAAAATTTTCCACATCGCGATTCAAATCTGTAATAGCTTCTTCATTAGGTAAAATTTTGGTCAAAGCGTCATTGTATTGAGCTTTTTCCAAAGCATCATCGCTTTGAAACTTGGCTAACAAAGCCTGAGAATCCGCCAAAGCACCGTCTAATTTTTGATTCACCGTTGAAAAAGCCGTAAACGTATTTTTTAAATTACGGTATTGCTGAAAGCTATATAAATTCGCTACCAATATTATTAACAATAATATAATTAGGACGATATAAGATTTATGAATTTTATTAGCGGTAATCATAAAATTATTTTTTATTATCTAAAGTAAAAGAAATATTAAAATTTCCAACATATAAACCATCAGTGTTTTGCTTTTTATTGAAAGATCGCATGCTGACATCTTTAAACAAAGCAGAATTTTCAAAGCCATCGATTAAATCAGAAATAATTTTAAAATTAACGCTATTAGGAGTGGTCACAAGACCGTTAACCAAAATTTTATTCTCAACCGTATCTTTACCCTCAAGATCTTCCAATTGAAAATTGGTGTATTTAATACTTTCTTGTGAAGCGGCATTTCGATACAAAGGATCGACATCCATAGTGGTTAAATCAATTTCTTTAATAATAGAACTCCAATCAATTTTATTGCTGTAAATCTTGTTAATATTAGATAAAGGCATTTTTTGGGTCGTATATAACAAGGTCAACAAATCTTGGACGGATTTATCACTAATGTTTACTACATTAAAAGCTTTAAGTTTAGCTTGAATATCACTATTACCAACCAAACCCAACACATTGTTAACGCCTTGAATTTCTGACTGCACTTCTTCTTTATTGCTATCATTTCTAGAAGCAGATAATTCTTTTTTATACTCGTTCAAGCTGTTTTTTGTTTGGTCATTGATGTCTAATTTTAATTCAGCTGAGGCAATAACTGCCAGTAATGGTAAAGTGTCAGATTGCTCTAAATTTCCACTGGCTTGAGTGGTGTAATTTTTAAGCTTTTTCTCAATTTGAGGCAGTTTTTCTTTTAATTTACCCTTCAAATTATCAGTCACAATCTTAGAATTGAGCGCCGCTAAAGTAGATAGATAATTCTCCGCCTCGAAAGCAAAATTATTTAAACTATTAGAAGCAATTAATAAATTAGACTTATTAATTTCCGCCTGTTTCAAAATTACACTTTGTCTCAAATCTGCGGTTTGTTGGGCCAAAGTAGAAATATAAGGCATTGCAGGTCTTAGCTGTACTTGCAAATATATAGCCAGACATAAACCGACAACGATTAACACTTTGAGTAAATTAGCAATCAAAACCGATGATTTCAAAGGGTGGCTAGATTTCTTTTCTTCAGCTTTGTCATCATTTGTTGAAGGCTCTTCTATCCCCACCTGGTTACTTTGCTGAGCAAAAATATCATCACTTGGCTGGATTTTTACCTCGATTTTCTCTATATCCGAAGTGTTATCCGAAGAAATTTGATTATTGGAAGTATTATCCATAGTCGTAAAAAATTTGATATCTAAATATTTTATCATAAAAAAGCAAAACTAACTAGCTTGACCTTAATCGAATGAAAGATAGAAAAGGATTTTAGCCTAGACTTTTTGAAAAAATATTGTCAAACACAAAAAAGGAGCATTTTTTGAGAATGCCCTTTTTTTAAAAAACTTTGATGAAGCAAAATATTATAATAATTCAACTTCTGCGCCAGCTTCTTGTAATTTCTTTTTGATATCTTCTGCTTCAGCTTTTGGAGCGTTTTCTTTCACCATTCCACAGCTGTCAACTAACGTTTTTGCTTCTCCCAATCCAAGTTGAGTCACTTCACGAACCACTTTAATTACTGCAATCTTTTTATCACCAGCATTCTTGATCTTCACATTATAAGCTGACTTTTCTTCAGCCGCTGGAACTGCTGCACCTGCTGCTGCTGGAGCTGCTGCTACTGCTACTGGAGCCGCCGCTGAAATTCCGTAAACTTGCTCCATGTATTTAACCACATTGTTTAAAGAGACAATGTTAAGTTTTTCTAGAGCATCTATGAGAGCTTTTTCTTCCTTTGAAAGCTCGATAGTTGTATCTGACATAGGAATAAAATTAATGATAAATTATTACATTGCTAAATTGTTATTTGACTCTTAAGCATTTAACAATTTAACCGTTTAACGATTTACTGTTTTTTCTCCCCATAAGCCTTTGCTGCTCTTGCAAATGCCGCCAATGGACTATTCAACATTGAAGCGAAATTTCGTAAAGGAGATTGCAGCATTCCCATAAACTGCGCTAACAATTCTTGCTTGCTTGGCATATTAGCCAAATTATTAATTTCTGTTAATCCTAAAATTTTACCTTCAAGCAAGCCGCCAATTAATTTGACAGTTTCCACTTGTTTCCCAAAAGTTTTCAAAAATTTCGCCGCTGAAACTTCATCTGGTCCAAAAGCTAATAATACAGGACCGCTCATCACTTCTTCTGAAATATCAGGATAACCATTTTCCTTGGCCGCAATTCTCACCAAGGTTTTTTTGGTAACGGCAATTTTAATATTGGATTCTCTGGCTTTTCTGCGAAGATCAGTAATTTGCGCCACATTTGTGCCTGCATATTGACTAAAAACAACTGACTTAGCAATTCTCATTTCTTCATTGATCTTTTTCAACATTGTCTCTTTTTTTGCTTTGGTAATGGCCATATAAAGAAATTTAAAAAAATCTACTTGGGCGAAGTAGACTTTAATCTAAGATTCAAAATACCAATTATAATGCTTTTCTATAGCCTGGATATTCCGATAATCTTAAGTCTCGGCGGGATTTATTTTCCTTTAATTTCAGGAAACACCAGCTGTCTACGACGCATTAAATAATTTATAGAAATATTTAGAAAAAGTCAAACTTTTGTTACGAAATTCACAAAAACTTCCGAGGTTTTTCCACTTTTTTCTTTCCATTTTTTTCTATATACTGCCATCTGTCATCTATTAACTACCAGCTCAAATGATCTCCTATCTTTCCGGTACGGTTATTCATATAGATATTAAATATTTTATCTTAAATGTTAACGGAGTTGGTTATCAGGTTTTTGCTAACAATGAAACAATTTCAAATATACAATTAGATCAGGAGCTAAAATTTTTTATTTACACTTCAGTCAAAGAAGATGCCATAAATTTATATGGATTTAAAACGCTTGATGAGCTTAATTTTTTCAAACAACTGATCTCAGTTTCAGGCGTGGGTCCAAAAACAGCGCTAGAAATATTAAATCAGCCTATTAATCTCATTAAAACCGCCATTTTCACTGGAGATTCAGCCTTTTTATCCAAAACACCCGGCATTGGCAAAAAAACCGCTGAAAGATTAATTCTGGAATTAAAAAATAAAATTGAAATCGATACTTTATCAAGCCTACCGAAAAATTTAAACAAAGATAATCAAGAAGCTCAGGAATTGAAAGAAGCCATTGAAGCCTTAGAAAATTTAGGATATAAACGCTATGAAATCACCAAAACTTTTCAACAAATACCTACTGACCTAAAAGACACTGAAAATATGATCAAATGGTTCTTAAGTAAAATATGACTAAAAATATTCTTATTACCAATCCAATAAATGTCCGCTACCTAACTTCCTTTTGCGGCAGTTTCGGGCAGATCTTAATCACAAAGAAAAAAATCTATCTCCTCACTGATCCACGTTATTTTGATTATGCCAAAACTCTTTTAAAAAATAAAAACAAATCTGAAAATTCTGATCAGTCCAAAATAACAATTATTTGTGCCAAAAAATCCACTTACCCCAAAACCCTCCAACATCTTCTCAAAAAACATCAAATCCAAAAACTTTATTTTGAACCAAACCACTTAACTGTTGCAGAATTAACAAAGCTAAAAAAAAATTTATCACTACCCACTACCCACTTATCACTTCTTCCCCTGCCATCGCAAAATTCCATCGAGAACCTCCGTTGCCAAAAAACTAAAGAAGAAATTTCCCTGCTTCAAAAATCTCAACAAATCAATGAAAACATTTTGCAAATAATTGTCAAAAATCTCAAAAATGGTCTAACGGAAAAAGCCATCGCTTGGCAAATCAAAGAATTAGCTTTTCAAAACAAATGCGAGGATTTGGCCTTTGAACCGATTGTGGCGTTTGGCAAAAATTCAGCCATCCCTCATCATCACAATACTGACAAAAAATTCAGCAAGGGAGACATAATCCTGATTGACATGGGCGTAAAATATCAAGGCTATTGCTCTGACATGACCAGAACTTTTTTTACTAAAAAACCCAGCCAAATTGAACAAAATATTTATTCAATAGTTCTGGAAGCGCAAGAAAAAACTATAAATGAGGCCAAAGTCGGTTTTAATTGTACTAAACTAGATGCTATCGCTAGAAATAGCATTAAAAAGCATGGCTATAAAAAATATTTCACTCATGGCAGTGGACACGGTATTGGTTTAAATATCCATGAATATCCTTCGCTATCAGAGAAAAGCCTTGACATTGCTCCAATCAATGCCGTTATCACCATTGAACCTGGCATTTACTTATCAAATCAATTTGGCATCAGAATTGAGGATATGATTTTGCTCACAGAAAATGGCGTCACCAGTCTCACCAAATTTCCAAAAAAAATAAAAGAAATTTGCATTTTTTGATAAACAAAATATTATTTAAAAGCTCTATTCTTAATTTCTGAAAATATTTTATGGCTAACAAAAAATTTACGATTCTGGGTGCGCTCATTTTATTTTCACTAACTTTCTCCGCTTGTTTCCAGAACATTGAACCTGAAAACCAAAGCCCCACAGAAATTATCGACAAAACAGAACAAACTCTCTCTGGCACTTTGAAATATTTAGGCTCTATCGGCTACAAAAATGCCCATTATTTTCTACAACTGGCTGATGATTCCGTGATTTATGTAATATATGACGACAATCAATTAACACAATTCCAAGATCTTCCTGTAGACGTAACGGGTTTTTTCGCCCAAAAAGAGAATGACAACGGCGATAAAGCAATTTTCGCCATTGAGAAAATCAGCTTAGCCCAAAAAGAAACAGAAAATAGCGATACTAAAAATACTAATCAGATTTACGAGTATCTAAATCCGGTTTTAGGTGTAAAATTCAAATTTAACAGCCATTGGGTGCTAAAAACGGAAACAACTGTCTCAGTCACGTTAAGATATGAAAATTTCAGCACAACTGACAATCCCGAATCAATATCTGCCTTGCCATTTTTCAGCATTAATTTACTGCCTGATACTTTGGATGTAAATAGCGAAGAAGATCAAAATCAACCTAATGACGCAGAAAACACGACCTCTTTTTCTCCTTTATATCAATATGTTTTAGCCAAAAATCCCAATACCGCTCTTTATGAAGTTAAAATCGGTCCTGACAATCTTAATGGTGTCAAAGTAGAAAGTTCAAATTTTAACACCACTGTTTATCTGCAAAGAATCAAACAAATCTACAGATTAGAATTCCAAAATCCTAATTCTGCGCAATTTGTTAATGTAAAAAATGATTTTTCTGATCTTTTAAACAACTTTCAATTCATCGCCATCAATGCTTCCGCTCCGAGCCAAACTACTGAAATTACTAATAACAATCAAACCGACAGCTCGATCTCCAACAGTCTTGCGAATAATAATGCTGAGGAAAACACTCCCCAGACAAGTAATCCTGAGCCAAGTACGCCTGAAATAACGAACTATGATTATGATAATCTCATCAAACAAATTTCAACATCATTCAACACCGTCTTCTCTGATTTTATTAAAGGAGATTTCAAAATTTTGAGATATGAATTTATTAAGAACAAAAGTTATGCATATGTTGTATATCAAGATGAGGAAGGTATGAAAAAAATTTTATTAAGCTATGATCCTTCAAATTCTAGTATTTTAAAAGAAGAAGCTTATTACCAAGAAGGCTCAACTACTGATTGGACACTCTCAAACGGTACTGACAGTGTTACCAATGATCAAAAAGAAATTTATGAAATTTCCAGCGAAGGCCAAACAACAAAAACTTTGGACTTACAAGAAGGCTATAGTTTTTTTGAAAGCCAGACTTATGGGTTCAAGATGCAATATCCCAAATCATGGTACTTTTCTTCTTTAGGCGCTGGCTCTTATGGTTTTGCTGATCAACCAATAGAAAATAGCAACCAAATTCTTACCCTAAAAATTGTCTCCGGATCAATTGAAGATAATATTTCTAAAACCCAAACCTCCGCTGACTTAACCATTTTATACGCCAAAAGAAACGATACGGAAAGCTATGAATTGTCAGGTCCAGGCAAATACAAAGATCAAATGCAGATCATGATCGAAAGTATTGTAAATAAAAACTGAAAAAAATATTTTTAATCCAAATATGCCAGAAACCCCCCAAATTCATGAAGAAGAAATAGAAGCACAATGTCCAGAAATCACTGAAGCAGATGTACTTCTAGCACTCAAAATAGAAGAATTAGATGAAAATGCCAAAGAAGTTCTATCAAGATGGTTAAAACAAGAAGAAGAAAAAATAGAAGCCTCATTTAGAGATGAGGCTTATGAATATGCCAAAATAGACCTTACTATCAGACTGGCACGTTTATACTATGAATCTAGTTATTACGTTGCCGCAAAGGACAGTTTTGAAGCGGCTAGATATGAAGCTGAAGGTTTCAGATTAGATGAACTTGCTCAGGCAATCTCAAATGAAGAAGATGAAAAACAGATATAACCATCCTTATTTACTCTTTGCAATAAAACCTTCATTTAAATATTCAATATTCCACCTTCTTAATTCTTACGCTTGTTTCCCTTCATTCGGAATAGCTTGTCCAGCTTGTTGTTGATTTTGCATTTGACTGACTTTGTCCTGATAAGTTTTCAAGGCATTTTGAAGAAGTCCAATCATAGAGTAAGCAGTCTGATGAGTCATATATAGATTACCTACAATACTAACTGTAACAGGATTTTGTCCACCACTGCCAGCTTTAGTTACTCCAAGTTGTAAAGTTACTTCATTGGTAGTGATATTTGCTGAAACAGCATTAATATATTTATCAAACATATCTTTTGCTTCTTCGACCTTAATATTTGGTTGTTGCGTCCCAGCAACTCCATCCTGTATAGGATTGGCTGATTGATCTGCCATACTTTTTTATATTAAAAAATAAATTCACATTTAAATTATATCATAAAATAACTATTTATTAAAAAGTTTTTCATTTTTTAACAAATTTCAACAAAAATCTTGAGTTTCAAAATCATCTTTGCTATCTTTTTGAAGCGTAATTCAAAATTCAAAATTCAAAATTTTCATAATCAGGGCGATTAGCTCAGTTGGTTAGAGCGCTACACTGATAATGTAGAGGTCCGTGGTTCAAGTCCACGATCGCCCACCAGTTCCATTTTTTGCGGGACTAGTTACTAAAAAACCTTAATTCTTATAATTGGCCTCTGTTTTTTCAAAATAATTTTGTATTTAAATTAAAGTCGTGTATAATATAAATCGTTAAATTTTTTTGTTATAAAATACTATGGCAGACGATCAAAATCAGAGTTTTGGCTCTACAGGAGGTCAAATACCACAAGGAGTAAATCCTGTGCCACCGCAACAAAATCCATTTGGAGCAAGTCCATTACCTCAGGGAGCTAAACCTCAACAACAAGCATCTGGCAATACTACAGGTTATGTGTTCGGTCAAATCGCCGACAAAGTTATGGTAGAAAATCCCCCTAAAATACCTGTTCCTGAACACTCAAATACCAATTTTGATGAAAAACGTTTTATCAGAGATTTGATGGGATCAATTTCTCTTCTTTGGCAAGAAAAAGCCAAAATCATTGAAAGCATACCAAAACTCAGCCAATACCAAATTGATGAATTATGCAGAATTCTAGAAGAGGAAACCACTAAGTTTCAGGAATTATCAAAAGAACACGGTGATCAATTAATGCAACTTGAACAGAAACATATTGATGAGTTCAGACAAATCGAATCTCTATTTGCTGAAGAAGATGAAGAAGATAAATCTGCACAGCAAGCAGAAGAAATCAAGAAAAATCTTGGTTTAAGCTAGGCTAAACTTTTATGTCGAAATTTTTTAAAATCGCCAATATTGAGTTATTTATACTCATATTTTTTGGGATAATAATTATTTGCGTCATATTAGTAGAATATTTTCTGCAGGGATTGATTAGTAATCATATCAATAAATTGATCTTTAACGATAACCAAGAAGATCAAACCATTACTATTGCTTATCCCATAAATTTTCCCACCCTAGATCCTTTATCTTTTGATTCTGTAGAAAGAAGCATCTTATCTAATGTATTTGAACCTCTGGTAAAATTTGACGCCTATCTGGAAATCAAACCAGCTTTAGCTTCAAGCTGGGGACTTTTGGATGATCATAAAACCTGGGAATTCAAATTAAGGCAAAAAGTCAAATTTAACAATGACGAAAACTTCACAGCCGTTAACGTGGTCAATACTTTCAATACCATAAAAAAATCTTCTAGCGATTTAAAAAATTTCATCAGCAATATTAATCAGATCGAAATAATTGACGATTATAATCTTAATTTTATTTTAAAAACCGAAGATCCTTTTTTCTTATCAAAACTCAGCACAATTTTAATCTTTCTCTCCGGCCCAAACAATCAATATTATGGCACTGGAGCATACTCCATCGATAGCTATACAAACGATACTGTTAAATTGACAGTCAACAACAATTATTACGATATCAAGCCTAATTTCCAAAATATGATTTTTACGACCATAAGAGCTCCGGAAGAACGACTAAAAACTTTAGAAAAAGACACAGCAGATATCGTCGTAAATCTACCAGTTAATTTCCCTGACAGTTTGATCAGCCAGTCCAAGGTTGAAGTAATTTCTTTCCCGGCTTTAATTAATTACTTTTTAGGGTTTAACACCCAAAATAATTATTTGAGCAACTTAAACATCAGAAAAGCCATAATCTTAAGCATTGATAAAACACAAATTGCCGCCCTTGCTGCTAGTAATATTGCTGAAGCTAACCAATTTTCCTCACCTGGTGTGTTTGGTTTTAACCCAAACATTGGAGAAACCAAGGTTAATTTGGATTTAGCCAAGATCATGATGGAAAAAGAAACTGCTTACAAAAGAATTTCTTTAAACCTTGATTTGCCGGTAGGATTAGAAGCGGTTGGCGATTATTTAAAAAATGAGTTTTTTAAAATCGGCTTAGACTTAAATTTAAATTACCACAGTGAAGATGACTTATTAGACGTTATCAAAAAAGGCCAAACCGAGTTATATTTGCTAGCCTGGAAACACGAACTTGGCGATATGAATGATTTTTATATCAATATGGTTCATAGCCGCTCTAATAATTTCGGAACCTATAACGCCAATTATTATAACAATAAAACTGTTGATCAATTAATTGAAACCGCCGAAAAAACTATTGATGATAAAAAAAGACAAAAAATGTTTCAAGATGTGATGACTTACATTGTAGAGAAAGATCCTTTTGGTCTACCGCTATTTAACGCCAAAATTATTTATGGCGTTTCCCATAAAATCAAATTTCAGCCAAGATATGACGGCTATATTATTGGTAGCGAAATTGGCTTAAATGAGTTAAAATAATATGACAACTATATTATTATGAAAAAAACAAAAATCATTTGCACGCTTGGTCCCAAAAGCGACTCAAAAACCGAAATCAAAAGATTAGTCCAGGCTGGTATGGATATTGGCAGATTAAATTTTTCTCATGGGAACTACGAACATCATGCAAAAATGATCCACAGTATCAGGAAAGTTTCTAAAGAATTAAAAAAAGAAATCCCAATCATCGTTGATTTACAAGGACCGAAAATCCGTCTCGGCAAAATTTCAGACCGCGGCTTAACTATTAAGCGTGGTCAAATTATTGTTTTAACTACGCATAATGCAAATCGCAAATCGCAAATCATAAAGATTCCTATCCAATATAATTCCCTGCCATCAGAAATTAAGACTGGCGAAAGTATACTGATCGATGATGGGCTCATTGAACTGTTAGTTTTATCCAAAAACAAAACCGATATTAAATGCAAAGTAATTATTGGCGGTAAAATTAGCAGTAACAAAGGTATAAATGTGCCAGACACTAATTTAAAAAAAATTTCCACCATTACCAATAAGGATAAAGAAGATCTAAAATTCGTCTTAAAATTTCATCCAGAATACGTTGCTTTGTCATTTACCAAAAACGCTCAAGATATTGCAGATTTAAAAAAATTTATCGAAAAAGAACTGATGTTAACCTACAACGCTCAGCAAATTAAAAAAAAATTGCCAAAAATTATTGCCAAAATTGAATGTCAACAAGGCGTTAATCATCTGGAAGAAATTACTGAAGTTGCTGATGAACTGATGGTTGCCAGAGGTGACTTAGCAGTGGAAGTTGGCGATGAAAAAGTACCTATTCTCCAGCAAAAAATAATTAACTTATCTCATAAATATGGGAAAACGGCAATTGTTGCCACGCAAATGTTATCCTCTATGGTAAACAATCCTAGACCAACTAGGGCTGAAGTATCTGATATCGCCACCGCTGTCTTCGAAAATGCTGATAAAATCATGCTCTCCAATGAAAGCTCAGTGGGAAAATTTGCTGTCAAAGCCGTACAAATAATGACCAAAACTATTAAAGAAGTGGAAAAATATGATAATCCTTGGCGTTGATCCCGGCACTGCCACTACTGGTTTTGGCATCATTGAAACATCAGAACATGACCTTAAATTAGTCGATTATGGATGTATATCAACCAAAGCTAATCTCAAACTTGAAGATCGCCTGAATCAAATATATGAAGACCTAGAAAACTTAATTATAGAATTTAAGCCGGAATTGGCAGGTATTGAAGAAATATTCTTCACCAAAAACATTAAAACCGCTATTTCTGTGTCCCATGCTCGCGGCGTAATAATGCAAACCATTACTAAACATCATATCCCTATTCTGACTTTCACCCCCACCCAAATCAAATCAGCCATCACTGGGTATGGCAAAGCTGATAAGCATCAGGTGCAAACCATGTCCAAAATGATTTTAAATTTGGACAAAATCCCTAAGCCTGATGATGCCGCCGATGCTTTGGCTATTGCAATTTGCTGCGCAAACAATTTAAATAGATATGAATAAAAAATTATTTTTGTTTTAATGTCTAACAAAATTTTACATTATATTCAATATGCGGTAAGCGTGGCAATTATTACCATTTTTTGCGTTATTCTTGTCAGAACTCTAGGAATTACCCAACTTATTCATGAACATTTTTTCCAAAAATCTCAAGACAACATTCAAACTATCAAATACGACGATTCCAACAACAAAATCCATACCGCTGATAATTATGAGAAAGCTATCAATAAAGCCAAATTACTGCACGAAAAAAATCTAGACAAATTAGCGATCGAAGAATATGTCAAAGCTGCAAATTTCAAAACTAACAAAGGTGAGCCTGACTATCAAATCGCTTTAATTCATGATACTAATGGCGACAACGCCAAAGCTGAACAATTTGCTAAACAAGCTTTTGACAAAGAAAATAGCAACGTCAGTTATTTTAATTTATATTTAAAAACCTTAATCAAGGCTAATCATATCAATATTGCCGCTGACTTGATTAATCACCTAACTATTTCTGATGGAGAAACTTTATTTTACAAAGGCCTAATTTTAAGCCTACAAAAACAATACGATGATAGTATTAATGCTTTTCGCGAGGCCAAAAATAAATCAAATAATGCAATTTTATCAGCAAAAATTCAAAATTTTATTGACTCATACAATGAGTTTTCTTCAACCCAAAGCGGACAAGAAACTTACCAACAGGCTTTACTTAGCAAAGATTTAATTAAAGAAAATTTTTATGTTCCGGCCGTTGAACTTTTAAAAAGCATTATCAGAAAAAAATATGACTACCGTGATGCCTGGATCATGCTGGGATATTCTTACCTCAAGTTAGAACAATATCAATCATCAGTTGAAGCTTTACAAACAGCACTAGACTTAGACCCAACCAAACCAGAAACCAGATATTATCTTGGACTAGCTTATTTCGGCTTAGAAAATTATAAAGACGCGATTAGCAACATTGAAATTGCTATTGAAAACAACTTTGAGCCAAAAAATGAAGCACTACAACAACTAGCAGAAGTTGCAATTTTGGACCAGGAATTCGAAAAAGCCGCCACTTCCTATGAAAAGATTCTGGCTGTTAAGAAAGACGATGTCGAAATTTATATTAGACCAATTTGGCTTTATATTGAAAAATTAAATAAACCATCTGAAGCTTTAGTTTTAGCTAAACAAGCTGTAAAGATAAATCCAGAAAATGCTTTGGCCTACAGTCTTTTAGGTTGGGCGCAAACCGCTACTGGCTCCTATCAAGAAGCTTACAAAAACCTACAAAAATCCCTTAATTTAGATCCAAAACTTGCTTCAGCTTATGTCAACCTCGGCTGGTTATATGAGAAAGAAGGTAAAATTGAAGACGCCAAAGCAAATTACAAGACCAGTTACGAACTAGATCCATACGGTTCAGTAGGCAACCTCGGCGCCCAAAGATATAATGATTTAGAAATGACCACTGATCACTGACCATTTACCACCGATCACCTTTCCTTATGACCACTTGGATCGAAATTTCAGCCACAAATTTAAAACATAATATCCAGACATTTAAAAAAATTATTGGGGAAAAAACCATTTTGGCTCCAGCAGTCAAAGGAAATGCCTATGGCCACGGCCTAGAGATTTGCGCGAAAATAATGATAAAAGCCGGTACTGATTTTCTTTCTGTGTTTTCCGTGGAAGATCTGGAAAGAGTTCGAAAAATTAACACAAAAATTCCTATTTTAATTTTAGGATACGTCAAACTAAATGAACTGAAAAAAGCCATCACTTTAAATCCGAATTTTGTTGTATGGAACACTGAAACGCTAGAAAACCTCGGACAAATCGCCAAAGAACAAAAAAAAGAAATTTTTATACATTTAAAACTTGAGACAGGCAATCATCGCTATGGTATTGACCCTGAAAATATTGATAAATACTTAAAACTTTTCCGCAAATACCCAAATTTAAAACTGGCAGGCTTAGCCAGTCATTTTGCCAATGTTGAAGATACGACTGATCATAGTTATGCCGAACAACAATTGCAAAAATTTACTAATTTTTGCGATTTAATTGAACAAAAAGGTTTTAAAGTCAAACTAAAACACTTATCAAACAGCGCCGCCGCCACACTATGGAAAAAAGCACATTTTAATTTAGTTAGGACTGGTATCTTAAATTATGGACTATGGCCATCACAAGAAGTTTTTAAAACTATAAATCTGAAACCAGTAATGACCTGGAAAACCATAATTTCACAAATTAGAGAAATTCCTGAAAATGAATATATTGGATATGGTTGCACTTACAAAACTACTCGAAAAACAAAAATGGCGGTTTTACCAATCGGATATTATGATGGATATGATAGGAAACTATCTAACAAAGGCTGTGTTCTGATCAAAGGTAAAAGAGCTAAAATTTTAGGCCGTATCTGCATGAATGTCACTATGGTTGACATCACAGATATTAAAAATGTCAAACTGGAAGATGAGGCCGTTTTACTTGGCAAGCAGGGAACTGATGAAATCCCTGCGGAAGAAATGGCTAGCTGGGCAAATACTATTAATTACGAAATTACCACCAGAATAAATGAGAAGATTGAGAGAATAGTTGTTTAAACCTCAATCACGCTTAATCTCTTTTCAACACCGCCAAAAAAGCTTCTTGCGGCAAATCAATTTTTCCAATTGCTTTCATCCTTTTTTTACCTTTTTTTTGTTTTTCCAATAACTTGTTTTTACGAGTAACATCTCCACCATACAGCTTTGCAGTTACGTCCTTCCTCATAGCAGAAATTGATTCTCTAGCAATTACTTTCCCTCCTATTATGGCTTGTATAGCAATAACGAAATTAGCCCTAGGAATAATATCCTTTAATTTTTCACAAAATGCCCGACCAATTCTTTCGGCATCATTTTTATGTAAAATCATGGCTAAAGCATCAACTTTTTCACCAGCAATGAGAATATCCACTTTCACTAAATCCCCTTCCCGATAATCCAAAAGATCATAATTCATAGAAGCATAACCAGATGTTAAACTTTTTAACCGATCATAAAAATCAATCACAATATTAGCCAAAGGGATTTCATACTCCAAAATTACTCTTTTTTCATCAATATATTTCATGGTTTTAAAAATTCCCCGCTTTTCTTCAATCAATTGCATAATACTTCCCATATATTCCGAAGGAGAAACAATTTCAGTGTGAACCCATGGTTCTTTAATATAATGATAATAATTTTTTTCTGGTAATTGCGAAGGGTTTTGAATGGTTATTTCTTCATTTTTGACACTGACTACCTTATATGACACGCTAGGCGCTGTCACCACTAAATCCAAATCATACTCCCTTTCCAATCTTTCCTGCACAATATCCATATGTAGCAAACCCAAAAATCCACATCTAAAACCATTACCCAAAGCCACAGAATTTTCCGGTTCGAAACTAAGAGCGGAATCATTCAAAGATAATTTTTCTAAAGCATCTCTAAGCATCGGATACTGACTGCCGTCACTGCAAAAAATACTGGCAAACACATAAGGCACCACTTTCTTATAACCGGGAATCGGCGTTGGTTTTTGAACGTAACCACTGGCTACTGAGCATCCATGCCTCCACACCGTATCACCCACTCTAGCTTCGTTAACGCTCTTTAAACCTGTTACAACATAGCCAACCTCACCAGCGTGCAAAATATCTGTTTTCACATATTTCGGACGAAAACATCCCACTTCCAAAATTTCCATTTCCGCTCCAGTATGCAAGAATTTACATTTATCACCAGCTTTTAAACTACCTTCAAATAACCTCACATAAGCCACTATGCCTTTATAATTATCGTACACTGAATCAAACACCAAAGCTTTTGTTTCTCCCGCTTCAGTCAATACTTTTGGTTCAGGAAATTTTTCTACAATTAAATCCAACAATTTATCAACATTTGTCCCATCTTTAGCCGAAATATGTAAAATTTCCGACGCAGGAATACCAAGCAAAGTTTCGATTTCTTTAGACTTGCCTTCAGGGTCAGCCGCCGGTAAATCAATTTTATTCAAAACCGGTAAAATGGCTAAATCATTTTCAATCGCCATGTAGCAATTAGCCAAAGTCTGCGCTTGAATACCCTGAGTCGCATCCACCACCAAAATTGCCCCCTCGCAAGCCGCTAAGCTTCTAGAAACTTCATATGAAAAATCCACATGTCCCGGGGTATCAATCAAATTCAGCATAAATTTTTCTCCTCTTGAAATTTTCGGATTATCACCTGAATATTCATAATACATTCTAATAGGTTGCAACTTAATCGTAATCCCTCTTTCTCTTTCAATATCCATGGTGTCCAGAATTTGGGCTTCCATATCTCTTTTTTCTACCGTGTGGGTAAATTCAATTAACCTATCAGCCAGAGTCGATTTGCCATGATCAATATGAGCGATAATGCAAAAATTTCGAATATTCATTAAAAAGATTTAAAATTTCTTTAATAATCTAAATACTTTTAAGAAATATTGCAAAATAAATTTAACTCTTGGTTTTGTTGATAACAAATGATATAAAAAAAGAGTAATTTTCTTTTACCCATAATTATGTTAAATAAAAAAACTTCCTTATTAAGCATAATCATCATTATTTTAATAGGGACGGTCGCTTTGCTATATCAAAATTATTCCACTAAAGATATAAAAAACTGCAATAATTTAAAAAACACGCAAGATCAAAATGAATGTCTAATTAAGGTCGCTGTAAAAAAAGACGATGCCCAATTATGCGATGATTTTAAGGCCATCGAGCCTGGCGTCTGTAAAAGAATGGTCTATATTAACGAAAAAAACATCCAAGGCTGTCAGGATCTCCAAAAAACCAACCCACTTGATAGCGAAATTTGTTTAAGTGGCATTGCCAAAGCTAATAACGATATTAATCTCTGTAATGAATTAACATTAGAATCAACCAAAGATAGTTGTATTTTTAATGTTGGTATCAATGCCAAAGACACAGATACCTGCAATTTAATCGGTGATAAATTAAAAAAAGAATTTTGCTTCATCAAATTGGCTCAAAATCTAAATAATCTCCAAATCTGCGAAAACATCCAAACTGAAAATGAAATTAAATTGTGCTTCAGCGAATATAAATTGGTTACAAAAGAAAATTTGAATTGTAACGATTTAACTGATTCATACAAAACTGTATGCAGTGCAGTTAATAATCAGTAGTAGATATCAGGTACTAAAAGCTTCCTTATTCCCTCCCCTTGTTCAATTTTTTTTCTGACAAATTCGAAACAAAAGAAAACTATGTGCTGGCGCTGGACATAGGTACTTCCATAGTCAAGGCTTTAATATTAAAAATTGATGAAAACAACCCCGCCAAAGGCTCAATTATTGGCGTTGGCCGCAAAGAACAAAAACTAGGAGAAATGCATTGCGGCGTAGTGACTGACATCTATGGCGTAATTCAAAACTGCAACATTGCGATCAAAGAAGCAGAAAAAATGGCTAACGTCAGAACTTCCAAAATTATTATTGGTATTGCGGGAGAATTAGTGAAAGGCATTACCAGCAAAGCTTCATACACCAGAGAAATTCCTGAGGACAAAATCACTATTGATGAGCTCAAAACCGTAATGCACAAAATTCAATGGAAAACTTTTGATACGGTAAGATCGCAATTAGCTAGAGAAACCGGTTATCATGAAATTGATGTAAAATTAATTAACTCTAGCATTGTTAATGTTTCCATTGACGGTTACAAAATCTCTAATCCTATTGGTTTTCAAGGCAAAGAAATTTCCGTAGACATCTTCAATGTGTTCGCCCCTTTAACTCATTATGGAGCTCTGCAAACCATTGCCGCCGAATTGAATAAAACCTTATTAACCATTGCCGCCGAACCATATGCGGTTGCGAAATGTATTGATTATGAGGAAAGTGGCAATATGGGGGGAATTTTTATTGACATTGGAGGTGGCACCACTGATATTGCTATTATTCAAGATGGCACTTTAATCGGGACCAAAATGTTTACTTTGGGGGGGAAAACTTTCACCAAAAGATTAGCGCAAAATTTAAACATTTCTTTTTTAGAAGCTGAATCAATCAAATTAAGCTATTCTAATAATATTTTAGAAAAACATTCCGCCAAAATTGTAGCGGAAGCAATGTCAAATGACAGTGAAGTATGGCTGACAGGCGTAATACTGACTTTAAGCGAATTTGAAAACATTGAAATCTTTCCTTCTCGAATATTGCTATGCGGCGGTGGTTCAAAACTACCAGAAATCAAAAACATTTTAGAAAATTCCAATTTTCATAAAAAATTAGCCTTTGCCAGAAAACCACAAATAAGTTTTCTTGAACCTAAGCATATCACCAGGGTTATCGACGAAACTGGTTTACTTAAAAGCCAGCAAGATGTCACTCCACTAGCATTAGCTAACCTGGCGATCGAAATTAATTCTAGCGAAAAAATTCTTTCAAAAATTCTCAAAAAAGTAGTAAGCTTAATGCAAGCATAACCCCTTCGCAGGTGTCATTCCTGCGAACCTGTCCTACGAAGTTTCAGCGAATTGCAATCCGTCTGTACTAAAACCATAAAATAAAGCAATGAAAAAAAATATTAAAAAATCAGAAAAAAAAGAAAATGAAATGGAGACTAAAGATGAAAAAAAAAACCAAAAAACTAAAGTCGTTTTTGTCGAAATAGATGATGAAGTCACAGCGGTTTATGACAGCATTAAAAAACTTAAAGAACAGCAAGTCTTATTAATCATTCCCAAAGAAGCAGTCCTATTTCAAAGCGTTATTAATTTCAAAATTCTAAAGAAAAAAGCCGATGAACTTCATAAAAATATTTACATTTTAACCAAAGATCGAATTGGTCAGCATTTAGCCACAGAAGCAGGATTCATTGTTTCCAACGATATTGAGGCAGTATTTGATTTAAAGAACAACGCTGAGGCCATAGATAAGTTTGATATCAAACCAATTACCGCTAGCTCCAACACGACAGGCTCAGAAACATTTAAAAAACTCACGCAAAGTAAACAAAATATTGCTGATATTTTAACAGAATTACGGCGAAAATACTCAAACAAAAATTCTTTCACGGAAAACATTATTAAAAAATTGAAAAAACCAAAAATATTCACTGATAATAAAATCAAATTTTCTATCCCAAATCGCCGGGCTCTTCTAACACTGATTGTTCTAAGTGCTATCATCTTAACAATTAGCGCTTACATAATTTTGCCAGGAGCAACAATATATTTAACCCCAAAATCAGATGTCATCTCACAAAGCTTAAATATAACGCTGGCTGACAATTATAAATACGAAGCAGAGATCAGAAACCAAGAACAAAACATCATTGCCATGTATTTCTACGAGACCAACCTTGCTGAAAAAATGGATTATAATTCCACTGGAAAAATCTTTGAAGGCATCAATGCCACAGGTAAAATCAAATTATTTAATGAAAGCAAAAATCCGTGGCCACTAATACCAAAAACCAGGTTACAAACTAATAATGGTTTGGTGTTCAGAATTCAAAGCTACACGACCATCCCTGCACAAAATGTCGACGGCAGTCCTGGCACGCTCGATGTGGATGTAGTTGCTGACGAAACCGATATTTTTGGGGAAATTATTGGCGATAGGGGTAATATTGCGCCCACTAATTTTTTCCTGCCTGGACTTAACGCTTCTAACCAAAAATTATTATACGGCAAAAATCTAGCAAGCTTTTCCGGCGGTGTCACTAAATTCCAATTACTGGTCACTGACAAAGATATTTTTGCGGCCAATGAACTGATCAAAAACAAAATTATTGAAAATTTAAAAACAAAATTAAAAAGCGAAATCCAAAGCCTGAATAATCAGCATCATACCAATTTTTATTTAATCCTGGATGATCGCGTCATCCAAAAAAATAAAATTGAGGTAGCAATACCAGATAACCTGCTTGATTCTCATATCCCTAACTTTGAAGTTTCCGCCAAAATGCATGTCAAAGTCCCCTATTTCAACATGGACGAACTAAGTCAATTATTAAGAGAAGAAATCATCAAACACACCAATTTAAAGAAAATTTTAGTAAAAACTTTTGATCAGAACCTGCAATTTGAAGTGATTGATATTGACAATAAAAATGGTAAAATTAAAATCACTGCCACCTTAGAAGGACTAGAAGAATACAACTTAAACCCTGAGACCGAAACCGGCAAACGCCTTAACGATAAAATTGTCCAAAATATCGCCGGTAAATCCATTGATGAAGCCACTAATTACATTCAAAATATTACTGAAATCAATAAGGTGGATATTGAGTCCTGGCCAAAATGGGCTATCACTATCCCTAGCGTTACAGAGAATATTAAGATAAAAGTAGTAGAGAAATAAAATTTTGAATTCTTAATTCTTAATTTTGAATTAATTTAAAATTTAAAATTTAAAATTTAAAATTTCTAAATGTCCTCAAAACTCACTCCTCGCCAAACAGATTATTCCAAATGGTACAACGAAATAGTAATAAATGCAGGACTTGCAGATTATTCTGCGGTTCGCGGTTGCATGATTATCAAACCTTATGGCTATGCCATTTGGGAAAAAATGAGAGATATTCTCGATAAAAAATTCAAAGAAACAGGTCATCAAAACGCCTACTTCCCTCTTTTTATTCCAAAAAGTTTTCTAAGCAAAGAAGCTTCACACGTGGAGGGATTTGCGAAAGAATGCGCTGTTGTCACTCATTATAGATTAAAATTAAGTGATGACAAAAAATCGGTAGTTGTTGACCCTGAAGCCAAACTTGAAGAAGAATTAATTGTCCGCCCAACATCAGAAACAATTATTTGGAACACTTACAAAAGCTGGATTTCGTCATATAGAGATTTGCCTTTACTAATAAATCAATGGGCAAACGTCGTTAGGTGGGAAATGCGAACAAGACTTTTTCTCAGAACGTGCGAATTTCTTTGGCAGGAAGGACATACTGCTCATGCAACAAAAGAAGATGCCTTAAAAGAAACTTTAACCATGCTTGATGTTTATACAGATTTTGCTGAGAATTATATGGCCATGCCGGTAATAAAAGGCACAAAAACCGAAAGTGAAAGATTTGCCGGTGCTGATGACACCTATTGCATTGAAGCATTAATGCAGGATGGCAAAGCACTCCAGTCTGGTACCTCCCACATGCTAGGTCAAAATTTTGCAAAAGCCTTTGATGTAAAATTCACAACAAAAGAAGGCAATCTTGAATATGTTTATGCAACTAGCTGGGGCGTTTCAACAAGATTAATGGGAGCTCTCATTATGTCACACAGCGATGATAATGGATTAGTATTACCTCCCCTACTTGCACCAATTCAAGTTGTAATAGTTCCAATTTTCAAATCAGAAGAAGATTTAAAAAAGATTTCAGAAAAAATTTCCATAATTAAAACTGAACTTGAGAATAAAAATATTTCAGTTAAATTCGACACTGATGACACCAAAACTCCAGGATGGAAATTTGCAGAATATGAGTTAAAAGGTATTCCAGTTCGTATAGCTATTGGACCACGAGATCTTCAAAATAACACAGTTGAGGTCGTAAGAAGAGACACAAAAGAAAAATCAATTCTACCAATTTCTGAACTTACAGTTAAAATTCCAGAACTTTTAAAAGATATGCAAAAAAACATTTATCAAAAAGCACTCAAATTCAGAGAAGAAAATACAACAAAAGTAGAAACTTATGAGGAATTTAAAAAAATCCTAGATTCAAAAGGCGGCTTCATCCTGGCCCACTACGACGGCACAAAAGAAACCGAAGAACGCATCAAAGAAGAAACCAAGGCTACCGTTCGTTGTATTCCTCTGAATAATGAAAAAGAAGAAGGGAAATGTATGGTAACTGGCAAACCTTCAAGGCAGAGAGTGATGTTTGCGAGAGCGTACTAAAAAAATTTTGAATTTTGAATTGTTTTGATCCATGTTGTTTTCTTCTTTTTTATGTTTTTATCTTTTCTAAAATTTCATTATAAGCTTTTCTCACCTCACTTTTTTCTTCAGGAGTTAGTCGCCATGATGGGGCAATTTCTTCTGCGGTTATAATGTAACCAAAATAATGTTCTTGGTCGCGGATTCCTTGATGATACGCCCAAACACTGATTTGTTTCACACTACCTTGCTTAGAAGGCTTACCATTGGCATCACGTTTTATGGCCATCATGGCGTGCCTATTACCATTTTTATCAAAAAAAGTATATTGATGATCACAAGAGACACCAGGTTCTTTAATTAGAAAGCCTTCTCTCTCAATAAAAGCAACTAACTTATCAAAATCTTCACTTTTTACCTCTATTGAATTTGGATTAACAGGATTATTTTCTTGTACTAATCCATCCTTAGCCTGTTCTAATAAATCTATCGTATCTTGCTGTGTTTGTATTAATAATCCATAAAAATTCCCGTTTTCTATCTCAAGATATTTAATTACTTTCTCTAAATCTTCAACTGTCAACCCCGCATCCAAATATTGTTGCATTGAATCAGATCTTTTTTGTGAATCTGGCTCACTCAATAAATCATTTGCAATAGCCTCTGCGTCTAAATGTGGCTGAGATAATTGTTCGGGGGCATTTGGCATATATTTATTTTAAAATTGCTAAAAGAGATTTTCTTTCTTTTAAAGATTTAATTTGTTCTTTTTTGGAATCAATTGACAATAACAGAGCAAAAACTTTTTTAATTAGATCTGGTTTTACTTTTTCTTTTTCCATAATTTTGTTTTTAATTAAATCTTAATATTTTACCATAAACTATTCAAAAACACCAAAAAAAGTGCTATAATATAGCGATGAAAAAATATTTTAAACATCTTGGCTTAAGTCTGGCAGTTGCTTGTTTGGGTTTGACCATTTTCATCCTAGCCAAAAACCATTTCTTATTTGCGGCAGAACAGTTAAAGGAATCTTCATCGTACACTCCCACTGCCTGTTTTCAAACTACCACTCAGGCCGGTATGAAAAATGCCAATGAAAGTGTCATGTTCGGCACCAAAAACGGAGAGAGCGATCTTGGCGCAACTTTTGATTTCGATGCCAGATGCACAAAAGACAAAGATACAGACATGAAAGATCTACAATTTATCTGGGATTTCGGTGATGGCAATGAGGAATATGCTTACGCTAACGGCAATTATTTGACTGAACATATCTATTTCAAAGAAGGGGCTTATATCGCGACTTTGTTGGTTTATGATCCTGAAGGCAACAAAAGCTATTACAAATTAAATCTCAAAGTCGTCAAAGACACTGGCCCTCATATCAATGTCACCATCAGCCCTGAAAGCGGCACTTTTAACCAAGAATTTACTTTTGATCCTACCGGCACCTATCATAATCAATTCAAAGATACTTATTTAGAATATCGATGGGATTTCAATGGCGATAAAACTGTAGAAATTGACTGGACTAAGCAAAAAAAAGCTAAATACACCTACCCTTTCGGCAGTACTGGCACCAAAACTGTGTTTTTGGAGGTAAAGGATCCGGCTGGCTATACCAAAACCGCAGAATTATCAATAATGTTGGTAAAAAACACCCCACCGCAATTAAATTTATTGGTTATTCCGGATACGATTGGCACTTTTGACACCAATTTCATCATTGACAGCACTTCCTCCAAAGATGACCAAAGCACCTTCAAGTGCCGAATTGATAGCCAATATGATGGCAAAGAAGATATTATTTATGATAACGACTTCTCCAGTAATTGTTATTGGATCAAAAAATACAGCAAAGTTGGCACTCGTAACATTAAAATCCAAATTGAAGACAAAGACGGCGAAAGATCTGAACAAGCAATTTCTCTATCAATTGATGAATCAGCTCCTTATTTTCAATACCTGAAATCCAAATATGTGGTGCAGGGATTTAATTACAAAATGTATAAAATACAGGATAGCAATAATGAAATTAAAATTCTACCCGAATCTGAACTGCAAAATGAAAAAATTCTCAAAACCTATTGGATTAATGGCGATATGGGCATAGAAAGGAATGCTACCAGAGCGGAATTAGTAAAAATGGTTTTAACTGCTTTTGGTATTTCTACCGGCGGTGTCAGTTCCAAAGATATTCTGTTTGCCGATATCTCCCCCAAAGACTGGTACTATCGATATTTGATTAAGGCCTATCAATTAAATATCCTGAAAGGCTACCAGCAATGCAATGCCAAAAACGAATGTATTACCTATGCCAAACCAAATGATCCTATCACTCGGGGGGAAGCCTTGGCTGTGATCTTCCGGGCTTCAAATTTTGAACTGCTTAACGACGGTCAGGCCACTTTCCGAGATGTTCCTAAAGATCATTGGGCTTTCAGTTATGTAGATACTGCTTATACTTATGATTTCATTGACCCTGAAAGTAACAAAATCTTTGGCGTTAACAAAGCCATCAAACGCGGCGAAATCGCGGAAATTTTGTATAAAATTCTTAATAACGACCTAAAAAGCAATTAAACCTTTCATTTGCCCTAATTTTCCTGTAAATTGAAAACTGTTTTTTGAACGATTTTAAAAGTTACTTTACAAACTTTGTAAATTTTACGACCTTTATAAATTTTTAAATGTCCACCAAAATTGCCACCTTGGCAAAAAAACTAGATATGAAAACCAATGTCTTAATTGCTTATATTAAGGACTTTGGTTTTGAGATTGATGCAAAAAACAAGACTATCGAAGATGAACTCGCTGAAATAGTAGAAGATGAGCTAAAACAAGTGCTAAAGAAACAAGATGAAATGGACACGGCGGAAATCTATGATGAAATTGTCGGCCAGGAAATGGAAAAAGATTTAATTAAATCACAAAGGAAACAAACAGCCGGTAAAGAAAAAACCAAAGTCAAAAAATCAAAAGAAAAAGAGGAAGTGAAAACAGAAAAAAAAATATCAACAATAACAGAAACAGCTGCAAAAAAGGACGCCATTGAAATTGAAGACAGCATCACCATCAAAGAATTCGCGGAAAAAACGAACATCAGCGCCGCCAAAATTATTGGAGAACTAATGAAAAATGGCATTATCGCCAACATCAACCAGGAAATTGACTATGAAACCATCAGTATCATTGCCTTAGATTTGGGTATAAATATTAAAAGAAAAAGAAGCGCCGCCAAAATCGAGGATATGATGGAAGGTAATTTGAGCAAACTGCTTTATGAAGACGATAAATCAGTATTAGTGACCAGACCGCCGGTAGTCAGTATTATGGGACACGTTGATCATGGTAAAACCAAACTTTTGGACACGATCAGAAATACGCATGTGATTGATCAAGAGGCTGGTGGTATTACCCAGCACATTGGCGCTTATCAGGTGGAAAAAAACGGACATAAGATCACTTTCATTGATACTCCTGGACATGAAGCTTTCACGGCTATGAGGGCGAGAGGTGCCAAAGCTACTGACATTGCTATATTGGTGGTGGCGGCTGACGAAGGTGTTAAACCTCAAACCATCGAGGCCATCAACCACGCCAAGGATGCTGATATCCCGATTATTGTGGCCATTAATAAAATTGATCGTCCCGGTGCTAATCCGGAAAAAGTAAAAGGAGAATTGGTAGAGCATGGTTTACAAGCGGAAAGTTGGGGCGGCAATGTAATTATGGTGCCGATTTCTGCTTTAACTGGCGAAGGTATTGATAAACTCTTGGACATGATTCTTCTCACAGCAGAAATGGAAGATTTAAAAGCTAATCCAGTCAGACCTGCCGTCGCAACAGTTATTGAGGCCCACCTTGATGCCAATTTAGGGCCGGTAGCTACTGTAGTCATAAACACCGGTAGTCTTAAAATCGGCGATAACATCATTATTGGCCCAGCTTATGGCAAGGTAAAAAGGATGCAAAGCGACCGGGGTAAACATCTCAAAATGCTTTGTCCTTCTGATACCGCTCAAATTGCTGGCTTATCTGAAACAGTACATGCCGGTGATATTTTACAGGTGGTGTCTAACGAGAAAGAGGCCCGTCAAAAAGCTATTGCTATTCGGGATATTATGAAAGTTAAAAATATTTTTAGCCAAGCCCTTAGCGTCAAAGATCTCGCTAGCAGAATTAAATCAGGCAATTTAAAAACTTTAAAAATCATCTTAAAAGCTGATACACAGGGATCACTTGAAGCCATCAAACAATCTCTGGATAAAATTCCGCAAGAAAAAGTAAGCTTAAAAATCATTCATAACGGCATTGGTGCCATTACTGAATCTGACGTGATGATGGCTGCTGCCGGAGGGGCCTTAGTGATTGGTTTCCAAGTAGAAACACCTGTATTAGCCACCAAAGCCGCAGAAAAACACAGTGTGGAAATTTTGAGCTACAGAATTATTTACAAACTCCTAGAAGATGTCAAAAACTTGCTGGAAGGCTTGCTGGAAGATGAAATTTTGGAAATTGAAACTGGCAAAGTTGAAATCATAAAAATATTTTTCAAGAAAAAACATGATTACATTCTTGGCTGCAAGGTGACCAATGGTAAAATTGAACGCAAATCTACCATCAAAATTTTCCGTAATAACCAAGAACTTGGCAAAGGCGATATTTTTTCCTTACAAAAAGTGGATAAAAAAATGGAGGAAGTGAAAGAAGGTAATGAATGTGGCCTTAAATTCTCAACATCATGTGAACTCATTGAAGGCGACACACTGATTGCATATAAATTAGAAAAGAAAGAACGAAGCCTTTAAAGCTATGAGCTGTGAGTCATAAGTATCATTCCTGCGGAAGCAGGAATCTTAGTCCCCTGTCATTCCAGCGAAGGCTGGAATCCAGTCAATATACTCATTATTTATTTGGTAACTTCCTATATAAATAAAATTTATCATAAAATAGAATTCTCTTATTTTTGTTAACTAATTCTCTATACAAAATGAGAAATAACACTATCGACTAAAGTCCTCCACTGGATTCCAGACTAAATCTAGAATGACACTAACGACTTAACATTTAATATTTATCTCCAACATGTCCCTCCTCATAACAGGTTCACTTGCTTACGACCATTTACTTGCTTATCAAGGTAATTTTTCTGATTTAATAATTCCTGAAAAAATCAATAATTTAAGTATATGTTTTTATACTCCAGAAAAAGAAATTTGTTTTGGAGGATGCTCTGGAAATATTGCTTATAATTTAAATCTACTCAAAGCTGATTTTGTTTTATATGGACGTGCTGGAAAAGACTTCCAAGAATATATAAATCATTTTAAAAAGCATAAAATCAACACAAAATATATCCAAATTGATAAAAATGATTATACAGCTACAGCCTATGTAACAAGCGATAAAAATGGCAATCAAATAACATCATTTGCTCCTGGTGTAATGCAAAAAAAATTCAAAGTTGATATCTCAAAAATTAACAAAAAAATTGATTTAGCAATTATCTCTCCTGAAGATAATAACTTCATGCAACAACTTATAAATCAATGTATCAAAAATAACATTAAATTTATTTTTGACCCGGGGCAACAACTGCCAACATTTAAAAAAGAAAATATTTTAGAAATTCTTAAATCTGCATTTCTAACAATAGTCAACGATTATGAAATGGATTTATTATGCAAAATCACAAATCTAGACAAAAATTATTTTCTAAAAAACAAAAAAAACTTAATCATCACCTTAGGTGAGAACGGATCAGAGCTGATTGAAAATGGTAAAATCATCAAAATCAAAGCCTATAAACCCAAAAAAATACTTAATCCAACCGGCTGTGGTGATGCCTATCGAGCAGGCCTTCTGTATGGCTTATCACAAAACTGGAATCTTGAAAAATCCTGCGACCTAGGCTCCGAACTCGGTTCAAAACTTATTGAATACAGAGGGACTCAAGAACATGTCAAATTCTAAAATCATAATTATTCTTTTTTATATATTTCGTCATTATTTAATTGATATCTCATTGTTAATCCAATATTTTTTCCCCCTTCTTGCCTTACACGTCTTAATTCTTCTTCAATTACAACATTGTTATTATCTAGAGTACATAATCTTGAAAGTTCCTCACAAACATCAATAATTTGATCTGGTGAATAGCCACTATCCACCATTGTATTATAAAGTGATCTACCCAAAATAGCTTTAGTACGTTGCCATGCCTCTTCTAGTCGATTACGTTCTTCTCCCCCCATTTTATCTGGATTGCTCATAAGAAATAAATTAAAAAATATTTTTTAGTTTTTTAGTATATTACCTTATATTTTTTATAAAATTTTGTCAATTAATTTGGATCAAGCGGAAACTGGTTTGAAAAAATTTTAATTTATCGTCAGCCGTCATTCCTGCGAAGGCAGGAATCCAGTAGAGGACTAACTTCGATAGTGTTTATATATTTTATATGGAAGACTAGTTAAAACAAATAATATAAATGTTTAATTTGTTTCTCTTTTTCAATTCCTGATATTGCAGTATCAAATTCTTCATATCATACTAATCTTGATATATTATATTTTGATGAAAAGCTTTTATTAATTTGTTCTTTATGTTCATTAATTCTTCTTTCTAAATTATTTGTCATTCCTACATATAAAGTACCATTACGTTTACTAGCAAGAATATATACAAAATAAGTTTTATCCATAAATAATCATTATATTTACTGGATTCCAGACTAAATCTGGAATGACCTTACGACAAATAATATCCATCATTTCTGGTCTTTTCATGAATTTTTTAAATTATTTCTTCAAACCAGTTTCCGCTTGATCCATTAATTTTTCCTTACAACATACATTCTTCTATTCCAATCAACATATATATCAAAAATGATTCTAAGATTAACCTCCTCAAAATCTTCAGGATCAATCACGTTATTAACATTACTTATTATTGCTAATCCACCTTCCATTAAACTCTCTCGAACTTGTATAAGTATATGTCGAATTTTCTCATGATCTGATACCTCAGCCGCAATACCATCACCTGTTAACACATTATTTATATGTATAAGATTTGCTCTTTTGCCATGACTAAATACATTAGTTAATTCTTCTACGCCTACCCGTATATAATAGCGTCCCTGCGATAAACCAACCATTACAGGAGATACAATATCAGTAGTCAAACAATAGTCAAAACATTTATCAAACCACTTAAACGGATCAAATCTGCTGGTGATTCCGCAAAAACTAACCCCAACACTACCGACATCTATCACTATTGGAATTCTATGCTCATTGCCTAAAAAAATAGTCGCCCATAAATAAATATCACTGAAACCACAATCTAAATTATTTAATAACTGATCAATTCTACTTTCTATTTTGGTAAAATCAAAAGGAAGCTCACTAGGTAACATATCACTGCCACCAACATAAGTTGCTTTTTGACCACAAAAACTAACAGGATATGGCAATGTCTTTGAAACCTGAAAAAAGGCTTCAAAATCATCAGTTGAAGCAATCGCATGCTCAGGAGGATCATAAATTTCATTATTTTCCATTTTTTTAAAATTTTATAAAAACACTAAAT
Organism: Candidatus Peregrinibacteria bacterium RIFOXYB2_FULL_33_20; assembly: GCA_001788835.1. Taxonomy (GTDB): domain Bacteria; phylum Patescibacteriota; class Gracilibacteria; order UBA1369; family GWF2-33-10; genus GWF2-33-10. Next base: position 33,874 of record MFXK01000017.1, read on the forward strand.
ATACCACCCCAAAATCAAGATGGCATCCTAACCTATCTTTAAAATTTTGTCAAATCAAATGCGCCAAATTTTCTAATATCTACACAGCTATCACCTTTCCCAACCCCTTCACAAAATCCCCTCACCTTTTCACTATAACTTAAAGCAAGGAAATCCTTTTTAAATTTGTGTGCCAAAATTATGGAATGAAGTCTCATGCCAATAACAAAATGGGCATTAAAATATAGATCAAAAATTTTATCAAAATCTGAACAATATTTTTGCACATGAAAATATTTTTTATTCAAAGTTTTCTCTCTAATATACAGCAAATAAGCCTCATCATCATCTCTAAGTTTTTCAAATGGTATTCCAATAATTTCATAGCCTTTTTCTTGAATTAAGAAATTACACATCTTCACAATTTCCTCATCAAATTTTTCTTTTTCCTTACCATTTAGCCAATTCCTTAAAGAAAGAATAATATACCCACATTTGTCATTCCTGTGAGAACAGGAATCTTTTTCCCATAAATGTAAAATTCCTGCCTTCGCAGGAATGACAGAAAAAGGAGTAGGAATGCTAAGAGACGACGCAAAATCCTCCACAACCTTTATCTCCTTCCTAACTCCAATTTCTTTTAAGAGTTTCTTCGAAATCTCATCCCTGATTGTTATTTCATGAACATGATTAAATAAAAAACTAACTATTTTTCTAGACCACAATTTATTTAAAGGACCGACCGAATTTCCTAAAATCCTAATTCTTTTCCTTAAAATCAAGGCTAAAAACAAATGAAAACCCCAAATAAATATTGCTTTTGGTTTATCATCCTGCATTAATCCCCCGCCACCAAAAATAAATTCATTGCATTGATAATACGCTTTTAAAGTTTGAAATAATTCTAAACCTAAAACACCCCTTAACAGTGATCTAACCCCACAAGGTAAAAAATATACTGATTTAACATGATGAAGTCTTTCAGTTTCTTTTGGATTATAACTTAAAACTACAACCCTAGCATTTAAGATTCCTGCTTTCGCTGGAATGACAGCAAGAAGGCCTTTCAAAATTAATTCATCCCCTAAGTTAGTAGCCCCATAATTTCCACAAATAAAAATATTATTCATATAATTCAAAATTCAAAATTTAGAATTTAAAATTTCTTCAACTGGCCTAAAACTCCTTCTATGTATATCACACGCTCCATATTTTCTCAACCTTTCCAAATGCAATTTTGTACCATAACCTTTATGCTTTTCAAAACCATAATGCGGATATTTTTTTGCTATTTCCAACATAAATCGATCACGCGACACCTTGGCCAAAATTGAAGCCGCAGAAATGGATTTAACTTTTTGATCACCGCGAATGATAGATTGATATGGGTAGTCAAATACAAATTTATCCCTGCCGTCAATTTGCAAAAAAAAATGATCATAAAATTTTTTGGGCGTTTTGAGTACTAATTCGTTCAACGCTCTTTTAAATCCCAATTCTACCGCCTTAATTAATCCCAAAGCATCAATTTCCAAATGACTGCTTGAACCAATGCCAAAAATAGTTTTAGCAATAATAATTTCAAAAAGCCTCCCTCTTTGGCTTGGTGTCAAAAGTTTCGAATCATTTAATCCTAAAATTCTGATGTTTTTAGGGATAAAAACCGCTGCACAAAATACCGGACCTGCCCATGGACCACGTCCAGCCTCATCCAAACCAATTCTAAAAAAATTATTTAGATTCTTCAATTTTGACAGTTTCAGTAGTTTTTGACTCCTCTGACTTGTCTTGAACTTCTTGACTGGTTGTATCTACTGATTTTTCCGTTGCAGCCTCAGTACTAACTTTTACTCCTTCCGACAAAATTTCCCTCTCTTCTGGCATCCAAATTTCTTTTAACTTCGCGGCTTTACCTGATTTATTTCTCAAATAATATAATTTAGATCGGCGCACATTACCTTTTTTTATAATTTGAATTTTGTCAATCATTGGTCCGTATAAAGGGAAAATCCTCTCCACGCCAATGCCATCAACCACTTTTCTGATGGTCACAGTAGAATCAGCCCCATAACCGGCATTCATTTTAAGCACAATGCCTTCAAATATTTGGGTGCGTTGTTTGTCACCTTCAATAATTTTCTGATAAACCTTGATCGTATATCCTGGTTTAATTAAAGGCGATTTGGAAGGTTTTGATTTCTGAGCTACGTCATGCAAAATTGCTTGAGACATGAATAAAAATTTAAAAAGTTGTAAAAAAAAGTATTAAAAACTTTGCTTAGGGATTATATTTAAGAGTACCTATTAAATCAATATGATTTTCTTACTTTAAGACTTATATTCCAAATTTCAACAATTGTTTCGATAATTTATTAACTCCCACAATATTTGATTTGTCTTTTAATAAATTTGTTACAAATACATCATTACAATCCACTCTATACAAAAAATCCTGCTTTGACATAATGCTAAACCTGATCGGCTCTTTGGTGTCAACTTCCTTATCCAAAAAATTTTCCATCAAATTACGATCTACTGTCCCAACAATCAATAAATCCACTGGCGCTTCTTTTTTCAAAAATATTCCCGACATCAATAAAAAATCGATCTCTCCCAAATGAGTAAGTTTTTTAATCAACGCATCTTTGGCATCCATAGTTTTAATAAATAAATTCTTCAAATCTTCATAAACAATACAAGACGTATTTAACTTAAAATATTTTTTCCTGTTTTTCGCACGAGAAGATAAAAGTCCAATCTTTTTCAAATTATCAACTTCCCGTCTAATGGAATTAATCTGTTCGTTCAAGACTCTGGTCAATTCTCTTACAAAATATTCATTTTCAGGGTTCATCAAGAATAATTGAAGTAACTTAATCCTAGCACTAGATGTAAAAAGTCTTTTAAGAATATTCATAAGGGGAAGTTATAAAGTAGAGACGAGGAATTTTCTACTAAATTTGTATACATATTTTATACATGCTGGAAGATTGTATAAAATTTAAATTCAAAAATCAATAGCATTTCATTTTTTTTATTCAGGATAATAACGGCTCTGATAAAGCTTATTATCTTTTCAGCGATTCACATGAACAAATTTATGTGTTCTATCAGTTAAAATTTTTATTATTTTATTTTTTTTAGGAAATATTGAACAAAAAAAATAGTCAAATAAAATTTCCACACACCTAAACACCTAAAAAATATTTTATACTACTACGCTTTAGAACATCTAAATTCATGTATATACTCCGTAGCTTTAGCATTTGTTGAATTTAGAAGTAAAAGCTACAGCTCAAAGCTTTCGTCCTTCGTAGCAGTAGCCATGCTACTACGGAGAACGGGTCGTAGCATTTACAGTTCTGGAATTTGAAAGCGAAGAAGTATATCAGCAATCATAATCTTCAGATTTTCCCAAAAACCAACAAGGCAAACAATCTAATATTCCCCATCCTCCTCGTCCTCGCTATTACCGTTCTTGCTAAATATCGCCCATACTAATCCGGCATAAGATGCTCCGGCAATTATTCCCAAAAAAGCCACACCAAAAATTAGAAAAGTAATGGAAGTGGTAGCACTAATAGGTGCCAAAAAAAATTGCAGATAATTACACTGCGCCGCAATATTTTCAAAAGCTAAAATCAAAATTAAAACACTGAACGCTGCAGATAAAAGAATAAAAAGTATTAACATATTTATAATTGATAAAAAAACAAAGCTAGTATACCAATTAGCTAAAATCTTAGCAAATATTCAAATTGCAGTTAAGAGACAATCAACAATTTAACGATTAACAATCCCACTCCTCAGCTAATTACTATTACTAATGTTTATGCTCCTCATATCCTTCAATATGCTTTGCAAAAAGTTTTTTCACTTTCAAACTGTGCTTCAAATTTTTGTAATGATCGGAATCTTTTTTATACAGTTTCTCAATTTTATATCTCTCTTTCGGATCAGCTTTTTGCAGAACTTCGGCGATATAAGCTTTTGCCTCCTCATCACTAATCTGAATGGTTTCGATTTCCATGGCTTTTTCTATTAAAAAAGTGTTCCTAAGTCGTTTTTTTGCATCCTCCAAAGCCTGTTTTTTGATTTCTTCTTCGGTCTTCTTAATAATTTGTAAATATTTAACCCATTCAATTTTATATTGTTCTGCCTCAGCTTTGTATTTATCAAGAATCCCCCTGGCTTCATCTTGAGTCAAGATATCAGAAAAATCCAAATCTGCTCCTTTATCCAAAGCCTTAACAAAATTATCTTCCTGTTTGCTAATTTCACGATGTAATTTTTCGTGTTCTAAGTTTTCTTTAATTTTCTTTTTCAATTCTGCTAAAGACATCTTTTCACCGCTAATTTCTTCAATAAATTTCTCATCAATTTCTGGCATTTTTCTTTCCTCCACCCGATTAACTTTCAGCTTAAACAAAACTTTTTTATCTTGAAAATCTTTGGAATGGTAATCTTTGGGGAAAATAATTTCAAACTCCTTTTTCTCATCTTTAGACATGCCAACAATCGCATCTTCAAAACCCGGGACCATCATCTTGTCGCCAATCACAATTGGATGATTCTTACTATTAGTTTTGCCCAATGCTTCTTTCTTTTCCGCATCAAATCCTTCGAAATCCACTTCCACTCTATTCCCATGTTTCACCTTAGACTCAACATCATGCCAAATTGATTTCTGCTTTCTCATCTCTTCCAAGACCTCCTCAACTTCCTTCTCAGTTACCTCCACTTTTTCTTTTTTTATATAAACTTTATCTAAGTCTTTGATGCTAAATTCTGGAAAAACCGCCGCCTTAATTTCAAACGTAAACGGATCTTTGTTCAAAACTTTGAAATCAGCGCTAGCCAACGGGAGAATCTTCTCCTGCACAACTGCCTGTGGATACGTTTTGGCCGCGGCTTTCTCTTGAGCAATCATCTGCAAATATTCCTCGCCGACTTTTTGCACAACAATTTCATACGGGGCTTTACCTGGACGAAACCCATCAACCCTGATTTCTTTTCCTATTTCTTCTGCGGCAGAAATTTTAAATTTCCGCATTTCGTCTGCCTCAATTTCAATGGTTAATAAAATTTCTGATTTTGGTAACTTTTTGGTGATAACTTTCATAATTATGCTCCTTTAATTTATAAATTAATTATATAATACTCCGTACCCTTGACAAAGGAGTATAAAAAAAATAAAAAGCCTTTTAAGGTTACGGGAATGCTAAAAAAAAGTAAAGATTTTTCAAGCAAAAAACTATCCTTAAATTATAATATTTTCAACTGGCCATGGTAATTTATCATGTGGGACATTCTGATTTTTGAGAATATCGTTTTCTTCAGGAATTGACTCATCTTTATCACCTTCCTCATCTCTATCTTCATTATTTGGCCCCTTCGAGCCATCATTATTCCTATTATGATCAGAACAAATCATAGCTACAGCCACTCGACCAATTTGTATTCCCCTATAAACTCTGCATTCCATATAGTTATCACCAGCCGCATCATCAATTCTAAAAACGCCAGTAGCACTTATTACACACAAGGTTTGATTTTTATTTAAATTTTGAACTGTCAATGTTAGCCCCCCAACATTACCTTCAGTTGAAACAAAAATATCTGGTGCTGTAAAAGATGACAAAGGAATAGTACAATCCTTTTTAACATCCTCAATCCAATCCAATCTAATCACTTCCAAAATCCTCGTCATATCATTAGTTAACACTTGTAATCGCCATCTAGAAACAATTAATTCTTGCTGTAAAACATCATTTACTTGATTAACCTGTGCAAGCTCTTCATCCATATCATTCAAGACACCTTTATATATTTCATTTTTCACACACTCTCGACCTAAACCAACAGCAAGAACCACTGGGAGTACCTTACGCGCAATACTTCTAAATCTGCCTTCCGTTTCCATAACACAAATTTCTAAAAATTAGATTGAATCATAGTATCTTCTCAAGAAAAGTCAATCTAAAATTTTTCCGTTCAACAATCAGCACTCTTCCCTGCCAGTCTCCCTGTCGACCAGGCTGATTGCAGATTAAAACCTCCGGTGAAGCCATCTATATCCAGAATTTCTCCTGCAAAATATAAGCCGGGGCAAATTTTGGATTCCATCGTTTGTGGATTAACTTCTTTCAGATCTATTCCGCCGGCCGTAACAAATTCCTCCCCTGCTCTTCTTCCAATAACTGTTAATGGTAGATTTTTTAAATTTTCAACAATTTTGTTTATTTCTTTTTTCGACAGCTCACAAAATTTCTTATCCAAATTAATATTTAAATTTTCTAAAATTTTTACAGCCAAAGATTTAGGTAAAAATTGATCTATGATATTTACGACCCTTTTTTTGCCTTCTTGAATAATTTTTTGATTCAGTAGCTCTAAAAACTTACTTTGTTCAAAATCAGATATCAAATCAATGAATAAATTTATTGGACTTTTTGCAGAAAAATCAATCAAGGCAATTAAGGCTGACATCGCAAAAATCGCTGGTCCGCTCAAACCAAAATGAGTAAACATTATTGGACCGGTAAATTTATAAATTTTATCAGCATTCACTCTCAAAGAAACCTTTTCCAAACTCACCCCGCTTAAATGTTGTATAAATTCTTCTTTGATCATCAAAGCACTTAAACTAGGTGCTAATTTCGTAATTGTATGACCAAGATTTTTTGCAAATGTATAACCATCGCCTGTTGAGCCAGTTTCTCTATATGCCTGACCTCCTGTTGTTAGAATAATTTTATTGACCTCCAAGACTTCAGAATCACTCATTTGAACAAAAAAATTATTCTCCTCTTTCTCGATTTTCATCACTGCATTATTCAGTAAAATTTTTACAGCAGTTTTAGCAAAAATATCCACAAAAACCCTGACCACGTCTTGCCCGTTATCCGAAACTGGAAAAACCCGTAAGTCCCCCTGAATTTTCAACTGTAATCCATGATTCTCAAACCAGGCACAAAGATCTTTTGGTGAAAAACTGTACATGGCATGCTTCAAAAATTTTGCTCCCCTGGGATATTTTTTCAAAACCTCTTCCACATCAAAAATTCCAGTTGTCACATTACATCTACCACCACCGGTTAGCATCACTTTCGCCCCCAAATCATGATTTTTTTCTATCAAAAACACTTCCGTGGCTGGATTTTTTTCTTTAATCGTGGCCACCGCCATCATTCCAGCTGCCCCTCCACCGATTACAGCAATTTTCATAAAAAACTTATCTAAAATTCTAGAACAATAAAAGCATCAAAACCCTAAATATCCAAATTTATTTTATCATTATCTGTGCTTTTTACTATGTCTATGCTGTCTTGATTTTTTATGAACGTTTGATTTTTTCTTGACTGATGATGTTTTCGAACTTTGAGAGTGATCTACTTTGCCTGAATTAACTGGCTGAGTAGACGCAGATTGCGTTCTCACATCACTAGCACTTCTCGAATCACATTGCTCTACTCCGCCTAACACTAATAGGGAAAATAATAAAATCATACAGGCATATCTTGATTTTAAAATCCTATTAAAAACAGATGGCTCATTTACTCTGCCTTCTGTAACATTTTTAGGCAATAAATCACTTAGTTCTCTTAATAGAGCATCCGTATCTGTACGAACTGCCTGATTTTCCCGTCCAATCTCCTGCATAAAATCAGCTGTTGCTTCTGAGGTTTCTAAAGACTTATCTAAAACAGCAGTGAACTGTGATTTTTCTTCTCGTAAAGATTGCTGAATACTATCTAGAAGTCTATCATTATTCGTAAGTAAAGTTTCAATTGGCATATCTTCAAAATGTTCTGGCATTTGCGTAAAAAAAATAGCTAAGAATCAATTATACAATATATTTAAATTTTTGCAAGGTTTTTTTTATTCAAACCATGTCTACTCTATAAAGCCCCTCACCTGTGTACTCCATAAATCAAAATATCTACCTTTATGACTCAAAAGTTCTTCATGTTTACCTTGCTCAATTACTTTACCATTTTCAATTATAATTATTCTATCCATAGACATGATTGTTGACAACCTGTGGGCAATAACAATTGAAGTTTTATTTCTTAAAAGTGTTTTCAAAGCCTCTTGAATCATTTTTTCTGCGCCTGAATCAAGACTGCTTGTTGCTTCATCCAAAATCAAAATTGGAGCGTTTTTCAAAATAGCACGAGCAATTGCAACTCTTTGTCTCTCTCCACCAGAAAGTTTAATACCACGTTCTCCTACATAAGTTTCATATTTATCTGGCAATTTCTGAATAAAATCATCAGCAAAAGCTAATTTAGAAGCTTGGTAAACTTCCTCATCCAAAGCTTCAGATTTTGCATATTTAATATTTTCAAAAATAGTTCTATGAAAAAGTATTGGTTCCTGAGGTACTAATGAAATACTTTCACGCAAAGTATCCTGTGTAACTTTTTTAATATCTTGTTTGTCTATTTCAATAATACCATCATTTAAATCATAAAAACGAAGTAGCATCTTAACTAAAGTTGTCTTACCTTCTCCTGAACGACCAACAATAGCAACTTTTTCACCAGCTTTAATTTGCAATGAAAATCTATCAAATACAAAATCTTTTTTATTATATCCAAAACAAACGTTTTTAAATTCAATAAGCCCTTTATCAACTTTTAAAATTTTAGCATTAGGCAAATCCTTAATTTCATGCTCATTATACAAAATTTCAATCATATCTTCTCCATCAGCAAGTGCTCTATATATATCACGAATTATACGTCCAAAATTCCAAAGCCTATCCATTAATTGAAAAACATACGATTGAATCAAAACAAAATCTCCAATTGTAAAAATACCTTTCTGCCACAGCTTCAAAGCAATATATAAAATTAAAACTTCAAACCCCATCATAAACGCGGCTTGAATTCCATCAATCATCATACTCAAATTCCATTCCTGTTTGGTTTTCTTGGCATTATCATAAGTAATTTCTTTAAAATTCTGAACTTCGTTTTCTAAAGCAGAAAAAAGTTTAATATTAATATTATTTGTAATTGTATCAGCCAAAAAAGCAGTTAACTTAGTATCAGACTCACTTCTAGCAAGATCATATGGTAATTTTATATACACTGCGATCAATGTAAATGTTAGAAAAATAAGGACCCAACCCAAAACCACATAACCCAAAAATTTATTTGATAAAAATATTATTGTACCAGACACAAATATTCTTAAGGCCAAAGGATACATATCCCAAAAATATTTATCACAAATTACTTCAAAACTACGAGCTAATCTTCCAACCTTCCTAACCAAAGCTCCAGCAAAATTATTTGTAAAAAATTTATAAGAATGTTTCTGAAGATAATCAAAACAATTATTATAAATTTTCCTTATAATAGAAGCTTCAAATTTAACAAGTGTAAAACTAGTTATCCTCCAAAAAATCCATTCAAAGAAATAAATAATCCCAAGAGTAAAAATTAATTTCATCAATTGTGAAATTATATCTGCATTTTTATACGCCTCAACACCTGACAATAAATCAAAAAACTTTTTATATATAAGTGGAACATAAATATCACAAAGTATCGCAAATGTAATTGAAAAAAAAATTATAAAAAAAAGCAATTTTTTTGCTTTAAAAAATTGCAAGAAATATCCATACGTTCTTTTGGTAGAAATCCTCATTTAAAAAATAGACAAGTAAACGGGAACAAATTATACTCTCAATGAACAAAATTTAAAAATGAAAATTAGTTATGCAACTTACGTTACGCGATGTAAATAGTAATCGGTAGTCAGTAATCAGTAAGACTGTAGCTAACTGACTACTGATTACTCACTTCTGACTACATCCTCTTTCCTTCCTTCACACCTTATGACCCCTCTCAACTCCGGTTTTGCCAATATCCAAAAAAAAGGTAGCCGTATAATTGCAGAAGGATTTCACATGTTACCTGCGGCTTCACTTATGATTGCGGCTGGTGTTATGAAATCCTTAAAAGATAGAAAGAAACCTTTTGTTACAGTTATAAATTCTTACACAAATCAAATTCCAGGACATGCACATTTAGATGTTGTTGGAAAAATTTTAGTCGAAAAATTAAAAAAACTTGGTTATAATGTTTGGTATGCAAATATTGGTGGCGCGGTTGATGATGGCATTGCCATGGGGCATTTTGGCATGAAATATTCACTGCCTTCTCGCGAATTAATTACAGATCAGATTGAAACAATCATTGGTGCTCACCCTTGCGACGCTTGGATCGGCATAGGCAATTGTGACAAAATTGTTCCAGGCATGCTTAATGCAATGGTTAGACTTAATGTACCTTCAATTTATGTTAGTGGCGGGCCAATGCTTGCAGGCAAAAATAATTCTGATTTGGTTACTGTTTTTGAAGGCGTTGGCAAAAAATCTGCCAATAAAATGACTGAAAAAGAATTAGAAGCTTTAGCCGGAAGTTCCTGCAGAACATGTGGAAGTTGTGCCGGCATGTTTACGGCAAATTCCATGAATTGTATTGCAGAAGTCATAGGTCTAGCTCTACCTGGCAATGGTTCGATACCAGCGGCGGCTTGGACAGATAAGAAAAATTTTAAATGGAAAATAAATCCAGAAAGAATCAAATTAATTGAAAAAACTGCTGAAACGCTTAAATATATTTTAAAAAACAAAATCAGACCAAAAGATATTGTTACAAAAAAATCAATTGATAACGGATTTATTCTAGATTTAGCAATGGGAGGATCAACTAATACCATTCTTCACACACTTGCTTTGGCACATGAAGCTGGAATTAAATATTCACTTAAAGATATAAACAAGTTATCAGACAAAACTCCAAATATTTGCAAAGTATCACCATCAAGACCTGAAATACACATGGAAGATGTTTATAAATGTGGCGGTGTTTCTGCAATATTGAAAGCCATTTCCAAATACTCAAAAGCTCCGCTCAATCTTAAACTTCAAACATGTGATGGAAAACTTGAACAAAGTGTTATGAAAGCAAAAGATCCAGATGGTGACGTAATAAGAGTTGGTAAAAATGCGTTTTCACAAACTGGAGGACTGGCTATTTTGTACGGGAATATTGCTCCAGAAGGAGCTGTTGTCAAAATTGCCGGAATTGATAAAGATATGATGCAATTCACAGGCAAAGCCAAAGTTTACAATTCTCAGGAAGAATGTTTAGAAGGGATTTTGAAAGGACAAGTCAAAGATGGCGATGTAGTTGTAATTAAATATGAAGGGCCAAAAGGCGGACCTGGAATGCAGGAAATGCTCTCCCCTACTTCTGCGTTAAAAGGTCGAGGCACAAAAGCCGCATTAATAACTGATGGCCGTTTCTCTGGCGGAACGAGAGGGCTTTGCATTGGACATATCTCACCTGAAGCCGCTAGCAGTGGGCCAATCGCAATAATTCAAAATGGCGATATTATTGAAATTGATGCTGTGAAAAGGACTTTGAATGTAAAATTATCAGATCAAGAAATTAGCAAGAGACTAAAAAATCTCAAACCATTTAAATCCAAAATCCAAAAAGGCTGGCTCGGCCGTTACGCCCAACATGTCTTAAGTGCAAATTATGGTGCGGTGATGGATAATTGTTTATAAAAATTAAACAATTACTTTTTTTCCCGTGCTTTTATCAAAGCATTTGCAAAGCCGAGTACAGCAGTACCAGCTAAACTTCCATCAACTTTGTTTGCATTTTCGCCACTTACTTTTAATTGTTCCGCCACTAAAATTTCTCTATCATTTCCACTAAGCTCTTTATAAATTTCATTTATTCTTGCAACATGTCTAGAATTTTCGGTAATCAAACTTCCTTCGGCAACAAATGTAAATTTAGTTTTAGTAACTTCTTCTGTTCCAGCCAAAATTCTTGCACAATAATCAGCTGATCTTTCTGTAAATTGTGTAGCAATTAATTTTAAAATTGCTTTCTCTTGATCATTAAAAGTATTACTTGGTTCTTTCCCTCCATATACAAAAGAAAATATTAACCAAGTAACTGTGTCATTTAATTTCTTTGGTTCAGCTAAACTTAATAATTTTTTATGCAAATCATGTTCTTCACCAAAGAAATGTTTAATAGCATAAATAAACGCATCTCCCATTACTGCACCAGCTGCCAATGTTTCAAATTCAACGGATTTTTTATTTTTTTGACAAACATTTTTATCAATTTGTGAACCCTCAAAAGTGAATCTTCCTGCCTCAAGATTAGTAGCTTTGCCATTACTTAAAGTTGCACCATTAGTACCAGTCCCAAGTATAAATGCTCCATCTTTTCCATAAGCAAGTGCTGAGGAAACCGTATCATTCGGTGAAATGGCCACACAATCTTTTTCGATTGTTAGTCCATATGCTGATCGCATAAAATCACAAAAAGACTGAGCCATACTTACTTTCTGACCAGGATTTTGCTCCCTTCCATTACTATTTAATGGGGCTAATTCGTCACATTGAATTTTATCTGAAAAATGCAAACTATATCCATCAGTTTCAGAAGTCATTTGTATTGGCCATCCACAAGTTAAAGCAATATTAATAGGTTTACCCGCATTAATATCATTTGTAATTTCTTGAATAAATTCTGCAGGCAAAACATGTTTCCAAAATTCAGTAGCAGTCGCACATGTTTTTATTGTCTCACCATCTTTTAATTCACATTCATAAAAACTTTGAACATCCAAACTTCGATCTACTTTGACCTTAACTTTTCCAGCTTTCACATGTGTTCCACCAATAGATAAAGCATGTATTTCTTCTTCTGTCCCTTCTGGAATAGATTTCAAAGCATTTAATATTTCTGTCATATCTGTCTCAATCGAACGCATACCATTTCCCCCATTTCCTTCTCTAATACTATCAGCAATAGTTTCAACTGAGACTTCTGTGCCCCTACCAAATCCTATTCGTTCAAACAAAGCATCAACTTCCTCCACTGTTAATCCTTCATGATTAAGTATTCCAGCCAATTCATCAAATAATATTTCTTCTCTGGTTTTTTCTGTCTCTTCGATCACAGGGGCACCATCACCTGAATCTAACTCATTGATAGCGCCGTTTAACACCTGCGCTTCTATATCGGCTTCTTCACCACCATCTGATACTAATGTTCGATCTTCTTCGGTATATGTCATTTTTAAATGATTAAAAAATAAAAATTATTTATTTTGAAGATTTGTTAAATTAAAAACGTGATCCATTATTTCTTATAAATTCACTTTTTGATTGATTTGTTGGTATTAATTCTGGAATTATTTCCATTATTAAATCTTTAATTTGTTTAATATCTTCAGCAATAACATCTAACATAGGCTGTTCCATCTGAATATCATGATTCATTGACTCAACTTCAACTTGTTTTAATGTTTCTTCGCCAATAGAACATTCATCACAACATACTTCATATGATCTTCCATTTTCTAAACTTAAAATAAAAGCAATTTTTCTTTTTATCATTGGGCCATAAGCTGTAATTGGGATTCTTATCCCCATTGTTCGTTCTGATTGAGCTGTGATCATTGCCTGATTTAAATCTTCACTCTCACTTTCATACTTAAATATATTTTCAAGACTCCAATGTGCTACTTTATTTGTTGTTTCATGAGAACCATTTTTTTTCTTAAGAGTTAATTTCTTTTGTTTTATATCAAATTCAACCCAACAATTATTCCCACCTTCAATCTTATATAAGGCAACAATTCTTTCTCGTGTTTCACTTACTGTGAATCTTTTTCCTAGTATAAGACACCAGCCCATAATGTCCGTCAAAACATCATCTATATCTAGACACTTTGGTATAGATAATTTAGTCTCAATTCCTATTTGTCTAATTTCAGAGATTTTCCCCATTTATGAATCCTTTAAAGATTCCATCTTACAACCAAAACAATAAAAGTCAAATTTTTTAAAAAAAACTATAAAATAAATTTTAATATTCCAACACCACCTCCAACGTTCCCTCCCCGCCACGGTCAAATCTCCCTTCATAAACACGAACTACAAAAGATTTGCTTAAAAGATATTTTTTCAAAAATGGTTTAATTACTGGCATTCCGTGTCTTGAATGTAAACCTTTTCCTGTTATAAAAAGTACTTTTGTTAGATTTCGCCTTTTGCACTCATCAAGAAATTCATTTACTAAATCTTTCACGTCATCCATTGTTAAAACTCCACGATCATGAAAATCAAATTCTTCCTGAGGCTTGGTTAAATTATCATATTTGTTTGTTTTTTTGTTTTTTTCTTTTTTAAATTTAGACATTTGAAAAATATTTAAATAAATAAATCATCTATGTAAACAATAAAATTGTATTAAATTTTTACTAATAAATCTATATGGTCTAAAATAATTTTTGATCAAATGGCTCATATGAAATTTAAATCAATGAAAACATCAAAATTATATTTTTTTATTGGGCTTACTACTATCTCTACAATTTTTTTCTTCACAAATTTATCGTTAACTAAAGCTGAATTCTTGGACGTAAAATCAAATAATCCTTTTTTTGATGCTATCAATTATATGCAGTCACAAGGTGTTATTAATGGATATGAAGATAATACTTACAAACCAAATAATCCTATTAATCGTGCTGAATTTGTTAAAATTATTGTTGATACGATTTTCACGAAAGATCAACTTTCTGATTGTAAAATGAAGAAAAGATTTTTTGATGTTTCAAAAGAAGATTGGTTTTATCCTTATATATGTATTGCCTCAAATAATGGAATTATAAATGGATATGCTGATCGAACATTCGCACCTTCGAATTATATAAATTTTTCAGAAGCTTCAAAAATTATTGTAAATGCTTTTGGTTATGAAACTTCTCCAAAAGATTTTTGGTATCAATCATTTATAGAAAAACTAGAGGGATTAAATGCGATCCCTAGAAGTATTTGTTCTATTTTAAAAAATATTTCACGTGGAGAAATGGCAGAAATGATTTATAGATTAAAAGAAAAAATTACAAATAAAAATTCAAACAATTTCTTTTCTGAAAATGCAAAAACTATAGAAACAGCTCAAACAACAACATTTATAAAATCATATCGTATTAAAGAAAAAACTGACTCTTATGGGATAGCGGAAAGTTCAGATGGCGGATATGTCATAACAGGAGACACTGTTAATCCAAATGAAATGAAAGGATATAGTATGTTTTGGTTCAAAGCTGATAGCAATGGTGATAAACAATGGAGCAAAATTTTTGATAATGGCAGTTCTGATGGTTATGCTGTTACAGAACTAACAGACGGAAATTATGTTGTTGCTGGACAAGTTGCAGGAGAGTTCCGAACAGTTGAAAACCAGTTAGAACTTGAAGGTCAGGGCGATAATTTTGTAATAAAACTTGATAAAAATGGAAATCAAATTTGGGTAAGAACAGTTAGCCAACAAAGCATAGACCTCCCATCGAAACTTTTCCCTTCTGAAAATGGTGGATTTATAATGTCTGGATCAACAGGAGTATTAGTTGGACATCCAGATATTGCTGATATCAATCATACTTTATTTCTTGGAAATTTTAATACTGATGGTGATACTAATTGGTTTAAAAAAATTGATAGTGATGAAATTATGACTAAATCAGTAGAACCAACTGATGATGGTGGATATATCTTGATTGGCAGTATTAAATTAAAAGATGAAGATGATCAAACTGTTCCAGCTCTTGTAAAATTAAAATCAGATGGAACTTATGAATGGGCAACAGGATTAGAAAATTTACCAATCGAAGTGCCTAATTTAATAATAAGTCCAGATAAAAAAAGTTATACAGTTGGAACACCTAAAAAATTCCATTTAGACTTTGCAAATTTTTTTGAGGCAGAACAAACTAATGATGGAGGTTTTATTGCTTTTGGGAATTATACTCAAATGCCAACAGGAAATGACACGTCTAATTTAACTATAAATTTTCTAAAAACATCAAACATTGTAGCAGTAAAACTAGATCAAAATGGCAAACTTAAATGGGCAAGAACTGTTAGTATAAAAAAATACTTAGAAGATACTGTAATAGAAAAAGCAAAAGATGGTGGATATATTATTATGGGAAATAATCTTGTAGGTGGATATCTCGGTAATGATGAAAGAAATGAATATTCAAAAATGTTAGACGAATACTATGAAAAATTTCCACCAATGACACCTGAGACTCCTGAATCAAAAAAAGCCATGGATGAAATTTCAGATTATATTGAAAAAACAGAATCCCCTTTAATGTCTAGAAATATTATTTTAGTAAAAACAGATGCAAATTTTAATTATCAATGGGGCAAAGTTATTGGAGGAACAAAAGATTTAGATGGATATGCAATAATATCAACTACTGATTTTGGATATGCAATAACTGGCACATGGCACACAGGAATTAAATATAAAATTCTTGGTACAACAATGGAATACACTGAAGCAATGATTATGAAATTAGACGCCAACGGTAATTTAGGCAATAATAACGGCCTTGTCTCAGATTTTACAGATGCCGAAGAAAATGATGTCAGTCCATATATAGTTACAAACCAATTAAATGCAGACGAATTAATTACCGAATATCCAATGGAGAATATAATTAGGACAATTAAAATAGCAGATAAAAAAGGAGTAAATACAATTGCCTCAGAATCTCAAACCTATGAAGTTCAATTTTGTGAGGAAGCAGAAAATGATGATTCTTCTGCAAATCCTATTACAAAAACACGACCTGAAATAAAATATGAAGATACAAAAGAAGTCGAAGTTACAAGTGAAAAAGGGAAAATAATTAATGATGAATTACTGCCTATTCTTAAGGAAATTTTTAATGATGAAGTTAAAGTTTGGGATGATTTTGAAGGCATATGTCTTGCATATCGATTTAAAAGACTTGTGACAGAACAGGACATCAATGAAATAACACAAGCAATGCAAGAACTTGGATATAATATTGCAAGTGATGCAAATAAAGATTTTACTGCAACTAAAATTGGAATGACTCTTAACTTTCATTTCATGCTTGGTGATACAAACACAGGACAACTTGAGCTAACATATTAATAGAACCCTTGACATAATTTAATTTATTCATTGAATAACTTTTCTTAAAATTTTAAAGTAAATATGTTTTTTATTATTTAATTAAAAAATTATGGTAAAGAAAATTTTTACTATCTTAATGTTATTATTATTGACTACAGCTTTATTTATTGGATGTGGTAAAAACAAGGATGCATCTTCAGACAATAAAGAAAAAGAATCAGTCAGTGAAAACAAAGAGAATACAAATGATGTTTCTGTATTAGATCAAATGAAAGGCTATAAGGAAATGTCTGATTTAGGTAAAGCTATGTCTAGTGGTAATGAAAAAGATGCGGCTATCGCAATGCAAAATTTAGCTGAAATACAAAAAAAATATGATTTAAAAACATTTGAAGAAGCTGAATCTCTTGAAATCCCTACAAATTTTCCAAGCAATTTAATATATAAAAACAGTAAAGCTACTTCAGTATCTGACAATTCAATAGAGCCTAATATTGATTTAAGTGTTACTTTGGAAACAACTGATGCTTTTAATGATATTAAAAATTTTTATAAAGAAGAAATTAAAAAAGACTGGAAAATTACAAGTCAAAACAGTGAAAGCGATTCTTATTCTGTAAATGGAGAAAAAGAAGGTGGCTATTCAATTTCAGTCAGTATCAACGCTGATGATTTTTCAGCATTAAGATCAATTTATATAAGTTATTACTATGAAAATTATGATACAGGGAATGAATGAGAGATACTGAAATTTAAATCAAAAATTTGCTAAATATAAATATTTAATTAAAATATCATCTTAGATAATTGTTTTTCCAATGCATTTCAAATCTCACATCATAGATCTTTTACAAAGAATAGGCTTGACTCATAATGAAGCGAAATTTTATCTAATATCTTATCAAAATCCCAATGCAACAATTAAAGAATTGCAAAATAAACTTAATTTTTCACTCGCAACAACTTATAGAATTTTTGAACATTTAAAAGAACTTGGATTACTTATTTCATCTCAAAATAATTGGCGACAAAATATTAACGTCCTTTCATTAAAAACTTTAGCTTCTAAACTTTCCAAAGAACAAAAAAAATTACGAAAAATAGAATTAGAATTACAAAAAGTAAATAATTTAATGAACTTAACAAATTTCAATGATTCTGAAGACTCAATAAATATTTTAACTGATAAAAATCAAATTATTGAACATAATTATCAAATCTTAAATAAATCCTGGGAAAATATGCTTGTATATGGCTCTGCAGAAATATTAATTGATGTGGTTGGATATAAGGCAGAACATGATTTCAAAGATATAAGGGTACGTAAAGGGAAAAAATGCAATGTTATTCTTACTGAAATCGGTGAATATGCAAAAGAATTAGTTCCAAATAATGAACGGGAATTTAGAAATATGAAAATTCAAATAGACAAAAATAATCAAAATTATATGTTCTATATATATGATAATGAAATAACTATTTGGAAAAAAGACGACACTAATTCTCGTTCTATAATTATATCTGAACCAGACGTAATTAAAATCTACAAACAAATGTTTGATCATTCATGGCTCAACGCAAATTAACATTTCTCATTTTCACGAAAAAAATATTTAGAATCAAACATCGATTAAATCTAGCTCTTTAAAATATTTTTAAATAAAAACATCTATTTTTGACATTTATTTAAGCTCAAGTATTTTAAGATATATAATCATTATTGTTATGCAAAAAATTTGTAAAACCTGTAATCAAAATTTTGAAATCACGGATGATGATTTAATTTTTTTAGAAAAAATTTCCCCTGTTTTTAACATAACTCAGGAAAGCCTTCATTTGAAAATACCAGCTCCAACCTTATGCCCTGATTGTAGAATGCAAAGGCGTTTGTCTTGGCGAAATGAAAGACATTTATATATGAGAAAATGTGATTTATGCGAAAAATCATCCGTAATGCTGTATTCACCTGATAAAAAATATACTGTTTATTGCAGAAATTGTTGGTGGAGTGACAAATGGGATCCTTTAAATTATGGCAAAGATTATAATTTCAATAAATCTTTTTTTGAACAATTTGAAAATTTATTACAAAAAACTCCATTGCTTGGACTTTGGAACGTACATGATGAAAATGCTGAATATAACAATAATAGTTTTTATCTGAAAAATAGTTATATGAATTTTAACAGTGATAAAAGTGATCGAATTTTTTATGGATATGGAGTGGAAAATTGTATTGATTGCATTGATTGTACCTTTACTCATGACAGCGAACTTTGTTATGAATGCATAGACAGCGAAAACATATATCAATGTTTATTTTCACAAAATTTAAAAAACTCAAATGAATGTTATTTCTCAACAGATTTAATTGGATGTAGTAAATGCTTTGCCTGTCATGGACTTAGGAATAAAGAGTATTTTATTTTTAATGAAAAAGTTACTAAAGAAATTTTTGAAGAAAAAACAAAAAATTTAATTTTTACACATAATCTTATCAATGATTTTAAAAAACAATCACAAAATTTATATTTAAAAATTCCAAAACGATTTGCTCAAATAATAAATTCTGAAAATTGTACTGGCGATCAAATAAGAAATTACAAAAATGCAATTAATTGTTTTGACTGCACTGGTGGAGAAAATATAAAAAATGTTACATATGGGGCTTTTGATGTAAATAATACAGAGGATGCTTATGCCGCAGGCTCTATTAATTTTGCTTATGAATTTCTTGGTGGAGGTTTTGGGATTAACAATGTTGCATTTACAATTAATCCTGCAAATGGATTATCAAATTCTTATTACACAATTCAATGCGCAAATAATAGTGCTAATTTATTTGGATCTATTGGTCTAAAACATAAAGAGTATTGCATTCTAAACAAACAATACAGCAAAAAAGAATATGAAAAATTAGTGCCAAAAATAATTGAAGCGATGAAATCCCCTAAATCCCCTTTAACAAGGGGACTTGGACACCCCCTTGACAAAGGGGGCTTGGGGGATTGTGAATGGGGCGAATTTTTCCCCTCCTCAATTTCTCCTTTTGCCTATAACGAAACCTTAGCGCAGGAATATTTCCCATTAACTAAAGAACAAGCATTATCAAAAGATTTTAAATGGTCAGATTACGAACCAGAATTTCCGCATGTTGAAAAAACAATTCCTGCAAATCTTTTACCTGATTCTATAAATGATATCCCCGATGATATTTTAAATTGGGCTATTGAATGTGAAATTTCAAAGAAACCATTTAAAATTATTAAACCCGAATTAGATTTTTACAGAAAAATGAATTTACCGATTCCAAGAAGACATACTGACCAAAGGCACAAAGATCGAATGGCTTTGCGAAATCCAAGAAAACTGTGGAAAAGAAATTGCATGAAATGTAATACTGAAATTCAAACTACTTATTCACCTGAAAGAAAAGAGATGGTATATTGTGAAAAGTGTTACCTTCAAGCAGTGTATTGATACTGACCACTAAATTCACTACGCCACGAAACTAGTAACCCAGCCAGGCTAAATTAAAAACTTAACTTTTAATTTTTATTCAATAAAATATATTGGTTTACCATCCGAAGCACATAACGTAGTGAAGTGCGAAGGATGGTGGACCCTAAGAGAGTCGAACTCTTGACCTCCTCGGTGCAAACGAGGCGCTCTAGCCAACTGAGCTAAGGGCCCTAAAAAAAATTTGAATTCTAAATTCTAAATTTTGAATTTAAGGAAGATGAATTTGCTCGAAATTTATACGCTAATGACGAAAAAAACTCAAGTTATTTTGAAATTTATTTGATACTTTTTAAAATTTTCCTCAATTCATCGATCAAAAGATGATCTTGGTTCTTCATATTCTAGAAATTCATCAGTAGAGATATAACACAATTTAATATCCTCAATATCGAATCTTTGTGCCATATTTCGTCTCTTTGGATCTGAACTATTACGATATAACTCTAAAAGACTAGCAGCACCTGAATTTCTCTTCATCTCTATTGGTAAATCAACGACATGAAATCCTCCAAACCTACTAGCAAAATTAGCTAAATAACTAATGCCATATATAGCGACTGGTAATTTCCTGTCATTATTTGACCATAAATATTCACGCAGTCTTCTTAAAGATCTTGGGACATCACCCAAATTAATAGTTTGTGGAGGTATATGTATTTCTAAAACAGTTTCATCCTGATAAATGTCCACGCCATTACCACATAAGATAGGACACATTTCTGGTGGCAAATTAACTTCTCTTACAATAAATATACCTAGTCTTTTCCATTCTTCCCAAGTGTTAGAATTATCATCCTTAGATATTTTATCTTTTATTTGAATTTTTTGATTTAATTTTCCAAAAATAAACTCCATTGATTCCCTGCTGTTCAAAACATCTCTACATATATTATCTACCCTTTCTTGTCCTACATTAGGGGTTTCTATATATCGCCGACCTGGGACTTCAAAATTATTTCGCATATTATGCTGGCAATAGTGAATCTGTTAATTATACATGTTTTATATCTTTTAAGAAACTGATATTTTAAAATTTATCAATTTTTCTAATTTCTCAAAAGCTTTTCCAGTGTCAATTGCATCATTTGCCATTTGAATTCCTTTTTCCCAGGACAAAACTTTATTTGATACTTTTAAACAAGCCGCGGAATTTAAAAGTACGATATCTCTTTTTGGGCCTTTTTCTTTGCCAGATAAAATATTTTTGGCAATTTCTGCATTTTCCAAAACATCACCACCTCTCAAATCATCAATTTTTACTCTTTTAAATCCAAAATCCTCAGGTTTAATCTTATAATTAAAAATATTTCCATTCTCAAGTTCATAAATTATTGTTTCTCCAGTATTTGTTATTTCATCAAGTCCACTTCCATGAACAACCATAGCATGTTTCAATCCTAAATTCTGTAAAGTCTCAGCATAAATTTCTAAAATATTTGGATCATAAATACCAATAACTTGAAAATCTGGACTTACAGGATTAAGAAGTGGGCCAAGTAAATTAAAAATTGTACGTATTTTCAAAGCATTTCTTATTGGCGCAATTTTTTTAAATTCCGGATGGAAATTTGGCGCAAACAAAAAAGCAATACCATTTTTCTCAATACATTGTTCAACCTGTTGCGGAGCTAAATCTATATTAACTCCTAAAGCTTTCAAAACATCAGCGCTCCCACACTTACTGGAAGCTGCTTTATTGCCATGTTTCGCAACATTAACCCCGCAGGCGCTAACTACAAAAGCCACGGTAGTCGATATATTAAAAGTAGCTGTGTCATCTCCCCCCGTACCGCAAGTATCCAAAAGACCTTCAGCTTTGAGATGGATTCTTAAAGATTTTTGCCTAAAAACATTGACAAAACCAATTAATTCATCACTGACAAAGCCTTTCGTTTGTAAAGCCGTCAAAAGTGCCGCCATCTCAATATCAGAGATTTCCCCTGCTAACATTGCTTCGGCTAAACTTTGACTCTCAGCTATAGTTAAGTTTTGACGATTAATCAGCTGTCTTAACAACTGAAATTTTAAAATTTCACTTTCCATAAATATTTTTTTTGCTAGAATAGTTCCAGTTTAGAAAATTTTTTCAGGAATTACCAATTTTTTGGTAAGTTTTTTTTTTCGATGAACACAAAATACATTTTCGTTACGGGCGGAGTATGTTCTTCTCTAGGTAAAGGCATTACCAGTGCTTCCATTGGTACCTTGATGAAAGCTTCTGGTTTAAAAGTTTTCAGCATGAAACTTGATCCTTATTTAAATGTTGACCCGGGGACAATGAATCCATTTCAGCATGGCGAAGTTTTTGTAACTAATGATGGTTCGGAAACTGATCTTGATCTTGGACATTACGAAAGATTTACCGATGAAAACCTTACGAATATGTCCAGTGTCACGACTGGCAAAATCTACATGGAAGTTTTGGCCAAAGAACGTAAAGGCGATTTCCTGGGAGGAACAATCCAAATTATTCCGCACATTACCAACGCTATTAAAGAAAAAATCTATACCGCTGCCAAAAAAAGCACGGCTGACATTATCTTGGTGGAAATCGGCGGCACGGTAGGAGACATAGAAGGTTTACCATATCTGGAAGCCATGAGGCAAGTTCGCCATGAAATCGGTAGAGACAATACGCTGTTTGTGCATGTCACACTTTTACCCTACTTAAAAGCCTCCAAAGAATTGAAAACCAAACCAACTCAAGCTTCAGTGCGAGATTTAAGATCAATCGGTATTCAGCCTGACATCATTATGCTCAGATCCGATTACAATATTAATAAAGATATCATTGGCAAAATTTCGCTTTTCTGTGATGTGGATCAAGATGCAGTAATTCCAGCTGTCACTGCTAAATCAATTTATGAAGTACCCTTAGAATTTGAAAAATACAAATTAGCCCAGCTAATCAACAAAAAACTGGATATGCCTCAAGTTGAACCAAATTTGCAAGATTGGATCGAATTGGTAGATAAGATCAAAAGCAAACCAGCAAATCTAAAAATTGCCTTGGTTGTTAAATATGGCGGACTTAATGATGCCTACCTCAGCGTCATAGAATCTCTCAAAATTGCTTGTTATCACAATAACAGGGAACTTGACTTGGAATGGATTGACGCCGAAAAAATGGAAAATAACGATGAAGATACTTGGCAAAGACTCAAATCATGCCAAGGAATTTTGGTGCCAGGCGGTTTTGGCATTAGAGGTACTAATGGCAAAATTATGGCCGCTCAATATGCCAGAGAGCACAAAACCCCCTACTTCGGCATTTGCTTAGGTCTGCAAATCATGACTATTGAATATGCCAGACATGCCCTAAAAGATCCTGAAATTACTTCGGAGGAATTTGACGAAAACAACGAATATCCACACAAACACATCATTCACTTTTTGCCAGGACAGAGTATTCACAGAGCTAAAGGCGGGACTTTGAGATTAGGAGCTTATAAATGTAAATTACTCCAAAACACCCTAGCCTATCAAATTTATGGCCAGGAAGAAATTTTAGAAAGACATAGACACCGCTATGAAATTAACAATGATTTTATCAAAAAATTAAAAAATAGTGATTATCAAGTTTCAGGCCTTCATGAATACGCAGATGGCAACTTGGTAGAAATAGCAGAACTAAAAAATCATCCTTTCATGATTGGGACTCAGTCCCATCCAGAATTTCTATCCAGACCGCTTCGTCCACATCCTTTATTTGATGCTTTCATTAAAGCGAGTAAAGGACAATAAAAAAACCGCCTCTTACTTTCCCCCTTGCTTCAACACATCGTTCTCTTCCACGGACCAAATATTTTTTTTCTGAATCAAACACTCACCAGATGGAAAAATACTTTTTGCGAGAAACATGGTGGCGATTTAAATGTAGAAATGCTTGAAGGCTCGCAAACTAAAAGCGCTGATATTATTGAAAAATCTGCTTGTCTGCCATTTTTGTCTGAAAAAAGACTAATAATCATCAAAAATTTCCTAAATGAAACAAACAAAGAAGATCAAAAAAAATTAACTGATAATTTAGACAAAATTCCTGATTTCACGGTGGTTATTTTTGCCGAATTCATGCCTCCCGACAAAAGAACCGCTTTATTTAAAAAACTAAGCAAAGACTGTCGAGTGGAATTTTTTGAAGAGTTGAACGATCTATCTTTAACCAAATGGATCATTGATGAAGTGAAAAAAAATAATGGACAAATTTCCGCCAATAATGCCAATTATCTCAGCATGTATGTTGGCAATGATTGTACGACTTTACATCAAGAAATTCAAAAACTCACTCTTTATAAAGGCAAAAATGAAATCAGCAAAGAGGACATTGAGAAGCTCACAAGCCCTGTCATTTCCATGTCGATTTTCAAACTAACCGATGCCATTGGCTTCAAAAAAACCAAAGATGCTTTGAATATTTTAGAAAAAATCATTTTAAGCGGGGAAGATTTGCAAATGGTCTTTCATATGCTGATCAGGCAATTTCGTTTAATCATTCTCATCAAAGAATTACAAAACCAGGGTCTGCCAAATGCTCAAATCGCTTCGCAATTGAAACAACATCCATTTATCATTTCCACCATTTCTAAACAAACCGTGCTTTATAAACCGGAAGAATTAGAAAAAATCTACGACAAATTGCTGGAGATAGAAATCACTTTCAAAACTGGCAAAATTTCTGTAACTGTTGATGACAAAAGAGAATTTATACTGGCTCTGGAAAAACTTGTCGTTAGTTTATGAAATATATCAAAAATTTGCACCAACAAGGTATAAAATATTATATTTAAAAGGTAATTATTAAATACCAATGCAAATAACCTTTATCACCAACCAGATTTCACAATTAAAAAAAGATGATTCCACCATGCAGATATTAAGAGAATGTGTAAATAGGAAACATAAGGCTTTTCTACTCGAAAAAGACTCAATCTCATGTAAAAACGGCATAATTTACGGACAAACATATGTTGGAATTGAAGCTTTAAATTATTTTTCAAATCAAAAAATACCCATAATACAAACTCGGGATTTAGCTAAAAATGATATTATCGCCATGAGACAAGATCCTCCTTTTGACGAAGATTATATCTATATCACCTACTTATTGGAATTATTAAAAGATAAAATTTTCATATTTAATGATCCAGTCGGAGTCAGAAATGCTAATGAAAAAATGTTCATTTTAAAATTCCCACAATATATCCCGCCAACTCTAGTAACTAGATCAGCTCAGGAAATTAAAAATTTTCTAAAACAATTCCCAGACGGCATTGTTATCAAACCTTTAAACAACAAAGGCGGTACAGGTGTTTTCTATCTACAGCAGCATGATGTAAACAAAAATGAAATTATTAAAATTGCCACCGATAACGGACAAAAATTTCTCATGGCGCAAAAATTTCTCAAAGCCATCAAAAAAACTGGGGATAAAAGAATTACTATTTTAAATGGTCAAGTTATTAATGCTTTCATCAGGATCCCTCATCAAGAAGATTTTCGGGGCAATGTTTGTTCAGGAGCCATCGCCCAAAAAACCAAAATTACTAAAAAAGATCTAGAAATAGTAAAAATAATTGCCCCAATTTTAAAGAAAATGGGCTTATATTTAGTAGGGCTTGATTTAATTGATGGCTATCTTACAGAAATCAACAGCACCAGCCCAGTCATTGGCAATACTATGTATCCGCAAACTGCGCCAAAAATTGTAGATTTTTTAGAGTCACAAGCTAAATTTGCAATTCCTAATTAGAAAGCTTAATTTAAAAAATAATCGATAAAATTAAAATATGCCAAAAAAATCTAAAAAAGCCTTATCCAATGAAGAACTTTTTGAAATGCTGAAAACTTTTATTGATGAAGAAATCAGACCTTATCTCCAATATGATGGAGGCGATATTGATATTATTGAATTCACCAAAGATCACGTTTTGCGGGTAAAACTGCAAGGTGCCTGCGTTGATTGTTTCAGCTCTACCGCAACGCTAGAGTGGGGTACCCAAGAAAGAATTGATTTGGAATTCAATGAGCCCCTGAAACTTGACCCGCCAATAATTATCGAAAGAATTGAACCTGATATAATTTAACCGGAACTAACTTTTTATTAATAAAATCTAAAATTTTCTACACTCCTCTAGCTAAAATAGAAATAAATGCATAACCAATCATCATCGTAACAAAAAATGTTGCACGAATTAAAATTTTGTTCCGCATATTTTTATTTTTTTAATTGATTTAACCTAAATAAAAATAGCACTATTTTTTTGTTCAAAGCAAGAGAAATTTTTAAAAATATTTAAAATCATTTGCGAACAAATAAATTATTCTTTATGTTAAAAATGGTATTAAATTTATAAATATTTTTTTATCATCATGAAAGTAAAAATTTCCAACAAAATTGGCATAGCCGAAATATTAATTCTTCCGATCATCAAAAATGGACATATCCATTTAAATCTCTCCAAAAACACTAAAAATCAAATTAATAATGCTTTGCAGACCAAAGATTTCACCGGTGATGAAGATGAAACTCTGATGATTTATGACGAAAACCCTAGCAAAAGAATTTTATTAGTTGGACTGGGCAATAAGAAAGATTTAAATTCTTTAAATTATAGACAGGCGGGAGGCAATGCTAGAAACGCTTTAAAAAAAATTAAAGCCGCTAGCGTGGAAATCGCCATGGAGCAAAAATACCTATGGCCTTTTCTGGAAGCGTTTCTATTGGCCGGATACAAATTTAATAAATACAAAACCGACATTGATAAAGACAAACATAATATCCAGGATATTTACATCCTTAATGAATCAAAAGACCTCAAGGATCTCCAACAAGAACTGGAAGAGATAACCCAAAATTGCCAAATGATGGATTATGTCCGAGACATGGTCAATGCGCCAGCGGAAGAAATGTCGCCAAGTGAACTTGTCGCTCAAGCCCAAAAAGTTGCCAATTTATCAACTAACATTAAATTAAAAGTTTTAGATCAAAAAAAATTAAAAAAATTAGGATTGAACGCCATCTACACTGTTGGCAAAAGTGGGAAATCAGGATCATATTTAATTCTGCTGGAATATAAATATCAAACTAAAAACAAAAACCCATACTCTTTTATCGGTAAAGGAATTTCTTTTGATACGGGCGGTTTACATCTCAAACCCAGAGATAATATTTCTGATATGCACTTAGATATGGCTGGTGCCGCTACGGTCCTAGGGTTATTCCACAAATTAGCTCTTAACAAAATCCCCGGATATTTCTTGGGAGTAATTGCCACAGCAGAAAACGCTATCGGCCCTGATGCCTACCATCCCAACGACATCATTAAAACCTATTCCGGAAAAACAGTAGAAATCAAGAATACTGATGCGGAAGGACGTTTGGTATTATGTGATGCTATTTCATATAGTAACAAACACTATAAACCAGCCTGCATCATTGACATTGCCACTCTTACAGGTGCCGCTACAGTCAGTGTCGGCGATGAAATCACCCCTTTCACCTCTAATAATTCAGATTTAACCAAAAAACTTTTATCAGCCGCCAAAAAAACTGATGATTTATTCTGGCAATTGCCTTTGGAAAAATTTCACATCAAAGCCACTAAAGGCAAAAATGCTGATCTGACAAATTTCACCAAACACATGCCCGGCCAGGTAATTATGGGCGCTGCCTTTTTGGCGAATTTCATTGCAGACAACACTCCCTGGCTACATCTCGATATTGCTTCCACTTCTTGGCAGGACAGAAAAATTCTTAGCTATATCCCTGAAGGTGGCACTGGCGTACCACTGTTAACGTTAATTGAATTAGTAAAAAAACTTGGTTAAGCTGTATGACTGTCAAAATTTCTATTTACATCTGCTTAAGTGAATTATAATATTGACACTCATGTAATTCATCTTAGTCTATGCCAATGCGCGAAATTTATAATACAGATAATCTCCTTCAAAATTTACCAGAAACAGCTAGAACTCATCTTGATTATCTTGACACCTCAACAAAATTTAGAAATTTTTATCAATTAGCATTATGTTTGACACCAGCAATTATTAGTATAATGGCAAGTTGTGGAACGTCTGATGATTATGATATTAATGATGCATCTCCTCCGCCTGACAACAGAATAATATTAGAGGAATTGAATTTGATCAGTGCTTATCTAATCCCCGATAGCTCCTCCACCATAAATTATCGTATATATTTATGCAGTCCAAGTGATCTAAGTGTATGTATTGATTTTACCGATTCCATTAATAATTGTATAAGCCAGGGCGTATTCTCCTCGGATGATTTAAAATTAAATAAAATATATGATGAAACTGGTAGTAATAAATTTAACATTTATTTTAATGCTTCCGAGTCGAGCTATTCGATTGATAAAGATAAAAAAGCTTTAGTGTTAAGTTTAGATACTTCTTTGAATATCCTAAGCTTATTTTCCACCTGCGCCCTACCATTAAATATAGAAGAGCGTCATTTAAATTGTGAAGAAAGTAATTCGAGCCTCAATGGCTCTTTGAATCCTACCGAATTAAAATACTGTTGCCATGCAGCCTTAAATGGGATAGGTGGTGATATTGATGCTTGTAAAGAGCCATATTTATATACCAATATGAGTTTCCAATCTTTAGCTCCAGGGCTTATCACGCAGTATATATTGAATAAAGTAGAGACCAATGAATTACTAGAGGATGAGTTACAGGGGGCATGTTTTTATACTAACCAAGCAACGGAATTAGTATATGATTACGAACTGGCAAGCCACATGTATGGTGGGGATTTCCCTACACAGCCAGATATTAATAATTTATGGAATAGTACCAATTCTTACGTACAATGGTTTTTAGATTCATACTGTTCTGTATTTAATTTTCCACCTACATGGGATCAGGATTTAGATGGATTCGGAGTGGACACTGGCGTACCATCTTCAGATTGTAATGATGCTGATGCGGCTATCAATCCAGGTAATTTAGAAAGAGAAGATGATACTGTAAATCTTTGTAATAATAAGAAAGATGATGATTGCGATGGAGTAGTTGATGGTAGCACTTTTTATGTAGACAAGGATGGTGATAAATCTGGAGATAACTCTTCCGGAATTATCCTATGCCCTAATTTTACGACTCCAGAGTATACTTTAATATCTGATTATAGCATGGTTTCAGAAATTACTTATCAAGGGTCTCCATATATAAACGTTAGTGGAGATTGTGATGATAACAATACTACAGTATATCCTAGCTACCCAGAAATATGTAATGGGATAGATGATAATTGTGATGGAGAAATTGATCTGAGCTGTGGTTCTGAAAATGACTATGATCTAGATGGTTTGACCACAACAGATTGTGCGCCTCACTATGCTCCCTGGTCAATTTGGGGATATTATGATATGGATGAAGATGGTTTTGGCACTGGTATTTCGTACTGTGCAATGTCTCCATTGCCGTCAAATATGTCTTCTATATCTGGAGATTGTAATGATATGGATTCAATGATCAATCCAGGATCTTTAGAACGCTGTCATAACTGGACAGATGATGATTGTGATGAAGCTACTGATGAAGCTGAATGCCAATAACATCTTATACTACTTCGCTTCACAATTTGTGTGGAGCTTCAATTTATCACATTTCCATAACCTCCTCCATCTGCCTAATTCTCTTCCCTATCAACTCTTTTGTCCCAATGTCTTTACGATGAAAAACTGGACCTGTAATTAAATTGACCGCTTGTTCACAAATTTTCTCAGCCTTTTCCAAATTTTCGGCAATACCAACAACTCCAATAGCTCTAGATCCACATAATTTCAAATCATTTCGCATCCCATCAACCGATGCAAAATAAATTCTCACATCTTTTGACATTTTTTCATAATCAATAAAAATTTTCTCACCTTTCACCGGCTTGTCAGGATAGCCTTGCGGCACCACATATTTACAAACAGTAGCCTTATTCTCAAACTGAACAACTTTTTTATTCAATTTTTCATTAACCATAGCCTCACAAATATCAACAAAATCACTTTTCAGCAAAGGCATAATATTCATAGCCTCAGGATCCCCCAACCTAATATTATATTCAATCAACTTAACTCCGTTTTTCGTAACAATAAATCCTCCATACATAAAACCTTTAAATTTAAAACCAGTTTCTTTTTCCAAAGCTTTCATCACCGCAACATTAATTTCATGAGCAGATTTCAAGTCCTGTTCAGTCAGAAATGGCAAACTCAAATTCGCATCAGAATAAGTCCCCATACCACCCGTATTGGGACCGCAATCGCCATCATAAGCCCTCTTATGATCCTGCACAGCTGGAAAATCAACAACCGTCACACCATCAACTAAACTTATCAAACTAAATTCCTGTCCAATCAATTTTTCCTCAATCACAACTTTTCCGCACTCTTTTACACAATCAACAGCATACTGATATCCTTCCTCTATTCCATTCAAATGGTCACCTGAAACTTTCACACCTTTCCCGCCCTTCAACGCATCATATTTAACAACAAAATCACCACCAAGTTCATCCAAAAACTCTCTAATTCCATCAACATGTTCAAAGGATTTAAACTTCGGATTTCCAATAATTTTATATTTCTCCAAAAGATTTCGTGTAAAACCTTTTGATGATTCAAGCTGAGAATTAACCTTATTCGGTCCAACTGTCTTAATTCCCAATTCTAATAAAAAATCTGCCATTCCATTTGCCAATGGATCTTCTGGCCCAACAATCACAAAATCAGGTTTAATTTTTTCAACAAAAATCTTCAAATCGTCAAAATTATTCAAACTATTCGTCATAAAATAATCTTCAGACATTTCCAAAATTCCAGGATTCTTAGCTGTTGCAAAAGTAAATAATAAAGTTTTCTGAGGACTTCTTTTTATAGCTTCTGCAATCGAATGTTCACGCCCACCACTACCAACAAGTAAGATTTTTTTCATAATTAAATATCAACTTAAAATATTATGAACTTTCTGAAGAACTTCATTTAATTTTTCTTTTTTAATCACAGCAACTTTTGCTAAAATAATACTTTTTTCAACTGTCATTATATCACCACATTTAATATATGATTTTTTCAATATCTCTCCCTTTACAATATCTCTTTGATCTATTTCAAGTTGAAATTTATTTAAATTCTCTTGAGTAGTTATTGCTACAGTGACTACATCAAGAGATCCCATATTAAAGACATCATTAGAAATTACTAAAGCAGGTCTTTTTTTATAAGCAGAAAAATCTGTATAAGGGAACTCAAATAATATAATCTCACCTTGTTTTATGTTCATATGGATATATTTTCATTAAAAATATTATCATCATTTTCAGATTTCCAAAAAGCAAAACTTTTTTCTGCAACTGCAAATCTATCAGCTTGGGATAATTCAGGAAAATCCTCAGGCTTTTCAGTAATTTTAAAAGGAATTCCTTTATTTATAATTATCTGCTGAAAATAAATTTTGATAGCTCCACTCATATCAAGACCCAATCCATCCAAAATTTCTTTTGTTTGATTTTTTATTTTTTCATCTATACGAATTTGTACCGTAGTCATATAAAAAAATTAATTATAATCTACAATTAGTATAAATACTCAGTAATGACAATGTCAATACGTTTCATGAAAACTTTAAAACTTTTTATAAACTTCCATCAACTCTTTATCAAAACTAAAAAGTTCAAAATTACGATTTTTTGAAACAATAAGCAAAGATAAATCCACCATTGAGAGTTTTGTTCTTTGATATGGGAAATTATTTACTATTTGGCTAAATTCATCAAGAAGTAAATTTACTATTTCTATATTTTCACTATTATTTAAAAAATCAATAAATTGCTTTGATATTTCAGCTCCTTCTTTTAACAATAAAACCGTTCCAATTTCAAAAAGCACATGCTCTGAAATACAAAACCCATCTAATTTTGACAAAAATTCAATTACCTTTTTGTGATGTACATCTTCTCTACGAAAAAAAGCAATTAAAATATTTGAATCCAATAAAACTTTTTTATTTATCATAAAGTATTTTATCTATTTTGCCTGCTAAATTACGTTCTTTTTTATTTTTGGAATTAAACTGCGCTAATTGCAAAAATTCCTTATAACTATATTTTTTCTTTTTTTTAAGGTTATAAAATCCACTTTCTTTCACATAAGGCTTATATCTTAACTCATTATCAACTATATTTACTTCAAAAAATATCTCATCATATTTATCTCTATATTCTTTCGGCACATATATCTGTCCGCTTTTTGATAATCTTACTATTTGCATACAAAATTTTTACTATACAAATATTGTATAATACAAAAACATTAAAAACAAGTTTTTTTATTATTAACAAAAAACACCATATTGCAGGATTAGAATCTTAAAAATAAAATTACATAAAAATTATTTTAATGCCTTTGCCTGTGTTTTCTTATTTCCTCCTCCACATAAGGCAACAGTACTGGCAAATGTTCTTCTAACATTTTCTATACAGCTATCTAAATCTCTTTGCGCTGATTGTCGTAAAATTTGTTGTTGATTAGTGGTTAATTCATTTCTATGAAAGATACCATTTGGCAAATCTCCTCCTCGATCCACAGCTTCTTGGTAAGCTTTACAATTTTTAGCCCAATTCCCGTCATTGTAGAGAATATAATTCTTAGATGGATCAAATAATTCTCTTATATTATCTTGTATAGCACCAGCATCTTTTAAAGATTGTTTACATTCTTTTATTTCTCTTCCAGTTACTGTAGTTATATCACTACTTATTATATCTATAGCTTCATCATCTAAATTATAATTTATAAAAGACAAACATCCATTAATTTCAGGTTGCCCAAGTTCATTACATATTGAATGCCAATCAGTTGCTTTATTTTGTGCATTTGAAGATACAGTTACAGTTAATGGATCGCTATCTGTTGATTTTGACAATGCATTTGTCCATGCCTCATAAGTTATATCATGTCCAGATAAAATTAAATTAACAGGCTGTGTACCAGGGAATACAACTGTGTCAAAAGTAACTTTTGGAGTTGTACTAGTCATAGCTCCTTCTGGCATAACTACTGCCTGACACTCTGATTTTATACAATACAAAGCGCCTAATCCATAATCAACAGTATTTATTAAAGTAGCTTGAACAGATAATTCTCCGACACCTAATTGTAGAGGACCACATTTTTTTCTTTTTTTAAATCCATTATCTCTATCTGATCCCAAACATTCTTTCAAATCAGTTAAAGTTTTACCTTCGACCGTAATTATTTGAGGAAAAGAAATAGCTTCACCTCCCTTCACTGGTTTTTCAGTGGGAGGAGGAAGTGTAGACCCGCTTGTTTCTTCACTAACTGATTGAGTCGGAGATAAAGTTGGATCAGCTAATCCTGTTTGAGCCTGTTGTGCATTTGATTGATAAGTGTCATACATTTGTATCCCTGCCCCAACAATCATTCCTGCAGACCCAATTCCTACCAATGGCCAAATCCAGCGATGTGAGGAAGTGGAAGGAGAGGATGGAGTTTTAAGCTGATGTTCTCTTTCTGCTAATGGAGAAACGGCTACTGGTAATTCATTTTGTTTTTCAATATGGAATGGTAAAGCTGAAGCTGGAGCTGGAGCTGGAGCTGGAGCTGGAGCTGGAGCTGGAGCTGGAGCTGGAGCTGGAGCTGGAGCTGGAGCTGGAGCTGGAGCTGTCACTACTTCAATCAATAATTCAGGCTCTCCTTCAGTAGATGCAGTTGTTTCTGGCCTTCCATCTTTTACCACCTCAGTTAAGAGAACAACATCTTCATCTCCATTTCCATCTCTATTCCCACTCTGTTCAGATAACATGACCATTGATTCTTCTTCCAATGTTAATACTTCTTCTGATTCAGACTCATCTTCTAAATCAGGTGAAACAGCTATAATTAGCGCTTTTAAAGAATTATCAACGAACTCTCTTATATCTGTGCTAACAGTAACAGGTCGGCCATCCCTTATAATAAGGAAAGGTATATCTGCATTTTCTTGTTCAATCTCTGTTTTTCTGCTTGCTATTAATTCCTTTACTTTAGCTTCTGTTTTTGCTCTTTCTGCTACATCCATTAAATTTACAATTTTTGTGGCATCTTCCAGCCTATGACCATTTAATTTTAAGACCACCATTGTTTGATTACCGCATTTCATTCTATTTAAAATATCATCCATCATGCGTGCTGGCTTCACCAAAACCTGATTACTATTATACCTTTCTTCTCTCGGGATAGATTCATCACAAAACCTATCTTCAACGTCTTCAGATACTAATTTATAACACAATTCTATAAACTCTATAATTGCATCATAATCAGAACCAGTTTCCGCACTGATATTTGCTGCGTATTTCTGTTTTTTTTCAGATATTTCCTTAGCGCCTTCTCTTATTTTTTTACCAATATAACCAAGCGCATTATTTTCTGTTATCTTTAACTTATCACCGTTTAACTTTGTTCCTTCTGTAAATTTGGCTCTCATTAAATCAGAATCAATTATTTCCAACCCAATTACACCCAAAGCATAAGCATCTGTTGCA
Source organism: Candidatus Peregrinibacteria bacterium RIFOXYB2_FULL_33_20 (assembly GCA_001788835.1). Taxonomy (GTDB): domain Bacteria; phylum Patescibacteriota; class Gracilibacteria; order UBA1369; family GWF2-33-10; genus GWF2-33-10. The sequence goes on from MFXK01000017.1 coordinate 68,959, forward strand.
AAGGTTGGCTTATCTGATTCTTTCAACATCCATGGGATATATTTAGGTGTCCCAGTCATCAATTTTTTCTTACGTTTTTTTATACGTTCAGGAGTCGTACAAAATGAATTGTCTCCAAGTTTACCTGTATCAGCCTCATTATTACCACCCAAAAATATATTTTCAGGTTTTAAATCTCTATGTATTTTACCTCTTAAATGTTTATTTTTAACTTCTTCCAAAGCTGTACCCAATGATCTCATTTGAAAAAAACGAGTTTTTTTTGCTCGGTCTTCAACAGAATCATCTGTTTTTCTTTGCCTTAAAAATTTCCTTAAAGTATTTGCTCTTCTAATGTATTCCATTTTTTCCATTAGCCCTCCGCAGTCAGATCCTTCCAGCCCACACAATCCTACTCCAACCCACTTTGTTTCTACACTTGCTGGATTATTAACAGAAAATGGCAACTCTTCTTTAAGACTTGTTAAGTCAAACAAACACGCTCTAGGACTTGTACAATCAAACCATGAAAATTTTAATACATCATCTGTTGGCCTTAATACAGAACATTTAATATCTGGACTCCATAACCTAAATGCTTCCGCAACAGCTCCTTTACCCAAAAATCCTCCAGCATATATCTCTAATTCACCTTCTTTCACTTTCTTAAATATAGATTGATTCGATAGAAGTTTTTCAATAGCTGCTCTTGTTTTTACACCTGGATGACTATATGGCCTTTCATCAGCATCAGCATCATCCTCACCATTGACATCTCCTACATATATCGTAGCCTTATCTAAGGTAGCTAATTTAGCTATACTACTATCAGAATCAAGCAAAACCGATGGTATAAAGATAGGTCTTCTATTATATTTTAAAGCTTCATCTAACGCGGTGGATTTTTGGCTGGTTTCCATAAATTATAAAATCTTTTTTATAGAAAAGATACCATTATATATGTTTTTTATTTTTTGTCAATATGTTAAACTTTTGTTAAACAGATTAACGTAATAGTACACGAAAAAGCAACAAAAAGAGTTTCAAAAATAAAAATCTTTTGTCCAAAAAATGCTTTTGTGCAATACTTATAATAATTAATCTTCTCTCTATGCCCGACTACCTATATATAATCATTGCCAGTTCTGTTTCCTTGCTCACTATTCTGCTGGCCCTGGCCCTTATCTACTTAGTTTTTATCCTGCGCGATGTCACCAAAATTGTTGATCAGGTCGATGAAACCGTGAACAAAGTGCAAGACTGCCTGCTCAAACCCATCGCTTTGACCAACCAGCTCTTACAAATAATCAGGTCGATTTTAGAATCAGCCAACAAAAAGGTCCGAAACAAAAAAGAATAAATATAAAATTTGACAAATTACTCGTTTTAGCTATAATTTCTTATCCGTAAATTAATCATTGCGTATGGGAAATTTCGAAAAACATTATCATAATAATAATCTAAGAGACGCTAATAAGTTATTAGGAATAGCAACTGCTGTGCTAACTTTTTTGTCTGCGTGCCAGATGCCACGAACTCCAGAAATAGTGGATTCATCAGCAGAAACAAGACAAAATTTGGCAGTAAAAGCTATAACAAGAACAGGGCTTGTCCATCCAAATGAAGATAAGACTTTTGCGGTTGATGGTTTTGGTGATCAAGAATGGTGTTGGGTTGATGGAAGACTTCAGAGAGCAAATGAAAATATCTGTGATGATCAATTGCTAGATATAAATCCAACTAATGGTGATGATGACACTTTCCCTCCGGAAGCCAGCGTCGCCTCCATTCAGTAATCAAAATATTTTTCAGGAAAACCTATTCCCCTTCCCCCAGCTGCCCTTCCAAAACATTCTCTAGAGTAGCCTGTGGTTTTTGCCAATTGGCTGGGGCATTTGATTCTTCTTTACCTTCAAAATCTAAAAAATATTTATTATTATAAGCATACCAAAGTTGATCTACTTTATATTCATGCGTCAAAAAGTAATCAAAAACAATAGTATCAATTCCTTGTTTCATAACTCCATTCTCAATATACTCACCCATCGTGCCATCAATAGGCACCCACACCTGATTACTTTCATCATAATATTCTCCAAAGGCATGACCACCTTTTTGCCCCTCACCAAAATCAACTTCCGCTAAGACTACTCGCATATTATCTGGACTGTAGCCCTTAACAATTAAAGCTGAAACCAAAAAATTCGCCTGCTCTGAGCAATCACTTTTAATGACTTGCGGACCAGGATTCAAGACAGGCGTAATAGTCAAAAGTTCCTCAGGCGTAAACCAGTAATCACTCTCAGATGCCACTTTGCCACCACTTTCCACATAATATGGGATAAATTCGCTATCCGCAATCCAAGCCACTTTTTGCAATACAAAATCCAAAATATCCTGATAAGAATTTAATCCTGCCACAATTTTTTGCAGATCTTGCGACTCAGGAGTGACATATAATTGGTATGGAGATAAAACTTCAAACTGTTCTCCTTGATCTTCTCTTTCCTGCATTCTCTTTTTTAACATCTCATTCAAAAAAATTTTATCGCTGACATCTTTGGCCAAAATCGCTTTACCGATATTGCTTTGGGCAAATTTCTTAATTCGGTCAGAAGCAAAATCAATTTTTAAATTAGCTATTTCACTCTTAAATTCAATTGGTTTGACTAATTTAAGCACGCAACTATTATCTTGCAATGCCTCGCCTTTTTTATAAGGCATTTTCGCAATAACAAAAATAAAACTATCAGAACTAGCTTGCAAAGTGATTTGACTATCGGAAGTTAATACCCTTTCCGCTGCACAATCACTACTTTTTTTTAATTCAAAACCCATTGGTAAAGGAATATCGCTATCTTTGATTCTCCCAATTAATTTATCTTTCAACGGACTTTTGTTGTTCTTCAAAAGCTCTAATTGTGGCTTGGTATTTTTGACTGTTTCTGCTGGTTTTTGATCACCACAGGCACTTAAATTTAATACTAATAAGCAAAGAAAAATGCTTAGAAAAAAATTTTTCATTTTTTTGCTAAATTAAATTTTAAAAAGTTATCCAGCCAACGCTTTCACCCCTGGCAATTCTCGGCCCTCCAAAAACTCCAACATGGCTCCACCACCCGTTGAGACATGATAAAACTTTTTCTCATCAATCTTAAACCTTTTTAAAGCATCGATTGTTTCTCCGCCACCAATTATTACCTTGCCTTTAGCAATTGCTAACGCTTCAGCAATTTTTTTTGTCCCTTTCGCAAAACATTCGCATTCAAAAAGCCCCAATGGTCCGTTCCAGATAATCATGGCGGATTTATTAATCACATACAAATATTTCATGAGCGTAGTTTTGCCAATATCCAAAATTTTCATATCGCCTTCCACATCCTCTACCGGCAAATTTAAGGTTAGAGCTTTATCATTCATCTCACTTGCCACCACGGCATCGCTTGGAATTACAAATTTATCTTTATAAACTTCAGCACTCAACATAATTTCTTGCGCAGTTTCTAATTTATCCTCCTGATAGAGTGATTTTCCAATATCAAAACCCTGCGCAAATAAAAAAGTATTGGCAATGCCTCCGCCCACCAAAATATTATCTGCCTTATGAATAAATTCTTTTAACACGCCAATTTTAGTGTCAATTTTGGCTCCACCAATTATCAAAGTTAAAGGTTTTTGGGGATGATCTAAAACTTCAGTCAAAACCTCAATTTCTCTTTGCAACAAAAGTCCGGCATAACTTGGCAAAAGCTTAGCAATACCAACAATTGAAGCATGAGCTCGATGGGAACAGCCAAAAGCATCATTAACATAAATATCCGCCAGTTTCGCCCAAGCTTTAGCCAGTTTTTCATCATTTTTTTCTTCGCCAGGATCGAATCTGACATTTTCCAGCATAGCGATTTTGGCTGAGTTTGGTATTTCTTTTGGCGCTACTTCTTTCGATTGCCAAATTGTTTCTTTTAAAATTTTTTCTAAATATTTAGCGATAAATCCTACCCGTAAATCATCAATAATTTGTCCTTTGGGCCTACCAAAATGCGTGGCAAGAATAATCTGTTTTGCTCCTTTTTTCAACAAATATTTAATGGTCGGCAAGGCAGACATAATTCTAGTATCATCTGAAATAAGGCCTTGGCTATCCACTGGCACATTAAAATCTACTCTAAGCCAAACACGTTTATTTTTGAGGTTTACTGATTTTAAATTCATAATAATAAAATTACTGATTATTTATATACTCCGTAGCTTTAGCATTAGCATCTTTTCATGGTCTCCATCATTTCAAAAATAGTTCTGACACCAATATAGCCTTTGTTTTCATGCCAATTTTTAAGGGAAGCCCTCGCTTTGGCATGCAAAATATCGCGCACCATCAACACCTCAAACACAATCGGAATTTCAAAATCCAACATCACTTGCCGCACTCCATCTACCATGGCCCGACAAAGCATTTCATAGTGATCAGTCTGGCCTTTAATCACCGCCCCCAAAGTCAAAATCGCATCATATTTCTTGCTTTTGGCTAATTTTTTACAAATTAAAGGAATTTCAAAAACTCCAGGAACTTCCACAATTTTGACATTTTTCACGTTAAATTTCATTTCTTGCAAATATTTCAAAGCGCCTTTGAGTAAATTACTGGTAATTGGCAGATTAAAATTAGAATAAACAATGGCTATCCTCATATTTAGGTAAATTCAACAAATACATATTTATTTTAGCGATTTTTAAAATTTTGTATACCCCATCACGCATTCGCATAAACAACTGATCTCAACTGACGCAAATTTTCAAAAGCACGCCATAATTGAGGACTGGTATTTTCCTTAGTAAATTTATCAATACGATAATGGAAATGGCTGAAAGCATTTTGCATATTCAATTGCGCTTCCGCCGCATTATTCGCTTTGACCGTTACCCAGCCTAAATAGTCATAACCTTCAGGCGGCGCAAAAATCGCATCGCCTTCTTGTTTAAATAGTTGAAAATCGTATAAATATTTTTTACCATAAATATCTTCGTTTACGTTAAATGTTGCTAAATGCCCTGAAAAATCAGGCAAGAAATATTGACCCATTAAATACATGTTTGGCTTAGCTCCACGCTCAATTCTACCCATATCAATGCCTAAAGCGATTTTGGCGGCGTTTTCCACCAAATCACAGCCCCACGCCCCTTTCACAAAACTCCAAACCTCATCGCCTCCCATTCGTAAATTCACTTCAATCGGTACGGCTCCATTCTTCGTAGACTTGGCTTCAAAATGAATGCAACCGTTTTTCACTCGCAGTTTTTCCAAAGTAGACTTGGCCATACTAATCAATTCATCCTGATTGTTACCTGGTAAAAGAGAAGGAATAATCTGTCCGGTCTCCACGAAGTAAGGCTCACGGGTCTTAAAATTATCAGTAATTGAGTAATATCTAATTTCGCCATTTTGGACCAAAATATCAATATCCACTTCATCACCATCAATGTACTCTTCCACCAAAATATCTGACTCGCGAATCACAGCTTCCTCTCTTTTGCACAAATTATCTTTTAAATAATTATAAAATTTCACTAATTCATAAGTGTTTTCAATTTTGATCACGAACAAGCTTGCCGCTCCGCAAGTTGGTTTAATGACACAAGGAAACGTAAAATTCCGCGCAATATAATCCAAATCCTCCTTGTTTTTGATCAATTTATGCTTAGGCGCTGGCAAATTATTGTTACGACAAAATTCCCGAAATAAATACTTATTTCTGACCTGAGAAGAAATAGTTAAAGGGATGCCAATAAAACCAAATTTATCCACAATTTTGGAAGTCAACACTACATCCTGCTCCCAAAAAGTTAAAGCCCCTTCAATTTTCAGATCCGGATGTCTCACCATAAAGCGTTCTACCGCTGTTATGGCTTCCGCATGATTATTGTTATCGGCAATAATAAAATGATCAACTAGACTTTCCGCCCAATTCTTTTCTTTGTGAAGGGCGATAATTTTCAAGCCTAATTCTTTTAATCTCTCAACGATAAATTTCTTTTTAATAGAACCGGTATTAACCAACAAAATTGTTTTACCCTGTAAAGAGTTTATAACTTGCATAAATAAAATTTAATTTATTATATAATTTTATAACTTAAATGATTAAAAGCATCTTGCATATTGCTTTCCGCTTCCTGCGCGTTATCACCTTTCACCGTTACCCAGCCCAAATAATCATACCCATCGGGCGGAGCCATAACTTTGTCGCCTTTTTTCCAAAACAACTGCAAATCGTATAAGTATTTTTTTTGGCGCACTCTTTCATCCAAATTACAGTAGGCCAAAACCCCAGACTTATTCGGCAAAAAATATTTACCCATCAAATAAGTCAATGGTTTCAAGCCTCGTTTAATTTCGCCCATATCAATTCCCAAAGCAATTTTGGCCGCATTTTCCACCAAATCACAGCCCCACGCCCCTTTAACAAAACTCCAAACCTCATCGCCTCCCATCCGCAAATTTACTTCAATCGGCACGGCTCCATGCTCACTAGACTTTGCTTCAAAATGCATACAGCCATCAGTAATATGTAATTTACTCAAAGTATCTTTAGCCATAACAAAAAGTTCGTTTTGTCTTTTTTTAGATAAAATTGATGGAATAATTTGTCCAGTTTCCACAAAATATGGCTCTTGAGTTTTAAAATTATCAGTAATCGAATAATACCTAATCTCACCACCTTGAATCAAAATATCCATATCCACTTCATTGCCGTCAATATATTCCTCCACAAATAATTCTGATTCTCTAATAAATTTTTCTTCATCGCTATTAATATTACTTTTGATAAATTCAAAGGTTTTTTTCAAATCCGCTTGGCTTTCGATTTTGACCACCCAGCAACTAGCCGCTCCCAAAGTCGGCTTCATCACCAAAGGAAAGGTAAAATTTTCAGACACATATTTCAAATCAACTTCATTTGTAATCAATTTATGTTTTGGCGCGGGGATATCGTGTTGACCGCAAAATTCTCTAAAGAGATACTTATTACGAACCTTATTAGCAACTTTCCAAGAAATTCCCTTAAATCCATATTTATCAACTAATTTGGAAGCCAACAAAACATCATGTTCCCAGAATGTCATCACCCCGCCAATCTTAATTTCAGAATGAACTTTCATAAAATTGGCAATATCTTGCAAAGCTCTATCATGATCCTCATTGTCAGTAATTACCCAATGATCTATGCAATCCTCCGCCCAGTTTTTAGTTTTATTAACCACCACCAAATTTAACCCAAGCTCTTTCAACCGCTCCAGAATAAATCTTTTTTCATGAGGACCAGTGTTCAGTATTAGTATTGTTTTACCATGTAAAGTCTCGCTCATATTTTTAAAAAATATTTAAGAGTGAATTTTAGAAATTTCATAATTGATTAAGCCCAAAGCTTCTTGTAAATTTTGCTTCGCTTCATATTCTGTATCCCCTGAAACAGTGACAAAACCCAGATATTCATAACCATCTGGAGGCACTAGCAAGGTATCACCTTCTTTTTTAAAAAATTCTAATTTTTGCAAATAACTTTTCTGATGAATACGCTCATCAACATGCAATCTTTTCACTACGCCTGAATGATCAGACATCAAATCAAATCCAGCAAAACATTGCTTGGCTTGTGATGATTTAATCACTTTAACATCTTCTCCCAAAGCTATTTTTATTGCCTGTTCAATCAAATCAATACCCCATGCCCCTAATACAAAATCTCTCACTTCATCCCCCCCCATGCGTAAATTTACTTCAATCGGCACCGCCCCTTCCTTTGTCGATTTAGCTTCAAAATGGATACAGCCATCAGTAACAGAAAATTCCTTCAACACTTTCACCGCCATAGCATACAAATCATCCTGTTCATCAACAGGCAGCCGTGATGGAATATTAAATCCTGTCTCAATAAAATAAGGTTCACAAGTTTCTAAATTATCAGAAATAGAATAAAATTTAACCTCACCATTTTGAATCAAAATATCAATATCCACTTCACTGCCGCTAATATATTCTTCGACTATAATTTTGGCATCTTTCGTTACATATTGTTTATTGGCAGGCACCTTCAATCTTATCGCTTCATATTTTTCAATTAAATCATCTTTATTGTCAGCCTTGATCACAAAGGCACTGCTTGAACCATGGGTAGGCTTCACTACCACCGGAAATGTCAAAGTGGTGAGCGCGGTGTGCAAATCTTTTGCTGAATCTATCAAAACACACTTGGGCGCATGTACATCATATTTCTCACAAAATTTTCTAAATAAAAATTTATTCTTAAAATTTTCTACCACTACCGATTTAAGGCCCTTAAGACCATATTTATCAGCAATTTTGGCGACCAATAACGGTTCGTTATTGTAACTTTCACAAAATGTAATAACTCCATCAATTTTCACTGCTGGATGCAAAGTCAAGAAATCTGACAAATCATGCAAAGCTTGATCATGATTAGAAACATCAGTAAAAATCCAGTGACTGATATAAGGCTCAGCCCAATTGATCTGTTTATGTAAGACAATAATATTTACACCTAATTCTTTGATGCGTTTCAAAATGAACTCTTTGCTTGGAAAACCGGTATTAACAAGGAGAATAGTTTTATTATTAGCCCCCAACGGGTCCGGAGGAGGTTCTTCGTTATTTATATCAACTATCATATAAAAAAAATACTTCTATAAATTTATTTACTCCTTTGTATATATTTTGCAAGAGATTTTAAGTTAAAATGATCCAAATCAAAATTTGAATTTTTAATTATTTTCTGTTAGATTGTACTCTTCTTTTTTTAAAAAAATTTTTAAATTATGGAAATTATAAGTCATGAGTCTCGTCAATCTTCCAGTCAGTCACTAATACCTCCTCTTAATATACAAAATTTAAGAGGCATATTGAAAACATATCCTGAAGTATTTTTAAACACACCTGTAATGCTAACTCACCTCGCTAATTTAGTTGACAGTTGTGGAGAAGGGCTTCCATTAAATATGCATTTAGAGGCGGAATTTAAGAAGCTATGGGCAACAATTATTGGGAAAAGCAGGCAGGATCTTCGTGAATATTTAGTGAAAATTTTCAAATCAGATATAATAGAATTTACATTATTTCCTGATTTACTACGAAAATTTGCAGATATATTAAGAAAGGCAAATGACAAGGAAACAGATGATATTTTTGAAAATTAGTAAAAACCAGAATCTAGAATTTATTATAATTATCCGTCAAGATTTTCATTCAAAATCTATTCACGATAAATCTTTTCGATACTATTAATTACTCCTCTAAATTTGTATCTCCAAAAGATATTGGTAATAATTCTTCAATATCATTTTTTACCAAAACATTACCTGTACTGGAAACCATAATAAATCTATGCTCCTCTCCTGGTTTTGCAAAATCTCTTAATGCTTGACGACATCTGCCACAAGGAGCGGTTGGTATACTGGATTCAATCCCGGCAGGTTTACCGATAGTCACTATTTTTTTGAATTTTTTCTTATCTCCTTCTAATTTAGCTAAAGCTATTCGTTCAGCGCATATACCATCTCCATTGCTTCTTTCACCATTAGCGCCCACATAAATTTCCCCTGTTTCAGCCTGTACAGCCGCGCCAACTACAAAACGGTAATGCTTGCTTTGAGCCATAGTTTCCATTGCTTCTCTTGCGCTTCTTACCAATTCCTGTTCGTCTTCAGGTAATTCATCAACAGTTAAATATGGCTTATAATTGATTGACACACCTTTTTCCTCTATATCTTTATTAAGATAATCCATAACAATTCGTTCTGCATTACCGGAAAATTTCTTTAATTCTTCAGGCGTTGAAGTAATTTGATCGCCATTAAACCGATTTACAATTACTGTGCATATAACCGCCGCCGGTATACCTGCTGCTAAACAAAAAGCCGCTATTTGTAACGCTTCCATTTCTATATTTCTTACTCCAGCTTCATAAGCTTTATGCAAAAACGCCATAGCTTCTTCTGATGTATATAGTGGTTTTAGAGCGCCATCAAGACGTCCCTGCTCTTCATAAAAACCGTCACAACTCATGGTTTTACCCATCACAGTTACTATATCTCCTCGCGCCGCAAATATTCTCTCAGTTAATGCTCGATTTATTTGTGTCGGACGTTTCACTTTTTCCCCAAAAATTGTTCTTTCATCTTCAGCTTTAAGTTCACCATTTACCGCTTCTGAAGTAACTACTACTGTACCTGGTTCCACTCCCAAACTACCAGAAGTACCTATTCGAATATACTCATAATAGGGACATTTAGCGTGTTCTAAAAGTTTGGTTATTTCATTCAAAGGAAGACTAGCAGATGGAGCTCCAATTCCATGGGATACGATTAGAATCGGACCTACTTTATACAATGAATATCTTTCTTTTGTGCCAATTGGCTGTAATCCTCCAAATGGCAATTCAAATCCAAATTCTTTTACTAATTGTTCCGCAAAATTCTTTACTCTATCAGCACTCCCAGACATACAAACATATCGCACATCTCCAAACATTCCTTTGAGAGGCATCGTATTATTCAAGCCTAAATGATGTAAATAATCCACATCTAATTCTTTTAAATAAGGATTTTGAACTGATTCTGCTATCATAAAGGTAAAGTAAAAAATATTTATTAATTTTGAACAGGTACCATTCGAGAAATATTTCCATTTCTTGATTCCACTAAAATCTTTTTAATTATATTTAATAATTCAACCTTCATTTGATTAGCTTTCCTTTGTACTTCTTCTCCATCTAATTGAGCAACAAAACCATTTGGGCCTAAAGATGCCGCATAATTAGTTAAAACACTAAAAAATAAAATCAAATTTTGGAAAGCAGGATGTTTTTTTGATTGCATTGCATGAAAAATTGTTAACAATTCATATACTGTAGACATACCTACAACGCCTCTTGCCTGACCTTGGAACCATTCGTTAAGTCCATTTTGTTGTTGTCCTTGTCGCCAAAAATTTTCAAGTCTTGCGCGCATATCCAAAACAGTAGCAACTGTTTCATAATTTGGACCAGGGGCTCTAAAATAAATACCATCTGTTACAGATCCACATATTTCTCTAGCTAAATCTAATATTTTTTCATGAAACGCTACATTATACATTGCAGTAACAGAAGGAAATCTTACACCACACTCTGATTCATTTTTTCCTTTTAATGGATTATTATCTCCACAATTAACTTCCAAAAAATCATTAATCAACATAATAGAAGGTTCTTTTAATGTATTTGGAGTAAGAATCCCAGCCGCATTTGAACCAATAATAGTTTGCACTCCTAATAACTGCATCAATCTCAACCAAATAATTGCTCGTTTAGGATCAGTGCCTTCATATAAATGTTCTCGGCCATCTTGAACTATAAGTGGTTTATCTCCTAAACCTACAATCGGACCTATGATAAGTCTTTTTTTGTGTCCAGTATCATTTTCACCAGAATCTCTGCCAAAAAGTATATATAAAAAAGCCCTTACTTGATCAGACCAACCAATTATTCCAGCTTCTTTTAATACGTCTTCATAAGTCAAAATAATAGGACCGCTAGGTTCACCAGCCTTTTCGATATTCATATTTTCTTCTGGAATGGCACCAGAACCAGAACCTATAATGATGGCTTCATCTATTTCGTCAAAATTAAGACCATGATCTTCTCCCCTTCTTACCACAACATCTCGTAAACGACTTACAGAATCATATCCATATTTTTCTTTAGTCATAAACCATCATTTGATTAAAAAATAAGAAAAAAATTTATCATTTAATCAAAAAAAATACAACTAATTTTTGCAATTTTATTTTTTTACTTTCAATTAAAATTCTTCACACTTAAATCAAATTAAACAAATATCCAATCAAAATAATACCAACGCCAACTGTGCCAAAAAAGATTGTTAGAAGTTTCATGGAAATAACTTTTTTGAGCATTATTGCTTCAGGCAGTGATAATCCAGCTATAGCCATCATAAAAGCTAAGGCTGTTCCAAGAGGTATTCCTTGAGCTGTCAGAGCAAAAATAATTGGTACGAGAGTGGAACATCCTGCATAGATTGGAATGCCTATCAAAGTTGCTATAGGTACTGCCAAAAACGAATTAATTGCAAGATATTTCTGGAAAAAATCTACTGGCACATAGCCGTGAATCCCAGCTCCTATTGCTACACCTATTAATATAACTATCCAAAGTTTTTTGAAAGTTGTTATACTTTCAGTAAAAGCAAATTGGAATTTACCCTCAATAGTTTTTGGCAAATAAGTTAAAGATAATTTTTCACCTTTATTATTTCTAAATTTCAAAATTACTTCTTTCTCAAGATTCATTTTTCCAAGAATTAAACCTGCAATAACACCTAAAAAAATTCCAGCTAAAGCATATAAAATTGCAATCTTCCATCCAAAAGTTCCACCCATAAGAACAAAAACAACCTCATTTACAAGCGGTGAAGTAATTATAAAAGAAAAAGCAATTCCAAGTGGTATTTCCGCCTCCAAAAAACCTATAAAAATTGGAATTGAGGAACAAGAACAAAATGGAGTAACGGCACCAAGAATTGACGCTGACAAATTACCGATTCCAAATCTTTGTTTAGCTAATGTTTCTTTGATTTTATGTGGTGATAAAAAAGTACGAATAAATGCAATAACAAAAACTACTATTAAAATTAAAAAATAAATCTTAATTGTATCGTAAACAAAAAAATTAACACTACTAGCTATTCTTGAACCACTATCAAAATTGAGGAATGAATAAACTAACCAATCAGCAAATTGTTGAAGCATATTATAATTTAATGAATATTCTTTTATCTACAGCAATCATTATTTGACTTGCAACATTTTTTCTCTTTACTTTGAACCTTGCAATCATTACCAGAACAACAACTTTGACTATTATTCTTGAAAATATTTTTTATAAAATTAACAGCAGAGAATTCTTGACTCAAATTTTTGGATAAACATCCAGGACAAATAAATTTATCACTTGTTCCCTCTTCTTTTTCTTGAATTGTTGCTTGAATCTCAAAAATATTTGCACAATCCAAACATTTATAAGTGTATGTTGCCATATATTTTAAATTATTAATATTTAAAGAATAATGTATCCACTTTCCTTCTCTTCTTCCTATTATAATTTTTTGTTTCTTTAGTATTCCTAAATGATGAGAAACAAGATTTTGTGACAAATTTAAATGTTCAAATATTTTACAAACACATTTTTCACCTGAAATAAGATAAAAAACAATATCAAGCCGAACTTTATTACTTAAAGCTTTTAATACTTCTAATATTTGTTCTTTATTATTTTCCATGTGAACACATCAATTTTCCTTGATATGTTATTTGACTTCAAAATATTTGTCAAATAAATTAGGATCATCTGATTTTTACTTTGAAAAATATAAATATCCTTTAAAAACTCACCCTAAATCCCTCTTCCCCGATCGGAGTCGAGGACAAGCTTGAAAGAGAGGGACTTG